>JAJCXY010000001.1 GCA_029263215.1 Acidimicrobiales bacterium
CATTCGCTGAGAAATCGTCCATCTTGGTTTTATACAAATTTTGAAAACGCAAGTCATGACAGAATTTCATTATGAGCTAAGCTGTGGATGTCTAATCCATGACGACTCTGGCGAATTGCACAAAGAATGTGTCACTCATGAGCAGATGAATTATATGAGTTAGTCACCATAACTTCTCTTCATCTTTTTTCTAAAACACTCTCAGCGAATTATTTTTCTAATGTTGCATCACAATAACCAGCCCTTTTAGGCTCAAATTCGCATAGTCTAGGATCTCATGATTTGTAACATGCTTGGATGCGACAGCGAGCCTTTACCCAGGTGATGTTCTATCATTTCCAAGACGGATTCAAGAAACCCTTCTGCAAGCAGATAATGCGATTTTGCATCAATCACGCCAAGCTAATCTCAAGGTCCGAATCAGTAGCCAATTTACTCAAAAAAGGATGAGAAGAAAAATCAGTTTCTCAGCTTGCAAAGCAATCCAACGAGTACGATGGAATCTTTGCAGACTTTACTGGAATTTTGGTGTGCGTGTTCATGAAGTGGACGTACAGTTCTCCGGGTTCCTCGGTGAAAAAGGAACACTCTATGCAATGGCTTTTCATGTTGTAGTAAATCAAGCAGCAAATTAATGATGTCGTATTGAGAAATGTTTGAGCTGCAATTCACATCGCATCAAGTACCGACACAAACTACATTGAATCTATCTGATGAAACACCGCCATATCTTAGGTAAATTGGATTTTATATACTCAAACCCATGCTTTTGAATTATGATTAATTGGGGGTTAGTAATCGGATTGATTCTGGCATTGATTTTTGTAATTGCTATTTTGTCCATTGCCTTACCTCCTCTGATCAAATATGCAAATGATGAAGCACAAAGGAAATTACTTGATGAACTTGACGATGCTCATAAATTGATGTGTGGGATACCTGATGAACTTGATGTGATCTTTGATACGATTGATGGCATATCCTCCGATAAATTTGATAACAAAGCAAAAAGAATCTATCAGCAAATACAATGGGGCAAGGACATTGAGAGTTGCGATGTTATTTATTTATACAAACAATTAGATTCAGAACAGAAAAAGAAATTGAACTGGCCTGAATTATCGTGTAATGTGCGCCATTGCCCAATCTGATGACGACTATTATAAACAGGGTCAGACAATTCCAGTTGGGTCTGGCAGCAAAACCGAATTTCTTTAGCGAGATGTCTTCTCAATCACAAGTTTGCCCTTTTCGTTCGCAGACCTGACAGTTCACTCTTCCGTTAAAATCACGCAAGTGCTCCATCATTGGGTGTCCGCAATATTCGCATTTTTTTAAATCGCTCATTCCTTCTTCTCAATCACAAGTTTGCCGCTTCTTATTTTTTGCCTCAAACCCATCTTGATGATGTTGGAAAAATAATATTCTTGGCACATTTGACCGACCGAAAGAGGAGGCCTTCAGGCCGAACGCGAATTAAGTTGAAAGTTTGAATTGCCGATTCATTGACAGGTTTTTTTTGGGATCTTCAGTTATGCTCGTCCTCATCAGAATTGCGCCTTGCAGGTCTGATTGGAATGAACATGATTGTCAACGTAACATATCGTATAATTTGCTATTTACCCTTCGCTGAGAAATCGTTCATCGGGGTTTTATACAAATTTTGTAAAGTTATATCATAATCATGAATCAAAATAACAACTCAAACAATTGGGAAGAAGTGCAGGGATTGTCCTGAATATTCGTCGAAGATAACGAAGAATAATTTTTTATTACATCTTTATTTTTTATTTATAATATTTACGATGAAATTGTAATTTCATCAAACCTTATCTTCTGATCATATATTCAGAATACAATGAAAACAAAATCAACGACATTTGTTATGAGTGCAGTAATACTGATGGTTGCAGTGATGACAATAATTTCTGCAGGATCTCTGCATCTGGAGAACAGTCAGGCAATGGCCCAGGAGGCACCTGTACCTTCAGATGAAAAGATAATTTCTGTTACAGGCACTGCAAATACCTCAGTTGAGCCTGACTTGCTGGTGATTACATTTGGTATGGAAACCCAAGAGATTACAGCAAATCAAGCACTTGATGCAAATTCCCAGAACATGACTGGAATCATTGATGCAATAAAGCTGACTGGAATTACTGAAGATGAAATCAACACATCAAGATTCAACATCTATCCAGTGTATGAGGGGTATGAGGATCCAATTACCAAAAGATGGAAGCAGGACTTGACAGGATATCAGGTGACAAACACCATAACTGTGGAGACTGCCAATCTGACGTTGGCAGCAGACATCATTGATGGTGCTGTAACTGCAGGGGCAAATAGGGTAGAGAACGTATCATTTACGTTATCACCTGAAAAACATATGCAACTCAAAGATGATTTGATTGAAAAAGCAATCATGAATGCGCAGACAAAGGCTGAGAATGCGCTTGCTCCACTGAACTATTCAATTACAGGAGTAAAGGCAGTATCACTTTCCGAGTTTGGAGGAATTCCACCAATGCCAATGTTTAACATGGGATTTGATGAGCGCATGGAAAGATCATTTGCTTCATCATCAACACCTGTATTCTCATCTGATCAGGATGTCAGTACAACTGCAAACGTGGTATTTCTGATTGGAAGCAATTAGTTCTTACAATCTTTTTCTTTTTTTTCTTTTAAATAAAACATGATGTTCTTTTTGTGAAAAATAAAAATCTATTTGTCCTTGTTTGTTGTTTTTGTATTGGTGATTGCTCTTTTTTCTAAAACATTTCTTAACTGATTGTTTTTCTAACGTTACTTCACAATAACCAACACTACATAAGCCAAAACCCGCCACAGGAACGGCAAAAAACTAAAAGCTAGAACTTTGTTTCAATTAACAAACTTCTAAAATTCTGGAATACTTTACACATATTTCATTTTTCTAAAATTAGTTATAATTAAAGTTACAGCGATTGGTAAATGATTCATCATAATAAATAACACCATATAAGTCAAATATTGTTCAAACTATACTTTCGGGCCCTTGAATTGTTTTTCTAGCAATATTGTCTCTTCCTATTTCCTCTTCTAAAACTTGATCCTTCGTGACAGTCACATTTACAAGATTCATCATTACAAAATCCCTGACTGTTTTTTATCATGTTTTAATTAGGTGATTATGATATTTGAAGGCCTCTTCATTTTGAGTAATCATTTGTTTAATTTACCTCAAAAATTTTGATATTTTAGCTGTGATTTCTGAGAAATTATTTCAAAATCATGCCTATATCCATCAGATTTGTGTGGGTGGCATTAGTGATGACATTACCTTTTTGCTTTTGAAAGAACCGTCCTGAATCACTGTTTTTGAGGAATTCCTTCATTACATCCAAATCTATTCTGATGTTTTCAGTTATTGCTCCAGCGAAAACTGAATTCCCATCAATTCCATCTGTCCCAATTGATGCAATAACCATTTTTTTTAATTTTTGAGTATTTTTTAATAATCGTAAAACTAGTTCTTGATTTCGTCCCCCCATTCCTTTTCCTAGAACTTTAACTGTAGTCTCTCCTCCAAAAAGTATACATGTTTTTTCCTCATCTGAAATTTTTTCAAGAATTTTAGTTACTTGTTCTTTAATATCTCCAAAAATTTGCATGGTATCTACTTTGTAACCTATCTTTTCTGCTTTTTCTTTCATAGCTGTTAAACAATCATTGTTACTTGCAATAACAAAATTCTCAATTTTAGCTTTTTTTGGAGTTTCTATGATTTCATTTTCCCCTTTTTTAAAAAGATCTAAGACCTCTTGCGGCATTTTCCAACGTATCTTGTATTTCTTTAATATTTCTGATGCATCTGCATATGTAGTATCATCCATGTATGTAGTTCCTGATGCGACAGCTGAAAGATCATCACCTTCCACATCTGACATTACCAAACTTACTCCATGGCATTTCATATTTTCAATTAATTTTCCACCTTTGATTTTTGATAGATGCTTTCTAACACAATTGAATTCTTGAATTGTAGCTCCTGATTTTAGCAGTACCTTTGTTACATGAATTTTATCTTCTAGAGTTATGTCATCTGGCATTGCAAGTAATGATGATCCTCCTCCAGACACTAGAAAAATTATTAATTCATCACTTCGCTTATTTTGAACAAATTTCATTACCTCTTTTGCTGCCTTTACGCTTGTTTGGTCTGGTTCTGGGTGTCTAGAATTAAAAATCTGAAATTTTTTAGCCTTGATTATTGATTTTGAGCCTTTGGGGATTACTATGATTCCACTTTTTATGGGAACTATGGCATTTAATGCCCTAGTCATAGAATCCCCCGCTTTCCCAAATGCTATTGAATAGATGCTTGAATATTTCTCAAGATTAAATGATTTTCCATTAATTTTGATTTCATTAGGTGTAACATAATTTGAAATGATATTTTTTGGATCTGCTGCTTGAAGTCCTGCATCTAAAATTTCTAAACATTGTTTTTTCTTGTCTGTAGTTGCCAAGTCATCAAAATTTTGAATAATCATACTGTTTCTCAACACTGTAAGATATAATAATAATCAATGATGCCTTTGGTTTATGGAAACAATTCGCATTCCCAAAGTTATCAACTTTGGAGAAGATGCACTTGGTCAAACAGAATATCCAAAAAATGCCCTAGTTGTTACAACCGTTCCGCCAGCACTATCTGACAAATGGTTAGCAAAAATGGGAATTCAGGATTATATGCTGTATGATAAAGTAAAACCTGAACCATCAATTGACGATGTCAATACTTTGATATCCGAATACAAAGACAAGAAACCATCTGTTCTAATTGGATTAGGTGGTGGAAGTTCAATGGATGTTGTAAAATATGCTGCACAAGATTTTGGAGTAGAAAAAATCTTAATTCCAACTACATTTGGAACTGGAGCTGAAATGACAACTTATTGTGTTCTAAAATTTGATGGTAAAAAGAAATTGTTACGTGAAGACAGATTTTTAGCTGACATGGCTGTAGTTGATTCATACTTTATGGATGGTACTCCAGATCAAGTCCTCAAAAGCTCTGTCTGTGATGCATGTGCTCAAGCTACTGAAGGCTATGACAGCAAACTCGGTAATGACTTGACTAGAACTCTGTGTAAACAAGCATTTGAGATTCTTTATGATGCAATTATGAATGACAAACCAGAAAACTATCCTTACGGATCAATGTTATCTGGAATGGGATTTGGTAATTG
>JAJCXY010000002.1 GCA_029263215.1 Acidimicrobiales bacterium
TTCATCGATCAGAGCCAGTCGCTCAACCTGTTCATGGAGTCGCCCACCATCGGCAAGCTCTCCTCGATGTACATGTACGCGTGGAAGGCCGGTCTGAAGACCACCTACTACCTGCGCAGTCGTCCCGCCACCCGCATCAACAAGACCATCGCCACCGACACCTCCGGCCCCCAGCCTGATGGCGGCGGAGGCGGGGCACCCAAGAAGCAGTTCACCGACGATGAAGCCGTTGCCTGCTCTCTGGAAAACCCCGAGTCGTGCGAGGCGTGCGACTGATGGCTCTCGCCGACGATCTCAACCTCACCCCGTCATACGACCCGACCACTCTCGGGCATCACGCCTCACCCACCAGCGACAACCCGAGCATCCTCGATCCCGGCTTCGATCTCACCCTCCGGCCCATGCGCTACCCCCAGTTCTTCGAGATGTACAAGGACGCCATCAAGAACACGTGGACGGTGGAGGAAATCGACTTCGCCGACGATCTCACCGACCTCGATCGCAAGCTCATGCCGGCGGAGAAACATCTGATCAGTCGCCTGGTGGCCTTCTTCGCCACCGGCGATTCGATCGTCGCCAACAACCTCGTGCTCAACCTCTACGAACACATCAATGCCCCCGAGGCCCGGATGTATCTGTCGAGGCAGCTCTACGAAGAGGCCCTGCACGTCCAGTTCTACCTGAACCTGCTCGACAACTACATCCCCGACCACGACGAGCGGGCGGAGGCGTTCGCGGCGATCGAGAACATCCCGGCGATCCGCAAGAAGGCCGAGTTCTGCTTCAAGTGGATGTCGTCGGTCGGCAGCGGACCCCTGCAAACCGACGACGATCGCAAGCGGTTCTTGATGAACCTGATCTGCTTCGCGGCATGCATCGAGGGTCTCTTCTTCTTCGGCGCTTTCGCCTACGTCTACTTCCTTCGCTCAAAGGGTCTGCTCAACGGTCTCGCGGCCGGCACCAACTGGGTGTTCCGTGATGAGTCGATGCACATGAACTTCGCTTTCGAAGTGATCGAGACGGTTCGCGCCGAACAACCCCACCTGTTCGACGACGACCTCGCCGATCGCATCACCGCCATGCTCGAAGACGCGGTCGATGCCGAGTTCCAGTTCGCCGAGGACCTTCTCGGTGAAGGCGTGCCCGGAATGTCCACCGCCGACACCCGCAGGTATCTGGAGTTCGTCGCCGACCAACGCCTGATGCAGTTGGGTGTCGCCAAGCGCTACGGCACCGCCAACCCGTTCGCGTTCATGGAACTCCAAGACGTGCAGGAGCTGTCCAACTTCTTCGAACGCAAGGTGTCGGCCTACCAGATCGGGGTCGAGGGCGACGTCAGCTTCGACGAAGACTTCTGACCGCTTCGGCCGAAGTCAGAACCAGCGGCGGACCCGGCCGCAGTAGTGGCTGTAGACGGCGCCGAACTTGTCGGTGAGCATTCGCTCCTCGGGAATGATCTGAAACCGAGTGATCGAGGCCACAAAGACAACCGCCGCGACCACGGCACCCACGATCGTGCCGAGCGCCGCGCACCACGCCACCACGATCAGGAGCATGCCGGCGTACATCGGGTTGCGGGTGAATCTGTAGATGCCCGAATAGACGACATTCGATGCCTGGTGGATCGAGTGGGGGTTCACCGTCGTGGCCGCTCGTTGAAACTGCACCACCCCCGCGGCGCCGATCGCAGCACCGACGAGGCCGAGCACCACACCGATCACGAGACCCACCGTGTTGTCGAGGGGAGCATCGTCGAGGTCGAGTCGGCCGACTCCCCACCCCAGCAGCCCAGCCAGCGCACCGACAACCACGGGCGGAATCTTCGTCTCTAGTCGATGCATCGAAAGAGTCTGGCCCGCCACCACGGCGACACCAACCAGCACCCGATCTGGCCGTGGTGCTCGATACTCAGTAGCCGGTTACACCGTGATACGGCCGGCCCGCCGCGTCGAACTCGGCGTACAGCTCCAGGAACTCCTCACCGAACGGGTCGCCCCCTCGCAAGGGAATCATCGCCCGCCGGATCGTCCAGTCGTGGGGAGCGAGCTCAGCGGCGCGGTTGAAGTTGCGCTCAGCACCGGACGCATCTCCGGCGAGGCGGAGGTGAGCAGCAATGCGGAAATGGAGGCGAGCCGCTTCCTCGTCGGCACTGAGGTCGCCCACCGCTGCTCTCGCGTCGACCTCGGTCATCGGGGCCATCTCGCCCCGCACCCACGAACGGACGCGATCCTTCTGAGTATCGGAATCGATGCCGGTGAACTCCTTGAACGTGTCGGTGCCGAAAGCGCTCCAGTTGGGGTAGGCGATCGTGTCGTCGACGTCGATCATCACCACGGTGGGCACGTTGGAGATGGCGTAGAGCTCGGTGAGGAGGTGGTCGGCGTCGATCAGCACGGGAAAGGTGACGTTGTCGGCGAAGCCGCGCACCTTCTCCACATCCTCATCGATGGCAACCGCGATCATCTGGAGAGTCTCGGCGCCGAGTTCCTCTTGTAGTGCCTGCCAACCTGGCAGGTCGAAAGCACAACCTCACCAGGTGGAGAAGGCGATGAGCAGGCGCTTCTTGTGGCGGTGATCAGACAGCGCGGTGACGCCACCGCGAAGATCCGGCAAGACGAAATCGGGGGCGATCAGGTCGTGAACAGCCTTTCGCCGCCTCTGGCGCGGCGCGCCGATGGCGACGATTCCCGACTCGGCATCGACCACCACCGGCCGATCCGGGTAGTCGGCCGGATCGAACGGCTGGCCACTGTCGAGAAGCAAGGGGTCGTCGGTGATGGCCCGACTGTAGCGACAGATGCAAACAGAGTCGGGGCTCGGCTCAGCGCTCTACCAGGCGGCCGCTATGTATTGGGTCTCACAAAACTCGAAGATGCCTTCATGAGCACCCTCACGGCCAAGACCACTCTGCTTCATACCCCCGAACGGAGCCGCGGGATCAGACATCGCTCCACGATTGATACCAACGACACCCGCGTGGATGCGCTCTCCCACCGCCATCGCCCGGGCAACGTCGCCGGAGAAAACGTAAGCGGCGAGGCCCATCTCGGTGTCGTTGGCCCAATCGACCATCTGGTCGGCATCGGTGAACGGGATTACGGGAGCCACGGGGCCGAAGATCTCCTCGCGTGTGATGGGCGATTCCATCGACACGCCGCCCAGGACAGTGGGCTGATAGAAAAATCCGGGACCATCGATCGGGGCGCCGCCAACCGCGGCAGAGGCGCCCGCACCGATGGCACCCTGCACCAGCGAATCGATGGTTTCGATGGCTCCGGCGTTGATCATCGGTCCACAGGCCACGCCCTCATCCATCCCGTTGCCCACCTTCATGGCACCCATGGCCACAGCGAGGCGAGCAGTGAACTCATCAGCGACGGATGCTTCGACGAACATCCGGTTGGCCGCCGTGCACGCCTCGGCGGAGTGGCGCATCTTGGCCGTCATCGCGCCGTCGACCGCGGCATCCAGATCGGCATCGGCAAAGACCACGAACGGCGCGTTGCCACCGAGTTCCATGCCAGTCTTGAGAACCCGGTCGGCGCAGCGCTTCAGCAGGACCCGGCCCACCTCGGTGGAGCCGGTGAACGAGACCATGCGAACCGCCCGTTGATCGGTGGCCGCATCGAACCAGGCACCGGAGTTGGCAGTGGGCACCACATTGACAAGCCCGGGCGGTACTCCCGCCTCCTCGAGCAGTTGGGCGACCCGGAGGGCCGTGAATGGAGTCTCCTTGGGAGGCTTGATCACCGCGGCATTGCCGGCGGCGAGGGCGGGCGCCACCTTGCGGGTGATCATCGCCGCGGGGAAGTTCCAGGGTGTGACCATCACCACCACACCCACCGGTTGGTGATGGACGATCATCTTGTGGAGCCCGTTGGGAGCGGTCTTGATCGTGCCCTCGATACGCACCGCCTCCTCGGCGTTCCAACGGAAGAATTCCGAGGCATACGTAACCTCAGCCTTGGCGTCGGCGAGGGGCTTTCCATGCTCGGTGGTGATGAGTTGAGCGAGCTCGTCGGTGTGATCGATCAGAGTCTCGAAGCAGCTCCGCAGCACTTCTGACCTCACCCTCGGAGCAGTTGCGGCCCAGCTCTTCTGGGCGAGATCGGCCGCCTCGACCGCCGCAACGGCATCGGCGGGTGTGCCCGCGGCCACCTCGGCGAACACCTCGCCGGTGGCAGGATTGAGTACGGGGATGCGCTCTGCATCGCTCCCCTCGCGCCATTCTCCACCGATGAGCATTTGGGTTTGCATGAGCGACTCCGTTCAACCTGCGATCGACCCAACCCTTGCACTGGGGCGGAGCGATGCCAACCCCGAGAGCGATGGAATTGCGGGATCACGGGGGCGGTTTCCCCAGCATGACAAGAGCGATCTACAACGGCACGGTGGTGGCCGACAGCGACGACATCCGGCGGGTCGAGGGCATCACCTACTTTCCCCTCGACAGCGTGGCCGAGGGCGCCCTGGTCGACAGCCCCACCACGAGCCAATGCTTCTGGAAGGGCAAGGCCTCCTACTTCCACGTCCAGGGCGACGACGATCTGGCCCTCGATTCGGCCTTCCAGTATCACCGCCCCTGGCCGCTGGCTCGACGCCTGGTGACAAATAGGGTTGGCTTCTGGCGTGACGTCGAGATCCACAACGACTGAACCGGCGGCCGCATACCGCCAGCTCGCCATACTCGCCACTGCCATGGTGCTGTCGATGACGACCTGGTTTGCCGCGGCCGCGGTGCTGTCGGAGCTTCGTTCGGAGTTCAACCTCTCGAGAGTCGGCGGGTCCTGGCTCACGATCGCCGTGCAAATCGGCTTCGTCGTAGGTGCGGTCGTGTCATCGGTGTTCAACCTCGCCGACCTGATCGCCCCTCGCCGTCTGGTCCTGATCGGCGCCGTGTTCGCTTCTGTCGCCAACCTGAGCCTGCTAATCGCACCCAACGCCGCTATTGCCCTGGTCGGGCGGGGCTTCACTGGTGCGGGGCTGGCTATGGTCTACCCGCCCGCTCTGAAAGCGGCCGCCACCTGGTTTCGATCCGGGCGCGGCGTTGCCCTCGGAGTGATGGTGGGCGCTCTCACCCTCGGGTCGGCCCTTCCTCACCTGGTGAGTGCATTGGGTGGGGTCGACTGGGAGGCCACCATCATCGCCACATCGATCCTCACCGTGATCGGTGGCCTGATCGCCGACCGAGGCGCCCGCGACGGGCCATATCCCTTCGGCCGGGCTGTGTTCGACCGGCGCCGTATCTTCACCGTGTTCGAGGATCGGCGCCTGCGCCTGGCCACGCTCGGCTACTTCGGGCACATGTGGGAGCTCTACGCCATGTGGTCGTGGTTCGGGGTCTTCTATCTCGATCTCCTCGACCGCAGGGGCACCGCGGATGCGGCCCAGTGGGCATCGGTCGCCGCCTTCCTCGTCATCGGCTCCGGAGCGCTGGGAAGCTGGTTGGGCGGAAGAATCAGCGACCGCAAGGGACGTGAGTGGGCGGCGGGGTCGGCGATGACGTTCTCCGGTTTCATTGCCCTGTTCATAGGCTTCCTCGTCGACGCGCCACCGATTCTCGTGCTCATCCTCGGGGTTTTCTGGGGCTTTTGGGTCGTGGCCGACTCAGCCCAGTTCTCCACCATCGTCTCGGAGATCGCCGATCAGGAATCGGTGGGCACCGCGCTCACCACCCAACTCGCGTCCGGTTTCGTGCTCACCGTCCTCACCATCTTCCTCGTGCCGGTTATCGAGGGTCGCTGGGGCTGGGGCTGGGCATTCTTGTTTCTGGCCCCGGGCCCTGTTGCGGGTACCTGGGCCATGGTGCGCCTTCGCTCGCTCGGACCGGCCGCGGAATCGATCCCCGCCTCAGCCTGAAGCAGGCCCTGCGAAGATCCGCTCGCGGTGGCGTCGGTCATGTGGCCACGCGTGGTCCGCGATCGAACCATGGCAGCATCCATTGAACTGCAGGTCCGATGGCCAACAGCCACCAGATGGTGCCCCATCCCACCGTTCCTCCCAGAAGGAACCCACAGCTGAATGCTGTCGCTTCGATGCCGAAGCGGGCGGCGCGGATGCTCATGCCGCGGTCGTGGAGGCCGGTCATCACCCCATCTCGGGTGCCGGGTCCGAGCTGAACTCCCAAATAGAGGCTCGACCCCAGGCCGACCACGAACGGTGCCGCAATCGTGAGCACTCCTCGGACAATCGCCGAACTCGGCTCCTCCAACAACCAAAGTGTGAGATCGGTAGAGGGGCCGATGACGATGATGTTGAGGATCGTGCCAATGCCAATCTTCACCCGCATCACGATCACGACTACCAGCAGGACCGCTCCGGTGAGGACGGTGGCCGCACCGATCGACAGGGGTGTGTGGAAGGACAACCCTTCGTGAAAGACGGTCCAGGAGCCTTGCCCGTTCCCACCACGTACCACGAGGCCGAGGCCTGAGCCGAACACGACAAGGCCGATGATCAGTTGGGGCATCCGGCGCGCCGTGCTCGTCAGCATCGGCGCAACCTATCTGCTGGGATTCGATCAGCCGTCGAGAACCGCCACGGCTTCCTCGGTTCGATCGACTGTAATCAGCAGGGTTCGGCCATTCTTGAGCTTCAGGCTGAGTGCTTCGCCCTTACGCAACACGATTGCGGCCTTCTTGAACAGATGCAGACTGCCTCGGTAGCCGTAGCCGCCCCACCTGAGCGGACTGACCGGCTCGATGCTCACCGATGCGATGTTCTTGCGGGCGATGCGCATGGGCCAGGACCAGGGAGCTGAGAATCGCACCACCAGTTCTTGCCTGTCGATCGTCATCTCGATCCGGCGAAAGAGCATCACGATTGCCGAACTCAACACCAGTGCCGAACTCGATATCAGGAGGGCGGCGCTCCAGAACACCGACAGAACCGCCCCCGCCAGGCCGAGCGCGAGAAGCAGCACTGCCATCGGTGTGGCCCATCTCGATCTACAGCTGCCGGTCCAGAGATCCTTGCTCATTCGCTGCGCTCCATCCGCCGATCATATCCGCGCCGGAACCTCCGAGATCGGGTGCCCGGTGTAGCGGGCACTGGGCCGAATGATCTTGCCCACACGGGCCTGCTCGATCACGTGAGCTGTCCAGCCGATCGACCGGCTCACCGAAAAGGTGGGGGTGAACATCGCCCGAGGCAGCCCCGCTAGCTCGAGCACCACGCCGGCCCAGAACTCCACGTTGGTGACGATTCGCTGGTCGGGTTTCCACTCAGCCAGCACCGCCAGGATCTCCCCCTCGATGCCGGCGGCACGCTCGACGAGATCCCCACCGAGTCGTTCGGCAGCAGCACGAAGCACTACTCCTCGGGGGTCCTCGGCGCGATAGACGGCATGACCGAAGCCCATGATCTTCCCACCGGTGCCAATTTGAGAGCGAACCCAGTCCGCCGCCCTGTCGGGCGTCTCGATCTCGTCGATCATCTCGATGCAACGACTGGGTGCGCCGCCGTGAAGTGGCCCGGTGAGGGCACCGATGCCCGCGACGAGAGCCCCGGCCAGGTCGGCACCGGTGCTGGCCACCACGCGAGCGGTGAAGGTCGACGCGTTGAACCCATGATCGACGGTGGCGACCAGGTACTGCTCGACAGCCCTCGCCGCGAGATCCGTAGGCATGGCGTCGGTGGCCATACGGAGGTAGTCGGCCGCGTGGCCGAGGCTCGGATCCGGATCGATCGGAGCCGAGCCGTGATTCTGCCGGTGATGGCGGGCGAGGATCGTGGGCACCACCGCGGCGAGGCGTATCGCGTCACCGTGGATCTGGTCTCCTGTCCGGTCGAGCACCGGCCCGCGGCCTTCGTGATCGGCCACCGCCAGAAGTCCCAGGCGCAGGGTCGTCATCGGATCACCGACACGCGCCGCGCAGGCATCGACCAGCTCACCGACTTCTATCGGTAGTGCTCGCAGGTGCCCCACGTCGACCGGTGCGGCGGCCGGTGGCAGATCTCCGTTGATCATGAGGGCCCAGATGTCTTCCAGGGTGTGGTGCCGGGCCAGTTCGGCTGCGTCGTACTGTCGATAGTGGAAGAACCCTTCTGAGCCCCGCACCGACCCGAGTTCGGTGTCGGCTACAGCCAGCCCCTTGAGTCCTGGCGGCGCAATCTCCATCAGCATCTCCTTCTCGACTTGGATTCTGGGTGCACCTCCAACCTGACGTCGATCCAATACATTGACAACGTTGACTGGCTCAACATTGATCGGATCAATGTAAGATCTCGTAGGTGAGACAACGGTGATGAACGAGCGAATCGGGGCGGCCGACGCAGCGTCGCGCCTTGGCGTGAAGCGGGAGACGATCTACGCCTACGTCAGCAGGGGGCTTCTCGTATCGGAACGCCATATCGACGGCAAGTCATCGACCTTCGACCCAGCGGAGATCGAACGCCTGCGTCGCAGTCGCAACCGCGGCCGGCCCGGGCGGCTGGAGGTGCCGGTCGCCTCATCGATCACTGAAGTCACCGACGGAGTCGTCGCCTACCGCGGCCACCCCATCGACCAACTCATCGAATCCGGCCACCACTACGAGGATGGCGCCGAACTCCTCTGGAGGGGCCATCTGAAACCGGCCGTCACCTGGACTCCCAGCCCCGACATCAGCGCCGCCGTGACCCGCTCGATCGGAGTTCTCCCGCCCCATGCCTCACCCACCGACCGCATGATGGCCGGCGTGGTCGCGGCCGGTGCCGCCGACGCGTTCAGCGACGACCGGTCGCTCGACGGAGTAACGACGAGCGGGAGGATCCTGATCCGGGCGATCATCGACTCCCTGCCCCGCCCCTCGGCTCGAGCCGAGCGACCCACCGATGATCGAATCGCCCACCGCCTGTGGCTTCGCCTCACCGACGAGGCCGAGGATGCCTGGCCCCTGCTCGACACCGCCCTCTTGGTTCTCGCCGATCACGGCATGGCCACCTCCACCCTGGCCGCCCGACTCGCCGCGTCTACCCGGGCGGCTCCCCACGCCGTGCTCCTGGCCGGTCTGGGCGCGCTGGCCGGTCCCCTCCACGGAGGGGCCAGTCGCCTGGTGCACGACCTGTTTCACGATGCCGAGCGCCGCGGCGCCGACAAGGCCCTCGCCGACGTGATCCACCGCGACGGCAAGGTCCCCGGCGTGGGCCACTTCATCCATCGCACCCGCGACCCCCGACACGACATCCTCTTCGATGCCATCGCCGGGCACGACCTCGATCCAGACCGGATGGACGTGGTTGCCTCGGTCGTTTCTCGGATATCGGAACGGATCCCCGCCGCACCCAATATCGATCTCGCGCTCGGAGCGCTCACCTTCATCTCCGGCATGGAGTCCGCCGCGGGCGAAGCCGTCTTTGCGATCGCCCGCACCGCCGGCTGGCTCGCACATGCCCTCGAGGAGTACGACGAGACACCGATTCGGTTCCGGCCCGTGGGGCGTTATGTGGGTCGGTGACCGAGCCGAATTCAGGCTCGCTCGTCCCACGCGGCGAGGAGGCGCTCGACGGCAATCGGCGGCGTGGTGACTCCATCGCTCACCTCCGCCTCGAGCTCACGCCGCAGCGCGGTGAGTGAGGGGCGATCATCGAACCGCTCCAGCAAGCGCTCGTGGAGCATGGATCTCATCCATGAGAGCTGCTGTTCTCTTCGACGTTCTTCGCGCTCTCCGGAAGCAGTGAGCGCTTCGCGATGGGTTTGGACCCCTGCCCACAGCTCAGCGAGACCGGTGTCGAGCAGCGCCGAACAGGTGAGCACCGGTGGTTTCCAATTGGGCGAAGCGGGCTGGAGCAGATGGAGGGCTCGCCGGTAGTCGACCGCGGCGAGCTCGGCTCTCTCGACGTTGTCGCCGTCGGCCTTGTTGACCGCGAGCATGTCGGCGAGTTCGAGAACACCCTTCTTGATGCCCTGGAGCTGATCGCCCGCGCCCGCCAGCATCAGCACCAGGAACAGGTCGACCATACCGTGCACTGCCGTCTCACTCTGGCCCACACCCACCGTCTCGACGATCACCACGTCGTAGCCGGCGGCCTCGAGCACGAGCATTGACTCGCGGGTGGCTCGGGTCACTCCACCGAGCGTGCCCGCCGTGGGCGAGGGTCGGATGAAAGCTCCCTCGTCGTTGGCGAGATTGCCCATCCGGGTCTTGTCGCCGAGGATCGATCCACCGGTTCGGGTGCTCGACGGATCGACCGCGAGCACGGCCACTCGATGGCCGAGCGACGTTAGGTGGGTGCCGAGGGAGTCGATGAATGTCGACTTGCCCACGCCGGGCACGCCGGTGATGCCGATCCGCTGAGCACCGCCCGTATGGGGCAGCAGCCGTTCGAGAAGTGCAGCCGCCTCGATGCGGTGCTCGGGCCGGGTCGATTCGACGAGGGTGATGGCCTGCCCGATGGCTGTGCGGTCGCCTGTGCGTACACCAGCTTCTAGAGAGTCGACGTCGATGTCGGACATGGCCGAACCCTAATGGGCGTCGACCCGGCCCAGGCCGTACCCTGCTTCGTCAGACCCTCCTGAAGGAGACCTGTATGGGTGACGAACTGTGGCGACGATCGGCCCGAGACCTGGCCTTGTTGATTCGAGAGGGAACAGTGTCGAGCCGCGAGGTGGTCGATGCTCACCTCGACCGCATCGACAGCGTCAACGAACGCGTCAACGCGATCACTGTGCTTCTCGCTGATGAAGCCAGAGCGGCCGCAGACTCCGCCGATGCCGCCGATCCTGATTCACGGGGACTTCTTCACGGTGTTCCCATCACCGTGAAAGAAAACATCGATCTGATGGGATCGGCCACCACCAGGGGCGTGGAGGTTCTGGCCAACGAGATGCCCTCCTCCGATGCACCGGTGGCCGCCCGCATGAAGGCTGCCGGAGCGATCCCGATCGGCCGTACCAACATGCCCGAGATGGGTCTGCGGATCGACACCGCCTGTCCTCTACGGGGCCGCACCTACAACCCTTGGGCTCACCACCTCACCGCAGGAGGCTCGAGTGGCGGGGAAGGGGCCGCGCTGGCCACCGGGATGTCGCCTCTGGGGCTCGGAAACGACATCGGGGGCTCCGTTCGCAACCCCGCTTACTGCAACGGCGTCGCTTCCTTGAAGCCCACCCGGGGTCGCCTCCCTCGCGTGTACACAACCATGCCGGAGAACCCGGGCCTCAACGGCCAGATCATGTCGAGTGAAGGCCCGATGGCGCGAACCATCGGCGATGTGCGCACCGCGTTGGGGATACTCAACGGCCGCGATCGTGGCGACCCGATGTCGGTCGACGTCGCCCTGATCGGCCCCGATGCTCCCCGAACTGCTGCCTTGGCGGTGTCGGCGGAAGGGGTCGAGGTCGACCCTGTGTGTGTCGACGCCGCCCGAAGAGCCGCGGATGCATTGGCCGCTGCCGGCTGGGAGATCACCGAGACGTCACCACCGGAACTCGCCCTGGTCACCGAACTCTGGGGCTCGATGATGGCCTTCGACATCGCGGCCGCGCTCCCGATGTTCGAGCAGTTCCTCAGCCTCGAGGTAGCCGGCGTTCTTGCCCGCGCTCCCGAGTTCTTCTCCGACATGCCGGTGGCTCTGTGCCACACCGAACGCCACCGCGTGGGTCGGGTGTGGTCGACCTTCTTCGCCGAGCACAGCGTGATGATCACCCCCGCGTGGACGACTCGACCGTTCGAACACGACAGAGACCTCGAGCCCGACGGGTTGGAGCTGATCTCGCGGGTGCTTCCGTTCATCACCCCCGGCAATATCCTCGGAATCCCCGCCGCTGCGGTGCCCACAGGGGTCGTGGACGATCTGCCCACCGGAGTTCAGGTCTACGCCGACCTCTGGCGCGACGACCTCGCCCTCGACGCGGCCCAGGTCCTAGAGGACGCTCTCGGGACGATCACGCCCATCGATCCGCGCTAGGCAGCCAATCCGTGCTTGGATCTCCACCATGATCCGACATCACGTTCTCATGACTCTCAACGACGATGCCAAGGATGCGGCCGACACCATCGTGGCCGAACTCCGGGCGTTCGTGCCGACCTGTCCCGAGATCCGCTCCTATCAGGTAGGCCGCGACATGGGACTCACGCCGGGTGCGGCCGATGTGTCGGTGGTCGCCGAGTTCGACTCCGTCGACGACTACAGGGCCTACTCCGCTCACCCCGAGCATCAACGCATCATTTCCGAACACATCGCGCCCAACGCCGCCTCGCTGGTGAGGATGCAGACCGACGACTGACAGGTCGGTCGCGCTGCGCTCTCAACGCGGGGTGAGGTGATCGAGCAGTTCGAGAGCGGCATCGGGAATCACCGTTCCCGGCGGATAGACGGCCACCGCTCCGATCTCGAGCAGGGTGGCCACATCGGCGGGCGGTACCACCCCGCCAACGGTGATCTTGATGTCGGGGCGGCCCAGCGCCGCAAGTTCGTCGCGCAGCTGGGGCACGAGGGTGAGGTGACCCGCGGCCAGCGACGACGCGCCGACCACGTGCACGTCGGCTTCCACCGCTTGGCGGGCCACTTCCTGAGGAGTCTGGAAGAGGGGCCCGATATCGACATCGAAGCCCAGGTCGGCGAAGGCGGTGGCGATCACTTTCTGGCCTCGGTCGTGGCCGTCCTGACCCATCTTCGCGATCAGGATGCGTGGCCGGCGGCCATGCGTCGCCGCGAAACGTTCGACCTTCTCGCGGACGACGGTGATGGAGCTCGAATCGGTTCCCACTTCGCTGCGATACACCCCTTCGATGGTTCGGATGGTGGCGACATGACGACCGTAGACGCTTTCGAGCGCATCGCTGATCTCTCCCACGGTGGCCTTCGCCCGGGCGGCATCGATGGCCAGGGCGAGCAGGTTGCCGGCGCCGGTGTCGGCGGCACGCGACAGGGCGCGGAGTGCCCCGTCGACGTCGGCGGCGTCGCGCTCGGATCTCAGCTGGTCGAGCTTGGCGAGCTGTGCAGCACGCACCTCGGCGTTGTCGATCCTCAGCACGTCGATGTCTTCGGCCTCATCGAGGCGGTACCTGTTGACGCCGATGACAGCTTGCTGACCGGAGTCGATCCGAGCCTGGGTACGAGCGGCTGCTTCCTCGATCCTGAGTTTGGGGATCCCGGCATCGATCGCTGCGGCCATGCCCCCCATCGCTTCGACCTCTTCGATGTGGGCCCACGCCTTTCGGGCCAACGCGTCGGTGAGCCACTCGACGTGATGGCTGCCGCCCCAGGGGTCGACGGTGCTGGTGGTGCCACTCTCCTGCTGCAGGAAGAGTTGGGTGTTGCGAGCGATCCGAGCCGAGAAGTCGGTGGGGAGGGCGAGTGCTTCGTCGAGGGCGTTGGTGTGCAGAGATTGGGTGTGGCCCTGGGTGGCGGCCATGGCCTCGACACAGGTGCGGGTGACATTGTTGTAGACGTCCTGGGCGGTGAGGCTCCAACCACTGGTCTGGCAGTGGGCGCGCAGCGACGACGACTTCGGGTTCTCCGGGTCGAACTGGTCCATCAGTCTCGCCCACAGCAGGCGGCCGGCTCGGAGCTTGGCGATCTCCATGAAGAAGTTCATGCCGATGCCCCAGAAGAAACTGAGGCGGGGAGCGAACTGGTCGACATCGAGGCCCGCGTCGATCCCAGCTCTCACATATTCGACTCCGTCGGCCAGCGTGTACGCCAGCTCCAGGTCGGCCGTGGCTCCCGCTTCCTGCATGTGGTAGCCCGAGATCGAGATCGAGTTGAACTTGGGCATGTGCTCCGAAGTGAAGGCGAAGATGTCGGAGATGATCCGCATGCTCGCGGCCGGCGGGTAGATGTAGGTGTTGCGGACCATGAACTCCTTGAGGATGTCGTTCTGGATGGTGCCTGCGAGCTGCTCCGGCTTCACCCCCTGTTCTTCACCGGCCACCACGAAGAGGGCGAGTATCGGCAGGACCGCCCCGTTCATGGTCATACTCACGCTCATCTGATCGAGCGGGATGCCGTCGAAAAGTTGGCGCATGTCGAGGATCGAATCGATGGCCACGCCGGCCATGCCCACGTCGCCCTGCACGCGGGGGTTGTCGGAGTCGTAACCCCGGTGGGTGGCGAGGTCGAAGGCGACCGACAGGCCCTTCTGACCCCCCGCCAGATTGCGGCGGTAGAAAACGTTGGATTCCTCAGCGGTGGAGAACCCGGCGTACTGGCGGATCGTCCACGGCTGGTTGACGTACATCGTGGGGTAGGGCCCACGCAGGAACGGAGCGATCCCCGGATAGGTGTGGGGGAACTGGAGATGGGCGATGTCGTCGGCGCCGACCACAGGCGGTATGTCGATCCCCTCCGGGGTGTGCCACACCAGGTCGTCGAGGTCGGTCGACGGGGGGTCATCGATTGTCGACCATTCGCCGCCGAATTCGACGGAGGTGAAGTCGGGGATCGCACTCATCGCGTCCACGGTACGCCGTCAGCGGGCCCAATTCCCCCGTACGGGGGTTTGGGGGTCGAGCGGGTCAGAGCACCAGGGTGGTGCCGCCGTCGACCTTCAGGATCGTTCCGGTCATGTAAGTGTTGGTCACACAGGCCATGATCGCTTGGGCGCAGTCCTCGGGGGTGGCCGATCGCTTGGCTGGCACCAGGGCCGCGAGTCCGGCGTGCATGTCGTGCCAGTCGGCCGTCCACGGGGTGGCGACGAGGCCGGGGGCAATGGCGTTCACCCGCACCGGTGCACAGAACTTGGCCATGTCCTCGGTGAGATTGTTGAGCGCCGCCTTGGCCATGCCGTAGGCGATAGAGCTCCCAACCGGCCGGAGCCCGGCGATCGAGGTGACGTTGACGATCGCCCCCGCGGTCTCTTTCAACGCCGGGACGGCCGCCTTCGACATCCACCAGGTGCCGTAGACGTTTATCTCGATGGTCTTGAAGAGGATCTCATTGGTGAGAGCTTCGTGATCGGTGTGGTCGATCCGGGTGGTCCAGCCCGCGTTGTTCACCAACACATCGAGCCTTCCGAGCCCGTCACTAGCGGCCGCCACCAGGGCCTTGCACTGGGACTCGTCGGAGATGTCGGCTCGCACATATATCGACCCGTTACCGAGTTCGGCCGCGAGCGCTTCCCCCGTCTCCACCGAGCTCGACGAGTTGACCACCACCGACGCCCCTTCGGCCGCCAGCGCTCTCGCCGTGGCCTCACCTATCCCGCTCGTCGAACCGGTGACGATCGCGACCTTCCCCTCCAGTGATCCCATTCTCTTGTCTCCCCCTGATCGACTCAACCGATCCCGAGTGTCGAGTGCAGTCGGCGCAACGTATCTAGCACATCCATACCTGCGTGCCAGAACTCGTCGACCCCGGCCGAACGGAGCGCCTCGGCCTGCTCACCGGGATCCCCGGCTACTACCACCAGCACCGCGCCGGCTTCCTTGAGCGCGGTGGCGGTTGCCGCGGCGCGCTCGGCGTATACGGCGTCTGACGAACAGATCACTGCCACCCCGCAACCGGTGTCGGTGAACGCAACCTCGGCCTGCAGCGGCGAGTAGGCCCCGTCGCCGTCGTAGCCGACCGTCCGCACGCCACCAACCGCGAGGAGGTTGCTCGTCCAGGTGGATCGGGCGGTGTGGACCGCCAGGTCGCCGAGGGTCACGAGACACACGCTGGGACGTCCGGTCGCACCGGACGCGGCGCGGTCGGCGGCATCCCTGAGGTTCTCGAACGGGGCCGCCAAGCGACGCAGGGGCAGGCCGTCACCGGAGGGGTCAGTGGGGTTCGAAGCGGCAAGTCCGGTCGGTGGGTCGTTGTCGACTTCGGGGAACTCCGTCACGCCGGTGATCGACTCGGTGCGATCGGCAAGATGACCGAGGCGCGTCGCCCAAGAGTGGTCGATCTCAGATCTCACAGAGCCGTCGGCCAAGCCAACCTCGATGCCGCCCCGGGCCTCGACCTCCTGAAATATCGCCCAGGCCTGCTGGGCGATGCGGTTGGTGAGCGATTCCACGAACCAGGATCCACTCGCGGGGTCGACGAGTCGGCCCAGCTGTGATTCCTCGATCAGGAGCAACTGGGTGTTGCGGGCATTGCGACGAGCGAACGAGTTGGCTTGTTCGATCGCATTGTCGAACGGGAGGACGGTGACCGAATCGGCGCCCCCAAGACCGGCACCCAGTGCTGCGGTGGTGGACCTCAGCATGTTGACCCACGGGTCGCGCCGGCTGAACATGGAACGCGCCGTTACCGCCTGGATCTGATGGTGACGATGATGGACGGGCACCCCGCACGCATCGAGAACACGATCCCAGAGCCGCCGAGAGGCCCGCATCGCCGCAATCGTGGTGAACTGATCGGCCCCCGCCGTTGATCGAAAGCCGATGGTGGACGCGGCCTGGGCCAGCGTGAGCCCGGCCTCTTCCAGAGCTCTCAGGTAGGCGACCCCGGTGGCCAGAGCCCATGCCATCTCCTGGGTGGATGTGGCACCGGCATCGCTGTAGCAGGTGGCGTCAACCGTGAACACCGCGGCCCCCGGGAGCCGGGGGGCGAGGTCGGCACCGAGCCGAGCCGCCGCCGCCAGCGAAGGTTCGGCGCCACTGCGCGCAATCTCGCCGATGGGATCGAGACCGAGCCAGCTGCCAGTGGTTTCGCTGTCGCCCCGCTCGGCGATCAGGCCTGCAAAAGCGCGGGCGGCGGCAAGGTCGTTGTGGGGGGCGAGGGCGACCGGCGCGATGTCGAGCAGCACACCTTCCAGCGCGGTGTGCAGTGCTTCATTCGACCAGCCTTCGACCGGCGCCACGATCTCGACCGAGGTGACACCCTTCTCCAAATCTTCGAGAACGTGGAGGTTGCAGGTCGCCGGATCTACCCCAGAGTGCTGCTGGCGGACGTCCCAGCCCGAAAGGACCCGGTTGTCGTCGAGCGGCACGCCCGACGCCTCGACGCTCACATCGTCGGCCGCGTAGAGGGGCTGGATCTCGATCCCGCTGAGCGACTCGCTCACCAGGACATCGTCGAAGGTCCTTCCTCTCAGCACCTTCTCGACGGCGGCGCGCCACGCCTCACGAGAGCCGGTGGTGAAACCAGCAGGATCCAGGGAAGGGTCGTTCATCGTGCCCAACCCTATTACCGCACCCTCTGGCGCACTACGGCCGGGTTCAGACCCGAGCCGGCAGCGGTGAATGGCACGGACACCGCCACCGACTCGAGTTGCGGAGTAACTCCGGGTACCTCAGGCCCCGGCCACATCCTCACGCCGGTGGCGGGCGCTGAACAACACCATCGCACCGCCGAGGCCGAGCAGCATGATCGCCCCGCCCACCCACCAGGTGAGTCCGTAGCGCAAGCCCGTGAACGCCAAGGCAGTCTCCGGGATCGCGGCGATGACCGATGGGATCGATTTCACCGCGAACTGGTCGGTGTTGTTGTCGAGGTCGATGTCGTAGCCCACCGAGGTGATGGTGGCACTGGCGGTGAGATCCGAGGTCGCGTCTAACACCGTGGTGACAACGTCGAAGTCGATTGTCCAGCCGCTGGCAACGGCTCCGAGCTCGCAACGCAGCACCGTGGCGTCGCGCCAGCACGTCGGTGCGGCTGCACCCGCTCCCGCGAACAGGGAGGCTCCCGACTCCGCTTCGCTCACAAGGAATGCCTCCCATGAGTCGAACGACCAGCTGTCGATGAGGCCACCATCGGCGGGCTTCATCGAGATGACGGTGGCGGCAGCGGTGGCCGGTCCGTAGTTGACCGCCCGCAGCGAGTAGGTAACGACATCACCGTTGGAGGCTTCGGCTCGATCCACGCCAACAAATTCGATGGCGAGATCGACGATGGGGGTCGGATCCCGCCAATCGGGGATGGTGTCTCCGTCGCTGTCCGGTGCGACGAATTCTCCGTCGATGATTGCTTCGGAGTTGTCGGAAAGACCGTCACCGTCGCTGTCGGTGTCCTCGTGATCGAACAGGCCGTCGCCATCAGTGTCGACCGGATTCGCGCCGTCGCCGAACTCATCTTCGTTCAGGATCCCGTCGTCATCGAGGTCGTCGTCGAGGGAGTCGAGGTTGAACTGGGGCTCAGTCGTCGTGGTCGTCGTGGTCGGCGCCTCAGTTGACGTGGTCGTAGTCGACGTGGTCGTGGGCACCTCAGTCGTCGTGGTCGACGTAGTCGGCGCCTCAGTCGACGTGGACGTGGTCGTAGTCGACGTGGTTGTCGTAGTGGGGGCCTCAGTCGTCGTGGTCGTGGTAGTCGGGGCCTCAGTCGTCGTGGTCGTAGTCGACGTGGTTGTCGTAGTCGGCGCCTCAGTCGTGGTCGTGGTCGACGTGGTACCGAGGAGAGCACATCCGGTGGGATCGAACACGAACGCGTCGATCAGGTTGCCGTAGGAGCCGCGGCGATTGGCCGAGAAGAGGGAGGTGAAGACGATCCGAGTCGTGGTCTGGCCCTCGGGAACAACGTAGGTGCCGGAGTAATGCACCCAGCCCTGCCCGGTCTCGAATTCACCGATCGAGGTGAGGGTGTCGTCGTCGAGACCATCGTCGGGCCCAATGAGTACTTCCATCCCATCGAGGCCGGTTCGGCCCCGATGCCAGAAGCTCCACGTCATTTCCGCGCCGGGATTGGTGGCGACATCCTGGTAGATCGTGCCGGGACTGTTCGCGTTGAGCTCCGCGAACTGGCCTCCGTCGGGCGCCAACACCCGCTGGAAGCCACTGGTCCAGAACTCCATTCTCGCCGGTGAAGCCTCCCAACCAGAAACCCTGTTGACGCTGAGCCCGCTCCAGTTGCCCCTGATGGCCGGGTCCTCGAAGGACCCGTTGATCAGATGGCCACAGCCCGCTGCCGCCGGGTTGGCCACGGCGAGACTCACCATGCCGGTCTCGGTGCGGCAGCCAGATTCGTTGACCGTCACCCCGTCCGGAGTGCCGAGACACCGATCAGCAGTGTCGGCCACGCCGTCGCCATCCTCATCGCCCGAACTCGGCGACAGCAGCAGACCCATCGGACCCGCGCCCGTGTTGCGCACCTGGAGACTGACGGTGTTGGTGCCGACGACCCAGCCGATGGCAGCGTCGTCGGCATCGAGCGTGAAAGAGAACCCACAGCCGGTGCAGTAGCTCGCGGCAGTCCTTGAGATCCCGGTGGAGACACCGTTGACCCACACATTGTCGAGGACATCGTCGGCGTAGATGTCGAAGGCGAGCACGAGGTTGTCGGCGGTCTGCTGATCGACGATCTGGAAATCGCGGTGGAACACCGCGATTTCGCCTCGCGTCGCGGAGCAGTCGGATCCGCAGATCCACTCGGCGTTGGGCCAGGGGTTGGCGGCCCAAGTTCCGCCCCAACCCGGCACGCCGGTGGCTGCGGAGGTGGGGCCGCCCATGGTGTCGCTGATTCGCCAGTTCGGGTCGGCCTCGTCCCAGCCGACAACGCCGGCGCCGGTGCTTCCGGTTGAAAGCGATGCCACGTCGAAGAGCGTCCCGGGGACCTCATCGACGGAGTAGGTGAACGCGTCGGAGCCGGCCCAATCACGGTCGGGGGTGTACTCGACGGTTCCGTTCACGAGATCCAGGGGCCCGAGTGTTCCGTGCTCCGGTCCGGCGGTCACCTGATAGGAGGTGATGTCGACATCGCCAGTGTCGTTGTCGGCGAACTCGATGACGACCGAGCTGTTCATGTCGAGCGCGGCGCCGTCGTCGGCCGCGTCGAGCTCACCATTGATAGCGCTCGCGCCCGGCTGTCGGTTGCCCACAGAGTTGGCGTAGAGGGCCGTGGTCGCCAAGCCCATCACTCCGAGCACCGCGAACACGCGGAGTGCCTTGCGGCGGCGTTCATCCGGGCCCGCGGTACCTGAGCCTGCTCGACGGTAAGGGGGCTGGGTCTGGGTGCTCATGGCAGCGGTCTCCACGCGGTCGTCCAAAACCGCGATCGGCTCCTCCGCCCCGCTGTTTGAGTGCTCCCCGCCCCCCTACCCACCGCGGTATGACCAAGGTCCTTGGTTCGGAAGGCTTTGGCCCGTGGGCCGTACGACTCAGGTGGTCAGATGGTGCGGTTGGTTCCCGCCCAGTACTCATCACGAAGCAGGCGTTTGTAGAGCTTCCCGGTGGGGTGACGGGGTAGGTCTTCGCGGAAATCGACCGTTCGTGGGCACTTCACATCGGCGAGGTGCTCCAAGCAGTAGGCGATCAGTTGTTGGCCGAGCAGGCGGGCGCTCTCCTCGTCGACCGGCATCGCCGCCGGCTGCACCACCGCCTTGACCTCCTCACCAAAGTCCTCGTTGGGCACACCGATGATGGCCACGTCGGTGACCTCGGGATGCATGGTGAGAATGTCCTCGGTCTCCTGGGGGTACACGTTCACGCCGCCCGTGATGATCATGTATGCCTTGCGATCGGTGAGATAGAGGAATCCGTCCTCATCGAGGCGGCCGACATCGCCCAGTGTCGACCAGCCATTGGCGAGCCGCGAATCGGCGGTCTTTTCTGCGTCGCCGTGATATTCGAAGTTGCCGCCGTCCTCGAAATAGACGCCGCCTTCGGCTCCTACCGGCACCTCGTTGCCGTCGTCGTCGACAATGTGAACCGTGCCGACCAGCGCCTGTCCGACCGTGCCCGGGTGAGCCAGCCACTGCTCGCTGTTGCAGTAGACGAAGCCATTGCCTTCGGTACCGGCGTAGTACTCGTGAACGACCGGTCCCCACCACTCGATGAGCCTCTGCTTCACGTCGACCGGACACGGTGCTGCGGCGTGAACCACAGCGGCCAACGATGAGACGTCGTAGCGGGCCCGGGTGGCCTCGGGAAGCTTCAACATCCGAACGAACATGGTGGGGACGCACTGGGCAAAAGTGATCTGTTGTGTGTCGACCAACTCGATGAACTGTTCAGGATCGAAGTGCTCCATCACCACCACGGTGCCCCCGAGTGCATTCACCGCGAGGCAGAACCGGAGCGGAGCGGCATGGTAGAGCGGGGCCGGTGAGAGATAGCGGGTGTCGGAGTCGGCCCCGAAGATCAGGGCGGCGAGACCGGTGACACCGGTGCTCGTTTCCTCAAGAGGAGTGAACTCCATCTCCTGGAGCACACCCTTGGGGCGCCCCGTTGTGCCTGAGCTGTAAAGCATGTCAGTGCCCGCCACCCGGTTGGGGATCGGTTCGGGCGATGCCGCGGCAACGGCGTCTTCGTAGGAGTCGTAACCGTCGATGGTGGAGTCGACCATGAGCCTCAATTCGACCTCGGGCATCTGGTCGATCAACTCGGCCGCCTGATCTGCCTTGTAGGGCGAGGTGATGAACGCCTTCGCCTCACAATTGTTGATCACATAAGCCATTTCCTCGGTGGTGAGCCTGCTGCTCATCGCGGTGTAGATCAGCCCCGCGTATATCGCACCCCAGCAAATCGACAGGTAGCTCGGATGGTTCTCCAGACAGAACGCAACATGATCGCCGGGGCGCAGGCCCATGTCTCGGAACACATTGCTCAGCCGGTTGGCCTCATCATCCATCTCCGCGTAGGTGATTACCCTTCCTGAGGTCGCCATTACGACGGCAGGATGATCGGGAGACGATGCGGCGTGGGCTCCGGGATACACGAGACCTCCAGTGGTGAGACCACGGGAGGCTAGTTCAACCCGTGGACTCGACTCCCAACCGACTCATCAGATCGAGCACCCTCGCGGCGATCTCATCGCGTATCGGCCTCACCGCTTCGATGCCCTCGCCGGCGGGATCGTCGAGAGGCCAGTCCTCGTAGCGCGTGCCGGGGTAGACGGGACACGCATCGCCGCATCCCATCGTGACGACCAGATCGGCGTGTTCGATCTCAGAATCGGTCCAGCGCCGCGGCTCAGCGGTGCTGATGTCGATCCCGTGCTCGGCCATCGCCGCCACCGCTACCGGGTTCACCACATCACCCGGCGCCGATCCCGCGCTCAGTACCTCGACCCGGCCCGCCGCGAGGTGGCGGAGGAATCCGGCTGCCATCTGGGATCGACCCGCGTTGTGAACACAGAGGAACGCGACCACCGGCGCACTCGGCCCATCCTCGACTCGCAGATGTTGGCCGATGATGGATCCTGCCCGCCGCGATGCCAGGAAGCACACCGCTTCGACCAGGCCGGTGGGGTCGTCGACGAGTGGGTCCACGCCGATCGTGTTCACCCGTACGCCGTCGGGTCGATCATCCAGAGCGGGCCGCGCGGCTGCGCCGTCGCTGATTGCCACGATGCTGCCCCCAGAGGCGCGCAGATGCGACATGCAGGCGTCGGCCACAGTGGTGAACCCCTCGGTGACCGCCGAACCTGCCGCGTGGATGAGGGTGTGGATACCGCCCGCGGCCTCGGCGATGGCATCGACCGACGCAACGCAGGCACGACTGTCTTCGAGCTCCAGCCCCACCGTCCAGGCTCTTCTTCCCCATTCGCTGATGTCGGCAGCTACCGACTCCGCCACGGTGCTGTTGGTGCGATAGGTCAGCGCAACATCGGATCCGCGCACTGCAAGCTCACGACATATCGCCGCTCCGGGTCGTCCGGACCCACCCACCACGAGAGCCGCGCCGCCCCGGTCGGCGAAGTCGTTAGTGAGATCGGTTCCATGCTCTGTCATACCAACAGAGTGGAGCCTAGGATCACGCGATGCGAGTTGGGGTTTCGATCTCGTCCACCCATTTCACCGATGATCATCGGGTCGGCGCGCACTGGATGATCGAGCGCACCAGGGTCGCCCGAGATGCCGGGCTCGACTCACTGAGTCTCGGGGATCACCACTCCGTGCCGGTCCCCTACTACCAGGGTGTCCCGATGCTGGGCCGCCTGATGGCCGAGTGGACCACCGACCGCCCCATCGGCTGTCTCTTCCTCCTGCCCCTCTGGAATCCTGTGCTCGTCGCCGAACAGGTGGGAACCCTCGCCAACCTCTGCGACGGCCCCTTCGTGGTGCAGACCGGTATCGGTGATGGCGACGGCCAATTCGCGGCGATGGGGTCCTCGCTCTCCGCTCGCGGGGCCGACCTCGACGAATCGATCCGCCTGATCAAGGCCCTATTGGGGGGCGAGACCGTATCGAGCGAACGTTTCGGCCTCACTGATGCCGTGGTGAACCCCCGCCCACCCCAACCCGTGGAGTGGTGGATCGGCGCCGGTGGCCCCGGCCCGCTCCGACGGGCGGCACGGGAGGGCGACGCTTGGTACGCCGGCCCGTGGGCCACCCCGGCCCAGATGTCGGAGATGACCTCCAACTATCGCGAGGCCTGTGATGCCGAGGGCCGGGAGGGCAGGATCTGCATGCGCAAGGACGTCATCGTGTTGAACGATGCCAACCGCGCCCGCAGCCTCGGCGACGCACTGATCGAACGTGGATATCGGGGGCTGGGGAAGGAATCGGTGGCCTACGGCGGCGCCCAGGAAGTGCTCGAGCAGCTCGCCCCGTTCCGAGAAGCAGGAGTGGACGAGCTGATCGTTCGCTGCATGACGATCGATCAGGCCGATGCGCTCGAGACCCTCGAACTCTGTGGCGAGGTCAGGCGCTCGCTTCATCAGTCGTGAGGGCCCAGACCACTTCCATCCCCGACTCGCCGGGTAGATCGATCTCCACACGGCGACGCTCAGAGATCGAGTAGCCGAGCTTCTCGGCCACCCGCCCGCTGGCCCCATTGGCTTCGTCGTGATGGATCACGATGGTGCCCACATCGCTGAGTCCGTGCCCGGCTTCGGTGAGGAGTCGAGCCGCTTCGGTAGCGATGCCGGCACCGGCCCGGTCGGACCGCACCCAATAGCCGATCTCGATCACAGCCGGGCCCTGGCGTCGCATCAGTCCACAACGACCGATCACGTCGCCCGATGCCGGGTCGAGCATCACGTAGTCGTAGCCCTGATCGGTATCCCAGTTGACCTCGGCATCGATCAGGTTGGGCTCATACCCGGCTCCGTCGACAGGCGCTTCGGCGGCCCAGTCCATGAACAGCAATAACTCCGGCAGGCTGCGCTGCACTGCATCGGCCATTTGGGACGCGTGAACCCGATGAGCCCGTGTGAGGGTCAACCGGGTCGACTCCAAGGTCTCGGGGGGACGGTCCACCGATCAGGCGGGGGCGACCTCGACGGCGATCGCGTTGAGCACGCTCGTGCCCGACAGGGGGTCAATTGCGGTCGGGTCGGTGAGGACATTGCTGTTGACACCGGAGTGCTTGCGGGCGATTTCGAGCCGCACCCCCGGCAGGTCGTGGCCCCACCCGTGGGGAAGGCTCACCACCCCCGTCATCATCGCGTCGGTGATTTCCACCGGAGCGATCACCTCGCCCACACGGGACCGCACCACCGCATCGGTTCCATCGATCAGTTGGAGGCGGGAGGCGTCGTCGGGGTTGACCTGAAGGGTGCAACGGGTCTTGCCCTTCACCAGCACCTCCACATTGTGCATCCACGAGTTGTTGGATCTCAGATGGCGGCGACCTATGAGCCTCAGCCTCCCGTCGGCGGCCTGCTCGGTCATGACCGCACCGAGGCGCTCTAGTTCCTCCTCGAAGGGACCGGCGAACAGGTCGATCCGACCGTTTGGGCTGCTGAGCAACTCGGGCAGGCGGGGCATCAGAGCTCCGAGATCGATCCCGTGGGGGTTCGCCTTCAACTTCATCAGGGAGAGTCCGTCGGGGTCGACGCCGAACCCGTCGCCGTAGGGACCGGTCCGGAGCAACACATCCAGGACTCGATCACATCCTGCGTCGCCATCGACCATCGCAAGGAGTTCGTCGACATCGCGGCCCTTCACCACGGACCCCACCGCCGCCACCTCAGCACCCAAGAGCTCGCTGAGAACCTGACCATGGGCGATTTCGACGTCGCACTCGGGACCCATGCCGAGCGCGATAAGGGCAATCTTGGCAAGAATGTCGTCTTCGCCCGGGCCCTCGGCCTCGAACACCGGAGGCGACCAGTTGGCCACATTCCTCACCGAGAGTCCGTAGAAGGCAACGTCGTAGTGGCTCTTCTCGAGGGCACCCACCGGAGGGAGAATCACGTCGGCATGGCGGGTGGTCTCATTGACATAGATGTCGACACTGATCATCGCTTCGAGGGACTCCAGCGCCTGGTCCATCCGCTCACCATCGGGGCATGACAGCACAGGGTTGCCGGCCACGGTGAACATTGCCTTCAACTGGCCGTCGCCGGGCTCGAGTATCTCGTCGGGCATGTCGGAGGCGGGAAGCTCACCCTGCACCTCGGGGTGGCCACTGACACGACTTGTCCATCGTCCCACCCGGTACTCACGACCCTGTCGCTCGGGCCTGACCCTCTCGATCGCCGCCTTGGGAAACATCGAGCCACCCGGGCGGTCGAGATTGCCGGTGACAATCGCGATCACGTCGATCAACCAGGAGGTGAGAGTGCCGAACTCGACAGTGGTGGTGCCGATCCGTCCGTGAACGGCAGCCGACTCCGCGTCGGCGATTTCCTCTGCCAACGACATGATCTGGGCGGCGGCGATCCCGGTGATCGACTCCGCGTACTCGGGTGAGAATGGCTCCACCGCTTCGGCGAGCTGATCGAGTCCGTCGACCAGCGCTCCCGTGAGGCCGACTGTCACACGGTCGGTGGCAATGAGGTGATGGACAATGGCCGCCAGCAACACGGCGTCGGTGCCGGGACGGATACGAAGATGAAGATCGGCTGCCTTGACGGTGCGGGTGTAGGCCGGATCGATCACGATGACCCTCCCCCCTCGTTCGCGCACCCTCTTGATGCGGTTGGGGAATCCGGGAGCGGTGCAGATGGAGCCGTTGGAAACGAACGGATTCGTACCTATGAGCACAAGGAGCTTGGTGCGGTCGACATCGGGCACGGGCATCGCCGCGCCGCTGCCGTACAGATAGCCCGACGCGACGTGTCGGGGCATCTGGTCGACGGTGCTGGCAGTGAACCTGACGGCGCCGCCCAGGGCGTGCAAGAAGGGTCGGGTGTGGGTGCCGGAACCGAGGAGGTGGACATTGGGGTTGCCGAGATAGACACCGATCGACTCGTTGCCATGGGCCGAGCGCACCGCAGTGAGTTTTTCATCAACGATCTGCCAGGCTTCATCCCACTCGACCTCTTCGAAGATCGGGGCGCCATCGGGAGCTGTACCGCGGCGGGCCAAGGGTTTCCGCAGACGATCGGGGTCCTCGTGAAGTTGTTTCATGGCGGACCCCTTCACACACACGAACCCCTTGGAGAAGACATCGTCACGGTCTCCCCTGATGCGCTTGACGGTCTCGTCGCGAACATCGAACTGGAGGCCACAGGTGGCCTCACACAGCGGGCAGGTGCGAAAGACCGTGCGGTCTGCGGTGGCACCGGTCATTGGTTCAGACACCCCACTTGGAGACCATCGCCACAACGGTGAGGGCTATGAGGAGGGTGTCGAAGAGACCGGCTGCGGAGATCTTCTTCTCGATCTCGGCGGCTCCGGAGATGTCGCCGGCGTCGTAGGCCGCGGCGGCGGCACGGCTCTGCTTGCCGAAGAATCCCATACCCAATGCCGAGCCGACGATGACCGTGAGGAAGCCGAGAGAGACGAAGGGATCAGACATCTCGTAGGGCGTGTTGTCGATGGTCAACAGAAGAAGGCCGGTAACGAGGCTGATAATCGCAGCCGGCATGTAGATCTTCTTGAGGAAACCTTCGAGCGTGCGATGCCACTCGGCAGCGATCACCGGCGCCTTCTTGTTGATTCCCGGATTGACGGCGACCTGCACCATGTTCGTGCCGAACCAGGCTCCGGCCGCGAGGATGTGGATGATCAGGTAGGTGTCATGCATGGGCCGAAACGTAGCCGCCGACATACAGTGCTCGCCATGAGCGAACGAGAAGTTGTCATCATCGACGCAGTCAGAAGTCCGGTCGGCCGCCGCAACGGAGAGTTGGCCACCGGCCACGCGATCAACCTGCTCGGCGATGTCCAGAAGGCGCTGTTCGATCGCACCGGCATGGACCCGATCGAGGTCGGCCAGGTGGTTGGAGGATGCGTCGACCAGGTCGGCATGCAGACGATGAACGTGGCTCGCAACGCCTGGCTGGCCGCGGGGCTCCCGTTGGAAGTGGCCGCCACCACCGTCGATGCCCAATGTGGCTCCTCTCAACAGGCCACCAACCTCGCCTACTCGCTGGTGAAGTCGGGAGTGGTCGACTCCGCGGTTGCGTGCGGCGTCGAGCTGATGAGTCGGGTGCCCATGGGTTCCACCACCAGCAACCGCGACTACGGCCGCCCCGTCAACAAGCGCTATTGGGAACACTTCGAATTCACCTCCCAGTTCGAGGGAGCCGAGCGGATCGCTGAGCAATGGGGCATCAGCCGCGAGCAGACCGACGCCTTCGGCCTGAGAAGCCAGGAGCTCGCGGCCAAGGCCTGGGATGAAGATGTGTTCGCCACCCAGATCGTGCCGATCGAAGTTCCTGTACTCGACGACGACGGCAAGGAAACCGGCGAGACCCTCACCGTCACACGCGACGGCGGTATGCGCGAGACCACCCTCGAAGGTCTGTCCCAGCTCAAGGCGGTGGGCCGCGAAGATGGTGTTCACACCGCGGGCACGTCGAGCCAGATCTCCGATGGTGCCGGCGCGGTGCTGATGATGACGCGCGAGAAGGCCGACCAACTCGGTCTCACTCCGATGGCTCGCATCGTCGATGTCTGCCTCGTCGGCTCCGACCCGGTTCTGATGCTTACCGGCCCCATCGGCGCCACCCAGAAACTTCTCGCCGACAACGATCTCGAGATGAGCGACATCGATGTCGTGGAGATCAACGAGGCCTTCGCATCGGTTGTACTGGCCTGGGAAAGCGAACTCGGCGCCGACATGGGCACCGTCAATCCCAACGGCGGGGCGATCGCGCTCGGCCACCCTCTCGGTGGCACCGGCGCCGTTCTCACCACGAAGGCCGTGCACGAGTTGCACCGCTCCGACAAGGAGTACGCCATCGTCACCATGTGCTGTGGCGGCGGGCTCGGTACGGGAACCCTTCTCCAGAAGCTCTGACCAGTTGAGTTAGCGGATGGTCACCGAGCCCGCTGGTGCCAGCTCGATCCAGGTCTGGCCGGGCACGAGGGCGACGGGAACACCGTCGGCGGTGGTCCAGGTGGCCACCGCGCTGATCGACGGCTTGGTCCAGGTGACCTCCACGACATGGCCGTCGGTGAGCACCCAGCCACGGCCCGAGCCGAGGAACTGTTCTTCATACACCGCAGAACCGGCGGTATCGGTGCTGCCGGTGCGCACATGGCCAACCTCGGCGATGACGACATTGGCGGCGAGCACCGAGACGCCGTCGGCGTCGACATGCTCGGAACCACTCTGGGTGCGACGCCAGCCTTCAGCGGTGCTGTCCCAGAACCAGTCTGATGTAACCGAGGGGTAGTTGATCGACGCCCCGGCCGCGGCAACGGCGGTTTCGGGCAATCCGATCGTTTCGTCGCGGTACTCGAAGTGGGGCGGGGGTGCGCCGCCGTCGCCGTTCTCCTCGGCAATCCCCCAAAGAACCGACGGGTCGGTCATGAGGTCGTAGGTGCCGGGGCGATCGGGGGCCCGGGTGTACTCGGTACGGGTGCCGGCGCCCAGATCAACGATATTTTGGCGGCGGAGCAGGGATGCGTGCACACGATTGGCTCCGGACCAGACGAAGACCGGTTGGTTGAGAGATCCCAGCAGGGCGATGTCGGTGGTGCGTCCCGAGCGGATCGGGCCGAGCTCTGTGGGGGTGTTGGAATGGAAGATCATCACAAGGCGGGTGAAGCCGCCCTCGATCTGTTCGACGTAGACGAGGTCGGCCTGTGAGATCGCCTCCTGGGGACGGCCCTTCTCGGTGTTGTCGATCTTCACCGTGATGGCCGGCCGATCGGCGAGCGACGGATCGGTGAGAGCCAACCCTGTGAGGGGTGCGATTCCAGGGGCACTTGCTGCGGGAGCCAAGGCGACTGGCGCCACGATGTTGCGGTCGGGGTCGACCTGCCCGAGCACCCCGGTGTAGGGAGGATCATCGGAGAAGACAGTGATGCTCCCGATTCCTTCGAGGGGTTGAACATCGACCACAGGGGCAGGGCCGCGAGTGGAGGGCGGACTCAGTACGACTTCCACCGGGTTGGTGGTGGAAGAAGCCGCAGCATCTTCGATACCCGCCTCTGCGTCGTCGGCCACGGCATCATCGGCCGACTCGTCGGCGCTGGCATCGTCGCCCCCGCCACAAGCTGTCGCGACGAAGGCGAGGGTGAGTAGGAGACTGAGAAGGCGCAGGCGCATGGGGCGCAATATTACGGGGAGATTACGGTTTTCTGACCACACCCGGCCATATGTCCGGATAAAGGTTCGCTCACCAGGCGCGCTCGCTCATCACCTCCACTAGTTGATCGGCGAGCTCGGGGCGAGAGATGATGAGTCCGGGCGACCATGGGTCGGGCTTGTTGAACTCGAGTTCGCCGCCATCGAGGTGGCAGCAGCGAAGTCCTGCAGCGCGGGCGACGGCCACCGGGGCACAAGAATCCCATTCGTAAAGCCCTCCTCCGTGCACATAGGCATCGAACTCGCCGCGAACCACCGCCATCGCCTTCACTCCCGCGGACCCGACTGCGTACACCTCGGCGCCGAGGGCCTCCTGGAGCAGGCGGCCGTCGTAGTGGCTGCGAGAACGACCCACCACGATCTTGGGCACGCCGGTCGACCGCTGCGTGATCGGCTCGGGCCGGGGATGGGTGGCCCAGGTGGTCTCCCAGCCGGGAACCGCAACAGCACCCGCTATGGGACTCCCGCCTTCCACCAATGCCACATGCACCGACCAGTGAGGCGAATATCCGAAATCGCTGGATCCGTCGAGGGGATCGACGATCCACACCCGATCCGATTCGAGACGTGAGGGGTGGTCGTGGCCTTCCTCGGAGAGCACCGAGTCGTGGGGCCGGCAGCGATGCAATTCGGCGACGATGTGATCGTGGGCGGCGCGATCACCCTCGTACTCAAGGCCTCCCCAACCGCGAGCCTGCGATGGATCCTTGATCAGGGCGACCAGGAGGTCGCCGGTGTCCGACGCGATACGAGCGGCCAGCGCATGATCGTCGAGCGACTCCACGAGCAGGTGATCAGGCTTCCCAGGGCGCCGGCGATGTGCCGCTCGCGATCTGCTCGGCTCGCGCCCGCGGATGGTCCTCAGAACCAGGATGGGTGAGGATCCAGAACCGGCCATCGACGATGGCCTCGTGCACCTTGTCGGCCACCGCTGACGGCTCAATTCCCCCGGCCACAAGATCCTTGACCACCTCGCTGCGGATCTCCTGTTCGGCCGATGGTGCCTCCATCGACACGAGGTGTTCCGGCAGGTTGCGATCGGAGTCGTTGATCTGGGTCTTCACGAAGAAGGGGCAGAGAACCGAGACCCCCACATTGGTGCCTGCCGTTTCCTGGACGAGGAGTTCACTCAGGGCCACCGCCGCGTATTTGCTGACGGTGTAGGCCCCGAGGGGAGCAGGAAGTAGGCCCGCCATCGAGGCCGTGTTGACCACATGGGCGGGTTCGCCGTGGGCCAGCATGGCAGGAACGAAGCTCCGAATCCCGTGAAGGACCCCCATCAGATTGACGCCCATGGTCCAGTTGAATTTCTCGTAGTACTGATCATCGTCGGCCAGAAGCGGGCCACCTATACCCACACCGGCATTGTTGAGCAGCACGTGCACCGGACCGAACCGCTCGTGGGCCGCCGCGGCGAGAGCTTGCACCGATCCGGGGTCGGCAACATCAGTGGCCACGCCGATGACCGAGGCGCCGGACAGTCGCATCTCGGCGACCACGGTTACGAGGACAGGCTCCTCGATGTCGGCCAGGACCAGATTCATACCTGCCTCGGCGAGACGCTGAGCTGTGGCCAGGCCGATACCCGAGGCGCCGCCGGTGATAACCGCGGTGCGGCCTTGGAAGTCGTCCATCAGCCGAGTGTGCCATGTCGCTGGTGAAGCGACACCGCATAGTCGCCATCGATATAGCAATCGCGCCCCCATGTCGACCACCGATCCACCGGCGCGAGCCCGGCCGCGGCCGCGTGGGTGTCGTAGTCGGCGAGGGAGAGATGTTCGGGTCCGAGCTGGAAGCCGGCCACGAGCAGTCCATCGGGGCGGAGAAGGCTCGCGAGGTTGCTGAGCACCTGCGGTTCGGTGCGGGGGGCGAGAAAGATCATCACGTTGCCGGGGAGGGCGATGAGATCGAATTCCTGTTGGAGGGTGATCGCGGAAAGGTCTCCGATATGCCACTCGATGTGGGGCGCCTTGTCGCGCGCGGTGGCGAGCATTGAAGGATCGAGGTCGACGCCGACCACGTCGAAACCCCGCTTGGCCAGCTCGATCCCCACTCGGCCGGTGCCACATCCCGCGTCGAGCACCGCAAGTGGCGAGTCGGACGACTCGCGCCGGTCGGCCAGCACCGACTCGATCAGGTCGGCCTCGCCGTGAATGGCCTGGCCCGCGGCTTCGAGCTTCTCCCATCGCGAGTCGTAGACATCGCCTCGCTGCGCATCGCGGCGCTCGTTCCAGCGGCTCACGAACCCACCCGACGCAAGGCTTCGACGTCGGCGACGGTGATGCGCCCACGCCCTGTGGTGACCAAGCCGGAGTCTCGCAGCTGGCCCAGGCACCGAGCGGTCGACTCGCGGGTGGCACCAACCCAGCCGGCGAGTTCGTCCTGGGTGATCGTGAGGTCGATGTCGATGCCGTCGGCGTTGTATTCACCGAATCGGTCGGCCAAGTCGACGAGGCACTGGGCGACCCGTGTGGTGGTGTCGGCGCTGTTGCGAATGGTGGCGCGGCGCACGGCTTGGCGGAGCTGGCCACTGAGGGTTCGCAGCAGGGCCACCGCCAGGGCCGGCTCACGCTCCAGGAGTTCGAGGAATCCGGCGGTGCCCACCTGGGCGATCACCACGGGTTCGATGGATGAGGCGGTGGCCGAGCGGGGCGCCCCATCGAGGGCGCCGAACTCACCGAAGATCTCACCTGGCCCCTTCATGGCGATTACGAGCCTGCCCCCTGTGGGAGTTGCCACCTGGATCCGGACCCGGCCCGAGATGATCGCGTAGACCGACGTCGGCCTGTCTCCTTCGTTGAAGATGACGGCTCCGGCGGGGCGGCTCAGCGGCGTGCCCATCTCAACGATTCGGAGATGAGCACCTTCGGACATGTCCGCGAAGCTAGCCAGTTCAGCCCGCTTCGGACACCGAGGCGACCCGGATCCGGTAGGTGCACCGCTCATCGCCCGACAGGAGGTGTTGGGTTCGTTCGATGCTGGCACCGGGGCCGATCACATCGCGGAAGAACTCGAGTTCGTTGGCGCAGAGGCCCCGACAGGCAGTAGCCGCGGCGCATACCGGACAGTGGTGCTCGACGAAGACAAGATCGCCGTCGTCTTCGCTGACCTCGGCCATGTAGCCCTGCTCGCTGCGGGTGCGAGCGAGGAGTTCGACTCGGGTGGCGACATCGGCGTCGGGGGGCATGGCGGCCTTTATGGTGGCGAGCTGGCCGCGATCGCGTTCGACGAGAACCTGGTGCACGGCTGGGTCTCCGAGAGCGGACCTCATCGCGTCGAGTAGCTCCACGGTGAGGTCGCTGTGGCGATCGGGGAACAGCCCAATGGCGAGGGGGGCGAGAGCCCAACCGAGTGGGGGTCGACCTCTGGTGCCGGTTGCCACGGTTTCGGCCACGACCAGCCCCCGCTCCTCGAGTTCGGCGAGAGGAGGGCGTACGGCCTGGGTGGTGACCCCGAGAGCCCCGGCCAGGGCCGCCGTGGTGCACGGCCCCGAGCGTTTGAGATGATCGACGATTCGGCGCTGGGCCGGACCTAGTGGCGACTCTGCCATGCGGGGCACGATAACAGATTTCACAAGATTCCCCTTGCGTTATGTGATGTTCCATACCTATTCTGATCTCACGGAATAAACCAATGATCCACTGTTGAAAAGAGTCAAGGATGAATCCCCCACCAGAGTCCTCCTCCCCGGCCACCCGGATCGAGCACGTCAACGTCACCGTCAGCGACTCCCGCAGTACCGCCGAGCTACTCACGCGGCTGTTCGGTTGGCACATCCGCTGGCAGGGCGCGTCACTCGATGGCGGGCACACCGTCCATGTCGGAGCCGACGATTCCTACGTCGCCCTCTACACGCCGTCCGCCCAGCCCGAGGCGGCAGCCAACTCCGATCGCCTCAACGGACTCCAACACATCGGTCTGGTCGTCGACGATCTCGAAGCCATCGAGCAGCGGGTCGTGGCAGAAGGACTCGGTACCCACAGTCACCAGACCTACGACCCTGGGAGCCGCTTCTATTTCGACGACCCCGACGGCGTGGAGTACGAGGTGGTCAGCTACACCTGGGAGGGCAGCTACTGACCCTTCACGATCTCGGCGATCTGCCAGACCTCTTCCACGCTGCGGGGCGCCACGTTGATCATTGTCACCGCGCTTTCATCCCAGGCCTGGAGGCGATCCTTGATCCGATCGACCGAGCCCACGAGCGATATCTCGTCGGCGAACTCGGTGGGCACCGAGGCAATGGCCTCGTCGCGTCTCCCCTCGGAAAGCAGTTCCTGAATCAGGTTCGCCTCCCGCTCCAACCCCATCTGCCCCATGAGTTGGGCGTGATGGCTCTCGCCCTCGGCACCCAGGGCTCCCAAGCCGAGGGCCAGTGATCGCCTGGCGGCGCCCAATGCTTCCTCCACATCTGCGTGCAGCTTGAACAAGGCGTTCACGCAGATTTCGAACCCCACCGGCCGGTTCCTGATCTGGTCGTGGTACACCTCGGCCCGCCACGGCGAGTAGTAGGCCGGGAACCAGCCTTCGGCGACATCACACGCCTGCCTCACGTTCTCGAGACCCTCTGCTCCGATCCAGATGGGGACCTCCCGGCGCGATCGTCCTTCGTGTCGGAACGCTCGCCGCAGCACCTCCACGCATTCCTGCGTCCGAACCAGCGGCCATCGGAAAGACACGCCATGGGAGTCCCCGAGGCCCTCGGGCGCAGAAACTCCGAGCCCGAGGATCAAGCGACCATCAGAGATGTGATCGAGGGCCACGGCATGGCTGGCCCAGGCGGACGGCGGGGAGTCCGGGGTCTGCGCCACAGCGGAGCCGAGCCTGATCCGATCTGTCTTACCGGCAAGGAGCACCAGTGGCCCAGGAGCATCGGATCCCCAGGAGGGCGCGGTCCACACCGCGTCGTAGCCGGCCCTCTCCGCCTCGATGGCGAGGGCGATGAAGTCCTTGGGCACCGGTTGACCCCAGTAGCCCCACTGGATTCCGAGATCCATGGCCGGACGATAGTGCTCGCGACACGACAGAAGCACGGTGCCGCTGGTACCGTTCGGGGCTGTTCATTGCAATCACGTGACGAAAATGAATCCTCCTCGACTCCTCTCTCGAACTCGCCTCGTGGCGATTGTGATCCCGACCCTGGTCGCCCTCGCCGCGGCCGGCAGTCTCGCGTCGGCCGAGACCCCCACCGAGCTCCGTGAGCAACGCAAGCAGGTGCAAGACGACGCCGCCGAAGTAGCGGCCGAGGTCGATGCGATCTCCGACGACGTCGACCTGCTCACCGATGCACTGGCCACCCTCCAGGGAAGCGTCGATGCCCAGCAGGCAGCGGTCGACGCCGCTCGACGCGCCGTCGCCCAGGCCGAAGTGGTCCAAGCCCAGGCCGATCAGGCCATCGCCTCTCTCGAAGCCCAACAAAGGCAGGCTCGCACCGACCTCCAGGCCGCAGCCATCCAGTCCTATGTCTCCTTCCAGGGGCCAGAAGACATAGAGGCGCTCAGCGACGACCCATGGGGAGCGGCGCGCGAAGAGACCCTCGTGGAATTCGGAACCGGGTCCGGCCTCGAGGAGCTCGACACCTTGCGTGGCATCGGAGCCGAGCTCGAGCTCCAGCGCCAGATCGCCGCCGATGCGGCCCTTGAAGCCGAAGCGCTTCAAGCTGATGTCGAGGCTCGCCTCGATGCTCTCGACATCGCTCTGGAGCGCCAGGAGACGGTGCTGGTCGAAGTCAACACCCGGCTCGAGTCGCGCCTGTCGGAGATGGCCGCCCTCAGCTCTCTCGATGCCTCACTCGCCGAGGAGATCCGGGTCGGAGAGCAACGCATAGCCGATGCGATCGCAGCCCGTCGCCCCGCCACCGGCGGCGGCGTCACCCTCCCCGCCGGCACCGACATCGACGTCGTGAGCGTGCGCGGCATCGTCGTCAACGTACTGATCAGCGATGAGCTGGAAGGCCTGCTCGCAGCCATGGCCGCCGAAGGCTTCACCCTCGGCGGCGGTGGCTATCGCAGCATCGAAAGCCAGATTCGCCTTCGTCGGGCCAACTGTGGCACCTCCGACTTCGCCATCTGGGAGATGTCGGCCTCTCGCTGTCGTCCCCCCACCGCCCGACCCGGTCTTTCGCAGCACGAACTCGGCCTCGCCATCGACTTCACCCTCGGCGGACGCGTTCTGCGCTCCCGCAGCTCCGACGTGTTTCGTGCCCTGTCTCGACTCGGACCCACGTTCGGCTTCTACAACCTGCCGAGCGAGCCCTGGCACTGGTCCACCAGCGGAGGCTGAGCGCCACCACCCGGCCTGGGTCGCTCAGCGTTCGTCGGCCGCGGATCGGGCGCGCCGAGCGGTCTCCTCGAGTTCGGTCGGCGTCGCGCGACCGAATGCATCGAGATCGAGCGAGGGGTCGGCGGAGGTGAGCACCCTCAGCGGATCGCGGAGATCGTCGACGTAGCCGAGCGCATAGGCACCGAGCCGGTAACCGACCAGGCATTGAAGCTCTTCGGGGAATCCGGCGGCCACGTCTCGCGGGATCGTCAGGTACTGGTTTCCTCCTGGCGAAGGAAGGCGACGTTGTAGGTGATGTTGATGCCTCGACGATGCCGATCCGTCTTGTTCTCTCCTCCACCGTGGTAGACGGCTCCGTTGTAAAGCAGCACCGATCCCCGCTCCATCTCCGCCGGCACCGTGTCGCCGATGTCGAAGCGGAGTCCGTCTTCGAGATGATTGCTACCGACCACGATCCTGGTCGCACCGTTCTCCTCGGTGAAATCGTCGCCGGCCCAGATGGTGTTGCACTGGACGTCGTAGCCGGTCGGGAAAGGGAAGAAGTCGAACGCCCACTGGTCGCGGTGAATTGCCTGGGCCGGACTGTGGGGCCCGATGTCGATGATTTGGATGAGGTGGAGTTGGTAGTTGGCGACATGACCGAGCACCGCGTCGCAGGTGCTGAGCACGCTCGAATTCATCACGAACTGCTGGGCTGTTGCCGACCGGGCCAGCAAGCCACCGGTTCGGCGGGTTGTTCGACCGGTGAAGTCGTCACCACCGGTGCGGGTGGCTTCGACGAAGGGGTCCATCTCCGAGAAGAGTGCGTTGAGTTGCTGATCGTCGGCCAAGTGGTCGACGATCACGCCCCCGGTCGCGTTTCATCACCGCCGCGATCTCAGCTCCCGTGGCAGCATGCAAACCATGCGAATCGTCTTCTTCCTCTACGACGGGCTCACGACCCTCGACATCATCGGCCCCCACGACGTCTTGTCGCGTCTTCCCGCCGTGGAGGCGATTTCGGTGGCGAAGGACAAGACTCCGCTGAACGCCGACACGCGAGCACTCGGGCTCACCGCCACCCACACGATCGCCGAGATCGATTCCTGCGATGTGCTGGTGGTCCCCGGGGGCACCGAAGGAACTCGCATCGCGGCCGCCGACGAGGAGATCCTGGCCTGGATCCGCTCGATGGCCGAAACAGCCACATGGATCACGTCGGTCTGCACCGGCTCGCTCATCCTCGGCGCCGCCGGCCTGCTCGACTCCAAGCGGGCCACCACCCACTGGGCCGCGATCGACCTTCTCGCCGGTTACGGCGCCGTGCCCACAAAGGAGCGGGTGGTGATCGACGGGAATCTGATCACCGCGGCCGGAGTGTCGTCCGGCATCGATATGGCCCTCACTCTCGCGGCCACCATCGCCGGCGACGACATCGCCCAGGCCATCCAACTCGGCATCGAGTACGACCCCGAGCCGCCCTTCGACAGCGGCTCGGTCGACAAGGCGGCGCCCCGAATCGTGGAGCTGGCCTACGGGATCTTCTAGCCGAAGTCCTCCAGGGAGATGCCACAGGAGCTGAGAGCGGCGAACAGATCGGCAACCAGATCGGCCTCGGGATCGGCCCCGTCGGCGAGAGCCGCCAGAGCAGGGAGGTCGAGAGTGTCGAGCAGACACCCGGCCTGATCGCGGGTGAGGCCGACACTTTCGACGAGGCCATCGATCAGTAGGTCCCGCCCGGCATCGCTACCGAGAAGACTCTCGAGCGCCTCGGGCGAGGCGAAGGCATCCTCGATCGAACCTGAGGCGGCGCTCTCGTCGGAGGAATCAGCCGGGTGGTCGCAGTTGAGCTCTTCCCACGCATCGATCCGGTCCTCGGCCGCGTCCTGATCGGGCGACGAGGTCAGCAGTTCGATGGCATCCAGCGATGCGAAGAAGTCCCAGTCATTGGCCTCCAGGATCTCGGCCAACGCGTCGATTCCCTCACCGATCGTGACGAGGTCGGCTTTCAGCTCGGGCGGCGCCACGAGGATCGCCTCGGCGAGCGAGGCCTGCGATTCGCGAACAAACCGTTCTGTGGCCTCGGGTCCCGCGGTGGGGTCGAAACGATCGCTGGCCTGAGAGTTCTCGAGAGCCAGCCGACAGTAGGTATCGGCCTCGCCGCCTGATGACTCGACCGGTTCCGGTTCGGCGGGCTCGGGCTCGGAATCCACGGTGGCATCGGAATCCCCGTCGCCATCGTCGCTCTCATCGGCATCATCGCCCGACTCGGCATCATCGGTAGCGGGATCGGCTTCCTCGCTCGCCCTTTGATCGCTGGGATCGGCGCTGGAGCCGTCGTCGCCACAAGCCGCCGCGAAGACGACAACTACGGCCAGCACGGCGAACAGGCGCCTCGGAGCCAGAAGTTTCGGAGACTCGACCATCAGAGCTGACCCCTCGCAGCCAGCGAGTTGACCGCCGAAACGATGGCTCTCAGAGAGGCCGACACGATCGACTCGTGCAAGCCGACGCCCCAGGTGGTGTCGCGGATCTCGGTATCGATCTCCACGTATGCCACCGCGGTGGCATCGGAACCGGTACCCATGGTGTGCTCGCTGTAGTCGACGATCTTGCCCTTGAAGAGATCCGCGGAACGCAGACCGTGCACGAAAGCGTCGATGGGGCCGTTGCCCTCGCCGGTCACCATCACCTCCTTGCCGTCGACGATCAGCTTCGCTTCGAGGGTGGTGCTTCCCGAGTCGAGCGTGTCGCTCGAGGAGCGGTGACCCACGATCTCGATTTTCGAGTTCGGCTGTTCCACGTAGGCAGCCATGAACCGCCGTTGGATCTCATAAGAGGTGATCTCGGTGCCGGTGTCCTCGGTGACCTTCTGAATCTTCTTGGAGAAGTCGACCTGCAGAGAGCGCGGGAGATCGAGGCCGTATTCGTGCAACAGCACGTAGGCCACCCCACCCTTGCCCGACTGGCTGTTGACCCGGATCACAGCCTCGTAGCTGCGGCCGAGGTGGCGAGGATCGATGGGCAGATAGGGCACGTCCCACGCGTCGTACACGCCGGTGAGCTCCTCGCCGGGCTGCACGTCGTAGATGTCGGCCATGCCCTTCTTGATCGCGTCCTGATGGCTACCCGAGAAGGCTGTGTAGACGAGATCGCCGACATAGGGATGACGCGGGCCGATCGTCATACGGTTGGAGAACTCGTACACCCGACGCATTTCGTCGATGTCGCTCATGTCGAGCAAGGGGTCGACGCCCTGGGTGAACAGGTTGAGGGCGATGGTGACGATGTCGACGTTGCCGGTTCGTTCGCCGTTGCCGAAGAGGGTGCCCTCGATGCGATCGGCGCCGGCCATGAGTCCGAACTCTGCCGCCGCGACGGCTGTGCCTCGATCGTTGTGGGGGTGCAGGCTCAGCAGCACGGTGTCACGATCGCGGATCGTGTCGGAGAAGCGTTCGATCATGTCGGCATAGAGGTTGGGGGTCGACATCTCCACCGTGGCCGGCAGGTTGAGAACGAGTGGCATCGCCGCGGTGGGCTTGAAAACGTCCATCACCGCTTCGCACACCTCAACCGCGAACTCCGGCTCGGTTCCGGTGTAGCTCTCCGGGGAATACTCCCAGCGAATCGACCCGGGGTCGCTGGAACGGGCGAGCCCTTCCATACAGATCTGTGCACCCTGCACTGCGATGTCGATGATGCCTTGCCGGTCGGTGCCGAACACCACCCTTCGCTGGGTGGTGGACGTCGAGTTGTAGAGATGAACGATGGCATTGGGTGCGCCCTCGATCGCCTCGAAGGTGCGATTGATCAGATCCGCACGCGCCTGGGTGAGTACCTGGATGGTGACGTCGGGGGGGACGTGACCGCCTTCGATCAGGTCACGAACGAAATCGAAGTCGGTCTGTGACGCGGCGGGGAACCCCACCTCGATCTCCTTGAACCCCATTTCGATCAGGAGGTCCCACATCCGCCGCTTGCGGGTGGAGTCCATCGGATCGACTAGCGCCTGGTTGCCGTCGCGGAGGTCGACGGAGCACCACACCGGCGCGGTCTCGATACGACGACCGGGCCAGGTGCGGTCGGGAAGCTCAACCGCCGGATAGGGGCGGTACTTCTCGAACGGCATCGTGGACATGGGTTTTTCCTTCGGGTCGGTGGCGCTCGTTGTTGTTCGGATAACTCCGAAAAACACGAAACCCCCCGGGCCGTTGGGCACGAGGGGTTCGGCGAGCGCCGGTATGTGGCGCTCGCCTACACGAGAAGAAGCAGGGTTGAGAGGGTTTGCTTCACGGCGGACACGCTAACTAGATCGGCCGAAATGTCAACCCCAGCAGCACTACGATCGGGTTTCGTGACCGTTCAACGTGCCGAAGAGCTCCTCACCGATCCAGCCCTCACTGCCGTGGTCGACACCGTCGTTCGCAGTGTCGAGGGCGGCTATCGCGCCGCGTCCGCGGAGGGATCGGTCGAGTTTCGACGGGTCGCCGACGGCTTCGAGACGATCAGTGAGACGCCGTTGAGCCCTCTTCGCAACGGGCGGACCGACGACCGCGTCACCCTCGCTGCAGAAGAGGCAGGCGTGTCGGATCGCCTCGGTCAACACGCCACTCCCCACGCGATGGAATCGATCGCCCAATATTTCGACTCTCCTCATGCGCCTGATATAGCGATCCTCCACTCGCCCACCCACCGTTTCCACTCCAACGCCGGCGAGCACGGGTCGCTGGGCGCGGTGCAGGCCCGCGCACCGTTCATCGCGGCCGGTGCCGGCGTGGTGGCCCGAGGTGTGGTCGACGAGCATCTCCGCACGGTGGATGTGGCCCCCACCCTCGCCGCCTTGATGGGGCTGGCTCCGACCGACGGCCACGACGGCTTGGGCACCCCCCGGTCCGGCGTGAGGCTGCTGGTCCAGGACGGCGACGAGCGCTCAGAGCTCATCGATCCCGACGACCATGCCGATCACCTTGTGGTCTTCTTGTGGGACGGGGTCAATATCAACACCCTCCACGAGGAGGCCGCGGCCGGTCGGGCGCCCAACGTCGCGGCGCTGATGGCACTGGGCACCTCCTACCGCCATGGCGCCTTCGCCGCGCTCCCCACCGCCACCCTCGCCAACCACATGACAGAGTCCACCGGGGTCTTCCCGGGTCGCTCGGGTGTGCTGCACAACACATGGCACGACCGCAACCGCGGGGTCGACGTCGACCTGCTCGACCTCGAACAGATGATCAGCGCCCGCGACCACCTTCGCGCCGACATCGAGACCCTGCACGAGGCGGTGCACCGGGCCGATCCCCACGCCCGCACGGCCACCACCTACGAATACGGCGATCGAGGTGCCGACTACTCCACCTACGCCCTAATGGCGCAGGGGAGGCCCGTTATCGATATGAGCGAGGAGGAGCGGCGCCGCAACCGCACCGCGGAGTTCATGGGCGAACCCAAATTCAGATCGATGAGCGTGGTCGACGCCCACAGCATGAGTCAGGCCTGCCAGATCTGGCAGGGCCATCTCGGTGCTCTCCCCCGCTTTTCCTGGTTCACGCTCAACCTCACTGATCCGTCGGGTCATGTGGCCGGGCCCGCCAGCGACATGGCCCGGGCCGCGATCCATGATTCCGATGCCCGCATGGGCGACGTGATCGCGGAGATCAACCGGTCGGGCGCTCTCGATCGCACGGCAATCGTGGTGATGGCCGATCACGGCATGCAGCAGATCGCCGATAGTGAACCCGTCGACCTGTCGGCCCTCCTGGCCGGCAACGGGATCGACCATCGCATGCTCGACGATCAGTACGTCTATCTGAGCTAGCGAGCCTCAGCCGAGGCCGTCGAGAAACTCCGACACTTCTCTGGTGAACGCATCGTTTCGGTCGCCGGCGACCATATGGGCGGCCTCGGCAACATCGGAGAATGAGGCATTGGGCACCGTCGTCACGAAATCTCGTGCCGCTTGCTCGGTGATCACATCGCTCATCCGGCCCCGAACGACCAGGATCGGCACCTCGATGGTCTTTGCGCACTCCATCAGCAGGGCGGTGTCGCGCACTTCTGACGGCATGTCGCCGAAGGCACCGCGGATGAATTCCGGGTCCCAGTGCCAGAACCATCGACCGTCGCGCTCACGCAGGTTCTTGCGGAGCCCCTCGGTGCTGGGGGGCCGGCTGCGATGGGGGTTGTAGGCGGCGACGGCCAGGGCAGCCTCTTCCAGCGACGCGAACCCCGAGTTCATGTTGGCGGTCATGAAGGCGCCTATTCGATCGGTGCCCTCCTTCTCCATGGCCGGCACGATGTCGACGAGTACGAGCCCGCGTGCCAGTCGAGGGCGATCGCGTCCGATCGCGAGGATCGAGGCGAGACCTCCGAGTGAGGCACCCACGATCGCGGGCGTATCGGGAAGTTGGTCGACAACCGAAACCAGATCAGCAGCGAAGTCGCCGAGTGAATACCGGCCCCGCTCCGACCAGCCCGAGTCGCCATGACCACGGGCATCGAGGCTGTAGGTACACCAGCCATGACCGGCCAAGGTCTCGGCCGTGCCTACCCACGAATGGCGCGTCTGCCCGCCGCCGTGGAGGAGCAATACGGACGGGTCGGCGGGGTCGCCGCGGCGATCCGCCGCGATCGTCACTCCGGCCCCTTGGAGGGTGACGGGTGTGGGACTCATTCGGGCGCACGCTACCGCCGTGCAGCCGGCGCAGTGCCCTGCTAGGCGACGACACCACCCGGGCGGTCGACCCCAACCGACTCGTTGGCCCATGCCACCAGCTGGTCGGCGGGCATTGCGGCCGCGATCCCGTAACCCTGGAGTCGGTCGACTGTGATGTCGTGATCATCGAGGTGACCCCGGATGGCGAGGTCGTCAACGCCCTCGGCCACCACGATCAGGTCCAAAGCGTTACCGAGCTGACTCACCGCCGACACGATTGCGCGATCGTCGTCGGAAGTCATCATCGAAGAGATGAACGAACGATCGATCTTCAGCGACGAGACAGGCAGCCGGCGTAGCCGCGAAAGCGAGGAATGGCCGGTGCCGAAGTCGTCGATCGCGATCCCCACGCCCATCTCGCCCAACGCACCGAGCACCGCCCGTGCCGTTGAATGCTCGTCGATCATCTCGTCCTCGATCACTTCGACGGTCACCCGCTGAGCAGGAACGTCGTGGCGTTTCAGCGCCGCATCGAGAGAGATGGGCAGCGACGACCTCAGCAGGCTCCCGGCCGAAACGTTGACCGAAACACCGATCGTGGTGGGGAGGCGAACCGCCAATGCCGCCGCCTCGTCGAACACGAGGCGATCCATGGTGGACCGTCGCCCGATGCCCTCGACCAACTGGAGGAAATCTACCGGGAAGAGGAGCCCTCGTTCGGGGTGTTGCCACCGCAACAGGCCCTCGACGTCGATCATGCGCCCCGATTCTGTCTCGATGATCGGTTGGAAGTGCAGCTCGAATTCACCCCGCTCGAACCCACTCTCCACCTCACCCGACAGCGACACCCTTCTTCGGGAGGCTCGACGGGTTGCCTCCGACCACAGGCGCATTCCGCCCTGATTTCGTTTGGCCTCATACATTGCGAGATCGGCTCGACGCAGCAGTTCCGGGCCTTCCTCGCCAGAAGTGGCGAGCGCGACACCGATCGATGCTCCGATCGAGACCTCGATGTCTCCCAGCGATACACGTCGCCGGCACGCCCTCAACAGTTCGGCCGCGACCCTCTCCGCCGCGCCACTCCGAACCGCCACGGCAAACTCGTCGCCACCGATTCGAGCCAGCACGCCGCGAGGACCGACGGTCTCGTCCATCCGCGCCGCGAGCGAGCGTAGGAGTTGATCGCCGGCCTCATGGCCAAGGGTGTCGTTGATGTCCTTGAAGCCATCGAGATCGATGGCAACGACCGCGGTGACGGATTCGGCCGCAAACGCCTCGGCGAGTCCTGAACGGTTTCGTAGGCCGGTGAGCACATCGTGCTCCACCCGGTGTCGGATTCGAACCTGGTGACGCGCCTCTCGCTCGTGCTGGGTGACCGACATGAAAAACAGGAGCGGAAGCAGGAGGATGTATATGGCCACGAGGGGGACCCAGTAGACGGGCTGCTGCATAATGCCCGCAGCCGCGAATCCCGCGACACCCAACACCGAGGCCCTCATCAGTACCTTCTCGTCCTCATTGGCGACGAACGCGAGCATCGCAATGCCTATGAGCATGGCGCACGCGAACACCTCGGGAACGAGTTGCACCACCGATACCGCCCAGACCGTGTCGACAAGGGTGGCGTTGATGAGGACCCTGTCCGGGGCCGACAAGCGGTACACGACGAAATTGCTGAATGGGACGGCCACGATCATCACACCAGCGAGCCAGAAGCGACTGTCGCCGAAGGCCGGCAACATGAGGATCACCACCCCCATGGATGCCGCGGAGATAGCGCGGATCGCAACGATGCGACGCACGAGCGCGGGATCCCACCTGGGGTCCGACATCAATTCTGGTCTCTCCGACATTCTGATGGAACCAATCGGCCCGAGAGGTGGCTGAATCAAGCCCGCCGGGCATGCTGGGGCCCGTGGACCCGCTCATCTGGACTGCAGATCCTCCCTCGAGTCTTCGAGCCCCGATCCTCGTGGCCGCCTTTCAGGGGCTGTTCGACGTCGGGAAAGCGGCAACCGGAGCGGTCGAGGCACTCAGCGAGGGCGCTGCGGTCGAGGTTGCCCACATCGACTCCGACACCTTCTTCGACTTCACCGAGCAACGCCCCCTCGCTCGAATCGACGCCGACGGGTCGAGGCTCATCGACTGGCCCGGCACCACGGTGCACTGCCTGCCCCTTCCCGAGCGCGCCCGCGATCTGGTTCTCGTGGACGGTGTCGAACCCCACCTCCTCTGGCGCACCTTCGTCGACTCTGTAGCGACCATCGCTCACCGCGTCGACGCCGCCATGGTGGTGACCCTCGGAGCGATGATCGCCGAGGTCCCCCACACCCGACCCATGTCGATCACTGGTTCCACCGCCGACACCCAACTGGCTGATCTCCTCGGACTCGACCAACCATCCTACGAGGGTCCCACAGGGGTGGTCGGAGTACTTCACGAGCGTCTCGAACGCGACGACATTCCTGCTGTGTCGCTACGGGTCAGGGTGCCCCACTATGTGTCGGGCTCACCCAACCCGAAGGCCTCCCGAGCACTGCTCGAACGCTTCGAGAGAGTGAGTGGTCTACCCACCCGCTGGGCCGACCTCGATGAGGAAGCGCGAGATTGGGAGGCGAGGGTCAACGAGGCGATGGCCGACGACGACGACCTCATTCGCTACGTGCGACGCCTCGAGCAACGCTTCGACAAGCAGGCCGCCTCCTCACTGCCCAACGCCGACGATCTGGCCGCTGAGTTCGAACGGTTCCTGCGCCGCCAGAGCGACGACTGATCCCTCCGCCAGGATGCACCATCTCGTCGAGGTCGCGGTCACCGACGACATCGATGTCGTCGCCGCAGAAATGTGGGCGTTGGGGGCAGTCGGTATCGAAGAACGTGACCAGTCCCTCACAGTGGCTTTCGCCGACCACACCCGAGCCCTGCTCGTAGCCGAGCGCTTCCGGGCGGAAGTCAATACCGTGGCCGACACCGAAGGGCTCGACGAATGGCGCAGCCATGCCATCGCGTACCGGGCCGGACCGTTTCGAATCCGACCCCCCTGGATCGAGTCGGGCGAGGGCCTCGACCTCGTGGTCGACGCCGGCCATGCCTTCGGCTCGGGCTCACATCCATCCACTCGATTGGCCCTCGAGTTGGTCGCCGAGGAGATCAAGCCGGGAGATCGCCTGCTCGATGCCGGAAGCGGATCGGCCATCCTCTCCATCGGGGCCGCCTTGCTGGGTGCCACCGCGGTGGCGGTCGACATCGATCCCGCCGCGGAGTCGGTGTCGAGCACCAACGCTGAGGCAAACGGGGTATCGGAGAGGGTCGAGTTCCGTCTCGGCCTCGTCGACCTGGCGGCTGGCACCTACGACCTCGCCGTGGCCAACGTCACCATCGACATCCACGAGGCGATAGCACCCGCCTTCAACCGCCTGGTAGCCACTCCCCGACTCATCGTGGCCGGGCTCCTGGCCGGCCCCCAGGAACAACGATGCGCCGACGCCTACGAGCGCACGATTGGTGGCCGGGCGAGTGAAGGGGAGTGGGTCGCTCTCCTTCTGGAACCGTAGGCTCACGTCCCGTGACCATCATCACCCCACGGGAGTGGCTGGGCCTCCAGGCAACCCACAACCCAATGCGGTGGTTCCTCCCGATCACTCCGGCGGTCAGTGTGAGGTCGCGGTTCCTTTTCGGGGGTGCTGCCCTCGCTGCCGCCACCACCGTGTTGGAGGAGACAACGGGGCGGCCGGTGGTATGGGCCACCGCCCAATACCTCGATTTTGCACCGGTAGGTGAGGTGATGGACCTCGACGTTCACATCTCGGTGAGCGGCCAGCGCACAACCCAGGCCCGCGTGATCGGCCATGTCGGCGAACGTGAAATCATCACCGTGAACGCCGCGCTCGGTAGCCGCGACCTCGACATCGAGGAGTCGTGGCCCATACCCCCGCCGGTCAAGGCACCCGGCGAGTGTGAGCCACGCGAATACGACTACGCCGCTGAATCGATGGGTAAGTCGCTCGATCAGCGGTTCGCACCCACCACCGGCGACGACCTCGGCGGGCCCACCGGACACGGCCCAGGTCGGCTCTGCGCGTGGACCAAGCCGCCCGACGGGGTTCAGAGCTCAGCGGCGACGCTCGCCGTGCTCGGCGACTTCGTGCCCATGGGTATCTCGAGCATGGCGTCGGCCAAGGTCGCCAGCAACAGCCTCGACAACACCCTGCGAATCATCGACGTGTTCCCCAGCGAGTGGTACCTGCTCGAGATCGAGGCCGCGGCAATACGCAACGGTTTCGGCCACGGCCAACTCCGGATTTGGGGCGACGACGGTCGACTCCAGGCAATCGCGAGCCAGTCGGTGATCGTGCGCGAGCGCACACGCCGCCGCTGACCGCCACGGTCATACCCTGATCAGGTGAGCCCCGACCCCCGTACTCCCGTCATCATCGGCGTCGGCCAGATTTCCGTAGCCACGCCCGATCTGTCCGCCCCAGCCGATCCCGTGTCGCTCATGGCGGGGGCCACGCGGGCCGCGCTCAGCGACACCGCCACCAGTCGGCTGGCAGCGGCTGTCGATCTGGTGGGCGTCGTCGGCGGAGCCTTCTCCTACACCGATCCCGGCGCATTGGTGGCCCACGAGTGCCACCTCGGCGAGGTCTCCACCATCCTCACGAGCTGGGGTGGCAACACTCCGGTCGCGTTCCTCGGCGAACTCGCGGTGCGGATCCGTGCCGGAACCACCAACGTCGCGCTGATGGTCGGCGGAGAGAACAACGCCACCCGACGGGCGGTGAGGGCCGCCGGCGGGTCGATTCCGCGATGGGCAGAGCCCGACGATGCCGCCACCGAACACTGGGGCGCGCAGCTGGAGATGGGCAGCAAGATCGATGCCGCTCGCGGTGGTGAGCACCCCCGCAACAACTACGCAATCCTCGACAGTGCCATACGCGCTAGCAGGGGGGAGACCCTCGATGAGGCCCGCAACCGAGCCGCCCAGCTATGGGCCGGCTTCGCGGCGGTGGCCGCCGACAACCCGCACGCCGCCGATCGATCAGGATCCACCGTGTCGGAGATTCGCGAGCCGACACCTTCCAACCGGATGGTGAGCTGGCCATACACAAAGGCGATGTGTGCCAACAACCAGGTCGACCAGGCCGGCGCGATCGTGATCGCCAGCACCGACGCAGCCGATCGGGCCGGAGTGCCCCTGGATCGGCGGGTGTACCCCCACGACCTCGTACTGGCAACCGATACCGACAGCCTGCTCCCTCGGGCCCGCCTCGGCCAAGCTCCGGGCCTGGCCGAGGCCGGGGCGCGCATCAATCGCAGGTGGGGCGGGATGGACGAGATCGCCCATCTCGACCTCTACGGCTGCTTTCCATCAATCGTGTCGCACACATGTGAGGTGTTCGACATCTCGACCGATCGTCAACTCACCGTCACTGGCGGACTCGGCTTCATGGGTGCACCGCTCAACTTCGCCGCGGGTCAATCCCTCGTCGCGATGGTGCAGACCCTTCGCTCCGACAGTGGCTCGTTCGGCATGGTTCAGGGCAATGGTGGCCACGCGGCGAAGCACGCCTTCGGGATCTACTCCACCAAGCCACCTGAGCCGAAGCCTCCATCCCCGCCGATCGTCCACGGACCTGCCACAGCTCCCGCCGACCCAGACCGCGATGGCGAAGTCATCCTCGATGGTGTCACCGTCGAGTACAGTCACGACGGCGCCGAACGTGCGGTTGCCGTCTGTCGATACGACGACGGAGCTCGGCTGTGGGCGACATCGACCGTCCCTTCGGTGATGGCGGCGTTCGTATCCGAGGAGTGTGTGGGCCAACGGGGTGAGGTCAGCGAAGGACAGCTTCGCTTGTGAGCCAGGCCGGCCGGGCCGGGCCGACAACCTCCTGCAGCCGCTCTCGAAGGACGGTCGCGGGGGCAGGACGACCCAACAGAAATCCCTGAGCACGATGGCAACCGAGTCGGAGCAAGGATCGAGCCTGGGCCACCTCTTCCACACCCTCGGCCACCACATTGAGGCTGAGTGCCTTGGCCAGCGACACCATCGACCGTACGAAGGCGACGCCTTGCTCGGACCCTCTAAGCCCGATCACGAATTCGCGGTCGATCTTGAGGGCATCCACAGGGAAGCGCCGAAGGTAGGCGAGGGAGCTGAAGCCGTACCGAAGTCGTCGACGGCGAGGCGAACACCCAGATCCTTGAGGCGATGCAGGATCTCCTCCGCCCTCTCGATGTCGGCCATGACAGCCGACTCTGTGATCTCGAGGCACAAGCGGTCCGGAACGAGACCGCTCTCGCGGAGTACGTCTGCCACCAGATCGACCGTCTCGTCGCGCTGGAGCTGAGTCGCCGCCATATTGACGCTGATGATCGCGTCGGCTCCGGCACCGGTCCAGCCCACCGCTTCCCGGCACGCCTCAGCCAGCACGATCTCGCCGATGTCGACGACGAGGCCGGTGTCCTCGGCCACAGCTATGAACTTTCCTGCCTCGAGAAGCCCCTGCTCGGGATGATTCCAGCGCACCAACGCCTCGGCGCCGAGAACCCGACCATCTCGCAGTGACACCTCCGGCTGGTAGTGCACACAGAACTCGTGGTTGAGAAGGGCTCGCCTCAGCCCGGCCTCGGTGGCCATGCGCGAGGTCATCTCATCTCGGAGGGCTTCGTCGAAGGTCTCGTGACGCCCCCGCCCCTGAGCCTTGGCCCGGTACATCGCAGTGTCGGCCCGCCGGAGCAGGTCCTCCACCTGCGACTCTCCGTCCGCGAGCGCTATCCCAACACTCGCCGACGGAAAGATCTGCTGGCCCTCGAGCATGACCGGCTCTCCGAGAAGGTCGAGCAGCCGGTCAGTCACCCGTCGCGCCTCGTATAGGTCGACGGGACCGGGCAGCATCACCGCGAACTCGTCGCCTCCGAGGCGGGCGACAAGGTCGCCGGGGCGCACCGCCAGCCGTAGTCGATCGGCGATGACCACCAGCAACTCATCGCCCCTGTCGTGGCCCAAGGAGTCGTTGATGAGCTTGAAGCGATCGATATCCAGAAGCAGGACAGCAACCGACCCCGCGCCCGAGATCGTCTTCTGTATCTGTTCGGTCAGTTCCCGCCGGTTGGCGAGTCCGGTGAGTTCATCGTGGGTGGCTTGGAACCTGAGGAGCTGCTCGGCCCGGCGCCGATCGGTGACATTCTCGACATGGATGAGCCAGAGAGGTTCACCGGTGACGATCCCCTCGATCGGGGTGCCGTTCACCTGACCCCATACTCGGCTCCCGTCACGACGACGGAAGGGAACCTGGGCCTCGACGGTGTCGCCGGTGTGGGTCCATTCCAGCTGCCCGAAGTATTGGTCGAGGAGGTCTTCGGGCAGGGTGCCGACGAGCTCATCGACCGACTCCGCTCCTATGAAGGAGATGAAGGCGTCGTTGCTGGTGATGAAACGCAGGTGCTGATCACGAAGAACGATTCCGATCGGAGCGGCATCGAACGCGTTCTGGGCGTAACGCTCAGCCGCCAACCGCTCCTCGACCTGGCCCATCATCCTGCTGAGAGAGTCGAGAACGGCGATGGCTTCGGGCTCCACCGGGTGTTCGGCCGGCCACCGGGCCACAAGCAGCGCATGGACCCGCTCACGATCCCCTCGCGGGTGAATTACCTCCGACTCGCCGGAGTCATCCACCGCTGCGAGCACGCGGGTCATCTCGCGCCGTGATCGATCCATCGAGTCGCGTTTACCGAACCTCAGGTGATCGATTCGAGGGTTGTCACCATACCCACACCAACGATGACGAAGTCGGTACTGCTCGCCGGCACGATCGACCCGCCAGTTGGTGATCTCCAGAGCACCGATGAACTGACCCACACGAGCCAGAACCATCGACATCGCAGCATCGAACTCGCTGTCGGACGCCTCCGCGAACTCCACCGCACAGTCGCGAAGGAGCGCCTGGGCCGCGGCCTGGCGCTCGGCTTTGAGTTCGAGGCTCACTCGCGTTCGGAATTCGCCGAGCATGTCGGCGAGGGCAGTGAGAAGGCCCTCGTAGAGTTCGGCGTTTCGGGTCTGATCGCCCCGCCACATCAGAACCACAGCGGCCAGGGCATCGTCGCGACTCACGATCGGTGCCCCGATGGTGGTCCATCGGCTGCTTCCGGGTGAACCGAGCTGTTCCTCAAACTGGTGGTGTTGAAAGAGCGACATCGGCACGACGGACACGGCCAGTTCACCCTCGTACATCGCCGTCGCGAACGCCTCGTCGGGATGGGTGAGTCGAGTGCGGCCAGGGAGGAGGAAGTCTGGTTTGGCCGACCACGCCGAAGTCAGGCGGGCCGTGAGCTGGTCGGGGTCGTCGAGTTCCACCAGCTGCACGACATCGGCCCCCACCTCCTGTCCCACTTCCGCGAGTGCGGCCTCGATCACTTCCGAGGCGTCTTCGGCGTCAGCACGAGAGAAGCTCGCCGCGATGCCGGCAAACACCTCCTGGATGCGGTGTCGGTAGGCCGACCACGACTCGGCCTGGAGGCGAGCTCGCGTCTGGCCGAGGGTCGACGCGATCGTGTTCAGCGCGTCGAGTTCCTCGGGCAGCCATTCCTGCACCGCTCTGAGCACGGTGAGGACCGCCTGGCTCGAATCGCCGACGGATGCCGGCAGCAGGGCCACCTCGATCCCTGCCGGCAGGGGGTAGGAGGTAGCAAAGTCGTCGCCGAGCAAGGCCCTCGCGAGTTCATCCAGAGCCATCACCCTTGGTTCGGGAACACCTGGTCTCATGCCGACGCGTTCGGGCAGAGAGCGTGAGGCGTCCACCTCGACGTCGAGAAACGGCGTCGCCAGCTCGAAGCCCACCGAGCGCTCGACACGTATGCGACGGTCGTCGGCCTTCGAAACCGCGACGTTAAGGGCACCGAAGAACCCACGAATACGTTCGAGGATTCCGTCGATCGAGCCTTCCCAATTCTCACCGTTGGTAACAGCGAGGTCGCTCACGCACGACGAGACGAGGTCCTCCAGACGAAGGCGGTAGGCGAGGATTCGCTCCGCCCTGACGCGGGCGAGCAGTTGGCGCAGCAGGGTGCCGAACCCCCGAAACATCCACAGCTCCTCATCGCCCCAACTCGCCTCGAGGGAGCCGACCACCAGGGTGATGACCTCCAGATCATCGAGTTCGACCACCACCAGGGCTGCGGACCCACCCGTCCAACCGTTCTCAGTGACGATCTCGGCGCCGACCACCGTCTCCAAGGGCAGGATCACCGCACCTCGCGACTCTTCGAGAGCTTCGATCAGCTCCGGATTCGACCCGACTCGGGCGTCGGATCCCAGATCCAACCCTTCGGAGAGTACCCAGCGCCATTCCACCGCCGACTCGTAGAGCGGGGCCTGCCCCCTCCAAACGCTCGCGGATGTGGCACCGGCCAGTGCGGCCAGACGCCCGATTGCATCCACCACAGTGGTGTCGAGGTCTGCTTCCGACGCGTCCACGAAGGCGGCACCGATCTCCCACAGCAGTCGATGCTGCTTCCAGAGTCCCCCTTCGTCGGTCATCGCCAACCATCGGCGTGCCGGGCTTGAAGCTGAGGCATACATCTCCGGTAGCGTCGAGGCCATGGCTGAACACATCAGACTCGAACGCGACACCGCCCCCGGCGTGGCCACCATCCGGCTCGACCGGCCGAAGGTCAACGCAATCAGCGGCGACATGGTCACCGACCTCACCGGGATCTGCTCCGAACTGGCTGGCGACCGCACTGTTCGCGCCGTGGTGGTGTGGGGCGGACCCAAAGTGTTCGCCGCCGGCGCCGACATCGAGGAGTTCCCGAGCTTCGACCGGGTCCGGGCCCTCGAGTTCAGCCGGCGTTTCAACGCCTCTCTGCTCTCACTCGAGAGTCTTCCCCAGGTCACGATCGCGGCCGTTGCCGGCTACGCCCTCGGCGGAGGTCTCGAGGTTGCGGTGTCCACCGATTTCCGTATGGCCGCCGACAACGCCCGGTTCGGTGTCCCCGAGATCCAGCTGGGACTAATCCCGGGGGGAGGCGGCACCCAGCGCCTCGCCCGGCTGGCCGGTATCACCATGGCCAAAGAGATGGTCTATACCGGCCGTCACGTCGCAGCCGAAGAGGCGAAGGCGTTTCACATCGTGTCGTCGATCCACGATCCCGAGTCGCTCTATGAAGATGCGATCGCACGGGCTGTCGAATTCGCCAAGGGCCCGGCCGCGCTCCGCTTGGCCAAGGAGGCGATCCTCGAAGGCCTCCACCTACCCCTTGGTGAGGCGGTCGAGGTGGAAGCCGAGAAGTTCGCCGCTGCCTTCGAGACCTCCGACGGACGAACCGGGGTCCAGAGCTTCCTGGACAATGGTCCCGGCAAGGCCACGTTCAGCGGTAGCTAGCCCTGCGCTCAGGCGACGTCGAGGCGGCTCAGACGCCACGAGCCCAAGATGATGGCGCCGAGGGCGATCAGCAGGGGCACCATGATGCCGGCGGTGAGGCCCACGTCGGCGAGCTCGAGTTCGATACCCACCTTGCCGGTGAGAATCGACCGGGTGTAGCCGCGAATGGCCATCCGGGCGGGGAACGTGCCGAATCCGGCCGCCACCGTCTCCCAGACCAGGATGTAGGTGAGACCCCAGACCACCGCGTTCTTGACCAGCAGGCCAAGGAATACGAACACCGCGGTGTAGGCCAGAACCCCGACGAACCCGGCAATCATCGCGCCGTAAACGAGGTCTGAGCTGCCCCCACTCACCAGCGCCGACAAGACGACCGGCAGCAGGGTGAAGGGAAGACTGATTACAAAGGCAGCCAGGCAAGCACCCACCACTACCGGCCATCGCTTCATCGGCCGCAGCCACAAATAGACGAGGGTGCCCTCCTCACGCATGTCGCCCAGAGCCGCGGTGGCGAACACGAGAACCACGATCGGGACCATCACGCCGAAGCCGAGATCGACAACGACCCGCAGAGCATCGTTTTCGGGGCTCGCGCTGTCGGATGCCCCGACCGCCCACGCAACGAGAATCACCGCCGCAGCGAGCGCCGCGAGCGCAGCTCCCCGACCCAGGCTGAACAGCTGTCGAACCAGCACCCGATAGGTGAGAATCATGGCGCCGAGAGGTGAAACGGTGTGTTCGGTCATCACCGCTCCACCAGGTAGCGAAACACCGATTCGAGATCATCGTCGACCGGCACGACCTCGGTGACGTGGATGTCGAGCTCACGAGCCATCGGCGCAACAGCCCTACCGAAGCCATCGACATCGTGGGTGTCGAGGGTGACTGACTCCGCCGATACGTCGACGCCATCAGCGATCCCGCGCTCGATAAGGACCGATGCCAGCCTCCGTGGGTCGCTGGCGCCGACGCGGATCCGGTGGGGCCGATCATCCATCAGGTCGCGCAGGGCGTGATAGTCGCCGGTGGCCGCGAGCCGCCCCTGGGCGATCACCAGGACCCTGGAGCCGAGTCGGGCCACCTCATCGAGAACATGGCTCGAGACGAGGATGCACTTTCCTTCGTCGGCGAGGCCGTTGAAGAGCTCGATCATCCTGGTGCGCTGCACCGGGTCGAGCCCGGTCAGTGGCTCATCGAGGATGAGCACCGATGGATCGTTGACGAGTGCAGCCGCGAGCTTTACCCGCTGACGCATGCCCTTGGAGTAGGCGCCCAGAGGCTTCTCCTCATCGGAAGACAACTCCACCAGGTCGAGCGCGGACCGTGCGACGGTCTCCTGCTCGGGAATTCCATGGCTCGCCGCCGCGATGCTCACGAACTGGTGGGCGGTGAGCCGATCGAAGAGGGTTTCTTGCTGGGGAGCCAACCCGATCCGACCTCGCACCATCCGATCAGTGCGGGCATCGCGACCAAGCACTCTCACCGCGCCCTTGGTTGGTGGAGTGAGGCCGCAAAGCACGCGGAACAGGGTGCTCTTGCCCGCGCCGTTGGGTCCCAGGAGGGCGGTGACGCCGGGGCCCACGTCGAAGCTCACATCAGACACCGCCACCACATCACCGAACGACTTGGTGACGTTGGTGACCTGCACCATCGGCGGTGGCGGTGGCACGGAGGCCGGCGGTGGTGGGGGCGGGACAGGGGTTGCTGTTGTCACACGGCCCCGATTCGCCGGTAGCGCGCCCACAGCACCGCGGCCGACACTCCGACCCAGCCGAACACACCCGCCAGGTAGGTGGAGTCAGATAGCGATGCCTCGGGGCCTCGCTCGCCCTCTCCCTCCGCGGCACCGAAGATGCGCGGGGCGACTTCGATGCCCATGTCGACCACGTTGAACACCCGAAGGTTCTCACTCATCTCGGCGCCCTCGACCAGCCCGGCGACGATCGCCCCCGATCCGAACAGCACAAGCACAACTGCCACGCTCGCGAATGCCCGGCGGTCGGTGAGGCTCGAGACAGCGAGACCCACCGCCGCGAACACCGCAGCCATTCCTGTGCCGGCGAGGAAAATCTGGCCCGCTACCTTCGCCCAGTTGAGGGGCCCGTCAGGACCCTCACCCTCGAAGGTGACCCCGAGCAGGAGGAGCAGTGCGGGGCCGACGGTGACGATCGCCAGACAACTCATCACGGCCAACACCTTGCCGAGAAGGTAGGTGGCCCTGGTGAGAGGGGTGGAGAGGTAGAGCGGGAGCATGCCGTTGCGTCGATCTCGCACCAGGGCCTCGGGCACCACCATGGCGGAAAACAGCATTATCGCCATCACGACCAGGGGGAACCTGGCCAGCTCCCAATATTCCGGCCTGAGCTCATCGGCGAATATGTCGATCGGGAACAGGGCGGCGAGCCCGATGAAGATGATCGGCCAGAGGAATGCGAGCACGATCACCACGATCGGGAAGATCTTGTGGCGGGCCTTGCGACCCAGTCCGAGAATGCCCCTCATGCTGTGCCACGCCAGCGAGCGAACCGCTCCGAGAGTTCCGGATCGGTCACCATCGAAGCGTCGGTAACCTCGGTCGAAGATCTCCGCGGTGGTCACTGTGGCACCTTGGTGAAGAGGTCTTCGAGGGTTCGGCGCCGGGTGACGATTCGGCGGACCCGTGCACCTACATCGGCGATCGCGTCGCGGGTGAGGTCGAGCAACTGGTCGCGATCGGGCCCGATCACCTGGAGGGTCACCCGGTCGACCCTCACTTCGAGGCCGGCCCGTTCGAGCCTTGTGGCCACCTCACTCACGGAATCAGGATGGTCGTCGATTTCGACCAACTCCACCGTGATGCCATCCTCATCACCGATCAGATCGGCCAGGGATCCTTGAGCCACGAGGACTCCGGCGTCGAGGGCGACGATGTGATCACACACCCGCTCGACCTCTTCGAGGAGGTGCGACGACAACATCACGTCGATGGAGTACTCCTCGCTGATCTGGCGGATCAGGTTGAGCATTTCGTCGCGCTGAACGGGGTCGAGACCATCGGTGGGTTCGTCGAGCAGCACGACGCTGGGATCGGCGGCGATCGCCTGGGCGAGCTTCACCCGCTGGCGCTGTCCGGTGGACATCGTGCCGAGAGCGCGGAAGCGCTCCTCTCCGAGTCCGACGAGCCAGAGGGCGTCGCTGGCGCGCGAACGGGCCTCCACCCGGGGCATTCCGCGCACCTCCGAGAGATGCTTGACGAAGTCGAAAGCAGGCATGTCTTCGGGCAACAGGTTGCGTTCCGGGCCGTAGCCCACAAGAGATCTCAACTCAGCCCCGTCACGCATGGGGTCGAGACCGAGAACCCGGATCGCGCCGGCCGTCTGGGGCCTGAGGCCGAGGGCGATCGACATCAGGGTGGTCTTACCCGCGCCGTTCGCTCCCACCAGGCCCGTCACCCCGCTGGGTACATCGAGATCGAGCGCGTCGAGGGCGCGCTGGGCACCGAACTGCATAGTGAGTGCTGTGGTTTCGATCACCGACACCCGCGCATCCTAGACACCGGTGGCCACACCCACCGGTCACTCAGCCCGCAGCGGTGGCAGTGCTGCCCTGCGACCCCTTCTCGAATCCGACTATCAGGGGGGTGTAGGTGAGCCCATCGCGAGAATTCCAGATCGTGTAGATGCCGCCGCCGATCAGACCCAACCCGGTGAGTCCGATCAGCAACCAAGGCCAGTCGGTCGAACCGCCACTGGGGGTCGTGCCACCGTCGGTCGAAGACGTCTCATCGCTGGACGTCTCGTCACCACTTGATGACCCGTCGCTGGTTGTACCGTCGTCGGTGGTGGTGGAGCCACCATCGTCGGAATCGTCAGTCGTGGAGCCACCGTCATCGGTGGCGGAGCCGGGGTCGATCGGGTCGGGTTCGACCACGGTGGGCGTGCCGACGAAGATGGAGCCACCCGGCGTGTCCGGTAGCTCCACCAGATCCACCCCGCCGCCGGTGACGGTGAAGACCGATGGATTGGTGCAGCTCGCCACCGCTTCGGTGGGTATGAGAAGTGCCACTCCATCGAGGCGAAGGATGGCCAAGGCGTCATTGGAGGGCCCAGAGGTGAAGCCGCCATCGAAGGTGGTGGAGCCGACCTGGTATCCGGCAGGGTCGGTGAACACCTCGAACGATTTATTGCGCCCGGAGTTGGGATCGAAGGCCGGCCCGTCGAAAACGGGCTGAGTGGGGTCGGCGGAAGCGAACCCGGCCTGCACGACCGACTCGTTGTCGGTGAAGCTGATGTCGACGAAGGTCCATCCGGTGGCCGAGGCCAGGGGGCCCAGGTCGGCTGGACAGATGGGCGCCATGCCGGGGTGGAGTCCTTCCGTGCAGATCATGGTGAGCCGGGCGAGCCTCTGATCGGCGGTGTAGTCGTCGCCGAACTCCACCAGCGACAGGTCGACCGACTGGATGTCGGGGCGACTGCTGTCGAACATTCCGTAGTAGTCCTGGTTGTCGCCAACCGGGTCAGAGATCCTCGAGTTACCGCTCACGACGAGGGGAGGATCACCGAGAAGGGTGGGAATGCCCAGCCACTCGGTCTGTGGGGGCGGAGTCAGGTCTGAGCCACTGAGCAGGTCGTATTCGATCGTCCGACCGGTGAGTGTGTCGGGCGGAAGAAGATCGTCGTAGCCGAAGGTGATGTCGGTCATCGAGCGCACAACATTGGTGGTGGCCTCGTCGAACCAAGAGCCTGAATACATCGTGCCGGTCACCGTGAACATGTCGGTGGGCATGGGACCGAGGTTGGCGAGAACGGTACCGTCGTCGAGCACATACATCGGGCGGTCGCTGAACGGCGTGGCCACCAGGTCGTGCCATTCCCACCAAGCGACCACGGTCTCACCATTGAGCGTGCCCTCGAAACCGAAGAAGTAGGAGAACAGATCAAAGGGCGGACCCTCCCACGGCTGTTGAAACTCGATGAGGACGTGCAGCTCACCACCGACATCGATCGGTAGCACCGACATCGGGAGGGAGCGAGGGTCCTGAACATCCTGAGCCACCGCGGGACCGATCAGTCGGACCAGGGACAGGCCCACTACCGCGAGCATGATGAGGATTCCCGCAAGCACGCCGGAACCGGCCCCGGCACGGGTGGTGTCATCGGCGGGGAGATCTCGTTTGCCGGGTCTGACGGTGCTCGCTGGAGCGTCACCGATACCGAACCGGTCGTTGGGCATGAGTCCCGCGCCGGGCTCCACCCCCGAGAAGAAGGTCGGACCCGAGAGCTGATCGAGGTGCTTGAGGGATGCCAACTGATCGCGGTGGGTGATGGCCTGCTGTACAGCCGCATCCAGTTCACCCGCTCGGGCTCTGCGAGCGAAGGTGTCGAACTGGTCACGGGACACGGCCGCTACAACCGATCCGGATGTCGTGGTGGCCTCCCACGCGCCCCAGTCCCAGGTTGCCACCACCGGTTCGAACCGCACGTCGGGGGAAACAAGGGTGGTGGCGGCGAGGCCGATCTGGTGATGACTCGGCGCGTTTGGTGGAGGGAGTCGTCCAGACTCGCCGGCCTCGAGGGGGAGGTCGGCGTCGCCGGCAACGATTCGGTCGACGAGGCCGATCTCGCCGGCGGTGGCGTGGCGACGGGCGTGGGGGCGGGCCAGCTCCCAACAACGGCGGAGGTACTCCCCCGCGGGCATGTGTTCTCCGTGAGCGAGTCGGAGTGGGGCGGCGCGACCCTCGTCGTAGAGATCAACGCCGAAGGCAGAGCGATCCACATACCACCCGTATCGACGACGACCCGGTTCGAGAACTGCGTCGAGGAACGGAGGGATCTCTCCCCTCCCCTGGATGTATTCCTGAAGGGCGCCGACTGCGCCCACCGCGAAGACCGATGCGGCCACGAGAGAATGACCCACCACATACTCACCGCAGAGTTCGAGGCGCCCCGGCCGAGGTCTCACGAGCATCCCCGGTGAGTGCTTCTGATCCATCAGCAGCATCAAGCTGGGCGCGAAGGTGCGAGCGAAAAGTATGGCGAGTCGGTCGTTGTGCTCCGCCAGAGTGGACACGTTGAGATGCGTCGACCCACCGGTGAGCATCAGGTCGCCGGGAAGCATCGCTTCGAGTTCTGAGCGCGAAGATTCAGCCCAGTCGGCGGTCTTCGACGCGAAACCTCGATCGAGAGCAAGCGGCGGCGTGGCGATCTCCGCCACCCTTCCATCCGCGATCAGCGCACTGCCACGGCGGGTCAGGTAGTGGAAATCGTTTGTGGGGTGAATCGCCAATCCGTCGATCGCGATCTCGTGCACGATCTCACGGAAGTCGATCTGGTCCCCGCCGCGGAACACGCCGAATTCGTGCTCCACTCCGAACAAGCGCTGCTCGGGTGGAGGACGGCCGAGGGCGCGAAACAGTGGACGGTCGACATCGACCGTCCCGCGCTGGAACAGATCGGTCATCGGCTATTGCCGATCCGGGATCGGTCCGGACCTAGTCCATGCCGCAGTGTGGGCAAGGTGTGACATCGCCGCGTGGCTCACCACAGATACCGCAGGGCGATGCGTTGCCCTTTTCTCCCCCAACGTCGGTGTCGTCTGCTCCGACCGAGGTTCCCGATCCTTTTTCGTATCCACTACCGGCCATGCGCCCTCCTTTTGGCACAACCCCTCTGGGCTCCGCCCTAGCTGGGCAAGATCATGGCATCTCATCGCGAGTCGTGCTGCTCAACAAACTCATTAAACCCTTGATCATTCGATCCTTTATGATTACTATGACCCGATCCCTTCCGCGCTCACACCCGACAAGGACCCGCCAATGGCACCCCGAACCAAGCTCGCCCAGACCAACAATCTTCCCCCCGCCACCGAACAACCCAACGTCTTCCCCCTCAGCTGGCATCGCCAGACCAACAAGATGGAAGAGATCTACGAGGCCAGCCGCCGCGAGGTCTGGGACCCCACCGAACTCCCCTGGGACACCTTCGACGTCGACAGTTACAGCTGGGAAGAACGCGAGTCCATGGCCTACTGGTGGACCCTGCTGTCGGTATTCGACGCATCGGCCCCACCGGTGTTCGCCGGCGCCATGATCAAGAGCTACGAAGACCACGAGGAAGACGCAGTCCGTCGCTGCTTCTTCTCGGTCACCCAGGACGAGCAAAACCACGAGCACATGTGTGGCCTCGCCATCACCAAGCTCCTCGGCCACCCCGACCCCCTCACCTATGAGCCCAAGACCGAGCTCGGTGAGCTCGCCCAGCGCAACGCGAAGTGGCTCTACTTCAACGGCGGCCGCTACTGGGACGGCTTCAAGCAGGCCGTGCCCAAGTACTCACTGGCAGTGTTGTTCTCCTCGTTCCTGATGGGGGAGATCGCAGCCGCCACGATCTTTCATCAGATGGCCGACGGCGCACGCGAGCCGGTCTTCCATGACGCGTTCGCCAACATCGGGCGTGATGAAGGCCGCCACATGGCGATCTGTATGACCCTTATGGAGCGCGACTACCCGAAGCTCGACCTCGAGGACCGCGCGATCATCACCAAGCAGATCCGCGCCGGCTACTTGTTCTTGTCGGCCGTACTCTTCGAGCCGCCCCCCGACTTCTGGGACCTGCCCGACGACTTCATCGATGTTCAGCGCAGATGCGAAGCCGTCGCCCGCGATGCGGGGTTCCATATCCCCGAGTACGACACGAAGCTCGAGAACTGGCGCCAGGCCATCCTCAACCTGAAGGCCGTACTCGATCGCTACAACATCCCCTTCCCCGCCATCCCCGAGGTCGGGATCAGCGGTGAAGAGGTCAACGACATCGACCTCGAAGACATCATCCCGGTGTTCTAGGGCCGTGGAAGCCACGATCCGGCTCGGACCATCGGGCAAGGAAGTCGGGTGTCGCTCCGGCGATACCGTGCTCGCCGCGCTCGAAAGAGCCGGGTACGCGCTTCCCAACAACTGCCGTGCGGGTGCCTGCGGGGAGTGCAAGACGCGGGTCTCCGAAGGCGAGATCGATCAGGGCGTCGTGCTCGACATGGCGCTCAGCGCCGAAGAGCGCGACGACGGCTACGGCCTGATGTGTATGGCCAAGCCGCTGTCGTCGGTTGTCGAGATCGACTTCGGTACCGACGATGCCCAACCGAAGCTCTTCGCACCCCGCGAGCGGGTCTCGTTCGTGGTCACCGACATGGTGAATCGCACGCCCCGGATAGTGGAGGTTCAGCTCCGGCCACTCGCCGACAATCTGCGTTACTGGCCGGGCCAGTACGTGATGCTCGGCGACGAGCGCGCGGGCGCTCCGCCGCGGCCCTACTCGATCGCCAACGCCCCCCGACCCGACGGTGAGATCCATCTCCTGGTGAGCCGGGTGGACGACGGCAAGACGAGCGGATGGGTGCACGACACCTTGGCCCTCGGCGATCGCGTCACCCTGTCAGGCCCCTACGGCACCTTCGTCGGCGACCCCGCCACCGAAACCCCGGTGCTGTGTCTTGCTTCAGGATCCGGGCTGGCTCCGATCCTCGCCCTCGCCGATGCCGCCCTTCGGAGAGGGTTCCCCCACCCCGTCACGATCGTGTTCTCGGCGCGCGACTCAGATGAGGTGTTCGAGGACGGCCTGTTCGCGTGGTGGACGCTGAAGCACCGCAAGTTCAACAGCTTCACCACCTATACCGGCAACGATGCTCCGCCCGACGCCAAGCATCGAGGCCGCATTCCGGTGGTGCTGCCCGGCCTCTTCTCCGACCTGTCCGGCCACAGCGTGTTCATCGCGGGAAGCCCCGAGTTCGTCGACGTTTGTCGAGCCGCGGTGGCCACACTCGGCGCCGACCCCAAGCTCGTCTTCGCCGAGGGATACCACCCCCAGGCTCCGGCCGAGGCACCGCCGGCCGATCGTCTCACGAGCTGATCGGCGTCCCTCGACCCTCCTCATCCTCGAAACTTGGGCGTGTAGGGGTGAAAATCTCTGCCCCCGGCGCCCAAGTTTCAGGTTTCGGAGGCAGTTGGAGGTCGTTTCGGGCACACTGCACCCAGGTCGCTTCCCCGTGCTCTCAGCATCGGGAAGGAAGCACATGGAGGACGAAGCCGTTCTCGGACTCATACGGCGCCAGCACGGGATGATTACCCGACAACAGGCGCTCGACCACGGTCTGAAATGTCATCAGGTCACTCACCGCATTCGGTCAGGGCGGTGGCTTCGCAGCGCCAGCGGGGTCTACCGGCACGCTCTTTGGCAAGCAACTTGGCATGCCCGTGTGATGGGGATCTGCCTCGCACTTCGCGCTGTCGCCAGCCACCGCACAGCCGCCGTGCTGCACGAAGTAGACAACTTCCGGCCCGGCCGCATCGAGGTCGTCATCGACTACCGACTGCATCGACCGGCGGCTGAAGCCATCGTTCACCAGTCGACCCAGATTGACCGAATCGATCTGACCACCGTGAACGGAATCCCTACGACAGGACTGGCTCGGACAACGCTCGACGTTGCCGCCGTGGTGAATCGCCGCCGTCTCGAGGCCACCTTCGACTCGGTCCTCCGCTCAGGGCGACTCTCCATCCACGACCTCGAAGCCGTCCTCCGTCGCCATGCACGCAGAGGAAGGGGACGGTTGTGGCAAGTTCCGGGAGGTCCTAGACGGCCGCCTGAGCACTCAGGCGGTTCCGCTCAGCGACTGGAGTCGCGATGTCTCGCGCCTGCTCGAAAGGCAGGGAGTGGCACGCCCCTTGATGGAACACCGTGTCGATGACCAAGATGGCAGCTTGATCGGAGTGTTGGACCTGGCGTATCCCGACAAGAAGGTCGGGATCGAGCTCGACAGTGTCAGGTGGCACCTGAACAGGGAGTCGTTCGAACGCGACGCGGCTCGACGCACAGCCCTATCTGTGGCGGGATGGGTGATATTGAACTTCACGTGGCGTCACTACCGCGACGACCCGATCGGGCTCTGTCGATCAGTCAGCAGAGCCTTAGCCGCTGCCCACACACGAAACTTGGGCGCATAGGGGTGAAAAACTCTCACACCTGTGCCCAAATTTCGGATGATGAGGCTCCCCGGTGGGTCAGATCAGGAGGGCGTCGGTGACCACCTCGACAAGGGCGGGACCGTCGTACGCCAGAGCGGCGGCGACAGCCTCATCCAACTTATCGATCGAGGTGACCCGGTATCCGCGCGCTCCACAGAGCTCTGCGAAAGCGGCGAACTCGGGGTTGCGCAGGGAGGTCTGCCAGACATCAAGATCGGCCGTGCGCTGCTCCTTGGAGATTTTGCCGAGCTCGTTGTTGTTCAGCACCACATGGGTGATGTTCATCCCATATTTCACCGCGGTGGTGATCTCCATCGCGTATTGACCGAAGCCGGCGTCGCCCGAAATGGACACGACCGGACGATTCGCGAATCGAGCCTGGCTCCGGGTGGCGGCCCAGCATCCCATGGCGGCCGGGAAAGCGAACCCGATCGAACCGAGGTAGCCCGACATCAGCACCGATTGATCGGCCACCTCGAAGTAGCGGCCGAAGGAGTAGGTGTTGTTGCCGACATCGACCGGAATGATCGCGTCGGCCGGGACGCAGCGGCTGAGAACATCGAACAGGGCCGCCGCGCTGATGCCTTCGCCTCGGTCGTCCGTTCGGCGGCTCTCCTTCTCCGCCCGCCAGACCTCCCATCGTTGGGAGACCTCGGCGGCGGCACCGGCGCGCTCGGTGGGGCCACATACATCGGCGAGAGCGACGGCCGCCACCCCCACATGGGCCTGCACCGGCACCGAAACCGGATGGAACCGACCGAGGGCCATCGGATCGAAATCGACCTGCACGATCGGTTTGTAGTCGGAGATGCCCGTGTGATTGGCGAATGAGACCCCGAAGGTGATGACGAGATCGCTCTCGTTCATGAACCAGCTGGCCACCGGCGTACCCGATCGACCCAGCACGCCACAAGCGAGGCGATGGCGATCGGAGATCAACCCCTTGGCCTTGAACGTGGTGGCCACCGGGGCATCGAGCTTCTCGGCCAGCGCACAGATCTCGTCCATCGAATCGCGGGCGCCATTGCCCACGATGATCAGGGGACGGTCAGAAACCGTCATCGCCTCCACCGCAGCGGCCAACGCCTCCGCTGGTGGGGCGATCCCGCGATCGCCGGTGCGCCCCTGTGGTGATCCGGGCTGTGAGCCTTCCGGCGCGGCCAACTCCTGCACCTCATCGGGAAACACGAGATGGGCCACGTCGCGCTCGATGATCGCTGTCTTGCAGGCGAGCGTCATGAGCTCGGCGTGATCTGACCCGGCCTGGACCGTGGCGGTGTAGCGGGCCACATCGGCGAACGCAGCCGACAGGTCGGTGTCCTGGAACGCTCCTCGACCCCTCACCTTCGAGGGCACCTGGCCGGAGAGCGCCAGCACCGGAGCACGATCAGTCTTGGCGTCGTAGAGCCCGGTGAGGAGGTTGGTGGACCCGGGCCCGGCAATCCCAAAGCAGGCGGCCAGCTCACCGGTGAGTTTTCCGTAGGCCGTTGCCGCGAACGATGCAGCACCTTCGTGGCGGATTCCGATGAAGGTGAGGTCGCCACGTTCCTCGGCCACCCGCATGGCATCCGCAAATCCGAGATTGGAATGGCCGACCATGCCGAACACGTGGGTGACACCCCAGTTGGTCATGGTCTCCACCATCACGTCGGAGACGGTGCGAAGCCGTGGTGCTTCCACCGGGAGCGCCACATAGACGCCGTCATCTCGGACTTCGGTGCGGTAGGCAGCCGGCGCGTCGGAGAACACACCGGGCGGCTTGCCATTCTTGGGGGAATAGTCGTATCCGTGCCACGGACAGCGCAGCCAACCTCCTTCGATCGAACCCTCACCGAGGGGTCCGCCCTGGTGGGGGCAGGCGTTACCGAGACAGCCGTATCCGCCATCGGCGGTGTGGCTGACACAGAGACTCTCGTGGCCGATCGTCACCGTGGAGACCCGCCCTTCGGGTAACTCCTCGAGGTTGATGAGTCGGTGCCACCCGAACTCCTCGGCGGGCAGCGCTGGCTCCTCGGTGGACGGCCGCTCGTTTGGGCTCATCAGGGGTTGACTCCTCCGTAGGCGATGCCCGTGAGGTGGGCCATGTCGCGATCGAATGTGGTGAGATCGTCGGTACAGAACTGGTCGAGGCGGGTATGGCCGCAGGCTCGGGCGAGCACTCCCATGAGTTCGGTGCTCGCGGCGAAGAAACGCTGGAGGCGATGGGCCGCCTCGTCCACCGGGAGGCGGGCTCTGAGCTCCTCCTTCTGAGTGGCGATACCCACCGGGCAGTTGTCGGTGGAACAGGCCCGCATGCCCAGACAACCAATGGCCTGCATGGCGGAGTTGGATACCGCGATGGCGTCGGCACCAAGAGCGAGAGCCTTGGCGAAGTCGGTGTGGGTGCGAAGGCCTCCGGTGATCACCAGGCTGACGTCGCGGCGGCCCCGAGCATCGAGATGGCGTCGAGCCCGGGCCAACGCCGGGATCGTCGGCACCGAAATGTGGTCGCGGAACACCACCGGTGCGGCACCGGTGCCACCGCCTCGACCGTCGAGGATGATGTAGTCGACCCCGATCCGCAGGGCGGCATCGATATCGTCCTCGATGTGCTGGGCCGACAACTTCACCCCGACGGGCACGCCACCTGACCGCTCACGAACCTCGTCGGCGAAGCGACGGAAATCGTCCTCACAGTCGAATTCGGCGAACGTCGACGGTGAGATCGCATCGGTGCCGGGCTCGAGTCCGCGCACCTCGGCGATCTTGCCTTTCACCTTGATGCCCGGAAGATGGCCACCGGTGCCGGTCTTGGCCCCCTGGCCGAGTTTGAAGTGGAAGGCCTGCACATCGTCGACCTTGTCGATCGACCAGCCGAACTTCCCACTCGCCAGTTCGTACAGATAGCGGGAGTTCTCGGCGTGTTCCTCGGGCAGCATGCCGCCCTCGCCCGAGCAGATCCCCGTAGCCGCGAGCTGGGCCCCTCGCGCCAGAGCCACCTTCGCTTCTTCCGAGAGTGCCCCGTAGCTCATATCGCTTACAAACAAAGGTATATCGAGCTGGAGCGGCCTGTCGGCGTTGGGGCCGATCACGGTGTCGGTGGCCATCGCCACATCGTCGAGTTGGGGTTTGCGAGCGAGTTGAGCGGTGACGATCTGGATGTCGTCCCACCGGGGCAGCTCCTCACGGGACACGCCCATAGAGGTGACCGGGCCGTGGTGACCCAGATAGTCGAGGCCCTCGTTGGCTAGGCGGCGGATGAGGCCGACGTGGGGTTCCGCGGCGTCGCCGTGGGGGTCCTGGTAGGCGCCCTGGTAGGCGTCGCGGTTGTAGGGCTGGGGGTGTTCGGTGGCCCAGGCCCTGACCTCGTCGACATCAATAAGAAGGTCGTCGTCCTCGATCCATGATGAGAACTTGTTGAGCTGCTCAGCGTTGTCGTAGCTGGAAACGCCAGTGCTGAACACATAGTCCCAGCCGTGAAGCCCACAGATCAGGTTGTCGCCGACAACGTGCCCGTCGGCCATCAGCGCGCCGCGGTGCAAGCAGCGGCCGTAGAGGACCGAGTGATTGTCGTCGAACCGGACGACCACGAGATCGACCCCGTCCACCACAACTCCGACCGGGTCGCGGTCGGGGAGTTCGCTCCACGTCGCCAACTTCTTCGCTTGCATCCTCGAGACATCCCTTCCGCCGCCTGGTCCGGCCTACTATTCCACGGCTTCGCAACTCAACCCAGCCCTTGACGAAACGCTCCTTGGCCCCCATACGTTCCCGTAGCTGACAGGATCTCATCATGGACACCCTCGATGTGGCGGCGATAGCGGGGTTCCTGCTGGTCTACGGACTGGTCTCACGTCGAGTGGAACGCTCCTATCTCACCGGACCGATGGTCTTCGTCGGCTTCGGACTTCTCATCGGTACCGAAGGTCTCGCAGTGGTGGACGTGCCCCTCGACAACACCGGCGTGGAGGTATTGGCGGAGGCGACGCTGGGGCTGCTGCTGTTCAGCGATGCGGTGAGAATCGACGTGATGCGGCTGCGCCGCGAGTATGCGCTTCCTCTACGGATGTTGGCACTCGGGCTCCCCTTGGCGATCGGGTTCGGCACCGCGTTCGCCGCTCTTCTGCTCGACGTCCCCCTCGCCGTGGCGGCGCTCATCGGCGCCATACTCGCCCCCACCGACGCGGCACTCGGCCAGGCGGTGGTCACCAACCAGGCGATCCCGGTGCGGGTCCGCCAGTCACTCAACGTGGAGAGCGGCCTCAACGACGGTCTGGCCCTCCCCGCGGTGACCCTGTTCATCGCGCTCGCGGCCAGCGAAGAGGACTTCGGCAGCGCGAGCTCATGGGTGGCTTTCGCAGCCGAACAGGTGGGCTACGGCATCCTCGTCGGTGCCGGCGTGGGCTGGGTCGGCGGATGGCTGATCGGGTGGGCGTCCGATCGCGACTGGATGTCTGGTGTCTACCGACAAATCGCGGTTCTGGCCCTGGCGGTGCTGGCCTTCACACTTGCAGTCGAGGTCGGCGGTAACGGTTTCATCTCCACCTTCACCGCCGGACTCGCGGTCGGACTGGTGGCCCGCAACGCGTGCAGCCACATCGAGGAATTCACCGAGGACATCGCCCAACTGCTCGCCACCATCTCGTTCGTGGTGTTCGGGGCGATCATCGTGGGGCCCGCACTGGGCGAGCTCGACTGGCGAGTGGCGCTCTACGCCGTCGGCAGCCTCATTCTCGTTCGCCCGGCGGCGATCGGGATCTCGATGATCGGTGCCGGTTTGAAGCTGCCCACGATCGCCTTTTTCGGTTGGTTCGGACCACGGGGCCTGGCATCGATCCTCTTCGGATTGTCGGCAGTGGAACACGCCCACGATGTCGATCTCGGCCCAGTGTTCGTGGCGATGTCTTGGACGGTGATGCTCTCGATCGTCGCTCATGGTGCCACTGCCACTAATGGAGCCGCGCGCTACGGCCGATGGTGGAGCGAGATGTCAGCAGACGCCCCCACCGAAGCAGGGTTGATGGCCGAACAACGAGGCCGCGGCATCCGCCGCCGCAAGTCATGACCACCACCCGCCAGGCCGACGTCGCGGTGGTCGGAGCCGGAATCGTGGGACTCGCCACTGCCCGGGCCCTGCTCGATCGCGATCCCCAGCGGCGGATCGTGATCATCGACAAGGAGTCCGACGTCGCCCATCACCAGACCGGGCGAAACTCAGGCGTCATCCATTCCGGGATCTACTACAAACCCGATTCGGGAAAGACGGCGATGGTAGCCGCCGGACGCCACAGCCTGCTCGAGTTCCTCGACGAGCAGGGGCTCGCCTACGAGATGTGCGGCAAGGTGGTGGTGGCGGTCGACGACGCCGAGATCCCCAGGCTCGACGCGCTCGAAGTTCGGGCCGCGGAAAACAATGTGCCCACCGAGCGGCTCGATCGTTCGGGCCTTCGCGAACGAGAGCCTCACATCGAAGGCGTTGCTGCCCTTGTCGTACCGAGCGCTGGCATCGTCGACTACGGAGAGGTGAGTAGGGCGCTACGGTCCGATCTCACCACTCGAGGGGTCGAGTTCCGGCTCGGCATCACCGTCACCGGCGCCAGCGTCACCGCCGACACGGTCACCCTGCGCACCGACGGAGACCAGCTCACCGCCGGCTCACTGGTGAACTGTGCGGGCCTGCAATGCGACCGCGTTGCGGTTTCTGCCGGCGCCGACACCAGGGGTGTGCGGATCATGCCCTTCAGAGGGGAGTACTACGAGCTCACACCATCGGCGAGGTCGTTGGTCAACCACCTCGTGTATCCCCTGCCCGATCCCGACTTTCCCTTCCTCGGTGTTCATCTCACCCGCATGATCGACGGATCCATCCATGCCGGGCCCAACGCCGTACCCGCGCTCAAACGCGAGGGTTACCGCTGGCGCGACGTGTCGGCGCGAGACACCGCGGAGATCGCCTTCGCTCGTCGCACCTGGATCCTGGCCCGGAGGTACTGGCGCAAGGAGGTCGGCGAGATCAAGCGGTCGCTGAGCCGCCGGGCGTTCCTCCATGCCCTGCAGCGCCTCTGCCCCGAGCTCACTCTCGACGATCTCGAACCTTCCGGAGCTGGAGTGAGGGCCCAGGCCATCGAACGCGATGGCACCCTGCTCGACGACTTCTCCTTCACCGAGAGCCGACGTGCGGTGCATGTGATGAACGCGCCGTCGCCGGCCGCCACCGCCTGCTTCGCCATCGGCGCGAGTATCGCCGATCGTCACGACCGCCTATTGGTCTGACCCGAAGGCGGTGCGCCATCCCTGCCCGTCGAGTCCGAGATCGGCAAAGGAAGCCCCCGCCCTGGTGGCTGCCTCGGCGGCATCGGTCGCACCGGTGGACTCCAGGCAGACTGCGGCGGCCATGTGAACTATGGCCGGGTGGAGATTGTCTCCTCTCGCGGGGATCGCCTCGGCCGCTCTGTGCAGCGCCACCCGGGCCCCGGCCTCATCGCCGCCCCGAGCAGCCGAAACGGCCACTGCGCAACGAACCAGAACCTTGTCGGCGTAGGTGGATCGCACCGCACCCTCCACGGCGTCGACCCACGGTGCGATGTCCTTGCCCAGGGAGGTGGCGGTGAGGGCCATGACCGCCCATCCCCACGTGGATCCCCGGTGCTCTCCGGGCGCCGGCAGAGCGTCGAGCAGGCCGTAGGCGGTCTCGGGATCGCCCAGCTGTAGCTGGGTGAGAGCCACCGCGACGGTGCGTTCGGCCTCGCCGATCACATCGGGATCATGGTCGACCAGGCCACCGAAGTTGGCCTGGGCCCGCTCGGTGTCGCCGACGGTTGCAGCCGCGGCAGCTATGGACGTGTGGACCAGTTGCTCGTGGTGCCCACCGAAGTTGGCCCGAGCCGATTCCTCCATCAGGGCGAACCCGTCATCGACCATCCCTTTGCGCACCAGGGCGCGGCCTTTCACCACACTGGCCTGGCTCGCTCCTGTGCGGTCGGAGTCGTCGGGAAAGATCGAAAAGGCCGTGGTGGCATGCGCGATGGCATCATCGATTCGACCGGTCCAAAGCGCCGAGGTGGCCAGGGCCACATGCATCATGCCCTGTCCCCACGTGTCGCCTGCTTCGACGGCGTCCTCGAGTGTGCGGTGGGCAAGCTCGTCGGCTTCCGCGAACCGTCCGTCGTAAATCCGTACGTAGGCGAGCAGGCCCGACGACCATGCCTGGCCGGCCCGGTCGCCCGTCTCACCGAATGCCTCCGACGCCGCATGGAGGCGAACCTCGGCGTCGGCCATCCGTCCTTCGATGAATGCGATCCAGGCGAGACTCTGGCGAGCCCATGCCGTGCCGCCGACGTCTTCGGCCTGCTCATAGGCGGCCAGGGAGTCGCTGATCGACCTCTCGGCATCGCGATGGTTTCCGCTGAACAGCTGGATCATCCCGATCCGGCGATAGCTCGCGGCGATGAGGGTTTCGTCGTCGAGACGGCGGGCCAGCTCGAAAGCGGAGCGGGCATGGATCATCGCCGCTTCGTGATCGTCTGACCACTGGGCCAGTTCGCTGGCCACCAGTTCCCACCTGATGCGCTGGGCGTTGTCGGCACCGCTCTCCACCAGGGGCTGGGCCTCGGCGATGTCGGCGGTGGCCTTGGGTAGATCAAGTCCCCTCACCGCGATTGCGGCTCGGTCGAGGAGCAGATCGACCCTTCGGGGATCACCCTCTGGGAGCAGATCGAGAGCCACTGCGAACAGCGACTCGCTGTGTTCGATCGAAGCGGGGCTCGACGAGTCACGCGCCGCCTCGACGGTCCAGTCGACGGCGCGGCTCACCAGATCGATGTCGAGATCCTCGATGCCTCCGAGATCGTCGGCGAGCCTCGCTGCCCTCCGGTAGTGGTAGGCGATCGCCTCAGTGGCGCCGCTGTGGGGGTGAGCTTCGATCCAGGTGGCGATTCCGGCATGGCGCCAGGCCCGGTCGGTCTTGGTGAGCCGGTCGTAGACCACCTCGCGCACGAGGTTTGATCGGAACTCCCACACCGAGCCGGTGATCTCCAGCAGATCAGCCCGCTCGAGAACCCACAGAGCAGCGTCCAGATCGGAGTCGGCGCGCGTGAAGTCGCCCATCGTGCGCAGGGCCTTCACCTCGCCGCGAACGCCGAGCACCGCTGCGTCGCCGATGACGGCTCGAGCGGCCTCGTCGAGGACGTCGAGTCGTGCCCCTATGACGCTGCGTACGTTGGCCGGCAATTGGTCGATGGCGGCCCCATCGGCGGAGCCCACGGCCCGTGTCATCTCCTCGAGAAACAGAGGATTCCCGCCGGCTCGATCGACGAGCTCAGCGCGATCGGCGGGTGCGAGCTCGGGCGCCAGTGCAGCCGCCAGGCGGCGCATCGCATCGCGACCGAGTGGATCGAGGCTCAGCGCAACGGAGTTGAAGCGACCGGGGCGCGGCGACCATCGATCGAACAGGACCTGGGTACCGGTGCCCAGCACCACGAGCGGGCTTCGGCTCAGTCGGTCGAGAAGGTCGTCGAGGAGGCGGAGCACGGCCTCGTCGGCCCATTGGAGATCGTTGAGCCAGAGCATCACCGGCTTCTTGGCGGCCAAGCGGCCGAGCACTATGCGAATCGATCTCATCGTCTCCGCGGTGGCCCTTTCGGCATCGAGTTGGCCGAGGGTCGAGTCGTGGCCCAGGAGATGGGCAAGTCCTTCGACGATCCTCTCGACATCGCTGTCGTCGGCGTCGTCGCCGAGAAGTCGGGTTACCACGTCGCGACAGATCTCGCGCTCGGTGCCGAGTTCGGCGTTGGGTGCAAGCCCGATGGCGTTCGACATCGCCTCGGCGATCGGCCACCAGATGTTGGCCTCGCCGTAGGGCAGACAGCGGCCATTGAGAATCACTGCGTCGTGGTCGAAGCGGGCAAGGTCGGCCAGTTCGCCGGCCAGCCGGGATTTGCCCACTCCCGCCTCCCCCGCGAGGGCTATCAGCTGGGCCCGGCGGCGTCCGAAGGAGGCGGAGATCGTCTCGCGAAGCACTCCGAGCTCGGCATCGCGGCCTACGAGTGGGGCGTCGGCGCGCTTGCGGCGTTCGCCGGGGCGTCCGTAGGGCTCGAGTGCCCGGTAGGCCGCCACCGGTTCCTCCCGGCCACGCGCATGGAGCTGACCGAGGGAGCGATAGCGGATCACTTCAGCGGTGGCTTCACGGGTGACGGGGCCCACCACCACCGCTCCCGGCTCGGCGGTGGTCTGCAGGCGCGACGCGGTGTTGACCACGTCGCCCATCGCGGTGTAGTCGTCGCCCGCGGCGATCGCACCGACGAGTACCTCTCCGGTATTGATCCCGATTCGGAGCCGAATTCCCATGCCGGTGTCGTCGTCGTAACGATTGACCGATTCCTGCATCCGCAAGGCGGCGCGCACCGCTCGTTCGGCGTCGTCCTCGTGAGCTATCGGCGCACCGAACAGGGCGACGATCGCATCACCGATCACCTTGTCGACGCGTCCGCCGAATGAGGTGATGTCGTCGGCCAGCATGGCGAAGCAGCGATTGACGAGGTTCTTCACCTGCTCGGGGTCACGGTCTTCAGAAAGCCCGGTGAAGCCGACGATGTCGGCGAACAAGACGGTGACGACGCGGCGTTCGTCGGCCCGCCGGGCGATCTCGTGCCCACATGTGCTGCAGAAGCGAGCGTCGTCGGCGACAGTCGCCTGACAGGAGGGGCATACCACCGTCACAGCGTACGCCCCGACCACCTCGGCCGCCCTCGTTCTCAAGGAGGACGCCCGTTCACCACGCCGGATGATGCGACAGGGGGCCGACAATCCCTACGGTGGAGCCATGAAACAAGGGTCGAACGCGCTGCGGTGGTTGAAGGCGCATCCCTTGTGGGCCGACATCGTGCTCACCGCGATCCTGTTGTCGGCTTCCGTCATCGCCGGCCTGAACGTGGAAGCCGCCGGGAGCGAGCGCGAGTTGGGCGGCTTGGGCTGGACCCTCATGATTTTGGCCACGATCCCCGTGGCGCTCCGCCGAACCTGGCCGATCCACGCCATGTGGGCGATCATCGTGGCCACCGTTCCGTTCTGGGTGCTCGACTACAGCGACGATCCGCTGGGTCCGTCGCTGTTGATCGCCATCTACAGCGTGGCCGCTCATGTCGAACGGCCGGCGTCGCTGCGTCACGGCGCTGCCGGCATCGCCGTCGTGCTCGGGGTCGGCACCGTGGGCGTGTTGATTCCTGAGGAGGATTTGCCCTGGTTCGCTCTCCCGGCCTTCCTGGTGATGTTCGGCACGGCCTGGATCATCGGCGACAATCTCCGCACCCGACGGGCCTACACCCTCGAACTCGAACGGGCCGCGGCAAGAACCGAGGCTCAGCGCGACGCCGAGGCCAAGCGGGCGGTGGCCGAAGAGCGCACCCGGATCGCCCGTGAGCTACACGATGTCGTCGCCCATTCGATGAGCGTCATGGTGGTGCAGGCCGGCGCCGCTCGCCGTGTGCTCGACACCGATCCGCAGCGCGCCGTTGACGCCCTCACCGCCATCGAGTCCACCGGTCGCGAGTCACTCAATGAGATGCGCCGGATTCTGGGGGTGCTCAGGAGCGATGACGACACGGCGGAACTCACGCCCTCCCCCACGCTTCACGATCTCGCCCGCCTCGTGGAGCAGTACGAGAAGGCAGGGTTGCCGGTGGCTGTGACTGTCGAGGGCGACGCCTCCGAGCTTCCTCAGAGCCTCGGGCTTTCCGCCTACCGGGTTCTCCAGGAAGGTCTCACCAACACCCTCAAGCACGCCGGGCCGGCCTCAGCCGCAGTGCGCCTCGTCTACCTCCCCGACAAGCTGGAGGTCCACGTGAGCGACGATGGGCGCGGCGCGTCGGCGTTCAAGTCCGGAGCCGGCCAAGGGCTGGTGGGGATGCGGGAGCGGGTGGAGGCATTCGGGGGCACCCTCGAGGCCGGACCCCGCACCGGAGGCGGATTCGAAGTTTCGGCCGATTTCCCGATCGGGGGGCATCGATGACCACACCGTTGAGGGTTGTGGTGGTCGACGACCAGGCCTTGATGCGCACCGGTTTTCGTATGATTCTCGAATCGGCCGGAATCGACGTTGTGGCCGAAGCCGAGGACGGGCGCCAGGCTCTTGACATCGTGCGTCAGTGCCGGCCCGATGTCGTCCTTATGGACATTCGCATGCCCGAGCTCGACGGGGTGGAGGCCACCCGGCAGTTGACCTCCGACCCCGATGTCGAGGCTCGGATACTCATCCTCACCACCTTCGATCTCGATGAATACGTCTACGGCGCTCTGCAGGCCGGCGCCGCGGGGTTTCTCCTCAAGGACACCCCGCCCGAGCAGCTCATCGACGCCGTGCGGGTGGTGGCCGACGGTGAGTCGCTTCTTGCCCCGTCGGTAACCCGCCGCCTCGTCGAGGAGTTCGCCCGCAACGCGCCGAATCCCACCACCACCCCGACCGGACTCGACGAGCTCACCGACCGCGAGACCGAGGTACTGGTGGCCATGGCGCAGGGGCTTTCCAACGCCGAGATCGCGGCGGAGTTGTTCGTGGGCGAAACCACCGTGAAGACCCATGTCGGCCGTGTGCTCATGAAGCTCAGCGTGCGCGATCGGGTGCAGGCGGTGGTGTTGGCCTACGAATCGGGCATCGTGCGTCCCGGCCAACCCTGAGACCGACCCTGAGACGGCCCTGAGACGGGGTCCTCCCCGAGGATGACACGGAGGTCGGCGCGGTCCACCCCGCTCATGATGCCCAATCAGCATCTGGTCCGATGGCTCGACACGGAGGGATTCGTACGGTTCCAAGTAGCAACGAACCAAAACGAATCAGACGTTTCGAAAGGCGAAACATGACCCTCCTCGCTCCTCCCATCGGCACCGCACCGGCCGCCGCCGGCATCGCGGCCGCCGCCGTCGGCGTGTCGAAGATCTACGGCCACGGCGACACCGCTGTGCACGCCCTCGATGAGATCGATGCCTCCTTTCAGAGTGGTCGCTTCACCGCGATCATGGGCCCCTCGGGCTCAGGCAAGTCCACCCTGATGCACTGCCTCGCCGGGCTCGACACAGTGAGCCACGGCAGCATCCTGGTGGGCGACACCGATCTCTCCACCCTCTCGGAGCGTGAGCTCACCCTGCTGCGCCGCGATCGGATCGGCTTCGTGTTCCAGTCGTTCAACCTGGTGCCCACCCTCACCGCCATGGAGAACATCACCCTCCCCATGGACCTGGCCGGCCGGACTCCCGACCAGGCCTGGGTCGACGAGGTCATCAACACCGTCGGCCTCGACGATCGCACCAGCCACCGTCCCAACGAGCTCTCCGGCGGCCAGCAGCAGCGCGTGGCCGTATCCCGTGCCCTGGCCAGCCAACCCGAGATCGTGTTTGCCGATGAACCCACCGGCAACCTCGACTCAACCACCGGTGCCGAGATCCTCGAGTTCATGCGCCGGGCCGTGCGGGAGATGGATCAGACCATCGTGATGGTCACCCATGATCCCAACGCCGCCTCCTACGCCGACCGGGTCGTCTTTCTCAACGACGGCAAGATCGTCGACGAGATGTTTGAGCCGACGCCCGACACCATCCTCGACACGATGAAGGCGCTGGGTAACTGATCATGTGGCGTCTCACCCTCCGCAATCTCGCCGCCAACAAGGCGCGTTTCGCGATGACCACCTTTGCGGTGGTTCTCGGCGTCGGGTTCGTTGTGGCGAGCTTTGTGCTCTCCGACGGGCTCCGGTCGACCTTCGGCGACCTGTCCGAAGAGATCACCGAAGGCACCGATCTGGTCGTCCGGCCGGTGAGCGACTTCGGCGATCCGCTTCCCCTCGATGAAGTTCTGGTGATCGAGTTGGCCTCCATCGACGGCGTGGAAGCCACCGCTGCCTTCATCGAGGCCGATGACAACTCCGTCCAGCCGATCAAGTCCGATGGCACCACCATCGGTACCCAGGGACCGCCCCAGCTGATGTTCTCGTGGACCGAGGAGGCCGGGCTGAGTTCGTTCACCCTGGTCACCGGCGAGGCCCCCGACGAGCCCGGCGAGTTCACGATGGACCTCGACGCGGCCGCCGACCATGGCTTCGTCGTGGGCGAGCAGTACGACCTCGTCACTCCCGGCGGCGTGGTGGAGGACTTCACGCTGGTCGGCACCACCAGTTTCGGTGCCGACAACGCCACCGTCGGCGCCACCCTGATGCACGTCTCCCTCGACGAGGCTCAGGCGATCTTCGGCACCGAGAACGCTGTCGACCAGATTCCGGTCCAGCTGACCGATGGTGCCGATGCCACGGCGGTTACCGCCGCCATCGAGCAACTGATCGATTCATCGAGCATCGAGGTGGTCGATAACGCCACGCTCACCGCCGAACAGGAGGCGGAGTTCGATGAGGGCATCACCATCATCGGAAATGTGCTTCTCGGCTTCGCGATCGTTTCGTTGTTCGTGTCGATCTTCATCATCTACAACACCTTCGCCATCGTGCTCGGCCAACGAATCCGCGAGATCGGCCTGTTGCGTGCCATCGGCGCCAACGCCACCCAGATCAGGCGCTCGATCATCGCCGAGGCTGCAATCGTCGGTGTTGTGGCTTCGATCATCGGGATCGCGGCCGGCGTGGGCGTGGCCGAAGGGCTCACCGCCCTGTTCGACGCGCTGGGCGCGTCGCTCCCCGATGCCCCGACGATCATCGCCACTCGCACGATCGTGTTCGCACTCGCTCTCGGGATCGGCGTCACCGTCATCTCCGCAGTGGCTCCCGCCCGCACCGCAGGCTCGATCCCCCCGATCCAGGCCCTGCGCGACGGTGCCGAGATCGGCAGCGAGGAGAACCATCGACGCCTGGTGACCGGTGTCCTCGGGCTCGGTGTCGGTACGGCGCTGGGTGTCTTCGGTCTATTCGCCGGGGTCGGTGGCACCCTCGCGACGATTATGGTTCTCGGCCTGGCCGCGGTCGTGATGTTCCTCGGCGTCACCCTCGCCGCTCCGGCTGTCGCCCGGCCGATCATTACCGTTCTGGGCTGGCCGATCGCCCGGTTCATGGGCCGGGCCGGTTCACTCGCCCGTGAGAACGCGAGCCGCAACCCCCGCCGCACCGCCACCACCGGTGCCGCTCTGATGATCGGATTGTCTCTCGTGACTGCCGGGTTCGTGGTGGGTGAGTCGGTCAAGGCGAGGCTCGGCGACCTGATCGACTCGAGCGTCGCGGCCGACTATCTCATCACCGACGACAACAACAGCGGGCTCACCCCCGCTCTGGCCGACGATCTCGCCGCCACCGGCGAGTTCGAGGCAGTGGCCGGCATGCGGTACGACGACGTGCTGCTCGCCGGCGACGTTCGTGACGTCACCGCGATGGATGTGAGCCTCATCGACAACCTGTTCGAGATCGACGTCAGTGCAGGCAGCCTGCCCGGGCCCGACGCAACCGATGTGATCATCGTGCACACCGACCTAGCCACCGAACTCTCGGTGGGGGTGGGCGACACGATCCCCGCCGAATTCGGCAGCGGAGCGACGGCCGACCTCACTGTTGCGGCGATCTACGACGACAACACCATCTTCGAGGACCCGCTCGTCCCAGAGCAGGTGTTCGATGATGCCGGTGCAGAGCAACTCGACGAGTGGGTTGCGGCAGTGCTGGCCGACGACGTGAGCCTTGCCGACGCAGCCCCCACTGTTGCCGAGTTGCAGGCTCGCTATCCCCAGGTCTCGATCCAGACCTCCACCGAGTTCCAGCAGAGCTTCGAGGATTCGATCGACAGTGCGCTCGTGGTGGTCAACGCCCTGCTCGCCCTGGCGATCATCATCGCCCTCATCGGCATCGCCAACACCTTGGCGCTGTCGGTGCACGAGAGGACCAGAGAGCTCGGCCTGCTGCGGGCCGTCGGTATGACCCGCCGCCAGACGCGACGCATGGTTCGCTGGGAGGCCGCCCTGGTCGCCCTGTTCGGTGCGGTACTCGGGGTCACGGTCGGGATCGTGTTCGGCTGGGGCGTGGTGGAGGCCATGCCGAGCGACGGCTTCGGCGGTTCCCTTGCCATCCCCTATGTCTCGATCGTCCGGGTCGTGCTGATCGCCACCGCTGCCACCCTCGTGGCGGCCTGGCTGCCGGCTCGTCGGGCCGGTCGCCTCAACGTGCTCGACGCCATTTCTCACGGCTGAGCGACGCCAACAGACCCCCGTCAGACGGCCGGCCCTTCGGGGTCGGCCGTCGGCGTCATCCTGAGGGAGGATTCGGTCGGGGCCGACAGCCGTTAGCGTTCAGGTGCGCTCACGGTCCGTCCTCCCTGGAGTCCACATGTCAGATGTCGCCCCCATCCTCCCTCCCGCCGCTCACGCGATCGGTGCCTCCAAGATCTACGGAACGGGAGACACCGAGGTCAGGGCGCTCGACGGCGTCGACGTCACCTTCGAATCCGGGGCCTTCACCGCGATCATGGGTCCATCGGGTTCGGGCAAGTCCACCCTGATGCATTGCATGGCCGGCCTCGACACGCTCACCAGCGGGGAGGTCTTCATCGGAGAGACCGCTCTGTCGCAACTGAGCGAGCGCAACCTCACCCTGCTGAGGCGCGACAGTGTGGGCTTCGTGTTCCAGTCGTTCAATCTGGTGCCCACACTCACCGCATTGGAGAACATCACCCTGCCCATGGACCTCGCCGGCGCCGACCCCGACGAGGCGTGGCTCACCAACGTGGTCGACACCGTCGGCCTCAGCGATCGGGTGAGTCACCGACCCAACGAGTTGTCGGGCGGTCAGCAGCAACGTGTCGCGGTTTCTCGGGCGCTGGCCACCCGTCCGAAGATCATCTTCGCTGATGAGCCCACCGGCAACCTCGATTCGGTCACCGGCACCGAGATCCTCGAGTTCATGCGCCGGGCAGTCGACGACTTCGGGCAGACGATCGTGATGGTCACCCACGATCCCGCGGCCGCGTCGCACGCCGACCGAGTGTTGTTCCTCTTCGACGGCAAGATCGTCGACGAACTGGTCGATCCGACCCCAGACACGATTCTCGATTTCCTCAAGCAGCTCGGCGACTGACAATGCTCAGGCTCACGATCAAGAATCTTCTCGACAAGAAGATCCGTTTCGCGCTCACCACCCTGGCGGTGGTGGTGGGGGTGGCGATGGTGGTCGGCGTGTTCGCCATGACCGACAGTCTCCGATCCAGCTTCAGCCAGCTGGCCGAAGACATCTCCGAAGCCACCCCGCTCACTGTTCGCACCAGCCAGGAGGTGGGGCGCGAGATCGACCGCGATCCGGTCCCCGCCGCGGTCGACGAAGTAGTGCGGTCTATCGAGGGAGTCGAGGACACCGTTCCCGGCGTCGCCGCGTTCAATGTCGTCATTACCGACGGCGCGGGTGAGGCCATCCTCCCCACCGGCCCACCCACTCTCGGTTTCAGCTGGACGCCGCTCCAGTTTTTCATAACCGATGGAGCGGTCCCCGCGGGCTCCGGCGAGTTCGCAGCCGATTCATCCACCGCCGCCGACAACGACCTCCAGATCGGCTCGACCTACGTCATCAGCGGACCGATCGAGCAGGTCGAGTTCGAGCTGGTGGGCATCTTCAACTTCGGGGCACCCGACAAGCACACCACTCTCGGCCAGACCATGGCCGCGTTCGAAATCGGGGTTGCTCAGGAGTTCTTCGGGCTCGAGGATCGATATTCCTCGATCGGCGTACTGCTCGATCCGGGCACCGACACCGCCGAAGTGCAGGGTCGGATACAGGAGGCGATCGGCCGCGACTACGAAGCCGTCACCGATGAGGTGATCGAGGAGGAGACAACCGACGACATCAACGAGGTCATCGATGTCTTCAACATCATCCTGCTGGTGTTCGCTTTCATCATCGTGTTCGTGAGTGCGTTCATCATCAACAACACATTCCAGATCGTGGTCGCTCAGCGGATCCGCGAGTTGGGGCTGCTCAGGGCGATCGGTGCCACCGGCAGCCAGGTGCGCAACTCGGTGATCTTCGAGGCCCTCCTCGTCGGCCTGTTCAGCACGATCACGGGTCTCGTCCTCGGCCGCTTCCTCGCCGGCGGCATGCGCTGGATGCTCAACCAGGGCGGGTTCTCACTGCCCACCGGACCACTCGAACTCCAGCCCCGCACCGTCGTATGGGCCGTAGTAGTCGGCATGGGGGTCACCCTCCTCTCATCGATCATTCCTGCCCGAAGGGCCCGCACGATCTCACCGATCGCTGCGATCCAATCCGACCAGCAACTCGCGGGTGCGTCTCTCCGGCGCCGACTGGTGATCGGCGGAGTCGTCACCGGGATCGGCTTCCTGCTTCTCTTGGTGGGTCTATTCGGAAGCCTCGACACTTCAGCCACCTTGAGCCTGGTCGGGTTCGGCGCCTTCCTCGTGTTCATCGGGATGAACACCCTCGCTCCGTCGTTCGCTCGACCCGCCGCCCTGCTGATCGGTCGCCCCATAGCCCGCATCCTCGGCACGCCGGGCCAGATCGCTCGCGGTAACGCGGCCCGAACTCCGCGCCGTACCGCATCCACCGCCGCGGCCCTGATGATCGGGCTGGCGCTCGTGGGCATGGCGGGAGTGGTTGGCTCCTCGCTCACCAAGAGTTTCCTCAACACTCTCGACGATGCCGTGCAGTCCGATTACTTCATCCGCTCCGACAGTGGAGGCTTCGACCCGTCGGTGGGGTTCTCCGAGGAGGTAGCCGCCGAGATCGAAGCGCTTCCCGAGTTCGACACTGTGGTGGCCTACCGGTTCGCGATCGGGTCGATGAGGATCGAGGGCTCCAACCACGATGTCTTCACCGCCGACTTCGAGCTCGTGGAGTCGCACATGGATGCCGACATCATCACCGGATCGCTGAGTGATGCCGACGCGGCTTTCGCCATCGCCTTGCATGAGGATTCCGCTGAAGACCTCGGAGTCGTAGTGGGCGACACCCTCGACGCCACCTTCCCCGACAACGGGACCGACACCCTCACCGTGGTGGCCGTGTACCGCGACGCCACGATCTTCGGTAACTGGCTGATCGACAACGACACGTGGGAGCGCCATTTCAGCCGGCGCGAGATCGGATTTGCCAGCGCGACGATCACCGGCTTCTCCGACGACTTGCCCGAGGCCGAGCAGGCCAGGCTCCAGGCGGGCGCCGCCGAGGCCATCGCACCTCTCGGCCAGCAGTTCCCCGGCGTCAAGATGGAGAGCCGGGTGGAGTTCCGTCAGAGCCAGCAGGACCAGCTCAACTCCTTCCTGATCGTGATCACGGTGCTGCTCGGACTCTCGCTGGTCATTGCCTTGATCGGCATCGCCAACACACTCGGGCTGGCCATTTTCGAACGCACCAGGGAGATCGGCCTCATACGGGCGGTCGGCATGACCCGATGGCAGCTCGCGCTCACGATCTTCGGCGAGGCGGTGATCGTCGCGATATTCGGAGCCATCCTCGGCCTGTCTCTCGGTGTCGTGTTCGGGGTGGCTGTGGTGATCGCCATCCCCGACAGCGTGATCAATGCAATCTCGGTGCCCTACCTCACCCTGCTCGTGTACCTCGTGATAGCGGGATTCGCGGGCATGCTGGCGGCCCTGCTCCCCGCCTTTCGGGCCGGTCGCCTCAATATTCTCGACGCGATCTCACACGAATAGGCGCTCGGTTTTCCCCACTAGTTGCCGATGAGAAGTATCGAGGCACCGCGCGGGAGATCGACCCAATGAGCAACGAAACGACCACGGTGGTGGTTGGAGGCGAGATACCGGATCCCGTCTCCATCCCAACCGGTCCCACGCTCGATGTGGTCGGACGCGTTCTCACCGGCGACGAGGCGGTGTCGTTGGTGTTGACCGATCTGCCCGATGTGTTGATTCTCGATGCCCGCATCCAGAACCACGACGTGAGGGCCGTCTGTCGGCGAGTTCGCGAATGGGCACCGGCCACTCGGGTACTAACCGTGAGTCTGCGTGACGACGAGGCCGCCTATACGTCGTTGGTGGCCGGGGCCGCCGGTTCGATACTGACCGACGCCAAACCAGCTCACGTGGCCGAAGCGATCGTGGCGGTGGCCCGAGGCGAAGGCGTGATGGCGCCCCGTATGGCCTCGCGGCTCCTTCACGACATCGACTCCTGGGCCCAGCGAGCGGCCGACCCGCTCTACCCGCCACCCACGCTCACCGCCACCGAACGCGAGGTTCTCGCGGCGTTGGCTGCGGGCCGATCCCCAGCGGAGATTGCATCAGCTCATGCCGTGACCGATCGCCTCGTCAATCTCCACGCCGGCTTCGCAGTGGCAAAGCTGCACCGCTACGTTCTGGGAGCGGAGACGATCGCAGCCCGCGGATCCGACCCGTCGCGCGGAGGAGTATGAACGCGAAAGCCAAGCCAGCCGACGGAGACGGCCGCAAGGCCAAGCAGCGCGCCGCTCGACTGGCCGCTCAGCGCCGCCAGCGAAACCGCCGCATCATGATTGCGGCGGGCACCGGCACCGCTATCGCGTTGGTGATCGTCGTCGTCCTCGCCCTATCCGGAGGCGACGACGGACCAGCCGAGCCCTCTGCGTCGGTAACGATCGAAGGCACCGAGTTCGCCTACTCGCCCGACCCGGTGCTGGCTCTGGCCGGTGAGGTCGAGATCAATTTCGAGAACACGGGCCAGACCGGTCACGATTTTGTGCTGCTCCAAGAGGGAGTTCGCATCAGCCGCCCCGAGGAGTTCGTCGACTCGATGAGCATCGGCCGGATCCCCTCGATTGCCAAAGGTACGAGCGTCACTCGCACGGTCACTCTCGAGCCGGGCACCTACCAGATCGTCTGCCTGCTACCCGATCATCTCGAGGCGGGAATGGAAGCCGACCTGATCGTGAGCCGGCCCATCGAGTCCTGAGCCGCCGCGGTTCAGTCGACGCCGAGAATACCGGCGACGTCGTCGACCAATCGTTGGTTGGCGCGGCGGGCCTGCTTGCTGATGCCGGCGAGCGAGGTGAACGAGTGGGTGAGGGAATCTTCGCACCGAGCTGTCACCGCTACCCCTGCCGACTCGAGGGCGGCGGCGTATCGCTGGCCCTCGTCGCGGAGCGGATCGAACCCGGCGGTGATCACCGCCGCCGGGGCGAGCCCCCACAGTTCGGTGGCCAGACCGGGACTCACACGATGGTCGGCCACCGCCGACGGATCGGGCAGGTAGTGGGCGGCGAAAAACAAGATGGTGTTGGCCGACAAGGGCCAGGCCTCCGCACAAGAGTCGCGGGAACCTCCGGTGGCGGTGCCATCGAGGCCGGGATACACGAGTAGCTGGGCCGCGGGTTGCGGCAGGCCCCGCGAGCGCCGCTCTTGGCACAGCACAGCGGCGAAGGTGGCTCCCTGTGAGGTGCCGCCCACTGCAACCCTTGCCGGGTCGACGGCGAGCGCTGCCGCGTTGTCGAGCAGCCACTGGTGGGCCGCCTGGGCATCATCGAGGCCGGCGGGGAATCGGTGCTCGGGAGCAAGCCGGTAGTCGACCGACATCACCACCGCGCCGCAGCGATCCGCCAGTTGGGTGAGAAGGCCGTGGTCGGAGTCGAGGCCCCCGATAACGCCCCCTCCCTGGTGAAACCAGACCACTCCGAGGGCCCGGCCTACTGCATTGGCAGGGTGGTAGAACCGGACCGGAATATCGCCGCCGGGGCCGGGAATGACCCGGTCGTGGACAGACACCGAACCGAGTGGATCGGGTCCCCCAGCGGCAATGATGCGCCGAAACCCTTCGCGTACGACCTTCGGGGTGATCTCGTCGGGTTTCTGTCGAGCGGCGGCGCGGTTGGCCGACTTGGCGAAGACTTGGATCTGGACGTCGAGCGTGCGCCCGTCGATCTCCACCGCGGGTCCGGCCAAGCGTCGCAACAGCTTCTTGGGCAGACGACTGGTGGCGCGGGCTGCGGCCCGGGCGATGCCCTCTCTCATCGCCACATCACTCGTCGCGTAGGACGGTTATGTCGTGGGGATGGCTCTCGTGCAGTCCGGCGCCGGTGATGCGCACGAGCCGGGTGCGATGGCGAAGGTCGTCGAGGTCGGCCGCGCCTGCGTAGCCCATACCGGAGCGCAGGCCGCCAACGAGTTGCGCCACGAGTTCGGCCATCGGGCCGGCGTAACGCACCCGACCCTCCACGCCTTCGGCCACGTGCTTGCCGGCCGTCTGTCCGGTCCCGTAGCGGTCGGTGGCCCGACCCCGCATGGCCCCCGCGGAACCCATGCCTCGGTAGGTCTTCCACATCGCCCCCTCCACCAGTTCGAGGTCGCCAGGGGCCTCATCGACACCGGCGAGAAGATTGCCGAGCATCACGACATCGGCGCCGGCGACGAAGGCCTTCACGATGTCGCCGGAGGTGACGATTCCCCCATCGGCGATGATGGGAACTCCGAGCTCTCGGCCCGCTATCGCACACTCGTGGATCGCGGTCATCTGGGGCATTCCCGCACCAGCCACGATGCGAGTGGTGCAGATACTGCCCGCGCCCACGCCCACCTTGATCGCATCAGCGCCGGCCTCCACCAAGGCCTCGACACCTTCGCGGGTGACGACGTTGCCGCCCACCACGGCAAGGTCGGGCCAACCCTTCTTGATGGTGCGGACGGCGTCGATGACTCCCTGGGTGTGGCCGTGGGCGGTGTCGATCACGATCATGTCGACCCCCGCGGCTTCGAGCGCCTCGGTGCGTTGGGCTGTGTCGGTGACGCCGACCGCCGCTCCAACTCGCAGGCGCCCGTCCTCATCGAGCGAGGAGTCGGGGTTTTCGATTCGCTTGGTGATGTCCTTCACCGTGATGAGCCCCGCGAGCACACCATCGCCATCGACAAGGGGGAGTTTCTCGATGCGGTGCTTGTGAAGGATCTCGACCGCTTCCTCCAGGTTCGTTCCGACCGGGGCTGTGACCAGGCGCTCCGAAGTCATGAAATCGGTGACGGGTTGCTCGTACTGGTCGGAGGTGCAGAAACGAATGTCGCGGTTGGTGAGAATGCCCACCATGCGCCCGGCCGGATCGCATATCGGTACGCCGCTGATCTTGTGGCGGCCCATGAGGGCTTCCGCGTCGTTGAGGGTGGCGGTGGGGGGAAGGCTGATCGGCGCCGAAATCATGCCGGCCTGGGCCCGCTTCACGCGATCGACCTCATCGGCTTGCTGCTCGACGGTGAAGTTGCGATGCAACACACCGATCCCACCGGCGCGGGCGATGGCGATCGCCAGCGGCGATTCGGTGACGGTGTCCATCGCGGCAGACATGAGCGGCACCTTCAGCTCGATGCCGGCGACCGAAGTGGAGGTGTCGACCTCCGACGGCAGAACCTCGCTCCAACCGGGCACCACGAGCACATCATCGAAGGTGAGTGCTTCAGCGCCGGAAAGAACCTCGTCGTTCATCACCTCACGATAGGCGATCACCCGCCGATCACAAGACAATGAGTAGGTCCCTTCTGTTGCTTGTCGCGCTCGCCGCCACAGCATGCTCAGGACCCGCGCCGCCCGACCACTGGACAGTCGAGCGGCAGGCACCGAACGTCGCCGATTCGGCGGCAGGCCACACGATCTGCGAAGAAATCGAGGCCCTCGCCCTAGGCTCTTTGGCAACTGAAACCGACATGGGAGCCGCCCTCGACGAGCTGGCCCGACTCGGCTCCTTCGTCGGCGCAACCGCCGCTCTCCCTTACCTCGCAGCAGCACGGGAGGCCGACGACCCGGGCCCATCACTGGCCGCGGCCGCCCCCGACCTCGACGCCGCCGGCCACGCCGAATGCGAGATCCCGATCTTCAGTGCTCTCTATGTCGCCACCAGCTGGGCCGACTGCTACGGAGAGGTCGACATACCCGCGGCGTCCACGATCGCCACGGTCGACCCGACGACTCAAGCGTGTCATGCCGATGAGTCACCAGGGTTCCTGCCCTGCTGGGACATCGATGGCGGCTACCAGCCCATCGACTGCCGAACCGGCGAGACCGTTCGGGCGCAGGCCGGGGCGTGGGCGGCGGTCTGACGCCACCGCGAGGCATCAACCGCGAACATGATGTGTCGTACACTCCCTAGTCGCCGACCCAAGGAGAATGAATGTCTATGGAACTGGTAGTCGTGGGGCTGGGCTATGTCGGGCTGCCGCTCGCCCAGGAGGCGACTCGCTCCGGACTCCTTGTGACCGGGTTCGATGTCTCTCCCGCCACGATCGAATCTCTCAATAGCGGTCATAGTCACGTAGACGACCTCGGTGATGTCGACATCTCCAAAATGATCGCGGCGGGCTTCAAGGCGACAAGCGAGACCGCGACACTCAGCACGGCTGATGTGATCGTGATCTGCGTTCCTACGCCACTGCGAGAGGACACGACGCCAGATCTCAGTGCCATCAAAGCGGCGGCCAGGACGATCGGGCGGTCCTTGGCCGCGGGCACGCTCGTGGTACTGGAATCGACTACCTATCCCGGCACGACCGATGACATCGTTCGGCCCATCCTTGAAACCGAGAGTGGGCTCACCGCCGGCGACGACTTCAGCCTCGCGTATTCACCCGAACGCATCGATCCCGGCAATCCAAAGTTCGGCTTACGCAACACTCCCAAGATCGTCGGAGGCTTCTCCGAACAATGCACCGAACACGCCATTGACTTCTATTCACGGTTGGTCGACACGGTTGTTCCTACCGTAGGCACCCGCGAGGCCGAGATGGCGAAACTGCTGGAGAACACCTATCGACACGTCAACATCGCGCTCATGAACGAGATGGCCGTTTTCTCTCACGAACTCGGAATCGACCTTTGGGCAGCCATCGAGGCCGCCAAGACGAAACCGTTCGGGTTCCAGGCCTTCTACCCAGGGCCCGGGGTCGGTGGACACTGCATCCCGATCGACCCCAGCTATCTCTCGTACGCAGTCCGATCACTCGGCTATCAATTCCGATTTGTCGAACTCGCTCAGGAGGTATCGGGGCGGATGCCCACCTACGTTGCGGTTCGTGCTCAGGCACTGCTCAACGACGCTCGCAAGCCCGTGAACGGCTCATCGATCCTCCTGCTGGGCGTCACCTATAAGGCCAATATCTCAGATGAACGCGAAACGCCGGCGCGCCCGGTCGCGCGAAGACTCCTCGACATGGGAGCCGAGGTCTCTTTCTACGACAGCCATGTTGACGGATTCGAGGTCGACGGATCCGAACTGCAGCAAGTGAACGACCTTGATGCGGCCATCGACGAGGCCGACCTCGTGGTGCTCGTTCAGCCTCACGACGACATTATGCGGAGCACACCGTTCGATCGTGCGGCCATGATCCTCGACACCCGGGGCAAGCTCGAAGGTCCGAACGTCGAACGGTTGTGACCGACACGAAGCCGGACCATCCCGGTCCTCTACATAGCCATCGGATAGCGGGACACCGCTCAGCCCCGATAGGTCATCCCTCGATACCCGGGAGAAAACCCAGCGGCTTCGAGACGAGCCGCCCACGGGGTTTCGCGCACCGGTACGCCATCTACCTTGGCGATCTCGAGCTTGCGGAGACGGCCGTCCTTGACCAGCTCCTGGATCGCGGTGATCCAGGCCGACGTGTCGGCTGCACCGGGGAAGGTGATCAGGGAACGCCCTCCCCTCTCCAACTCCACAACCGGCACTCCCTTGATCAACACCACGTGGGCACCTGCGGCACGCACGGGGCGACCATCGGTGTCGGGCCAGGCCATCACCGCTCCGTAGGGCTGGGCCGGATCGGTGGCGGCGAGCACCAGAGGGGCGTCGTCGGTGTCGACTTCGCGACCCGCTCTGAGGCGATCGACCGCGCCGGGAAGAGCGAACTGGGCTGCGCCGAGGCCGGCGACGAAATAGCCGCGCCTCACCTCGCCCCTCTCCTCGAGTGCTTTCAGCACCGGGTAGACACCGGCGAACCCTCCCACCACGCCTTCACCGAGCGTGGTCTCACGAGTGAGTACCCCATACCGGTCGAGAAGCTGGTGGGCCTGGGCGTAGGCCGCCATCGTGGGAGCGGGTGCGGGTTCGCGCAGCGGTGCGACCAGCGACCAGCGCCCGGCCGCGGTGGGCGGGCCGAGGGAATTGATCGCACCGGGGCGGACCCGCCGTCGGCGACCACCGGATCGTGCCGGCTTGGCGGCTTTCTTGGCTCCACCAGCCAGCAGGGCCCGTACCGGGGCAAGTGAATCGTTGGTGACCTCACCGTCCCACACCAGATCCCACAAGGCAGCCAGCACCGTGTCCTGATCGTAGGGAAGCTCCGCCCCTTGAACCGCCGCTACCAGATCGGGCCAGAAAGACGCGCCCCGCTCGCCCAATTGGCCCCGCAGCACCTCATGTATCGGGTCGGCCGGTGGCTCATCGGGACGGGGCGCCAGCAACCCAACCTGATCGCGGAACAGCAACCTCACCCGTCCGTCGCCGGAACCGATCGCGCCTGAGCCGATCCACACCACCTCGCCGGTGGTGCACAGCTGATCGAGGTCGCTGCTGCGGAATCCGTTGAGACGGGCGCTCAGCACGTCGGCCTCGAGAACCGAGGCGGCTATCGGTGCCCCTTGGAGCTGGGCGATCACTTCGGCGAGGCCATCGATCCCGCGCCTCCGGCTGCCGACGCCCTGCCAGGTGGGAAGGAAGCGGGCGAGCGCTTCGGTGTCGACCGGCTCGATCTCGCGCCTCAGTGATGCCAGCGAACGGCGCCGGAGTTGGCGAAGAACATCGTCGTCGCAGAATTCTCGCTCCGCGCCACCGGGGCGGAACTCACCCCGCAGAATCACGCCAGAGTCGACGAGGCGGCCGAGGGCCACAGCCACCCTGTCTTCGGTGATGCCGATCCAGCGAGCGACGTCGCGAACCAGGAAGGGCCCGTGGGTCCGTCCGTAACGACGACAGAGATCACCCAACGGATCGGCGACCGGCTCTGTGTAAACCGCTGGTAACCCCGCCGGAAGGGCAGTGCCGAGAGCATCACGCAGGCGAGCGGCGTCGTCGCTCGCCGCGATCCTTTCATCGTCGGCGATACGCACCTCGATCGCCCGACGCTCCTCCACCAGCTGGCGTAGCCAAACGGCGACGTCGGCGCCCTCCACCGAACGGGCCTCGAGATCGAACCGAGACAAGGGACCGAGACGCCTCAGCAGGTCGTGGAGCTCATCGGCGTCACGGGCCTTGCGCCCGTCGACCAGGCACTGGAGTTCGAGTTCCAGGTCGGCCAGCACATCGGCGTCGAGCAGCTCTCTCAGCTCCTCGGCCCCCAGCAGGTCGCGCAGGAGTTCTCGATCGAGGGCCAGGGCAGCCGCTCGTCGTTCGGCGATCGGGGCATCGCCTTCGTACATGTAGACCGCGATCCACGAGAACAGCAGCGACTGGGCGAACGGCGACGCCTTGTCGGTGTCGACCGCCACCATCCGGATGCGCCGGCTACGCAGATCCGACATCACCTGCCGTAGTGCGGGCAGGTCGAACACATCGTTGACACATTCCCGGGTGGCTTCAAGCAGCATCGGGAAGGTGGGGTATTTCGACGCCACCGCCAACAGATCGGCCGCTCTCTGGCGTTGCTGCCACAAGGGAGTCCGTTGACCGGGCCGACGCCGAGGAAGCAGCAGGGCCCGAGCCGAACACTCCCGGAACCGGGCCGCGAACATCGCGGTGTCGGGAAGCCGGGAGATGATCACATCGTCGATCTCATCGGGGTCGAAGAGGAGCTCGTCGAGGGGAAGATGGTCGAGCGCTTCGGGGAGGCGGATCACGATGCCGTCGTCGCTCCACATCAGCTCGACGTCGGCGCCCCATTCCTCTCCCAGCCGGGTTTGCAGCGCCATGCCCCACGGGGCGTGGACCTGAGCGCCGAACGGGGTGAGCACACACACCCGCCAATCACCGATCTCATCGCGGAACCGTTCGACCACGATGGCGGTGTCGTCGGGCACCACACCGGTGGCCTCGTGCTGATCATCGAGATAGGCGACGAGGTTCTCCGCCGCGAGCTCGTCGAGGCCGTGCCTCTCCCGGAGGCGGGTGAGGGGATCCGACTCGGCGCGGATCTCGCGCACGAATTCGCCGATCGCACGCCCGAGCTCCAAGGGCCGGCCGGGGCCGTCGCCGTGCCAGAACGGCATCCGTCCCGGCTGGCCGGGGGCAGGAGTGACCACCACCCTTTCGAAGGTGATGTCCTCGATGCGCCAGGTGGAGGCTCCGAGCAGGAAATTCTCTCCCACCCGGCTCTCGTAGACCATCTCCTCATCGAGTTCGCCGACGCGGGTGCCGTCGGGAAGGAAGACCCCGAACAAGCCGCGGTCGGGGATGGTGCCCGCGTTGGTTACCGCGAGGCGTTGGGCTCCGGCCCGGCCCCTGAGCGTGCCGGTGACCCGATCCCACACGATGCGCGGCCTCAGCTCGGAGAACTCCTCGCTCGGGTAGGTGCCCGACAGGAGGTCGAGCACGTTGGTGAACACCTCATCGGACAGTTCGGCGAAGTTGGCCGAGCGCCGGAGCACCGTCGCCAACTCTGTGACCGACCAATCGTCCATCGCGCACATCGCCACGATCTGTTGGGCCACCACATCGAGAGGGTTTCGGGGGTAGTAGGTTTCCTCGATGAGTCCTCGGTGCATCCGGTCGACCACCACGGCCGACTCCACGAGGTCGGCCCGATGCTTGGGGAAGATCTTGCCCCGGCTCGGCTCGCCCACCTGATGACCGGCCCGGCCGATGCGTTGCATCCCCGATGCCACGGACCCCGGCGATGCCACCTGGATCACGAGATCCACCGCGCCCATGTCGATACCGAGTTCCAGTGACGAGGTGGCGACGAGGCCCTTCAGATCTCCTCGCTTCAGCTCATCTTCGATCTGGAGGCGACGCTCGCGTGACAGCGAGCCGTGGTGGGCCTTCACCAGCTCGTCGCCCTCCGCCGCTCCTCGACCGACCTGCTCGTCGCCCGCCCCCACCGCTTCTGGTGGAGGGGGCAGGGGCTGCTCACTCACACTCGCCTCGAGGGCGAGCTCGTTGAGCCGCGTAGCGAGGCGCTCGGAAAGACGGCGGGCATTGGCGAATATGAGGGTGGACCGGTGGGACTCCACCAGTTCGAGCAGGCGCGGGTGGATCGACGGCCAGATCGATCGGCGGGTTGGGCTGGTGGCGGCCGGAGCATCGAGTGGGATCTCGACCCTCTCCCCCAAGCCGCCCATGTCCTCGATGGGCACCACCACTTCGATCTGGAGTTCCTTGCGAGCACCGGCATCCACAACGGTGACGGGCCGGGGCCGAAGGGTGCCATCGGGCTCAACGGTGTTGCCCCCGAGGAAGCGGGCAATCTCATCGAGAGGCCGTTGGGTGGCCGACAAGGCGATGCGCTGGGGAGGTTTGGCGCACAACTCCTCGAGCCGCTCCAGCGAGACCATCAGGTGGGCGCCCCGCTTGGTGCCGGCCATGGCGTGAATCTCATCGACGATCACGTGCTCGACCTTGGCGAGGGTCTCGCGCGCCTTCGATGTGAGCATCAGAAACAGCGATTCGGGTGTGGTGATAAGGATGTCGGGCGGGTGACGGATGAGGCGACGGCGATCGGCAGACGACGTGTCGCCACTGCGAATCCCCACCGTGGGGGTGTGGACGACCTCACCGGACCGCTCCGCGGCGAAGCCGATTCCCTGCAGCGGAGCCCGGAGGTTCTTTTCGACATCGACGGCCAGAGCCCTCAACGGCGAGAGATACAGCACACGGGTGCGCGCCGATTCTTCATCGGGCACAGGCTCGGTGGCGAGTCGGTCGAGGGCCCAGAGGAACGCCGCCAGTGTCTTGCCGGTGCCGGTGGGGGCGAGGATCAAGGTGTGGTCGCCCGCCGCGATCGCCGGCCAGCCTTTCGCCTGCGGGGGCGTGGCCTCGCGGAAGGTCGACGCGAACCAGGTGCGAACCGGTTCGGAGAACGGTGCCAGCGGGTCGACCATGCGAGCACGCTACCCAGCCCGGCCGACAGCGTCCTGTCGGTGTTGTCGAAGATGATCGAACCCT
>JAJCXY010000003.1 GCA_029263215.1 Acidimicrobiales bacterium
GGTATCCCCGAAAGGACGACCACTCTCCGAGACTGTTTCCCTCACGCATAGTGAGGGAGACTAGGGCAGATACGGGTCCGGGTCGACCGCTATCCCTTCGACACGCACCTCGAAGTGCAGGTGAGGGCCCGTCGACCAGCCCGTGCTTCCCAGCCAGCCGATGACATCACCACCGAGCACCGACTGACCGGCACTCACGGCAAGATCGGTCTGATGGGCATAGACGGTGCTGAAGCCATTGCCGTGACTGATCACCACGGTGTTGCCGTAGCCGTTCATCCAGCCCGCCGTGAGCACGGTGCCCGAGGCCGCCGCCGCGATGGGGTCGCCGCGGTCGCCGTCGAAATCGATACCGAAGTGCGAGCGCACAGTGCCGAAGATGGGATGCACCCGCTCACCGAAGGGACTGGTGATCGCACCCGGCACGGGCCGGTGGCTGACGGCGAAGTCGCCGGTGGGAGGGGCAGGGTCGTCCGATTCCGGATCGGTGACTGATTCGTCGGGGTTTTCATCCTCCGACGGAGCCACCTCGTCGTCTTGCTCCTCGGCCGCCGCGGCGTCCTCGGCGGCCTGGCGAGCGGCTTCTTCCTCGGCGAGGCGGCGCGCTTCCTCACGCGCCGCGGCCCTAGCCGCCTCGGCCTCGAGCTGCTGGATCTGGGTGGCGATCGCGCGGTCGGCGGCCTCGAGGTCGGCTCCGGCGTCCTGCCATTGCGCAATCCGCGTCTGGACTTCGACTCGCAGGTGGTCGGCCTCGGCCTTCGCCGCTGCCAACTCCGCCAGGCGCTCCTCGAGCTCGGCCTGCTCGCGTTCGACCTCCGCGATCAGGTCGGCTGCGGACTGCTCGGCAGCAAGCTGCTGGGCAACCTTGGTGCGAAGATCATCGACCAGCTCGTACTCGTCGCCCACCACATGCTCGAGGAACGACCTGCGGAGAGTGGCTTCCATGAGGTCGGCAGTGTTGAGTTCGTTGAAACTGTCGTTGCGGGGACCGACAAATGCCTCGACCGCCCGCTCGCGCAGGCGGGCGCGGACCGACTCGATCTCGTCGCCGATCCGGGTTGCACGGTCGCGAGCCTCAGCCACTTGGGCCTCGGCGGCTTCGATGGCCTCCCGGGTGGCTACGACCTTGCCCTCCTGAAGCGCGATGTGGGCGTCGATGGCGGCGAGAGCATCGACCAAATCGGAGTCCTCGGCCCCCAGGGCGTCGAGTTGGGCCGCGATCTCTGCCGCGTCGCGACGGTTTTCCTCACGTTCGCCACGAAGGTCCTCGACCCCGTCCTGGGCCACTGCCGCGCCGACGCCCGCCGCGGCAATCAGGGCCGTCACCAGAGCAGCCGTGAACGGGCCGAGCCGACGAACAGGGGCGCGATCGAGGGGAGACACTTCCCCAAACCGTAACAGGAATGAAATAGTTTTAGGGACCAGGGGCGGCCGACCACGGGCGTGTAAGGATGCTGCCCATGGCCCTCCCCGACTACCGCATCGAGTCCTTCACCCACGCCGGCATCACCCACGAGGTGTTCCATCGCGGATCAGGGCCGGCAGTCCTGGTCGCACCGGAGATCCCCGGCGTCACCCCTCGTGTGGTGGAGTTCGCAGACCGTCTCGTCGACCTCGGCATGGCGGTGGCGATCCCTTCGATGTTCGGAACACCGGGCGCCGACAGCACCCGGCCTCGCGCCTTGGGAGTACTGGCGCGCGCGTGCATCAACCGCGAGTTCCACGCATTCGCCCTCGACGACTCCTCACCGGCCACCGACTGGCTGCGGGCACTCGCCCGAGAACTGCACCACATCCACGGAGGCCCCGGCATCGGTTTCGTGGGGATGTGTTTCACCGGTGGATTCGGCCTTGCGATGATGCTCGAGGACGCGGTGATCGCCCCGGTGTTGAGCCAACCGTCCCAGCCCCTCCCGATCGGCGGCACGCGCAAGGCGTCGGTCGGACTCGACGAGGCCCAACTCGAAGCCGTCGCGGCCCGCGCCGCCAACGGCTGTCCCGTCCTCGGGCTGCGTTTCACCAGTGATCCCGCCGTTCCCGAGGAGCGATTCGACACCCTCCGCGCCGCGCTGGGCGACAACTTCCTCTACGAGGAGATCAAGAGCCCGGACACTTCGGTGGAACCGACCATCGAAAAGATGGCCCATAGCGTGCTCACCGAACACCTCGCCCCCGACGACCGACCCGACCACCCCACCCAGGTGGCACTGAAGCGGACCCTCGACTTCCTGTGCGAGCGACTCCTGGCCTAGGCCCCCAGCAGTAAGAAGAGTCCCACCACGGTGTAGGTGATCATCACCGCCAACATCGGGTATTGAGAACGGACCGCGACGCGAGCGTCGTAGCGCGAGATGGCCAGGTCGTGGGCCGCGGCCACCGCGAGCACGTGGCCTACCGCGATCGCGGATGTCTGCACCCACGCAATGGTGGAGGGCGAGATCAGGGTCCAGTCGATGGCGTAGTCCTTGGTGCCGAACAGGTCCCAGCCCCGGCCGAACGGGTCGCTGATCTGGATGAACATGCGCTGGCCCTCGAGCATCAGAAGGCTGAAATAGTGAGCTACGGAGTAGGCCGCCGCGATCGGTATCAGGGTGGGTCCGAAGACATTGCTGAGCCGGGCGGGTTCTTCTCCGGTAATCGAAGCCATCGCGCTGATCGCGAACGAGTAGGCGAGCGATACCAGACCGATCAGCACCACGAGGCCCACACTGTTGGCGGCAGTGAGCGACCAACCCGTTCTGCTGCCGGCGATGTCGGTCCAGAGGGAGCTGCGGGTGAAGCCGTCGAAGGTGGTGGAGCCGAGAACAACGAGGATGAAGGGCACCGTGCCGGCGACGTCGGCGACGGTGGCCAGCCCCGCCAGAGGCGACCTGATCCGAAGTTGCCCTTCAGCGTCGCGGTGAAGCGGCGCCACCGCGGCCAGCTTGGTGAACAGCACCGCGAAACCGTCGGCGGTACGAACCCAACCCCTCCCGTATACCGCAGCACCGCCGAGCAAGAAGGCGCTGTAGACCGTGAGGAAGACCCCGATGGATCGTGGGCTGCTGCTGCTGTGGTACGCCAGTTCGAACCAGACGAACCCGAAGATCGCGGCAACGGCGGGCCAAAACGTCGCATCGGGCTCGGTGGACGAGGACAACGGGGTGCGGGTGACGCGAGCGCGCACCCAAGCGGCACTGTCGGCGAGGGTTATGTAGGGGTTGAAGGCGCGCCAAAGGTCGCCGAAGAGGAACGAGACGAGCTGCAGGCCCACCCAGAACCAGATGAAGAGGGCGTCGCCACTGATGTTGGCTGCGCTGCTGGTGTTGCCCCTCCACGCGGCGTAGAGCATCACGCCGAACAAGAACAGCCCCACCAACTTCAATGCCACCTCGACCACTCGACCGACAGGCGAAGTGAGGTCGGCGACAGGGCGCCCATCAGCCGCGGCCGCCAGCCGCGGGCGAGACCAGAAGGCGCCGAGAATGACGAACGAGCTCGCAACCGCGAATCCCGCGGCCCACGCCATCTGCCAGGCCGGGAGCGGAAGGTCGGTGCGGCCCCCGATCCCGTGGGCCGCCGCCGGACCGGCCGAAGCCAACAAGGTGCCGCCGACGAGGGCACCGAAGACGACGATACGACTGCGCTTGCTCATGACTCGGGCGGACTCCACCGCCTCTTCGCGGACAGGAGAAAGCGAGACGGTCACGTCGATCGAGGGTACCTGTCAACGATCAGATTTCCAGAGCCATTCAGCCCATCGCGTGAAGGTCAGGCCGTGAAGTCGAGACCGGGCTGGACGGCCGGCAGAGGCGCTGGGGCCAACGGCACGAGCGCCGGCAGAGCGGCACAGACCTCGGCGTGGAACTGGCGACACAAGCTGGGAGCCACTGCATTGTCGGGGGTATGGAAGAACATCAGGGGGCGGCGTCCCGCCTCGATCCAGCGCACGACACGGTCGACCCACGGCAACCAGTAGGCGGCATTCGACGCGCCGGCGGTCTGCCCGACGAAGCGGACAACAGGTTGGCTGCCCGTGGCAACCGCCCTCACCGGCACTCGGGGCTTCTGCTCGAAAGCCTCCTCTTCCTCGGGCGTCTCACACGGCCCATCGAAGAGGGCTCGGCTGTCGAATATCACCCGATCCACGCCTCTTGCGTTCAGCGCATCGTTGAGGAACCTCTCGTGAGAGCCACCGGCATGGAACCCCAGATGGCGGACCTCCACGGCCCACTCGAACTCGCCGGGCAGTCGATCCAAGAAGGCGGTGAGAACCTCGAGATCGTCGGGTCCGAAGCTGGCGGGGAGCTGCACGGAGCATGGACCCAAACGATCGAGCAAGGGTTCGAACCGCTCAACGAACTCGCCGAGTTCGGACGCGGCGTCTCGCAGACGACGTTGGTGGGTGATCGTGCGGGGGAGCTTCAGCATGAACCGGAAACCGTCGGGCGTCGACTCGTGCCAGCGCCGCACCACATCCGACGAGGGAAGCGCATAGAAGGTGGTGTTGCCCTCGACTGAGTTACACACTCGCGAGTAGGCGTTGAGCTCACGACCGGCGACTGTGTCGGACGGGAGATAGGAACCCACCCAGTCACGGTTGGCCCACATCGGGCATCCGACCCCGAGGACGCTCTCACTGTCGGGGGCTCGATCGGGCATCGATCGACCCTAGGCCACCTCGTCGGCGCCGGTCCCCTACACTGACCGCCACGCGTGTCGCTGCCTGCCGGGAGCCCGCATCCGCTCCCGAGGAGATCCAGATGAGTCAGCCCGACCCAAACCCCCTGGTCGACGGTACCGATGTTGATCGCCTCAAGACCGTGGCGATCTCAATCGTGGTCGCGGCCGTGGTTGTGAGCGCCATCGCGGCCCTGATGTTCTATTCGTTCGGTCCCGATTACGGAGTGGGCGCTGCGATCGGTGTCGGCGTCATGGCCGGGTTCTGGTCGTCACCGCTCTTCGGGGGGGTAGCCGGAAACGGGCTCCATGAATGGCGCCTGGAACGGGCCGAGAAGGAAGCGCACCAGTAGTCCATAGTGCGCGACTTCACCGAAAAGATCGCGGTCGTAACCGGGGGCGGCACCGGAATCGGTCGAGAACTCGTGCGCCAGCTGGCAGCTACCGGAGCCAGGGTGGCGATGTGTGACCTGTCGGTCGACAACATGGCGAAGACCATCGCGATGGTGGAGGAGGACACCCCGGGGGCAAGGGTGCTGGCTCACCGAGCCGACGTATCCGACGAGGGCCAACTCGAGGAGTTCCGCGACGCGATACTCGCCGAGTTCGATACCGACCACGTCCACCTGATGTTCAACAACGCCGGGGTCGTCGGCGGGGGCAGCATGATCACCGACGAGCGGTCTGGCTGGGAACGTTGCTTCGAGATCACGTGGGGAGGCGTTTACCTGGCCACCAGGGTGTTTCTGCCGCTCCTCGTGGCAGCCTCGGAGGCAGTGTTGATCAACACCAGCAGCGTCAACGGCTTCTACGCCAGCGTCGGTGCCCATCAGCCCCACACCGCCTATTCCTCCGCAAAGTTCGCGGTCAAGGGATTCACCGAAGCACTCATCACCGACCTCCGCATCAATGCCCCTCACGTGAAGGTCACCCTGGTGATGCCGGGCCACATCGGTACCCCGATAGTGGAGAACGCGGTGAGGATCCACGAGATCGAGCCCACACGCGAAGAAGCGGAGTTCTATTCGGCTGCGTCAAGGCTGTACGAGGACACAGCGCCGATGTCGGCCGCCGAAGCCGCGAGCGCCATGCTCGAAGGCGTTCGTAGCGATCAGTGGCGGATACTCGTCGGCGACGATGCAGTCGAGCTCGACGAGAAGGTGCGAGCCGACCCGTCCGGCGCCTACGACGAGGCCTTCTTCACCCCGCTCGGCTGACACATCCACCGGTCAGCATCTAGGGTCGGGCGCCCGCCAAGCCGAGGAGACACGTGATGGCCGACTACAGCAAGGTGCTGCTCGACGAATCCGAGATGCCCACCCAGTGGTACAACGTGATCCCGGATCTGCCTTCGCCTCCCCCGCCGCCCCTGCACCCCGGCACCCACGAACCCATCGGCCCCGACGATCTCGCCCCCCTGTTCCCGATGGCGCTGATCATGCAGGAAGTGTCGAACGAGTCCTACATCGACATTCCCGGCGGGGTGCTCGACGTCTACAAGCTGTGGCGCCCGAGCCCCTTGTTTCGCGCCCGCCGTCTCGAGCAACTGCTCGATACCCCGGCCAAGATCTTCTACAAGTACGAAGGCGTGAGCCCGGCCGGATCCCACAAGCCCAACACGTCGGTTCCCCAGGCCTACTACAACCACCAGGAGGGCGTAACGAAGCTCACCACCGAGACCGGCGCGGGCCAGTGGGGAAGCTCGCTTGCCTTCGCCACCGCCCAGTACGGCATCGAGTGTGAGGTGTGGCAGGTGGCCGCCTCGTTCAATACCAAGCCCCACCGCAAGACCATGATGGAGATCTGGGGCGCCACCGTGCACTCGAGCCCGTCCGATCTCACCGAATTCGGTCGCTCCCTCCTGGCCGAGGATCCCGACCATCCCGGGAGCCTGGGCATCGCAATCTCCGAGGCGGTTTCAGCGGCGGTCACCGACCCCAATACGCGCTATGCGCTGGGATCGGTCCTCAACCATGTCCTCCTCCACCAGACGATCATCGGCGAGGAAGCCCTGCTGCAGATGGCCAAGGTGGGCGAAACCCCCGACCTGCTTGTGGGCTGCACCGGCGGCGGCTCCAACTTCGGCGGGCTCAGCTTCCCCTTCCTGCGCGAGAAGTTGAAGGGCAACATGAACCCCACAATCCGGTGTGTGGAACCTGCCGCCTGCCCGTCGATGAGCAAGGGCGAATACCGCTACGACTTCGGCGACACCGCGGGGATGACGCCGCTGGTGAAGATGCACACCCTCGGCCACCAGTTCATCCCCGATCCGATCCATGCCGGCGGACTCCGCTACCACGGCATGTCGCCGCTCGTGTCGCACCTGTACGAGAGCGACCTCGTGGAAGTCGAATCGGTCGGCCAGACCGAGTGTTTCACCGGGGCTCTCCAATTCGCCCGCAGCGAGGGGATCGTGCCCGCCCCCGAGCCCACCCATGCGATCGCGGCGGCGATCCGCGAGGCGATGCGGTGCAAGGAGTCCGGTGAGGAGAAGACGATCCTCACCGCCCTCTGCGGACACGGCCATCTCGATCTCGCGGCCTACGAGCAGTTCCTCGCGGGGGAAATCGTCGATCACGACCTGTCGGACGAGGCGATCGCCGCCGCCCTGGCGCAGGTACCGGTGCTCGACGGCTGAACCGCTCGCCAGTGCGTAGCATGCCGGCATGGTTGCCTTTCGACTCCGGACAGATATCGATCAGCTGGCCCTGATCGAACTGCCCTGGGATCAGGCCCTGGCCGACTGGCCCGACGACCTATCAATCCGCCTGCCGGCGGGACTGCATCGCCACGAGGTGCGCTTTCTCGAGGTCGACGGCACCACCCTCGCGGTCAAGGAACTTCCTCAGCGGCTCGCAGAACGTGAATACTCGATGCTGGAGCGCCTGCGCGACCATCACCTTCCAGGGGTGACCCTCATCGGGATCGCCTCCGACCGACGCGCTGCCGATGGCGACATGCTCGAGTCGGTTCTCATAACTCGCCACCTGCGGTACTCCCTGCCCTACCGATTCCTGTTCAGCGAGAACCGCCATGAGTGGCTGCGGGATCGCGTGGTGGATGCTCTCGCAGTGCTGCTCGTACGACTCCATATGGCCGGTTTCTTCTGGGGCGATTGTTCCCTCAACAACGCCTTGTTTCGCCGCGACGCAGGCGCGCTGCGCGCTTATGTGGTCGACACCGAGACCGCTGAATGGCACGAGAGCCTCTCCTCGGGGCAGCGGCGGTTCGAACTCGACACGACAGCCGAGAACGTCCTCGGTGGCCTGCTCGATCTCCAAGCCAGCGGCCTGCTCAGCCCCAACGTCGAGCCCGAGACCGTCGCCCTACAGCTGGTCGAACGCTACGACTCGCTGTGGGCCGAACTGCACGATGAGGAGGAGATCCCCAGCTCCGAGTTGGGCCGGATTCACGCCCGCTTGGCCCGACTCAACGAGCTCGGCTTTGACACCGAGGAGTACGAGTTGCACGCCGACGACGGCATCGCCCGCTTCCGCCCGACGGTCGTGGAGGAGGGCCACCATGTCAGAAGCCTTCAACGACTCACCGGAATCGTGGCCCACGAGAACCAGGCCCGACGCCTCCTCATCGCGCTCCGAGGGTTTGGCGCGTGGCTTTCGCAGACCGAGGGCGAAAAGCTGCCTGAGGCGGTGGTTGCCTACCGCTGGCTCAAGGAGCGCTACGAACCGACGCTCGACATCTTGCCGACCGGGCTACGCGGTCGCCTCGAAGACGCCGAGATCTACCATGAAATCCTCGAGCACAACTGGCGACTCAACGAAGAGGCCGGAGTCGACATCGCGCTCGACGTCGCGGCCAACAGCTACGTCCAGACGGTGCTGGAGCACCATGTCGACGAGCGAACGGTGCTACCACTCGACGACTGAACGAACGTCAGGCCCCGCCGTCGGCGACGGCATCATCTATCCAGGCCCTCAGGTCGCCGTAGTTGTCGAAGGCGGGAAGATCGGGGTTTTCGTCGATGACGTTGTCGGGGGCGAGGAAGAGCGCACCGGAGTTGGCCGCACGGATCATGGCGAGGTCGTTGTAGGCATCGCCGGCGGAGAGCACGTGATAGTTGAGCGACCTGAAGGCCTCCACCGATCGACGCTTGTGATCGGGGATCCGGATCACAAAGTCGTCGATGTGATCGTCGACGACCTCGAGCTGATGACACAGGATCGATGGTTGCCCGAGCTGAGCCATGAGCGGTGCCGCGAACTGGGAAAAGGTGTCGCTCAAGAGCACCACCGAGTAGTCGGCCCTCAGATCGTCGAGGAAGTCGCGGGCCCCTCCGAGCGGCTCGAGGGTGGCGAGGACAGCGCTGATGTCGCTCATCTTCAGCCCGTGCTCATCGAGGATCGCAAGTCTCTTCTTCATGAGGAGGTCGTAGTCGCGCACCTCGCGCGTGGTGACCATGAGAGCTTCGATGCCGGTGCGGATCGCGAGATTGACCCAGACCTCCGGAGTCAGCACGCCTTCGACGTCGAGGGTGACAAGTTTCTGTCGCTTCACAGGCGAAAATGCTAGTGGTTTGGTCATGGACTCCACCCCCGATATTCCCCGCACCGGCATGAGCCGGGAGGCGAGGCAATGGCTCGCGTCCAACCCCCCGACTGTTCGCCGTGTTGTCACCGTCCAGAACGCGGCAGAGATCCGGGCCGAAATCGCGGCGGGTTACGCAGCCGCGATCGCCGCAGTCAGACTAGAGCTCCAACCCCGCGAAACCGAAGTAGAGGTGGGCGGCGTTCCCTGCCTCGAGGTCGTTTCCGGCTCCTCGAGGGCAAGCGGCGACACCGCAGTGATGTACTGCTTCGGCGGGGGTTACACGGCGGGCTCACCCGAGGAGGACCTCGTCATCTCGGCCGTCATCGCCGCCGCCACAGGAGCACGGATCGTCGCACCGCGATACCCGCTCGCCCCGGAGCATCGGTTTCCGGCTGCACCCGACAGCGCCTTGGCCGTGTATCGAGAACTCCTCACCACCCACGGACCGAAGGGCTTGGCGGTGGCCGGCGAGTCGGCCGGCGGAAACCTCGCCCTCGTCTCCCTGCTGCGGGCACGAGACGAGGGCCTCGCGATGCCGTCGGCCCTGGCCCTCCTGTCGCCTTGGGGTGATGCCACTTACTCCGGCGACAGCCAGGTCGCCGACCGCGACCCGACCCTCGTTATGGCCACCGACCGTTTGGAGCCCGCCGCGGCCGACTACTACGGTGAGGCCAGCCCGACTGACCCACTGGTTTCGCCGATCTTCGGCGACTTCGCCGGGTTCCCCCCGACGTTCATCACCAGCGGCACGAGAGATCTACTCCTCTCGGACAGTGTGAGGCTCGCCACCGCGATGAGAGCGGACGACGTCGAAGTCGACCTCAGGGTGTGGGAGGGCATGTGGCACGTCTTCGAGTTCTACCGTGAACTCCCCGAGGCAAGAGCATCGATGCAGCAGGTGGCCAGCTTCTTGTCCGACCACTTCTAACCCCCGAGACCGCTCAGGATCGCCTTGAGCGATTCCAACCCGGCGGCCAATGAATCAGCCAGAGCCGCCAACTCGGTGTTGGCCACCTCGAGACTTATCGGGACATCGACCTTGATGGGTATGTCGGTGGCAATCGGGATCGACTCCTTGATGGGAATCTCCACCTGAATATCGATCGGAACGTCGAGGTCGACAGGAACCGTGACATCCACCGGGATATCTATCCCGAGGGGTCCCGCGATCGTGATCGTGGTGTCGATCGTCTCGGTGATCGGGATGGAGGTCTTGATCGGCACCTCCACCACCCGCTCGAAAGCCACCTCGGTGTCGATCGACACCGTCTCGTCGACCTTCACCGTGAACTCGATGAGTGAATCCGAGAAGGTCTCGAGTCCCTCGATGGCGGAGTCGAGACCATCGGCCACCGTGGGCTGAAGCTCGAGCAGCTGCTCCTGGAATCCTTGCACCTGGGCGGCAAAGAGGGCCGAGCCCGCCTCGACCCGGGCGAGGTCGGCCCGAGTGTCGTCGAGATCCGACGACAGCCGGTTCACCCATGTGAGCGCGCCGAGGAGGGCCACGAACATCACGCCAACGGCGACGACGAGGGCGATTGTCCTGCGATCGGTTTTCATGAGTGGTTCCCCTGTCGTGTCGTCGGACTCGTCGCCAGTGCCGGCGATCGAGCCACGGAGCATGAGTGCCAGCACGACCCCGATCGCCACCAGCGCCGCGGTGGCGAGGAAGGTCTCGGTGATTGCACTGGCGGTGAGATCCTGCTGAGCAGCGATGAGAGCCTCTTCGAAGCCAGGGTCGGTGATCGACGGAAGCTCGAGATCGGCCCGCAGCGAGTTGAAACGGGCGAGTGCCCAGGCAGTGAGCGCGGCCAGACCAACGCTGAACCCGATCAAGCGAACCACCATCACGGTGGCCGCCGCGCTCCCCCGCTTGTCGGGTGGGGCTTGGTCGACCACCACCGAGGTGGTGGGTGCCACGGTCGCGCCCAACCCTAGGCCGAGCACGGCGAGCATTACGGCCAGAGCCGGCCGCGACGAATCGGCTCCCCAACTCAACCCCATCAAAAGGTAGGCGACAGCGGCGGCTACGAGCCCACCGACTACGGGCCACCGGTATCCGACCCTCTCGGTGAGACGGCCACCGACGTAGGAGGTGATGGCCATGCCAGCCGTCATCGACGACAGGAGCCATCCTGCCACCACCGCCGAACGTTCGAGATCGATCTCCACCGCGTTGACGAAGATCGGCACGTCGACCATCGCGATCACCAGGGCCGCGCCCACGATGAAATTCACGACCAGAGCCAGACCGACAGTGGGGCCGGCCAGCAGCCCTCGATCGAGCACGGGATCATCGCTGGTGCGCTGGTGGCGCACGAACACCAAGCCGAGGATCACCGCCAAGGGATAGAGGAGGCGGAAGTCGAAGCCTGATCCACCCCGAAGTTCTTCGAGGCCCGACACGCTCTGCACCTCGGCGTTGCCGAGCAGGGCGAGATCGAGACTGACAAGGGCGCCGGTGAGCAGACCGGCTCCCACCCAGTCGACCCGCCGACTGCGGTCGGGCCGGTGGTGGTCAGACAGGGCCCACCAGACCCACACCAGGCCCCCGAGGGCCAGTGGAACGTTGAGCCAGAACTGGGTCTGCCAGTTGAAGAACCGAACGAGGACGGCACCGTAGAGAGGTCCCCACACCCAACCGAGGGTTTCGATCGCGGCGAGAGTTCCGAGCGCCCGGGCTCGAGAGCGCACCGGATAGACATCGCCGACCACCGCCAAAGCCACCGGCACCATCGCGCCACCTCCGAGAGCGGTGAGCACACGTCCGACGAGGAAGGGCCCGAGCGACGAGGAAAGGGGGATGACGACGGTGCCGACGAGAAAGACCAGGTAGGCCCCGACGAAAACCTGGCGACGACCGTAGACATCGCTGAGCCGACCCGCGATCGGCATCGCCGCCACGAACGCCACCAGGTAGGCATTCACGACCCAAGCCGCGTCGTCGAGGCCATCAGGGAGAACCAGCCCGAGATCATTGATGATCGGGCGCAGCATCGTCGTGACGACGGTGAGATCGTCCGCCGCGACAAATACCGCGAAACCCACAGCCGCCAAGATCGCCCGGGCGCTCCGCTCGTCCGGTGCTGCGGTGTCGATCGAGACGCTAGCCATCAGAGCCGGGCGCAACGATGGTGAAGTCCTCGCCGTAGTCGCTCAACTCGAGCACCCAATCGGACTCACCGTTGTCGGCCTCGGTGGTGAACTCGATGCGGGTCACCACCGCCGTGACCGGATGGATCCAGAGATCGACGGGCACGTCGCGGCCCGCCACGAGGCCAGCGGTGACGGTCTCGATGCGGTCAGCCGTGGCGGTGCCGGTGAGGTGATAGCGATCGCCTTCCACCCCGATGACGACCGGGTCGACAAGGTCGGCGAGCAGTGGTTGCCAGCCGCCACGGGGATCGAAGAAGGTGCGAGGGTCGATGTTGTAGCCGGCGGGAAGGGGCTCGAACTCGCCGGTGATCGGGTTGGAAAGCCACACGTCGGGGCCAACGGCAACCGCTCCGAGTTCGGTCTTCAGGGTGTCGTTGACATTGACCTTCACGATCGCATCAGCCTCCGAGGGCACGGTGAAACGACCCACCACGGCCTCCAGCGCCAGACTGTCGACGGGGTCGATGTACACCGACGCGCCGGTGTGCTCCAGCTCGAACCTCACCGACGAGACCGCACCCATGGCGTCGGCCGACGCGGCAACGATCACCGCAACATCCTCGGCCAGCCACTCCCCGTCGAGGCTCGGGTCGCCCCCACCACAGCTCGCGACAGCGGCGGAGCCGAGGAGGACCACCGCCAGGGACTTTCGCGCGTTGATCACGAGCTGGTGTCGAGCCAGGCCTGCACGTCTTCGAAGGTCGCCCTTCCGGCGAGGTACTCCGCGGCCACTTCTGGCAGGCGGTGCCTCTCGCTCCATCGGTCGTCATCCAGCCACACCACCTCGGTCTGCACCGATCCGTCGGGCCGGAACTCGTAGCGGCGATAGCCGGGGGGCATCAGGGTCATCGCCTCGAAGTCCATCGACAGCCCGGTGGAGGGACACAGATGACTCGGGACACCACCGATATCGATGGTGATGCCGGTGTGGGCGTGCCCCGCCGCCACCGCCCGCACCGTGGTGTCCTCCACGAGGCTTCGAACCTGCTCGTCGTATTCGGGTTCCTCGAAGAACCGACTCGAACCGGGCGGGTGGTGGAGCCAGAGCATCGCGTGCTCAGCACCAGACGCGGCCAGCTGTCTCTCGAGCCGGGAGTATTCGTGGTCGGTGAAGCTGCCCTTCGCTTCGTGGGTTCGATCGGCCGTGTCGATCCACCCGTCTCGGGGATGCAGAGCCAATCCTCCCGCGTTGCTGTCGCCGAACAGGAACAGCCAGTTGCCCACCTTCATCGTCGATTGGATCACCACTCCCGGACGCGGGAGATGGGTGTGGAAGGTGTCGCTGCGGTCGTGATTGCCCGGAAGGCAGTAGACCGGCACGCCGAACCCGGCCAGCACGGCACCGGCATGCCCGTACTCCTCGGGCCTTCCCTCATTGGCGATATCGCCGGTGATCACGAAAATGTCGGGAGGGTCGGCCATGACATGCTCCGCAACAGCCGCGAAAGACTCCGTCGTGTCGCGCCATCCATAGCCGCCGGCCGAAGTGCTGATGTGCAGATCAGAGAGTTGGGCGACTCTCAAGGGTGCGTCCGGCATGCTCAGACAATACGCATCTTCAGCGCGACCGTGGGACTACCTCATGGCCGGGCTGCTCCGGCTCGTCGTCGATCATCTCGGCGGGAAAGCCAGGGGCGAGGATCGACAGTCCGGTGGCATCCTCGAGGCGCTTGATCACATCGGGAGACCACGCCCGCGAGCCGTAGCGTTCCTCGGCATCGAGGAAGATGTCGAGGAGTTGGGGTGAGAGTTCGGCGGGCACGCCGGCCCGGTCCGCCACCGCCTGGAACAACGACAGGTCCTTCACCACGAGGTCCATGGTGAAGTTGATGTCGCGGCTCCCATTGAGGATCACCTGACTTTCGGTCTCGTGAACGAACGAGTTTCCCGACGAGATCCGTATCGCCTCATAGGTGGTGCTGAGGTCCATGCCGGCCGCCTTGGCGGTGACGAGCGCTTCGCTCAGCGAGACCAGGTTGGCCGAGGCCAGATAGTTGGTGACCACCTTGAGCACCGACGCCGACCCGAGAGGCCCCGTGTGGAGGATCTGGCGACCCATGGTGGAAAGAACCGGGATCACCCGGTCGAAGACATCGCGGTTGCATCCGGCGAAGATGGCGATGTTGCCGGTGGCAGCTCGGTGACATCCTCCCGACACCGGACAATCCACAGCCGATGCTCCCACCGCTTCGACGAGCTCTGCCAGCCGGCGCACCTCCGCCTCATCGGTGGTGGACATCTCGGCCCAGATCTTGCCCCTACCGAGGCCGGCGAGGAGGCCGTCTTCGGCTTCCATCACCGCGGCGGAAGCGGCCGGCGAGGGCAGGCAGGTGATGACGAGATCACATTTCTCAGCCATGGCTCGGGGCGATTCCCCCCAGGCGGCCCCGGCCGCGAGGAGAGGCTCGGCGGCGGCAGGGGTGAGGTCTCGAACCGTGAGGTCGTAGCCGTTGCGGAGCAGGGAGCCCGCGAGCTTCCCGCCCGCGTTTCCGAGCCCGATGAATCCCACCAACATGGTTCCCCCTCAGAAGTCGGTACCCGGTACCCCGGGTGGAGAAAGATTACAGGTGGTCAGTCGGAGTCGACGGAATCAGGGCTGTCGAAGCTCACCGAACTGTCGAGGCTCACCGATGTGTCGAGACTGTCGTCGGTGAACGGGATGTCGGGCACAACGCCAGGGTCGAGCGGATCACCGCCGAAAGCGATCTCGTCGCCGTCGCCGTAGCCATCGCGGTCGGTGTCCCAGTGGAGCGGATCGGTCTTGTAGGTGTTGAACTCATCACCGTCGTTGAGCCGATCATCATCAGTGTCGGGATCGCGGGGATCGGTGCCGTGGATGGTGTACTCGTCGCCGTCGGAGAGCCCGTCATGGTCGGTATCGGACTCCAAGGGATTGGTGCGCAGTTCCTCGAGTTCGAAGCCGTCGGGCAAGCCGTCGCCATCGGTGTCGGGATTGAGCGGATCGCTTCCGAACTTCACCTCCTGATAGTCGGTGAGGCCATCGGCGTCGGAGTCGGGGTTGAGCGGGTCGGTGCCCAGCTCCGCCTCTTCGATATCGCTGAGACCGTCGCCATCGGCATCGAACGGCGACGAGAAGCTGTCGTCGACATCGACGGTGGTGGCTGTGTAGTGAGCCAGCGGCCGAACGGTGCCGGCCTGAGCGATCGAGACCGTGTCGCGCAACGACACATCGCCACCGCTCGATTCCGCGGCAACTGCCACCGAGCCAAAGGCGACGCTCACACCGACGGCACCTCCAACGAGCTTCATCGGTCTGGTGATGTCCACGGACAAGGCCTCCTCAGAAGAACCCGAAAGGGAATTTCGTGAAACCGCCCGCTCCACTACATGTTGTCAGCAGATCGACCGGCATTCGGTGATTCCCCGAACGATCCCCGTGGGTGTCATTGTCGGTCGACCGCCGTTCAACCTTGAGCACCGACGATCGGGACTAGTTTCACAGTCATGCAGTTCGACACGATCAGATACGAGGTCCGCGATCGCGTGGGCCATCTCCACCTCGACCGGCCCGAGGGCGCCAACGCCGTCAGCCCCGAGCTCGGACGCGACCTGAGAGCGGTGATGCTCGAGATTAACTACGACGACGACGTGAAAGCCGTGTCGGTCACTGCGGAAGGCAAGGTCTTCTGCGGGGGCGGCGATCTCAAACTCTTCCATGCCTGGGGAACCGATCTCCCTCGCCTCGGCCACGACATGCTGATGGACTTTCATCTCGCCATCCAGCTCATGAACCGGATGCCGAAACCGTTCGTGGCCGGTGTGCGGGGCGCGGCGGGAGGCGCGGGACTCTCCCTGATGAGTGCATTCGATCTAGTCGTGTCGAGTGAGTCGGCCAAGTACACGATGGCCTACACCCGAGCCGGTGTCACCCCCGATGGAACCTCGTCGTACTTCATCGCCCGCCACATCGGACTTCGCCGGATGCTCGACCTCACGCTCACCAATCGCGTGCTCACCGCCACCGAGGCCGAAGCCTGGGGCCTGGTCAACCGTGTGGTGCCCGACGACGAGGTCGACACCGCAGCCGCCGATCTCGCCCAGACCCTCGCCGACGGCGCCGCCGCCGCACTCGGCCAGGCCAAGCGGGTGATCTACAACGGCATCGACCAGTCGCTCGAGTCGGCCGGCGAGTACGAGGCCCAGGTGATCACCGCGGCCATGGGTAGCCACGACGGCCAGGAAGGCATCGCCGCGTTCGTGGAGAAGCGGACCCCGGAGTTCGACTGACGCCGAAGTTCCGCCGCTAATCCCCGGCGCCGGGAAGGTCGCCTGCGTCGAACGCCCCTGGCAGGACCTCGCTCATGGGGTGACGCCCGTCGGGCATCTCCACCACCAGATCAGGGCCACCGGCCTCGTAGAGGAGCTGGCGACAACGGCCACAGGGCGCGAGCACGTTGCCCTCACCATCCACGGCAACCATTTCCACCAGGCGGCCTCCACCGCCGCGATGGAGGTCGCCGACCAGGCCACATTCGGCGCAGAGGGTGAGCCCGTAAGAGGCGTTCTCCACATTGCAACCGGTGACGATTCGCCCCGACTCAGTGCGTCCGGCCGCGCCGACGCGGAGGCCGGAGTAGGGCGCATGGGCATGGGCCGCCGCCTCTTTCGCCAACGCATGGAGTTCTGCCCATTTGTCGTCGCTCATAAACCATTGTCGCCCAGAGTTCAGAGGGTGGCCAGGATGCCCCGCAAGCCCTCGACCGTAGTGCGAGGGCTGATGATGCACAGCCTCAATGCCGCCTCCCCGTCGACCGCGGTCGGCGTCACGAATGCCTGGCCCGAGGCAAGCAGAGCGTCTGACCATTTCCGGTAGTCATCCATCCCCCATCCTCGGCGCCGGAAGGCCACGGTGGAGAGCACCCGGGGGTGGACCAGCTCGAGATGCCCGGTGGCCTCGATCTCATCGGCCACCTGGGCGGCGACGCTCAGGGTGTACTCGATGGCATCTCGGTAGGCGTCGGTGCCGTGGGTGACGAGGGAGAACCACAGGGGCAGGCCGCGGGCACGGCGGGTCAGAACATGGGCATAGTCGCTGGGGTTCCAATCATCGCGGGAGGTGAGGGGCTCGAGGTACTCCGCGTGTTGGGTGTGCGCTGCTCTCGCGGTCTCGGGGTCGCGATAGAGCAGGGCCGCGCAGTCGAACGGGGCGAACAGCCACTTGTGAGGGTCGACGATGAAGGAGTCAGCTCGCTCGATACCGGTGTAGAGCGGCTGAACCGACGGAGCCGCGAGGCCGGCTGCGCCGTAAGCCCCATCGACATGGAACCAGATTCCCCTCTGCTCACAGACATCGGCGATCGATGCCAGGTCGTCGACGATCCCCAGATTCGTGGTGCCACTGGTGGCAACCACCGCGAACACTTCGGTGCCGTCGGGTGCGGCATCGATCGCGGCAGCTACGGCGGGCCCTCCCAAGCGCCGATCAGCATCAACCGGAGCGGCGAGAACATCGACGTCCATCACCCGACCGGCCGATTCGATCGATGAGTGGGTCGTGTCGGCACCGACGATCGCCCACCGGGTGGGTTCGCCGTCGCGACGCGCCCGAGCGCCATGACGGGCGGCCACCAGGGCGCTCAGGTTTCCCGCAGTGCCTCCCGAGACGAACACGCCTCCCGCCTCAGCGGGGAAACCGGCGAGATCGGCGAGCCAGCGCAGGGCCTGATTCTCTGCATACACAGCCCCCGCACCCTCCAGCCACGAACCGGCGAAAAGCGACGACGCTCCGACGACCATGTCGAACAACACCGAGGCCTCGGTCGGCGCCGCCGGAATGAACGACAGATAGCGCTGGTGATCGGTGGAGATACACGCGGGGGCGAGCTGGTCAGTGAACAGTTCGAGCGCGGCGGTGCCACCCATCCCTTCGGTGGTGATGGTCTCACCAACCGCCGCGTAGAGGTCCTCCGGACTGCGGGGTCCGTCCAACGGAGGAGGGTCGAGCCTCACCCGGTTGAGCGAATAGCGGAAGATCTTCCACGCGAGGTCATCGGTGGATTCATCGAAGGAGTGCATCGAGGAGCCGGAGTCAGTCACGGGCGACAGCGTATTACCCGCACCCGATCGCGATGCCGAGGGGCGACGCTCGGCGGTCTACGGTCTCGGAATGGACGACCTGAAACGCCTGCGCTCCCTCGATAGTGCGAAGTGGACCAAGTACGGCCCCGACGTGCTCCCCGCATGGGTGGCCGACATGGACTTCGACCAGGCGCCACCGATCAAGGCCGCCATCAACGCCGTGCTGGAGCGGGGCGACCTCGGCTACAACTTCGCTGCCCTTCACCCCCTGGCAGAGACCTGGCTCTCCTGGGTCGAGCGCCGCCACGGCGTGCGTCTCACCGATGACACCGACGAGATCTGGACGTTCACCGGCGCGCTCCACGCACTCGAGTTGGTGATGGAACTCCACACCGAGCCCGGCGACGGCATCGTGGTGTTCTCACCGATCTACCACCCCTTCCGCCATGCCATTCACGACAGCGGCCGCCAGATGGTGGATGTACCTCTCGGAGCACAAAGCACTCTCGATGCCGAGCGACTCGACGCGGCCTGCGACGAGCAAACCAAAATGGTGCTGTTCTCCCAACCTCACAATCCTGCGGGTCGAGTGTTCACTACCGAGGAGCTCCAAGCCTTCGCCACCGTGGCAGAGGAACGCGATCTTCTCGTCATCAGCGACGAGGTCTGGGCCGACCTCGTGCATGCTCCCCACCAGCACCTGCCCCTGGCTCTCGCCGACGAAAGGCTTCGCGAGCGCACCATCACGCTGGGCAGTGCATCGAAGGCGTTCAATGTGGCCGGTCTCAGTTGCGCCCTCGCTCATGTCGGGTCCGCCACTGTTCGCAACCGACTCAACGCCTTGTCCCATCACGTGCACGGACGGCCGAGTTCGTTGAGCGCGGCGGGAACCATGGCCGCCTGGACCGAGAGTGAGGGTTGGCTGAGCGACACCATGCTCACCCTCACCGCCCGCCGAGACCATCTGGCAGCGAGGCTGGCGGCTGAGGTCCCTGAGGTGGGTTTCGATCCGCCCGAGGCCACCTACCTCGCCTGGCTCGACCTCACCCGCACATCTCTCGGAGATGATCCAGCGAAGACCCTCCTCGACCATGCCGGCGTGGCAATCGACCCCGGCCTTCAATTCGGCGATCAGGCTGCCGGCTGGGCTCGCCTCAACTTCGCCACCACCGAGCAAATCCTCGACGAGATCCTCGACCGGATCATCGGAGCTATCAAGAACGGAGTCACCCCATGACCCCACAGCCGGCGTCGATACGTCCCGGCGACGACAACATCGACTGGGCCGACACCCTTGCCCGACTCGACCAGGTGCTCCGGATCCGCACCACCCCCATCGGCATGAAGATGTTCGAAACCGTCGAGGACATGGAGGCCGTGGCCAAGATCCGCCGTCCGTCGGATATCCACACAGCCGATCAGATCGTGTCGATGGCAGCCCGATTGAACTGGACCGTAGGGATCACGGGCGAGGATCTGGTCGGCACCCAGTGCCAGTCGGTGCTCGGTCTCGGTGCTCAGGACGAGGAGTGGTACTCGGGTCGTCACATGGCGGGAGTGTGGTTCGAGACCGAGGGCGATGCCGCCCTCCACCAGGCCGCGATGGATGTGGTGCCGGTCGGCACCTACCAGGCGATGGCGGTGTCTCCCTTGGCGACCGGTCGCCTCGCTCCCCCCGACATCTGCATGGTTTACGCCACTCCCGGCCAGATGATCATCCTCATCAACGGCCTCCAGTGGTCGGGCTACCGCAAGCTGGAGTTCGGTTGCGTCGGCGAATCGGCCTGCGCCGACTCGTGGGGGCGGGCCCTGCACACCGGCGAGCCGAGCCTGTCATTGCCGTGCTACGCCGAGCGCCGCTACGGAGGGGTCCCCGACGACGAACTCCTCATCGCCATGAAGCCCGGCCATCTTCTGCAGGCCATCGCCGGGATGGAGGCGCTCAGCAGAAACGGTCTCCGCTACCCGATCGCCCCCTACGGGATCCAGACCGATGCCCGAGCAGGATTGGGTGTCAGCTACAGCTGAGCTTCACCCCCAGAAGTCCACCAACCGGGCCACGAATCGCTCGGGGTCGACCAGGTGGGGGTAATGCCCGTGATCGGCCCACACCTCAACTGCCGCGCCCGGGATACGGGCCTCGAGCCACTCCACATACTCATCACCGGGGCTCGTACCGAACAAGGAGAGGTAGGCCACCGGTGAGTCGGTGTAGTCGGCGAGCGCTCGGTCGACCATCTGATCTACCTCTTCGGGTGTCGACGTCAGCAACTCGGCCCACACGCCGAGTACGACTTCCTGGTCGGCCTGGCGGATCGCGGTGAGCCGGGCCTGTTCACCTTCACTCAACCTGGGGCCCATCAAATCGGTGAAGATCGATGCCATCACCGCGGGGAACACTTCGTCGTCGCGGAGCATGGACTCGACCGCCTCGAGCATCTCCTTGAACTCACCGAGGCGAAGGGATTGATCCACGTTCACCACCGACGCCACGGGAATCGCAGCACCGGCGGCCGACACCACCGCACCCCCCAGCGAGTGACCCACGAGGTGAGGGGCTTCGATCCCGGCGTCGTTCACCACATGGGCGATGTCGCCGGCCATGGCCGCCAGCCCGTAGTCGGAGGCGAGCCCCGATGCGCCATGGCCGCGGAGGTCGATGCTGACGACATCAAAGCCGACACTGAGCGAGGAAACGATCGGATCCCACGCGGCGACGCTCTCGGTGATCCCGTGGACGAGCACCACCGGCTGACCGTCGCCGGCTCGCGTCCAGTGGATCTTGGTGCCATCGGCTGCTGTCGTGGTGTTGGGATCCCCCGCCATCGCGACAGCTTCTCACACCCGGCAGTCAGCTTCTGATGACGCACTCTCCGTCTCGGCAGTCGCGATCAGCGGTGGCGGCTCGGATGTGGCGGAACCCGATCCCCACCCCAATGGCGTAGATGGTGCCGAGGGCCAGTCCCACGCCGAGGGTGTTGCGGCTGATCAGGGCGCCGAAGGCGGTGCCGCCGAAGATGGCAGCAAATACCCCCATCGAGATCGGGAGGTGACAGGGGCAGAAGATGAACGACCAGATCAGCCAGCGGCGGCCCCGCCGTTCGCGGTCTCCGGGGTCGACCCCCGCGCCATCGACAACGGCTTGATCGGACTCCGCCGTGTTCTGCATTCGGGCTCCCAACGCAGCCTCCACCTCGGAAGCGCTTCCTCCTCGATCGGCACAAGCATCGGCCCGGTTGAGCAGAAGGGACTCCAGCTATGCTCCTGCGCCTGATGAACGACAAGCCGGTTCTGGGGTGGCGCGAGTGGGTGTCACTGCCCGACCTCGGCATCGACCTGATCAAGGCGAAGGTCGACACCGGGGCTCGGTCGTCGTCTCTTCACGCGGTCGAAATAGAACACTTCGACCGTGATGGCATGTCCTGGCTCCGTTTCGTCGTACTTCCTTGGCAGCGCTCCGAACTCGATCCGGTGGCCACCGAGGCCCCGCTGCACGACGCTCGCTACATCCGCAGCTCCAGCGGTGAGAGCACCGAGCGCCCGGTGATCACAACGACGCTGCGCATCGGTGATCACCACTACCCCACCGAACTGACGCTCACCGACCGAACCGAGATGAGCTTTCGCATGCTGCTCGGCCGCGAAGCAATCAGGGCCAGGTATCTCGTCGATTCCGGCCGGTCGTATCGCACGGGCAAGCCATCGAAGGCCATCCGCCGCCGCAACCGCGGGCGTGCCCAGTGAACCCGCCGCGTTCCAGTTTCGACATCGACAACACCTCGGTCCAACCGGGAGGGCGCGACCAGTGTGAGCTACCGATCTCCAAGCTGGTCACCGGTACCCAGGTGTCGTTGCCGGTCATGGTGGTACACGGTGCCCACGACGGACCCACGGTTTGGCTCAACGCAGCGATCCACGGCGATGAAATCAACGGAGTCGAGATAATCCGGCGGGTGCTCGAGAGACTCGACGCCCGCGAACTTCACGGCACCGTTCTGGCTGTCCCTATCGTGAATGTGCACGGTTTTGTCAGCGGCGATCGCTACCTCCCCGACCGACGCGACCTGAATCGGTCGTTTCCCGGGTCGTCTCGAGGTTCACTCGCCAGCCGCATCGCCCACCTGCTGATGACCGAGGTGGTGGCCCGCTGTTCGGTGGGGATAGATCTCCACACCGGTTCCGGGCACCGCGCCAACCTGCCCCAGATCCGAGCCGATCTCGATGATCCAGGTGCCAACCGACTCGCCTCGGTGTTTGGCGCCCCGATCATGATCCACTCCGCGTCGCGTGACGGGTCGCTGCGCCAGGCGGCGACCGACGCCGGCGCAACCGTCCTGCTCTACGAGGCTGGTGAGGCGTGGCGCTTCGATGAGGCGGCCATCGTCGCCGGCGTCGACGGGGTCATGAGGGTGCTCGCCGAACTCGACCTCTTCGATCCCGACGGGTTCGACGATACCAGTGTCGCCGAGTCGGCGGTGAGTCGATCGAGCAGTTGGGTGAGAGCTCGCCGTAGCGGAATCGCCCAGATCGATGTCATGCTCGGCGACCATGTGGACAAGGGACAGACCATCGGGCGGCTCTACGACTCGTTCGGCAATCGTCTCGGACGCATCACCGCACCGATCGACGGGATCGTGATCGGACTGTCGCTCGATCCCCTCTTCAACCGCGGCGATGCCATCGCTCACGTGGCATCGGTAGAGAAGGGGCAAACGCCATGAAGCTCGCAATCCTGTCCCGAGCGGCCAGCAGCTACAGCACCACCCGCTTGAAGGTCGCTGCCCTCGAGCGAGGCCACGACGTGAGGGTGCTCAACAGCTTGCGCTTCGCAATCGACCTCACCGGCGACGAACCCGATCTGCAGTATCGAGGGCGTCAGCTCTCGGATTACGACGCGATCCTCCCTCGCATCGGGGCGTCCATCACCTACTTCGGCACCGCGCTCGTGCGCCAGTTCGAACAGATGGACGTCTACACGCCCAACACCGCCAATGGCATCGCCAACTCCCGCGACAAGTTGCGCTCGCTGCAGATCCTGTCGCGCCACGACGTAGGCATCCCCGACACCACCTTCGTGCGCGATCGCCAAGATGTCCTCCCCGCGATCAGAAGGGTCGGCGGTGCGCCGGTCATCATCAAGCTGCTCGAAGGCACCCAGGGGATCGGAGTGATGCTCGCACCGGATGCCAAGACCGCGGAGGCCATGCTGGAGACCCTCCAGAGCGCCAAGCAGAACGTGCTTCTTCAGAAGTTCGTGGCGGAGAGCAAGGGGCGAGATGTCAGAGCTCTCGTGGTGGGCGACAGGGTGGTCGCGGCCATCCGTCGGGTGGCGCGAGGCGACGAGTTCCGCAGCAATGTTCATCGCGGTGGCATCGCGGAGCCGGTGGAGCTCTCCGAAGAATATGAACGGGTGGCGGTTCAGTCGGCCCAGATAATGGGACTACGGGTGGCCGGCGTCGACCTGTTGGAAGGCAACGACGGCCCCCTGGTACTGGAAGTGAATTCGTCGCCGGGTCTGGAGGGGATCGAGACCGCAACCGAGCTCGACATCGCGGGTGCGATCGTCGACTACATCGACAACCAGGTGGCGTTTCCCCAGCTCGACATCCACCAGCGCCTCAGTGTGAGTACCGGCTACGGAGTGGCCGAACTGCTTATCAAGGAGGACTCGAGCTATGTGGGCAAGACCCTCGAGGACTCGGGTCTGTGGGAGCAGGACATCACGATCCTCACCCTGCATCGCCTCGCTCGCGTGATCCCCAACCCCCGCAACGCACTGGTGCTCGAAGCCAACGACCGGCTCCTCTGCTTCGGTCGCCTCGATGCCATGCGCTCACTCATTCCCGCCCGCCGCAAGCGCAGGGCCAAGCTTCGCGAACTTCCCGACGAGCCCCTGGCCACCGAGTCAGGCGACTGACCGCGGGGCCGGATCGTCGAGTGAGTCGAGGGCCTGCCAGACCTCATTGACGGGAGGGTGTTCGAGGGATTGGGGTAGGCAGACCGCCATGATCGACCGGCTGACGCCTCCCGGCGCCGCATGAATGAGATGCTCAGGCGCCGACTGGGTGGCGAGTCGCGGGAGAAACCCGACCCCCAGACGCCGTTCGGCCAAAGCGATGATGACAGCCGCGTCGGACACCCTGTGCACCACGTTCGGCGTGAATCCGCCGATCGTGCGACACGTACTCTCGATCGCCGCGGCGAGGGTGCTGCCGACCGGCCCCGAGATCCACGGCGCGGCGGCGAGCGTGCCCAAGGTGACCCGATCGCGGCCTTCAGGCGGCCGGGCCACGATGTCGAGGGGTTCGGTGGCGATCACCTTGGCCACTGTGGTCGCTGGTCGGGTGAAGGAGGTGGGTTCGAAGGTGCGGATCAATGCGATGTCGTACTCGCCGGAGATGATGCCGGGGATCGCGAGATCGGCCGCCAGCTCGGCCAGCGAGATCCTGAACCCGGCGTCGGGGCCCACATGATCGACGACGGCCGGAATCAGGTGTTCGGCGGCGGTAGCGAAGGTGGCGACCGATACCGTCGAACGGCCCGACCGGGGCAGCTCCACACTCAGGTCCTGCTCGGCCAACTCGAGCTGGCGACAGATGCGAACGGCGTGATCTCCGAGCTGGCGGCCCGCTGGGGTCAGCCTGATGCCACGACCGTCGCTCACGGTCAGATCCACCCCGAGCCGCGCCGACAGGCGAGACAGGCGCTGGGATGCGGCCGCAGCCGATATGCCGAGCGAGCGAGCCGCCGCCGCTATCTGATTAGTTTCGCTTCTAGTTGCTTTTCGTTACCGGTCAGGAGGCGCATACTCCACCAATGTCCAGCCCCACGCCGAGAAATGTCATCCCATCGGCGGCGGATACCGCCACCCTCTTGGAGCTCGCCGACGCGTCGATGCTGCGCCATGCGGGACCCATAGACCCGCTCCTCGTCGAGCGAGCATCCGGAACCTCCATCTGGGACCGCGATGGCAAGGAATATCTCGACTTCACCTCCGGCCAACTGTGCGCAACCTTCGGCCACAACCCCGACGCGCTCAGGACCGCGATCCTCGACTCATTCAGCCGCACCGTCCACTCCAACAGCTACCTGCTCAGCGAGGAGGTGATCCGACTCGCCGAGCGACTGCTGGCCCTGCTGCCGGCCGAACTGTCGAAGGTGCTGTTGCTGAGCACCGGAAGCGAGGCGACCGAGGTTGGCCTGAAAGCAGCGAAAATGGCCACCGGCAGGTGGGAATCAGTCGGCGTGTCGCGTTCATATCACGGACACACCGGGGGCGCGGCAGCCGTCACCTTCCTTCCCCGCCGCATCGGAACAGGCCCGGCCCAACCCGGCGTTCACGCCCTCCCGGCGCCCTATTGCTTTCGTTGCCCACTCAACACCAGCTACCCCGAATGCGGATTCGCGTGCGCCGATGTGGGGATGGGGCTGGTCGATACCCAGCGAACAGGTGATGTTGCCGCCTGCATCATCGAACCGGTGCTCAGCACCGGTGGCATGATCGAACCACCCGCGGGATACCTCCCCCACCTGAAGATACGATGCGAGGAGCGCGGCATCAAGCTCGTGCTCGACGAGGCCCAGACCGGCCTCGGACGCACCGGAGACATGTTCGCTTTCGAGACCGCCGGGGTTGTTCCCGACGTGGTCGCCCTCTCGAAGACCATGGGCGGCGGCTTTCCCCTGGCGGCGCTCGCCGTCACCGACGAGATAGCAGAACGAGCGGAAGAGAACGGACTCCGGTTCCTCACATCACACATGAACGAACCATCGATGGCGATGATCGGCCTCACCATGCTCGACCTGGCCGAGCACCACGTCGCTGAGCAGTCGGCGGCCCGCCACGGAGAGAAGATCAAGGGTGCGCTCGAGGAGATGGCGCTAGAGCACCAGCTCATCGGCGATATCCGCGGCCGTGGCCTGCTTCTCGGGATCGAGTGGGTCGTCGACGCAGACACCAATGATCCCAACCCCGATGCCGCGGTCGCCATCGCGGCGGAGTGTCGCAATCGTGGCCTTCTCGTTCAGGTGGTGTCGGCGAACATCTGGCGGATCGCCCCACCGCTGACGGTCAGCGACGATGAGATCGACCGTGCCATGACAATCATCCACGCGAGCATCGTGGCCTATCTTGAGACGACGCTTTGACACCAACCAGCCATTGGTCTAGACCAAAAACATGGCTGAAATTGACACGCTCGAACTGATCGCTCGCCTCGCGCTGGCCGCCGCACTGGGATCGATACTCGGTTACGAACGCGAAGCTCGCAGCAAGACAGCGGGGCTGCGCACCCACACTCTGGTGGCCTTGGGTGCGGCCCTGTTCACCGTGGCCGGCGCCTTCGGCGCCTCGGAGGAAGGAGGGGATTCGACACGCGTCGCGGCCCAGGTGGTCACCGGAATCGGGTTCATCGGTGCGGGTACCATCATCCGCAGCGGCCTCAAGGTCACCGGCCTCACCACTGCCACCACCCTGTGGATGGCGGCTGCCCTCGGGGTAGCAGCCGGGGTCGGCCTCTACGAGGTCGCAGCCGCCGGCGGCGCGATCGCCCTGTTCACCCTGGTGCTGCTCGGCTCCCTTAGCCCCTCACGCATGTGGAGAAACAGTCGCCGCCTCGAACTCCTCTATCAGCCGGGGTCGGGCACGTTGGGCCCCCTCTACTCAGCGGTGCAGGATGCCGGTGGCGAGGTCAAACGGATGTGGATGTCGGAGGAAAATGGTCTGCGTCACGTGACCGTTTCGCTCTCGCGCGTCAAGGACCCGGAGTTCCTTGCCATTTCGCGGATGCTCGCTGAGCGCGACGAGGTTCTTGAGATAGTGCCGCCGCCCAGGCTCGAACCCGATTTCTGACCCAGCGGTCGCGCCTGCCAACCAAATGGTTGCCAAATTGCCATGATTGGTATATACCAATCTGACATTCTCTCTGCAGGAGTGGCATGGGCATCACCGCGGTCGACCACGACCACCAATGGCTCGACGTTCGATTCACCGACGGCACAAGCTCACGTTTCCTGGGCGCGTGGCTGCGCGACAACATCGGCTCGGGCCGTCACCGCAACGGGGGACAACGAACCTTCGACATCAACGACCTACCACCCGTCTCGATCACCACCGCCGTCCGAGTTGCTGATGGCGTAACCGTGTCGTTCGAGCCCGAGGGACTCCAGGAGACTTTCGACGAGCAATGGTTCAGGCAGCATGCCCAGGTCGTGCCCCGACCTCATCGGTCCCTCTGGGGGGCCGAGATGCAGAGTCGGCTCAGCTTCGAGGACTACCCCACGCTCCTCACCGACCCCAACCGACTTCACGACTGGCTCGTCGGAATCCGCGATCACGGCTTCGGACTCCTCGAGAACGTGCCGACCACTCCCGGATCGATCCTCGACGTCGTCGACCTGTTCGGATACGTGCGCCAAACCAACTACGGACGGCTCTTCGATGTGCGCGAGGAAGCCGACCCGGCCAACCTCGCCTTCACCAAGCTCAAGATCGGGATGCACACCGACAACCCCTACCGCGACCCGGTGCCCGGATTGCAACTGCTCCACTGCCTCACGAACGAATCCGACGGCGGCGCCAACCAGCTGCGCGACGGCTTCGCGGTCGGCGAGCAACTCCGAAACCTGCACCCCAGCCAATTCGAGCTACTGAGCACCCAGCCCGTTCGCTTCCGCTTCTTCGAGGAGGGATCGGCCGATTTGGAGACCCATGTGCCCCTCATCGAGGTCGACGATCGAGGAGCCATCCGATCCATCCGCTACAACAGTCGCTCGATCCAGGCGTTCGACATGCCCCAAGCGATCATGGCTGACTTCTATGAGGCATACCGAACCCTCGGCGAATCACTGCACGATCCCGCCGGCCTTATCGAATTCAGGCTCGATCCCGGCCAGCTGATGCTGTTCGACAACCAGCGCGTGGCCCACGGCCGCTCCGCCTACGAGGTTGGCGCTCGCCATCTCCAGGGCTGCTACGCCGACAAGGACTCCCTCAATTCCCGCATCCGGGTACTGGAGACCCAGCGGTGAACGCAGTCGACGAACTCGCGGCACTGATGGCCGATCGCGGCCGACGCAACTACGGCGAAAACATCACCATCGCGGAACACTCCCTTGTCACTGCGGCGGCCGCCGAGGCCCAGGGCGCCGGCAACACGCTCATCGCGGCCTGTCTCCTACACGACGTGGGGCACTGGCTCGACGAGCCCGACGACGACTACGGCATCCACTCCCACGGCGACCTCGGCGGCGACTGGGTGGCGGCCCGATTCCCCGCACCGGTCTCCGAACCGGTGCGCCTCCACGTGGCGGCCAAGCGCTACCTCTGCGCCCGCGAGCCCGAGTATCACGACCAGCTGTCCCCCGCATCGCAGTACACGCTCACCCAGCAGGGCGGACCCATGTCGCCTGTCGAGGTCGCCGCGTTCGAGGCCAGACCTCACTTCGAAGAAGCCGTGCAGCTGCGCCGGTGGGAGGACGCCTACGGCAAGCGAGGCGACGTCGAGATCCCACCTCTATCCCACTTCCGGCCCCTCCTCGAGAGCCTCGAGATGGAGTCGCCACGATGAGTGGTCCGGTCATTCCTGTCTACATGCAGATCGTCGACACCATGCTCGAGCGAATCGAGCAGGGCGAGCTGACCCCCGGCGATCGACTGGCCCCCGAACGGGCATTGGCCGGGGACTTCGGCGTGAACCGCCGCACGATCCGCCAGGCCCTCGAGGTGCTCGAGCGGCGCGGCCTCATCGAAAGGCGACAAGGCTCGGGCACGTTCATATCCGAACCCCGGATGGAACGCGGCGCATCGGAGTTCTTCCACTTCACCGAACGCATCCGGCAGCGGGGCTTCGCAGCTGGTTCGGAGGTGCTCAGCCTCGAGCGGGTGGTGCCTTCACCCTTTGTCGCCACCGAACTCGAGATCTCACCCGACGCGGAGATCTACCGCTTCCACCGCTTGAGGACCATCAGCTCGCGTCCGGTCCTGATCGAGACCTTCGCCCTGCCCGCCGACCTGGTGCCCGGGTTCGATGCATTCGACGTCACTGAACGGTCCGTCTACGAGATCATGCGCACCGAATACGACATTCATGTCGCCTACGCCCGCCAGAGTCTCGAAGCGGTGGCCTTGAGCCAGATCGAGGCCCAATGGTTGGGAGCCAGCCCGGGGGCGCCGGCGATGCTCGAACGTCGTCTGGCCTTCGACGAACAGGGCCGTCCGGTCGACTTCGGCACCGACCTCTACCGAGGCGATCGAGTTCGTTTCGTCACCGATGCCGCCACGGTCGCGGTGCCCACCGGCACCGAGGTATCCGCCGCGCCATGACGATCGACCTCCCCCTCGACCGCAGCTATCGAGAGTTCAAAATCGGTGCCGAGATGCTCGACCAGGCGTTCGCCAAGGGCACCACTCCCGAGCGTGTTCCCGTCTTCGCCCAGCAGCATGAGTTCGCCGCCCGACGCTACGGAATCAAGCCATCCGCCTTCTATCGCAACCCGGATCTCCTCGTTCGCGCCCAGCTTGCAACCTGCGCCGACTTCGGAATCGACGTCGCCACAGTCGACTACGACCTCTACAACATCGAGGCCGAAGCCATTGGTCAGGCCATCGTCTTCGACGACGACAACATGCCCGACGTCGACCGCAGCCGACCCCTGATCGCCGAACCGGCCGACATCGACACCATCCACACTCCCGACTTCACCACCGCGGGCCGCTGCTCCGATGTGGTGCAGCTGATGGAAATGACCGCCGATCTCTCCGGGGTCGTCCCTCCGATCGCGTTCTGTGGCCCGTTCTCGATGGCCGCGAACATCCGCGGCATAGAAGCACTGATCTTCGACATCCTGTTGGACGCCGATTTCGCCGACCAACTCTTCCGGAGGGTCGTCGACGACGTGCTCGTGCCCTGGATCCGCCACCTGATCCGGCTCTTCCCCGAGGCCACCACCATCGCCGGTGCCGACGCCACCGCTTCGGTACCGATCCTGTCGCCGACGATGATCGGCGAGTGGGTCATCCCCTACATCGAGCGGCTGCGAGATGCCACCCACCCCGACCTCAGCGTGCCCAACTGGATTGGCGAGGCCGGATTGAGAGAGCCGCTCGACCTGCTCGACCGCAAGCTGGCCGTCACCCGCCACTTCATCGAAGGCCAGGATCCCGATGTGGAAGAACTGGGGCCGGAGTACTACGTCGACTTCGCCCAACGCCACGACGTGCCCCTCGTGCTCGGAGTGGGGGCCTCCTTCCTCGCCCTGTCGAAGCCGGCCGAAGTGTTCGAGCGGGTGAAGCACTACGTGCAGGTCGGGATGCAACACGACCGGTTCGCTCTCTACCTGTGCAACCTCGGCGCCACCACACCCGATCACAACGTTCACGCCGCGATCGCGGCCGTGCACGAACACGGGCGCTACGAGAATCGCCCCTAGTCGACGACACCGCCATACGACGGGGCCACCCCTCGGCTTTCGCCGCCGCTGACAACCGCATCTTCGAGGTCGGCCACGAAGGCGTCGACCACATGCACGTGCCCGGGTGAAACCATGAGATGAAGGCCACCCTGCTGGCGGTCGAGGTGCCAACCTCGATCGTCCATCCGGTCGCCTATCGCACCGGTGGCTTCCGCGCCTGACCTCGAGGAGAACTCGAAAAGCGACATGTCGGGCCGGCCCGACACCTCCAGCTCATCGATCGCGTTCACACCGTCGAGAAAACCCTGGGTGGCCGCCTTCACCAGGCGTGCCTTGACGAGATAGCCGTCGCGGCCGAGATGCTGGATTGTGGACCACGCCGCGGCGATCGGCGCGGCGGGGCGGGTGCCCGCGGTGGTGGCCGATCCGTACAAGCCTCCAGGCCAGCCGTCGAACAGGAAGTGTTGGCGGCGTTTGACCGCCACATCGCGGTAGATGATCACCGATGCGCCCTTGAAGCAGTAGCCGTACTTGTGGATGTCGGCGGAGATGGATGTGACGCCTTCCACCGAGAAGTTCCAGGCCGGCACCGGCTCCCCGATTTCCTCCCAGAAGGGCAGGAGCCACCCTCCCAGACAGGCATCGACGTGACACATCGTTCCCTGGGCCAGGGCCAGCTGGGCGATCTCGACGATCGGGTCGATCACGCCGTAGGGGTAACACGGGGCCGAGCCCACGATCAAGGCCGTGTTCTCATCGACTTCATCGGCCATTGCATCCACATCGGCTCTCAGATCAGGCCCGACCGGCACACGCACCTCATCGACCTCGAGATAATGCGCGGCCTTGGTGAATGCGGGGTGGGCGGTGCCGGCGAGAACCAGCCGGGGGCGATCCACCCCCCGGGCGCGGGCCTCTTCGCGCGCGGTGTAGACAGCGAGGAAGATGCTCTCGGTGCCGCCCGAAGTCATTGTGCCTGCCTGCGGGTCGGTGCCGAACAGCTCAGCGGCCACCGCCACCACTTCCTGTTCCATTCGCAACAGGCTCGGGTAGACGAACGGGTTGAGGGCGTTCTCGTGAAGGAACCGGTTCGCCACGTCGTGCTGAAGTTGCTCCAGGACGGGATCGTCGGCGTTGTAGACGAGGCTGAAGGCCCGACCGCCCTTCCAATCGATGTCGTTGGTTTGCCAGTCGGCCAGAAGGCCGGCCAGCTCGTCGGGGTCTCGTCCGCGGTCGGGAAATACTGACGTCATCGTGCCAGCGTAGGTGACGGCTGGTTTCACCTTGCGCCCGGGGCCTCGTCTCACGAAACGGGCGCGTGCTGCGAGATCGTTCTAGGATTGCCAGCGCCCTACCGACCCGGACGAGACGAGAACTCAATGCATGTGATGGTGGCAACCGATGGAAGCATCGATGTGGAGAAGACAGCCGCAATCGCAGGCCGGCTGGCGAGCAGCGGCGGAAGGGTCACGATCTACACCGTGGTCGAGGTTCCCCGAGAGATGCTCAACGACATGCGCGCCGCGGCTGGCAACGCCGCCGACGACAAGGCCCGCGAACTAAGCGTCGAGTACCGCACCACACCAGCCGACGACCCCGCGGTGAGCCACTGGGTGGGCGACGATGCCATCGTCGAGCGTTATGTCGGTCGCAAGGTCACCGAACGCACGGCCGATCTCGCCGCTGCGCTGGAAGCAGCAGGCGTGGAATTCAGCGTCGTCGGAGAGGAGGGTGAGAGTGCGGCCCGCTCGGTCCTCCAAGCGGTCAAGGCCCACGAAGTCGACGTCGTCTGCATCGGAACTCATGGCCTCGGCCGATTCGAAGGCTTGCTCGGCTCCCTGTCCACCAAGGTCGCACGTCTCGCCCCGTGCCCGGTCGTTCTCGTTCGCTGACCCACCGTCTGCCCGCCCGGTCGGCCTGAGGAGTAGCCCATGACGAGCCTTCGGGTCGTGATGCCTCTGCCGGACCACGACTTCGACCCCACCGAGGCCGCTGTCACGTGGAAAACCATCCGCGAAGCCGGACATGAGGTGGTGATAGCCACCCAGAACGGAACCAGGCCCTACGCCGATCCCTTGATGATCAGCGGCGAGGGGCTCGACCCGTGGGGTTTCATACCCGGATTGCGCAAGTTGAAACTGGTGGGACTAGCCCTGCGAGCCCAGCGAGAAGCACGCGCCGCCTACGCCGAGATGCAACGAGACGAGAGTTTCAACGCCCCCCAGCGTTGGGTCGACCTGAAAGTGGCCGATTTCGACGGCCTCGTGCTGCCCGGGGGCCACGGACCCGGCATGGTTCAGTATCTCGAGAGCGAGGTGCTGCAGCAGTTCGTCGCCGAGTTCTTCGATCCAGACCAGGACGACAAACCGGTTGGCGCGATATGTCACGGCGTGGTGTTGGCGGCGCGGTCCACCTCACCGCACACCGGCCGATCCGTACTGCACGGCTACAAGACCACTGCCCTCACCTGGCGCCAGGAGAAGGCGGCATGGCGGCTCACCAGGTACTTCGCCCGCTTCTGGGATCCGCTCTACTACCGCACCTACGCCGAGGGCGACGGGGAGTCTGCCGGCTTTCGAAGTGTCGAGAGTGAAGTCAAGCGAGCACTCGCCAACGACGCCGATTTTCTCGACGTGCCCCACGACGCCGCCCACCACAACACGAAGACCGACAACCGGCACCGCGACAGCCCCGACGACGATCGCCCCTCCTGGGTGGTGCGTGACGGCCGGTATCTCTCGGCGCGCTGGCCCGGCGATGCCCACACATTCGCGGGCCGGTTCGTCGAACTCATCGAAGCTCGTCATGATCAAGGACTCAGTCCTCAGTGACCAAAGCCCCCTGTATGGGGGCGGGGTGCGGCGTAGCGTCAGGACCAATGACAAGCATCGAACCAACCACTTCCCTCGCCGATCTCGTCAACGCGAGGCCCGATTTCGCCCCGACCTTCGAATCCCTCGAACTCGACTACTGCTGTGGCGGCGGCCGCAGCCTGGCCGAAGCCTGTTTCGCGGCTGGCCTGACCGTAGACGAGGTACTCGATCAGCTCGGAGAGCAGGCCATGACCGACCCCGTCGATTGGGTCTCCATGAGCGTTCCGGAGCTCGTGGATCACCTGGAATCGAGCCACCACGTCTACCTGACAGATGCGCTGGCCCGCTTGTCGACGCTGATGGACCGTGTTCTCGAGGCTCACGGAGAAAACCATCCTGAGCTGATCGAGGTGTCGGTGGCACTTCGCGACCTACGCGCCGACCTCGAACCCCACCTCATGAAAGAGGAGCAGATCCTCTTTCCGATGATCCGCCAGCTCTACGCAGCCGACGAGACCCCCACGTTTCACTGTGGAACCCTCCAGAACCCGATCGGGGTGATGGAGATCGAACATGATCGCGCCGGTGCTCTGTTGGCTCGACTCCGGACCCTCACCTCGGCGTATGCGCCGCCGAGCGATGCGTGTGCATCATACGAAGCTCTCTACCTGGGTCTGGCCGAACTCGAGGCCGATACCCACCTTCACATCCACAAGGAAAACAACGTGCTGTTCCCCGGTGTAGCCGCGGAGGAGATGCGTCGTAGCGGGTCCGCGTAAGATCGTGAGCGTGACCGAGTCTGAATCCGACGCGAGCCCCCCGGTTCTCGGGGAGATGACCGCCGAGCTTCTCGCGCTCCACGATCGGCCCGGCCCGCGCTACACGTCCTACCCGACCGCGGTGGAGTTCCATGATGGTTTCGGGGCCCCCGATCACGGCGCCTGTCTCGCCGACGCGGCCGCTCGGCCCCACGATCCCCTCTCGCTCTACGTGCACCTCCCGTTCTGCGAACACCGCTGCTCATTTTGTGCCTGTCATGTGGTGGTCACCCAGACCGACAGTGTGGCCGAGGCCTACCTCTCCCGCCTGGCGGCCGAGGCCCGCCTCACCGGTGAGAGGCTCGGTGAACGTCGAGTGCTCCAGCAATACCACTGGGGCGGAGGCACACCGACCTACTACGCACCATCCACTCTGGTCGAACTTCACCAGGCTCTCCTCTCGGAGTTCGAGTTGGCCCCCGGAGCCGAGGTCGCGCTCGAGGTCGACCCTCGGGTCACCACCGTCGAACACCTCACCGTGCTCCGCGAGGTCGGCTTCAATCGGGTCTCCATGGGAGTGCAGGACACCAACGATCGGGTGCAGAATCTGATCGGCCGCAACCAGACGTGGGAGCAGACCGTCGAGCTCCACGAGCATGCCCGCCGGCTCGACTACTCCTCGATCAACATCGACCTCATCTACGGCCTACCCGGCCAGGACGAAGACTCGTTCGGGAACTCCCTCGACCAGGTCATCGGGCTCCAACCCGACCGCCTCGCGGTATACTCGTTCGCCCTCGTGCCCTGGATGCGTCCTCACCAGAAGCGGATCGATGCCGACCTGCTCCCCGACCGCGACGTGAAGTTCGGTCTGCTCTCGCTCGCGATCTCCCGGCTCACCGACGCCGGCTATCAACAGATCGGCATGGATCATTTCGCCCGACCCGACGACGAGCTCTCCACCTCCTACGCCAACGGCACGCTCTCGCGAAACTTCATGGGCTACACCACCAAGCGGGGCACCGAAATCGTCGGTCTCGGATCGTCGGCGATAAGCGACATCAGCTCCGCCTACGCCCAGAACCACCGCCGTCTCGCCTCCTACTACGAAGCGGTCGATGCCGGTGCACTTCCGGTGGAGCGCGGCGTCGCCCTCACCGGCGAGGATCAGCTCCGCCGCTTCGTCATCACCGAACTCATGTGCAACGGACGCCTGGATGCCTCAGCTGTCATGGATCGGTTCGGAGTCGACATGGCCTCTCACTTTGCGGTGGAGATTGCGGAGCTCACGGCGCCGGGTGGCCTGATCGACACCGGCTTTGTGCGTCTGAGTGATGCCGACATCGAAGCCACCCCACTCGGTCGACCATTCATCCGCAACGTCGCGATGGTGTTCGATACTCGCCTCCGAGCGGCCCCCACCGGCGAGAAGACCTTCTCTCGGACGGTGTGATCAGGTGCCAACGACCGGAGTGGTCGTCGCCCAACTCGGAGGCCCTGAGAGTGTCGACGAGGTCGAGCCCTTCATCCGGTCGATCTTCGCTGATCCCCACCTCGTTCCCCTGCCTGGCGGCACCCGTACCCGCTCTGCTCTCAGCACGCTCATCGCCAAGGTGCGCGCTCCTCGATCTCGCAAGAACTACGCGGCGATAGGAGGTGGGTCGCCCATCGTGGCCACCACCCGAGACCAAGCCGAAGCTCTCGCGGCCGAGCTCGCCCAACGCGGCAGGGACGTCGTCGTCGTGGTAGCCCAGCGTCACGGCCGGCCCGATACCGAGCACGCGGTCGACCAGCTGTTGGCCGCGGGTGTGGAGTCCATCGTCTTGTTGCCCTTGTTCCCCCAGTTCTCGATGAGCACCACAGGAAGCTCCGAGGCCGAGTTGAGACGGGTGCTGGCCGATCGTCACAGCGACCTGCCGCTAACCGTCATCCGCTCATGGTGTGATCACGAGAGCTATCTCGATGCCCAGGCAGCGCTGGTGCAGGAGATGCTCGAGCAGCTGCCTGCCGAGGAGAGCGAGTCGGCCCTACTCATATTCTCCGCCCACGGCCTGCCCCAGAGCATCGTCGATCGAGGCGACCCCTACACCGAGGAGATAGAAGCCTCGGTCACCGGAGTCGTCCATCGACTCCCCCGCGCAATCGACCATGTGATCGCCTATCAGTCGCGGGCCGGGCCGATGAAGTGGATCGGCCCCAATGTCGTCGACGTGGTGACCAGCGCAGCTGAAGAGGGCCGCACCTGGCTGGGCGTGGTTCCGATCGCGTTCGTGTCCGACCATGTCGAAACAAGCCACGAGCTCGACATCGAGCTCAGAGCCCACGCCACCAACTCAGGGATCCCCCACTTCCATCGTTCACGATGTTTCGACACCGACCCGATGGTGGGGCCCATGCTGGCCGACATCACCGAGGAGCACCTATGACCCGACGCCCGAAAGTGATTGTGGTGGGCGGCGGGCTCGGTGGGCTCCTCGTTGCCTGTGAGGTGAAACGTCGAGGAGGAAAGCCTCTCGTACTCGAGGCCGGCCCGGGTGCCGGTGGCGTCGCCGCCACGGTGCGCGATGAGGGATACCTACTCGAGCCCGCGGCTGGTTCGCTCCTGCTCCCCCACCCCCATCTTTCACCGATCCTGGAAGCTGCCGGTGCCCGGGTGGTTCCCGCCCTGCCCGCCGCTCGCCGTCGCTATGTGTACAACCGCGACACCCTCTTCGAGCTCGCCGGACCCAAGTCGCTCGCCACCGGGCTCGTCTCGGCCAAGGCCAAACTCCGCATGCTTCGCGAGCCATGGGTGAAACCCACTCTGCCAGACTCCGATGAGTCACTGGCCGCATTTCTGGAGCGGCGCTTCGGCCCCGAAGTCGGCCGTCTCGGAGCCACCCTCATGGCCCACGGAGTGTTCGCCGGCGATCCCAGCGAGTTGTCGGTGCGCGCCGCGTTCCCCGCGTTCGTCGCCCTCGAGGACCAGGCCGGGAGCATGGTGAGGGGTGGTATCGCCCGAATGAGGGCACGCCCCAAGGGGGCTCCGCGCCCCGCTGTGCATGTGGCTCCCTCGGGCATGGCGAGCCTCGCCGCCGAACTGGCCTCCTATCTCGGCGACGACTTTCGGGCCGACTGGCCCGTGGAATCAATTCGCTCCGATGGCGACGAGTGGGTGGTGACCGGGCCCGACGAGGAGCGCGCCAATACGGCGGTGGTCGCTCTCATCCCGAGTGCAGCTGCTCGAGTGGTACCCGAAGAGCTGGGGACTGTGTTGGCGGAGGCCGAGATCGCACCCGTGGCCGTTGTCGGGCTCGGTGGGCGCTCGGCCGACGTTCCTGCGCCCACCGGGTTCGGCGCCCTCGTCGGCCCCGACTGCGACCTGAGGACCCTGGGACTCCTTTTCGAGTCGTCGTATGCACCAGATAGAGCGCCGAGCCGTCATCGCCTGCTCAAGGCCATCTTCGGAGGCGGTGCCGACCCTTCGGTGCTCGCTCTCGACGATGCCCAACTGGTCGCCCTCGCCACCGAAGAAGCGGGCCGCATCCTGGGCGTGGCGGTTCAGCCCTCGTGGACCAGGGTGGTTCGTCACTCTCCGGGCATTCCCCAGTATTCACTCGGTCATCCCGAGTGGCTAGACCGTCTCGCGACAGCCTCTGCGCCGGGGCTACACCTCGCCGGATGGGCCTACCACGGCATCGGCGTGTCGTCGCTCGCCCAGCACGCCGTGAGGCTCGCCGACGAACTCGACAGTGCCGGCAAGGCCCGGGGCCGAGCCTGATCCGAACGAAGCGAGGGCCAAGGTCCTTTGGCGCGCGCCGCGGCTGCCTCTACGATGTCGCCATGCAACGACAGTGGCCCGTGCTTATTCAGGGAGGCATGGGTGTCGGCGTGTCCAACTGGCAACTCGCCAAGGCGGTATCGCAGCAGGGACAACTTGGCGTCGTATCGGGGGTGGCCGTCGATGCTGTATTCATCCGTCGCCTCCAAACCGGCGACGAAGGGGGCCACGTTCGCAGGGCGCTCGCCGCGCTTCCCGTACCGGGGGCCGCCGATCGGCTCCTGACGCGGTATTTCATCGAGGGCGGCAAACAGGCCGACGAGAGGTTCAAGCGGAGCTCGATGAACTGGGAGGATCCATCGCGGAACCTCGCCGACCTCCTCATCGCAGCAAACTTCGCCGAGGTCTATCTCGCCAAGGAAGGCCACGACGGCGAGGTAGGGATCAACCTCCTCGAAAAGGTTCAGGCCCCCACCCTGCCTTCGCTCTATGGAGCGATGCTCGCCGGAGTCGACTACGTCCTGATGGGTGCGGGCATCCCGAAGGCCATCCCCGCAGTGCTCGACCGGCTCGCCGAAGGCCTCCCGGTGGAGCTACGGCTCGACGTGAAGGGTGCCCAAAAGGGCGACGACTTCCGGGCCAAGTTCGATCCCGTGCTGTGTATGGAAGATGCCGACCGCACCGCGAAGCGACCCGTGTTCCTCGCCATCGTGTCGTCGCACGTACTGGCAACCATGCTCGCGTCCAAAATTGAAGTGCCGGTCGACGGCTTCATCGTGGAGGGACCCACTGCCGGCGGCCACAACGCACCTCCACGCGGAAAGCTCCAGCTCAGCGACACCGGTGAACCGATCTACGGCGAGCGAGACATTCCGGATCTGTCGGCGATCAGCGAACTCGGTCTGCCTTTCTGGCTGGCCGGAAGCCGCTCGGACCCCGAAGCGGTTCGCGACGCCCTCGAGCATGGAGCGGCAGGCGTGCAGATCGGCACACCGTTCGCCTACTGCGAAGAGTCCGGATTCGATACCGAAGTGAAGCGCCAGGTCCTGGAGCTGAGCCGCAACGGTCAAGCTCAGGTGTTCACCGATCCGCTGGCATCCCCGTCGGGATTCCCGTTCAAGGTCCTCGAGGTGAAGGGCTCGCTGTCTGAGCTCGAGGTATACGAAGAGAGGATCCGCCCTCCTTGTGAATTGGGTTACCTGCGTTCGGCGTATCGCACCGACGAAGGCAAGCACGGCTGGCGATGCTCAGCAGAGCCGGAGGAGGAGTACGTCCGCAAGGGCGGAGCGTTGGAGGACACCGTCGACCGCAAGTGTCTGTGCAACGCACTATTGGCCAACATCGGACTCCCTCAGGTGCAGCGTCAAGGGGCTGTCGAGCTGCCCCTGATCACCTCCGGCGACAGTGTCGCTGAGGTGTCACGCTTCCTCGCTCCGGGAGCCGAGACCTACAGCGCGGCCGACGTGATCGCCCAGCTACTCCCCTAGAGGTTCGAAGCGGGCGGTGAAATGGCGCAGCCAGGGCGCTTGGCTGACGATTCGGTAGCCACCGAGGTCGGCCCGGCGGCCGGCCACATCGATCACCACCTCGGCTACATAGTCGATGTGGCTCTGGGTGTAGGTGCGGCGGGGAATAGCCAGCCGCACGAGTTCCATCGCTGCCGTATCGTCGGGGGCATCGTCGCGGGGTCGTCCGAACATGACGGTGCCGATCTCCACCCCGCGCACGCCGCCGCGACGATAGAGCTCCACCGCGAGCGCTTGGGCCGGGTACTCGTGGGCAGGAATGTGGGGAAGCATCGCGGCCGCGTCGATATAGACAGCGTGACCGCCGGGTGGTTGGACGATCGGCACGTCGGCGTTCGCGATCTTGTCGGCGAGGTACTGGGTGGAACGGATGCGGTAGCGAAGGTAGTTCTCGTCGAGTACCTCTTCGAGTCCGGTGGCGACTGCTTCGAGGTCGTACCCCGCCAATCCGCCGTAGGTCGAAAAGCCCTCAGTGAGGATCAGAAGGTTCCGGCACCTGGCTGCGAGTTCACCGTCGTTGAGGGCGATGAAACCTCCGATGTTGGCCAGCCCGTCCTTCTTGGCCGACATGGTGCAACCATCGGCCAACGAGAACATCTCCCGGGCGATTGTTCCGGCGTCGGTGTCGGCATATCCGTCCTCGCGTAGATGGATGAACCATGCGTTCTCGGCGAAACGGCAAGCATCGAGGATGAACGGAATATCGTATTCGTCACACACTTCGCGGACGGCACGGAGGTTGGCCATCGAGACCGGTTGGCCTCCACCTGAGTTGTTGGTGACGGTGACCATCACGAACGGCACCCGGCCGGCACCAACCTCCTCGACCGATGCCCTGAGTCGGCCGATGTCCATGTTGCCCTTGAAGAGGTGAATGGCCGACGGATCGGTACCTGCGGCGATCACCAGATCACGGGCCTCCGCTCCCTGATACTCGACATTGGCGCGGGTGGTGTCGAAGTGGGTGTTGTTGGGCACGACGTCGCCCTCGTTCACCATCGACTCGAAGAGAATCTTCTCCGCGGCTCGACCCTGGTGGGTGGGTATCACCTCGCTGAAGCCGGTGAGGTCCTGCACCACACTCTCGAATCGGCGAAATGAACGACTACCGGCATAGGACTCGTCTCCGAGCATCATCCCCGCCCACTGCTGAGACGACATGGCGCCTGTGCCGGAGTCGGTGAGGAGGTCGATGATCACCTCATCGGCGTTGAGTCCGAACAGGTTGTACCCGGCCCGCTGCAACGCCGCCTCGCGGCGCTCGGCATCGGGGAGGTCGATGGCCTGCACCGTGTGAATTCGGAAGGGTTCGATGATCGTGGAGTACTCCATCGGCCCACCCTATGGTCGATGACGGTCGCAGAACGGACCGGGAAACCGCTTGCCTTTTCGATCATTGTTCGATAGTTATTGAACTATGGAACAATCGGAGGTGGTGGAGGCTCTCGGAGCTCTGGCTCACCACACCCGAATCGAGGTGTTCGGTCTCCTCGTGAGGGCAGGGCCTGAGGGCCTGGCCGCGGGCCTCGTCAGCGACGAGCTCGACATGTCGGCCTCAACCCTGTCGTTTCATCTCAAGGAACTGAAGCACGCCGGGCTGGTGAGCGCCGAGCGCATCGGCAGATCACAGGTCTACCGGGCCAACTACGGCGCCATGAGCGAGCTTCTCACCTTCCTCACCGACGACTGTTGCAACGGCGCGCCGGAATGCGCTCCACTCCTCAGAAAGGCCTCACGATGACCCAGGCAGATAATGCGAATCAGGTACCCGACAAGGGCGACGACCTGAGAGAAATGGTTGCCGAGCGCTACGGCTCGCTCGCCCAGCAGGTCCTCGACTCCGACGAAGCAGGATCTTGCTGTGCGGAGGGGCAATCATGTTGTGAACCCCCTCTCGTGATCTCCGATGGCAACCCGATCACCACCGACCTCTACGACGATCACGACTCTCAGTCGGTCCCCGACGATGCCCTGATCGCTTCCCTCGGCTGCGGGAACCCCACGGCCCTCATCGACCTCGCAGAGGGTCAGGTGGTACTCGACCTCGGTTCCGGAGGAGGCATCGACGTGTTGCTCTCGGCGCGACGGGTGGGCCCTTCCGGCAAGGCCTACGGCCTCGACATGACCGACGAAATGCTCGAACTGGCCCGGAAGAACCAGCGAGAGGCCGGAGTCACCAATGTCGAGTTCCTCAAGGGCACGATCGAGGCCATTCCGCTTCCCGACCAGAGTGTCGATGTCATCATCTCCAACTGTGTGATCAATCTCTCCGCCGACAAGCCCGCTGTGTTTCGAGAAGCCCACCGGGTGCTCTCTCCTGGCGGCCGCTTCGCGGTTTCCGACATCGTGGTGCGGGGCGATCTCGATCCGAAGATCCGCAAGAGTGTGGAGTCGTGGGTCGGGTGCGTGGCCGGGGCGCTCGATGAAGACGACTATCGCGGCGGTCTCCTCGACGCCGGTTTCGACGATGTGGAGATCGTCCCGACCCGCGTTTACGACTTCGACGATGCCCGGGAGTATCTCGAGGAGGCCGGAATCGACGAGGCCACGGCCCGGTCGGCGAGCGGCAAGGTCATCTCCGCGTTCGTCAGGGCCCGAAAGAGTTGATTGGCTCTGTTTGACGGCCTCTTCGAGTGGGCCTAGCCTGACCAAGGGTACCGGGACGTCCCACTAGACGGGACGTTGAGGGACGGGGAGGCGCCTGTGGGTCGAGCGTTGAACAGTTGGTCGACAGTCGTACCCGACGCATGGATCGACTACAACGGACACCTGAACGAGGGCTACTACGCGGTCGCATTCGGCGAGGCATCCGATGAGCTACTCACCCACCTCGGCTTCGATCACGCCTACCGAGCCGATCGAGGCACCTTCTACACCGCCGAAACCCACATCCGGTATCTCACAGAGATCGCCGGCGGCGCATCGATCTCCTGTCGCACCACCCTGCTCGCCGCCGACCCGAAGAGGCTGCACCTCCACCACGACCTGTTTGTGGGCGACGACCCCGAGCCGGCCGCCACCCAGGAATCGATGATGCTCCATGTCGCCCATCCGGGCCCGAGGGTCGCACCGATGCAGGAGCCCGTTCTCAGCGCGGCACTTGCGCTGGCGCTCACCCACGCCGGCCTGCCTCGACCCCACCACCAGGGCGGCGGTGTTCGACAGCTGGCCGAATCCGATCCCTCGAAAGGCACCAAGTGAGCACGAGTGCGAAGACCATCGGGGTGGTCGGCACGGGGGTCATCGGAGCAGGTTGGGCAGTCCGCGCCCTCTCACGGGGCTACGACGTCGTGGCCTGGGACCCCGCGACAGGAGCCCAAGACAAGCTCCACTCCGCCATCGAGCGGGCGTGGCCCGCAGCCACCAAGCTCGGCTTGTTCCCCGGGGCGGATCAATCGCGTGTCGACTTCGCCTCGACTCCCGAGGAGCTCGCCTCGCGAGTCGACTGGATCCAAGAGAACGCTCCCGAGAACGAGGAGGTGAAGCGGCCCCTGCTCCGATCCCTCGCGGCAGCATCGGGGCCCGACACGATCATCGCGTCAAGCAGCTCCGGCCTCCTGCCCAGCCGACTCCAGGACGGTTGTGAGCACCCCGAGCGCATCCTGATCGGTCACCCCTTCAATCCCGTCTACCTCCTCCCCTTGGTGGAGGTGGTGGGCGGGAAGCAGACCTCGAAGGCCACGATCGAAGCCGCTGTCGCCCACTACGACGATCTGGTGATGCACCCCCTGGTGGTGCGTCACGAGATCGAGGGTTACCTCTCGGACCGGCTCCAGGAAGCACTCTGGCGAGAGGCCCTGCACCTCGTCAACGACGGCATCGCCACCACCGAAGAGCTCGACGACGCGGTTGCCTACGGCCCCGGCATCAGGTGGGCCGGAATGGGCACCAACCTCACATTCCACCTCGCTGGAGGCGAGCAGGGCATGCGCCACATGCTCCACCAGTTCGGCCCGGCCTTGAAGCTGCCCTGGACCAAGCTCGTGGCCCCCGAGCTCACCGACGAACTGATCGAGGCCATGGCTTCGGGATGCGCCGATCAGGCCGACGGGCGGTCGATCGCGGAGCTCGAACAGCTCCGCGACGACTACGTGCTGTCGGTGATGCGTTCACTACGCCCCCTCGACCTCGGGGCGGGACGAATCGTGGCCGAGCGCGAAGCCCGCATCCATGAATCGAGCGCGGTGCAGCCCTGGAATGAGGGTGCCGACATTGATGCGCCCCTCGAGCTCTATTCGGCCGTCGTGGAGCCCGACTGGGTCGACTACAACGACCACATGACCGAGGCTGCCTTTCTCACCGCGTTCGGTTGGGCATCCGACAAGCTCTTTCGGTTCATAGGTATCGACGAGGCCTACCGTGGGGCCGGCCACACCTTCTTCACCGTCGAGACCCACCTGAATTACCTGAGAGAGGCAAGCCTCGGCGAGCCCCTGCGGTTCACCACCCAGGTCCTAGGAGTCGGCGACAAGCGGCTTCACATCTTCCATTCCATGTACCACCGCGAGAGCGGCGAGTTGCTGTGCACCACCGAGCAGATGCTGCTCCACGTCGACACCGGCTCCGAACGAACGGCGCCGATTCTTGCTCACCCCGCCGCCGCCCTGGCTGCCATAGCCGGCGCCCACCGATCACTGCCCAAGCCCGACCAGGTCGGACACACGATTGGAGTTTCCTGATGGACTTCGGCCTCACCGACGAACAAGAGATGATCGTCGACACCGTCCGCGCGTTCGTGGCACGTGAGCTCGTCCCCCACGAAAATCAGGTCGAGGCGACAGGTGTAGTCGCCCCCGAACTGGTGGCCGAGATCACCCAGAAGGCCCTCGCCGCGGGTATCTATGCTGCCAACATGCCGGCCGAGCTGGGCGGGGGCGGACTCGACAACCTCACCATGGCCATGGTCGATCGTGCCTTCGGCTTCACCCAATACGCCCTGCATTACATCGTCGCCCGCCCTTCCAACATCCTCCAGGCGTGTCAGGGCGCTCAGGTCGACGACTACCTGCTCCCGACGATCTCCGGGGAGCGGGTGGATTGCCTCGCCATGAGCGAACCCGACGCCGGGTCCGACGTCAGGGGCATGTCGTGCAAGGCCACCCGCGACGGCGACCACTACGTCATCAAGGGCACCAAGCACTTCATCAGCCACGCCGACCTGGCCGACTACGTGATTCTCTTCGTGGCCACCGGCGAGGAAGAGACAGCCAGAGGGCCCAAGAAGCTGATCAGCTCATTCCTCGTCGACTTCGACACTCCGGGAGTGGAGGTGGTGCCCGGCTACAACTGCGTCTCCAACCGCGGTTACCACAACATGATCATCAACTTCGACAACGCGCGGGTGCCAGCTTCGAAGTTGCTCGGCGAAGAGCACCGCGGCTTCGACGTGGCCAATGAATGGCTCGGAGCGACACGGCTCCAGGTCGCCGCCATCAGCCTCGGGCGAGCCGACCGGGCACTGTCGGTCGCCACCGAATGGGCGGCCACCCGGGAGCAGTTCGGCCAGAAGATCGGCAAGTTCCAAGGAGTGTCGTTCAAGCTCGCCGACATGACCACCAAGCTCACCGAAGCCGAGATGATGACCTACCGCGCCGCTTGGAAGATGGACCAGAACACGATGACCGACGGCGACGCGGCGATGGCCAAACTCTCCGCCACAGAGATGCTCCAGTTCGTCTCCGACGAGGCGATACAGATTCTGGGTGGCATGGGCTTGATGGACGAACTGCCGCTGGAGCGCATCTGGCGCGACGCCCGTGTCGATCGCATCTGGGACGGCACGAGCGAGATCCAACGCCACATCATCTCGCGGGAGATTCTTCGCCCACTGGGTGCTTGAGCGTGCCAGTCACCGACCCCGCGAGCACGAGCCGTCGAGACCGGGTCGCCCGTTTGTTGGCCCCCCGGTCGATCGCCATGATCGGCGGCGAGCCCGCCGGTCTGGCCATAGATCAGTGTCGCACCCTCGGCTTCGAGGGAGAACTCTGGCCTGTTCACCCCACCCGTAGTCACATGAGAGGGCTCGGCGGGTTCCCCTCGGTCGCCGACCTACCCGCACCGCCTGATGCGGCCTTCATAGCGGTCAACCGCCATGCCGCCATCGACACCGTGAGGGCCCTGGCCCGGCGGGGCTGTGGAGCGGCGGTGCTCTACTCATCGGGCTTCGCCGAAGCGGGAGATGAGGGAGCGGCGCTTCAGGCCGAACTGGTGGAGGCTGCCGGCGCAATGCCGGTCATCGGACCCAACTGTTATGGCACCCTGTCGGCTGTTTCAGGAGCGGCCCTGTGGCCCGACCTCCAGGGTCTCAAACGGGTCGAGCGCGGGATGGCCGTGATCACTCAGAGCGGCAACATCGCGCTGAACCTCACCATGCAGGATCGCGCTCTCGACATAGCCCATGTGCTCACACTGGGCAACCAGTGCGACGTCAGCATCGAGGACTGCCTCGATGTACTTGTCGACGATCCGCGAGTCACCTCGGTGGCCATGCACATAGAGGCACTCAGCGACATCGAGGCGTTCGCTGACGCAGTGAGACGAGGTCGCCACCGAGGTATGCCGCTGGTGGCGCTACGCACCGGGGCCTCGACCCAGAGTGCATCGATCGCCCTCTCACACACCTCGTCGATCGTCGGGAACGACCGAGCCTACGACGCCCTGTTCGAACGACTGGGCGTGCGACGAGTGTTCTCGATCCCGGAATTGCTCGACACGGCTCACCTGCTCGACACCATCGGTCCGTTGAACGGAGGGCGCCTCGTGTCGCTCAGTTGTAGTGGTGGGGAGGCCTCTCTGGTGGCCGATCGCGCCCTCGGCCACGATGTCGAGTTCGCGGCGTTCACCCCCGAGCACAGCCAACGCATCCAGTCCACGCTAAATGACCTGGTGGCCATCACCAATCCCCTCGACTACCACACTTTCATCTGGGGCAAGCAGGACGAGCTCACCGCGTGCTTCACCGAGGCCCTCACCGGCCCGGTGGATGCAGGCATGCTCGTGCTCGACTTTCCTCGCGCCGATCTCGGCGACGCGAGCTGGTGGCCGACACTGCGCGCCTTCGGTGCCGCCAGTGCCGCATCGGGGACCCCTGCGGTGGTCACGTCTTCGCTGGCAGAGAACTTCTCCGCCGCGGCGCGCTCGGCCGCGGTTGAGCTCGGGCTCGCGGCCCTCACCGGGATCGACTCGACCCTGCGCTGCCTCGACGCCGCCGCCTGGCTCGGGAGCCACTCCGAGTCGGCACCTCTACTGCATCCGACCAGCGCGGCCGGTGCCGAGGTCCGCACTCTGACCGAACACGAATCAAAGGATCTTCTCGCCGAGGCAGGGATCGACATTCCCCGGTGGTCGCTCACGAATGCAACCGACGCAGCCGCCGCAGCCACGGCGATCGGTTTCCCGGTGGTGATGAAGGCCACCGGGCTCGCCCACAAATCAGACTCCGGCGGAGTGATTCTCGACGTGGGCGATGCCGACCGCGCCTCTTCTGCCGCCGCCGAGCTCAGCCAACTCGGCCCTGAGCTGCTGGTCGAGCAGCAGGCGCCCTCCGGCATCGAGCTACTGATCACGGTGAGCCGCGAGGACCCGATCGGGTATCTGCTCACGGTCGGCGCCGGAGGAACCCTCGTAGAGGTGCTCCGCGACACCCAGAGCCGACTCCTGCCCCTCCATCGCGACCAGGTGAGCGCTGCTCTCGACCTGCTCGGCATCGGCGCCCTCCTGCGCGGTCATCGCGGCGCCCCGCCCGCGGCAGTCGAGGCGGTGGTCGACGTGGTCGATGCGCTCACTTCAATGGTTGCGTGCGATCCTGGCATCGTGGAGATCGAGATAAATCCTCTGATCGTCGGCCGCGCCGGAGCCGTGGTGGTCGATGCTCTCATCAGGAGGTCCGACGATGGCTGAGGCCGTTCACACCACCCGCGACGGTGCCGTGTTCGAGGTGTTGCTCGATCGTCCCAAGGCCAACGCCATCGATGCCGCCACTAGCAGGGCCATGAGCGACGCGTTCGTAGAGTTCCGCGACGATCCTGATTTGAGGGTGGCGATCTTCACCGGCGGCGGTGAACGGTTCTTCAGCGCAGGCTGGGACTTGGCTGCCGCAGCCGACGGCGAGGAATACGAAGCCGACTACGGGGAGGGCGGGTTCGGCGGGTTCGTCGAGTTGGCTGATCTCGAAAAGCCGGTGATCGCGGCGGTCAACGGCCTGGCGGTGGGCGGCGGATTCGAGATCGCCATGGCCGCCGACCTTGTGGTGGCGGCCGATCACGCCCTCTTCTGGCTGCCTGAGTCGGGACTGGGCATCATCCCCGATGCGGGCGCGATCCGACTACCCCGACTGCTGCCTCGCGTCATCGCCAATGAGATCTTGTTCGGAGAGCGCAAGCTCACTGCAGCCGATGCACTGCACCTGGGACTCGTCAATCGTGTTGTTCCGGCCGACCAGCTGATGACTGCGGCTCGAGGGTTGGCGGAAACAGTCGCCAAGGCCGCTCCTCTCTCGGTCGCTGCCATTCTGGAGATCGGCCGACGCACCGGCCATCTGGCCCTGGATGAAGCGTTCGCGGTGCTGCGGTCGGGCACGATCGACAGCTATGAAGCGATGCTCGCTTCGCAAGACGCGGCCGAGGGACCGGCTGCCTTCGCCGAGAAGCGCGATCCGATATGGAAGGGTCGCTGACGGGGCGACCGCTATAGAGCTCGACGGACCGGCTCAGTCGCTCAGGCCCACGAGCTCGCGGCGCAGATAGATCTCGTCGGGATCGGCATCGAGTTCACGGGCGTAGCGGTGTCCCCACCAGACCGCCGACGCGATGGTGCTCGGCACCCACGCATCGCCGATGGTGCGCACCGATCGCAGCCCCGAGTCGTCCCAGCGGTCCGACAGGTTCTGAAGATCCTCCGCGAGTTGGTCGTTTGGTGTGCGGCTGGTCACCATCACCACCGAGTCGGCGCCGGCCTCTTCACGTTTCTCTGTGATCACGCACTCGAGCGTGACCTCCGACGCGCCCACCTCCACGACAGCTTGTTCGGTGCGGATGCCTACGCCGAGTTGGAGCAGGCTGCGATGGATCCGGCCTTGTTCCATCGTGTTTGCCGTCCATGAGGACACCAGCGCCGACGGGGTGACGATCTCGACCTGGTACCCCGACGCCACGAGCAGTTCCGCCAGCACGCCTCCGAGGTAGTAGTGGTCGTCGTCGTAGATGAACACCTTCTCCCCGCGTGGCTTTAGGCCCGCCATGACATCGTCGGCGGTGAGCACCTCGGCCGCGGGGTCCGCCGCTATGGGCCGAGAGTTAGCTCGACCCACCCCATCGGCTCTCCAGGTTGCGCCGGTTGCAATCGCCACATGATCGAAGCCGTAGCTGAGGATCTCGTCGGCCGACATCGAACTCTCGCGAAAGACCTCGACGTTTGAGAGCTTGTCGATCTGTCCCATCCGGTAGTCGACCACCCGCCGCCATGAGGCCAGCCCCGGAAGGATCGCCTCGCGTGTCGCCCGCCCACCGATCTCACGGCTGGCTTCCACCAGCACCACGTCAAGCGATCGTTTGCCGAGAGCTTGAGCGGCCTCGAGCCCGGCGGGGCCGGCTCCGATAACGAGCACGCGGGCGTCCTTGGGCTTGGTCGCGATGCGTTCGGGATGCCAGCCCCGGCGCCACTCTTCACCCATCGATGGATTCTGGGTGCACCGGATCGGGGCGCTCAGATTGTCGCCGCTTACACAGATGTTGCAGCCGATGCACTCGCGGATGTCGTCGGGTCGCCCCTCCTGGAGCTTCAAGGGGAGGAAGGGGTCGGCGATCGAAGGCCGAGCTGCTCCGATCATGTCGAGGATTCCCATATTGATCTGGCGAACCATCGCGTCGGGCGACGTGAAGCGGCCGACACCCACGACCGGCTTCGTGGTGAGAGCCTTGAGCCCCGCCACGTATTCCTCCTGGAATCCTTCGTCTGCGAACCGCGCCGTCGAGGAGTCGATGCTCCAGAGTCCGAGCTGAAAGTCCCACAGATCGGGGTGCTCCGCGAGTGAGCCCACCACATCCTCGATCTCGGCCCTCTCGAGCCCCTCCGACCCCCTCAATTCGTCGACGCAGATCCGACACGCCACCGCGGCCCGGCCGTCGCACTGCTCGCGGGCGTCTTCGAGCATCTCCCGCAGGAGGCGAGACCGGTTCTCGAGTGAGCCCCCGTACTCGTCGGTGCGGTGATTGCTGAGGGGACTGAGGAACTGCTGAATGATCGACATGCCGTGGCCGGCGTACACATAGACGATGTCGTAGCCCGCCTCGATCGAACGCTCGATCGCCTCTCGATGCCAGCGGCGCAGGTCGGCGATGTCCTGGGAATTCATGGCGCGGGCCTGCACCGGGTCGTCCCAATGCACCGATTGGGCGGATGGGCCAATCGGCGCTTCACGGGTCGAACGATTCGACACGTGGATCCCGTTGTGGACCAACTCGATCCCAGCGAGTGCTCCATGGTCGTGGATCTTCTGGGCAGTGAGAGCGAGCGAGGGGACGTCGCGATGGTCGTAGTTGCGAAGCTCGACGTAGGGGGTTAGGTCGGAGGTGGGGTGGATCTCGGTTTCCTCGGTGCAGACAACGGCCCAGCCACCCTCGGCCTTCACTCCTCGCATCGCGGCCAGTGCCTCGGGGGCCCGGTAGCCCATCCCATTGCAGTGGGGCACCTGGTAGAACCGGTTCCGGGCGACCACCGGCCCGATCGTGACCGGTTCGAACAAGATGTCGTAGCTGTAGTCACTCATCGGCTGGCTGCCTCCACGTCGACGGCCACAAACTAGCGCTCTCCCCACACCGAGGAAGCGAATCTCCAGACCTCTTCTGAGGCGTCGATGAGGGACGTCGATGGTCCCACGACAGCCTCGCGACCCGTGTCGACGCCCGGCCAGCCGTGGCCCACTCCGGAGAGGCGCAGATGGACCATCTCTCCCCCACTCTGGCAACCGATGTACTCCAGGCGCACCGCCGCCTGATCTCCGTCGGCGAGAGAATCGATCTCCACCGGTGCCGGATCGCATCCGTTGACATCGGCCCAGGCGGCGAGAGCTGGAGCCACCGGCTCGTGCAGCACCGTGCTGTTCGTCCCCGGAAATGGTGGACTCTCTCCTCCGTCGTACAGAGCCCGAGGGTCATCGACACTGTGGATGTGCAGGACAGCCACGGGCTCGGTCGGAGCGAACTCGTGCAGCGCCATGGCTCCGGCGACCGGTGCCGCAACGCTCACCAGATCGGCCGCTTCGGCGGCCACCCGATAGGCGAGAATCGCTCCGTTGGAGTGGCCGGTGACAGCTATCCGGTCGGCGTCGATCGCTAGCTTCGCTCCGAGGTCGTCTACGACGGCTCGCACGAACCCGACGTCGTCCACGTCTCGGCGCTGGGCCGTGCCGCAACAGTTGAATCCACCGTTCCAGGTGTGAAGGGCGTCGGCTAACAGACCTGTGCCGTCGGGATAGACGGCCACGAATCCCTCACGGTCGGCAACGGCATCGAGACCGATATCGGACTTCAGCTGGGCTGCAGTTCCGCCCCCACCGTGCAAAGCGATCACGAGCGGCGCTTCGGCCGATGTGAGCCGCGGAGGAATGTGCACGTAGTAGCGACGACCGATCCCGTCGTGGCCCAACGCGAACTCGTGGTCACCGACTTCTAGACCGCCATGAGCTGCCGGAACGGATACGTCCGGGCCTGGCGGGGTGGTCGGGCCCGGAGCGGACGCGCGCCGGTTGGCGCAGCCGCTCGCAACGATCGCCATAAGGAGTGTCACGGCCATCGAGATACGCATCTCGATCAGGGCCCCGAATCAGGCGGTGATGAAGTTCGAGAGAGCTGCTCCGTCGTCACCGAGAAGCGACCGGACGTCGGCGTCGCTCACCTCGGCGACGATGATCTCGCCCACCTCGTCGGTGACGTTGCCGAACACCCCGTTGTTGCGCATGCCTTCGGCCTGCTTGTGGTTGTCGTCGGTGGGAGACAGGAAGTGGATGGCGCTGATCTTGTAGCGGTGGATCAAGAAGAGATGCATCAGCGTCATCAGCCGCTTGCGCCGAGTCTCGGGCCGATAGTTGTTTTGGTCGCGCACCATGAGAATCGGTCGGCCACGGCGGTCGTTGATCACCGAGAACACCACGTTGGCGCAGGTCTCCTCGGGGCCGTTCACCTGGAGCTCGAGAATCTCCGAGCCGGGTGTGTGAGGCCTCAGCTTGACCGTGAGCGCGGTGTCGGTGCCGTGGACCCCGGTCCAGTTCTCGAGCCAGCTCTCGAGCAGGCTCGGAGGCACCTCGGTGTGAACCAGGTGCTGGAATTGGGTGGATCCCTTGCCCATGGCCTTGGTGGTGGCGGTGCGACCCGACGACCCCATGAGTGCGGCATCGAGTCGGGGGCCGCCAACGAGTGTCTGAGGCGTGGAGTATGGCGACTGCACCAGGCGGAACTTACGCTGGAGGCGGGCCAGCGCCAGCATGCCGTCCTCCTGCAGCGACGCCGAGAACTCCTCGCTGGCGAGGCCGTCGACCTGATGGCCTCCGTAGGTGATGAAGTTGAAGACGAAGCCGAGCTTTCCGATCTCTTCGGGGAAGGCCCTCATCTCGTCGTCGGTCATCCCGGTGGTGTCCCAGTTGAACGATGGCGAGAGGTTGTACGCCATCATCTTGTCGGGGTAGCGGGCCTTGATCGCGTCGGCGAACACCGCGGCGTCCTCGAGATCAGCGGTCTTGGTCTCCATCCAGATGATGTCGCAGAAAGGAGCCACGGCCAGCGATTTGGCGATGGCGTAGGGGATGCCCCCCTGGATGAGGTAGTAGCCCTCGGGGGTCTTCGCCATGCGGGGATCCCAGTGAACATCGAGTCCCATCTCTTCGGCCTTGGCCGCGGCCGCATGCCACGACGCGCTGGCCGAAAACTCATCCCATTCGTCGGGTGTCATGGAGAGCTCGCCGCCCTCTTCGGCCCTGAACGCCATGGCCTCGTCGACGGCCTCGCGATAGGTCATCAGCCCCGCCGCGTCCTGCCAGACATCGACAAAGGCATTGCCAACGGTGTCGAGGGCCTGTTCGGCGCTGATCGTGCCGGCTTTGGCATCTGCCGCGGCCACGGCAATGTCGGAGTTGAGCCCGCTGGTTTCGAGCCAGGCAATCGCCTCGGCCTTCTGGGGGCCCGGGATGTCGTAGAGGAGATGACCGTTGAGATCGCTCACCCCGGCAGTATGGAGACTCTCGACGAGGGCCAGGAAGACGTTCTTGTAGCTGGGGATACCGAGCTTGGTGGCGCCGAGAATGAAGGCCTGGTCGCGCTCGTCGCCGGAGCCGTCGAGCAGGGTGGCTGCTTCGGCATCGGTGCGGGCGACGATGATGCCACCGACCCCCATGATGTCGAGTTGGAAGCGGGCCGCGTTGAGGCGCTTGATCTGTTCATCGACCGGCACGAGCACCTTGCCGCCCTGATGACCACATTTCTTCACGCCGGGCTTTTGATCCTCGATGTGGTAGCCGGGCACCCCAACTTCCACGAAGCGACGCACCAGGTTGCGGACGTGGCCGTCGCCACCGTGGCCGGTGTCTGCGTCGGCGATTATGTAGGGAAGGAAGTTGACTTCAGGGGTGCGCTCGCGCTCCTCGTCGGTCATGCGGGAGCGAGCGAATCGCTGGTTCTTGTCGGCGGCCAGGAGGGCACGAACAATGGGCGCGGCTTCGTCGGGAACGGCGCTCAGGGGATAACTGGCGAGGTCGGCGCCGGGGTCTTCGGACATGGATCCCTTGGCCGAGGTGGCCCAACCGCCCAGATAGATGCCTTCGATGCCCGACCTTTTCATCGCCACGGCCTGGCCCGGCGAGTAGGGGCCGTAGGTGGTGATGCTCTTGCCCTGGGCGCGAAGCCCATGCAGGAGGGTGTAGAACCCCTCGGCAGCCAGCCGCGCCACGGTGTAGTCGCGAACGATGGTGCCGCGCTGCTCCACTACCTGACGAGCCGTGTACAACCTCGTGGTGTCGGAGAAACGGTCGGAAGCAAACCAGGCTTCGGTTGCTTCAACTTCGGAATCGAGGAACGTCATGGGTCCCTGCCTCCTGTCGCATGGGGGATTGACATGGTTGTCGCGGAAACGCTTGCCGTCGTGATCGTAACCCTCACCCAAGCCCGGCCATGTGCTGGCCGAGACGCGAAATCACGCCGTTTTTTCGCCCTATATTGACAATTGACAACAAAGGACACCCTCATGGGCGTACTCGGATCGACAGGTCGAGCGATTTTGCGACTCTCGCTGGTCGTCGCGGTGATTGTCGTCGCGGGCGTTGCGACTCTCGTGGTCGTCGACTGGCGGGCCAGAACAGGCGATGAAGTCCACATCGTGGAGGTCCCCTACCTCGGTGGATCCGGAGCGATCACCACCGGCCGCGTGATCTTCGTACACGAAGGACGCTCCGAAGACGCCGAACTCCTCGCCCATGAACTCGTGCACGTCTGCCAATGGGAGGAGGGCCAGGTGGAGTTCCTCTGGGACTACACCACGGAGTACATCTCCAATCTCGCCGAACTGAGAGACAGCGATCAGGCCTACCGGGAGATCAGTTTCGAGGAAGAGGCTCGAGAAGGCGACGCTGGCTGTGATCTCGGCGACTACACCGTACCGTAGGCCAGGCGACCCGTTAGACCCGGTCGAAGAACTCGACCAGTCGAGCAGCACCGCCGCTCAGAACGGCGAGTGTGACGCCCACCGCGGCGATCAGCACGAACGGATTGAATATCGCCTCGAGAAGGGACTGGATGGTTGCGGTGGTCTCCATGACTTCATGATGAGCCACCGCAGCGCTATCCACGATCGGGGGTTCCCCTGAACCGACCCTGAGACCCTCAGGGCATCTCAGGGTCGGGCTGGAACATCCTGGTGCCTGTCCATCATGTCGGCCATCACTGCCCTGATGAATTCGTCTGACTCGTCGCTGGGTCCCCCCTCGACCCCACCGTAGATCGCCCCGGTCGAGGGCGGGTCGGTGAGCCCCGAGGCTGCGTATACCACCGCTTCGCTGAGGTCGGCTGTGAAGCGCTCGACCAGCCCATCTCGCACCTGGGGACGGGTGACAGCCATGTGGATCGCATCGGGATACTGCTGGCCGTTGAGCCTCCAGCCCCTGGTGCGGAGGAAGTCGTTGATGTGGTAGATGTCGAGTTCGTCGCTGGTGAAGCTGAAACAGAAGCTCGGCTTCCCGATGACCCTCAGCTCCGGGTGGGTTCTCACCACGTCCTGCATCGCGTACGACGTCTCGAAGATGCCCCGAGCGTGGTGGATATACCCCTCGCGTCCAAGGCTCACCATCGCGGCCCAGGTGGATGCCAGGAGTCCTCCCGAGCGTGAGCCCTCGATGCCCGGCGAGCAGTACTTTCCACCGGTCCAGTCGGTGACGAAGAAGTACTGGCCATTTCGGAGTTCCTGGTCGGCGAATGCCAGCACCGACGTGCCCTTGAACCCGTAGCCGTACTTGTGGGTGTCGGCAGAGATGGAGGTGACTCCGGGAACACGGAAGTCCCAGAGGGGCAGGTCGTAGCCGAGCTCCTCACCCCACGGAAGGATGAATCCGCCGAGGCAACCGTCGACGTGCAGGCCTACGCCCCGGCTGGTGGCGAGCTCTGCGAGCTCTTCGATCTGATCGATGGTGCCATAGCCGTAGTTGGTGGCGGAGCCGACGATCGCAACCGTGGAGTCGTCGATGAGTCCGGCGAGAGCATCGAGATCGACCTGGGTGGTTTGGGGGTCGACCGGGGCACTTCGGATCTCGACTCCGAGAAGGAACCCGGCCTTGTCGAAAGCCGGATGGGCGGTCTCGGGTTTGACCATGTTGGGGTGCCCGATCCCGTTCTGTCGCCCCTGCTCCCGATAGGCGAGTACCGCGTGGAGGATGCTCCCGCTTCCGCCGGAGGTGACCATCCCGACCGGCTTGGCGCCCTCCACTGCGTCGGCATTGAGCATGTCGAGGGTCATGGCGATGATTTCGCCTTCGAAGCGGGTGGCACTCGGGCACATGTCGCGTTGGAGCACGTTGACGTGGGCGTACTGGGCGAACACCTCACCGAGGAAGTCGTAGTGGTCGTGGTCGCCGCAGTACATCGTGCCGGAGCACTGGCCGGTCTCCCATGTGGCGTCCTCCGCTCTAGCGAGGTCTCCCAACTCGGCGATGATCTCGGCGCGATCACGCCCCTCGACGGGCATGGTGGCGTTGACCGGAAAGCGGTCGGCGTACGGGTAGGTACTACTCACTGTGGATCTCCGTGGAAGCTGGTGAGGGATTCGCTGATCGGTCTCAGAGCCACATAAGCGGCTTCAAACTGGGTCTGGTGGTGGTCGTAGAGGGACCGGTTGGCGGGATTTGGCTCGAACCTCTCGCCGAGTTCGGCGCCGGCGACAACCTCAGCTCGCTCGAGATCGCCTCTTCGAGCCAGGGCGAGAAGGGCGACCGACCGCGCCACCGCGGTATCCGGGTCGATGACAGGAGCAACGGTGCGGTCGAGCACGTCGGCGAGGATCTGGGTCCACTGGGGAGAGCGGGCCGCCCCACCGACGAACGCGATCTCCTCGATGGTCTCTCCGGTGAAAGCCTCGACATGGGGCAGCAGCCAGCCCAGGTTGTGGGCCACCCCTTCGGTGACCGCACGAATGAGATCGAGGCGAGAGGTACTCAGTGAGACATTGATGAAACCACCCCTCATTCCTGGGGCAGCACTGGGTGCTAGAGATCCACCGAGCCAGGGCAGGAACAAGGCACCACCAGCGCCCGCCGACCCGACGGCGAGTGCCTCATCGAGCTGGGCGAAGGGGGCATCGATCATGTGGTCGGCGAGAGCATCCGCGGCATGGACGATTTCGTGCAGCAGGTATTCCACCACCCTGCCCCCATAACCGTTTTCGGCGAAGACCAGGTAGCTGTCGCGATCGAGGGCGGGCATCGACAGCACCTCGTGGTCGAGATCGGTGTTCTTCTCGTCGACGGTGTCGATCAGCACACTGGTGGTGCCGATGGCGAGCCCGGCTCGACCCGGTCGGGCCACTCCGGTGGCCACCCCACCCGCCGCGGTGTCGTTGGACCCAGCGTAGACAACTGCGTCGACGGGCAACCCGAGGGAGTCGGCGATCGCTGAGGTGAGGTTGCCCACCGGTTCATCAATATCGATCAGGGGCGGTAGGCGGTCGGGATCCACACCTGCGAGCGTCACCAGTTCGTCGTCGTAGTTGGTGACCCCGAGGGTGCGGTTGTCGCAGAGCTGCGACATGAACATTGAATGCTGGGTTGCCGTGATCCGGCCCGTGAGTCGGGCGGTGACGAAGTCCATCGGTTCGAGCCAGGCCGTGGTGGCCGCTGTCAGCTCCGGACGGTCGTGTTGGAGGTGGAGGATGTGGGCAAGGGCCAGGCCTCCTCCGACGGTGGGGATGCCGTGGCGATCTATCCAGGTGAGGAAGGCATCCTCGTCGCGGCCCATGATGTCCCACGAGTGATCGGTGCCCCGGTGGTCGCTCCACATCACCATCGGCCCTACGGGCTCGGCCGCAGCGTCGACCGGCACGATCGAGGAGTACTGGCTACACACTCCGATCGCCCCCACCCGAGCGGCCACATCGGGCCGAGCGGCGCTCAGCTCCGCTACCGCATCGACCGTGCGGACCCAGAGCTCTTCGGCATCTTGTTCCGACACCGTGCCCTGGCGTTGGGTCTGCAGCGTGCGGTGACTCGTCGCCACGGCCCGGCCATCGGCGCCGACGAGCACCGCCTTGACGTTGGTGGTGCCGATATCGAGTCCCACTGCTGCGTGCATCAGCTCATCATGGCCTCTCACCGACCCCCGAGGCAGATCCGAGCCTGATCCAAGCAGCCGATGTTGGTCGGGCTGTGCCAGTCTGACCACAGCGGGCAAGCCGGCCAGGAGGATGCTGTGGCTGATCGAATGAGTTTCTGGGCATGGGGTCTGGAGTCCGAGGAGCCCACCAACCAGGCCCGAGCCAAGCTCGCCGACCACCTGTCGCAACGCTACGGCACGCCGATCACCGCGAGACCAATCCCCGACTTGGCCGATGCCACGCTCAGAGCACCCCGCGTAGAACCACCCGACGTGCTGGCCGCGTTCTGCTTCACCGACACCTACGAGAGGTCCCGGCACAGCTACGGCGCCCACTTCACCGACCGCACCAGAGCGTTCAATCTCGACTTCCCCAACCCACCCGACTTCGTCGCTCACCCACGCGACGAAGCCGAACTCGAGGCGATACTCGAGTGGTGCCACGACGGTGGCCATTCGGTGGTCCCCTACGGGGGTGGCTCATCGGTGGTGTGGGGTGTCGACCCGCCGGCGGAGGCCGACACCGCGGTGACCATCGCCCTCGACCGTCTCGATCAGGTGATGGAGATAGATACGACCTCGCGGGCGGCTCGGATCCAAGCCGGCATTTTCGGACCCGCCCTCGAAGCCCAACTCAAACCGTCGGGTCATACCCTGCGCCACTTCCCACAGTCGTTTCGCTTCTCTACGTTGGGTGGCTGGATCGCCACCCGATCGGGAGGGCACTACGCCACCAACCACACCCACATCGACGACTTTGTCGAGTCGGTCCGCATGCTCACCCCCCAAGGGTGGTGGGAGTCACGACGCCTGCCGGGCAGTGGAGCAGGACCGAGCCCGGACCGCCTGGTGATCGGCAGCGAGGGAATTCTCGGAATCATCACCGAAGCCTGGATGCGCATCCAGGCCCGACCCACTTTCCGAGCCACCGCCGGCGTCGTGTTCGACTCCTGGGCTGCCGGCACCGAAGCCATCCGTCAGATCGTCCAGGCGAAGCTGTGGCCCGCCAACCTCAGAATTCTCGATCCGGTCGAAGCAGGCCGTGCCGCCGGCTTGGATGGTGAGCAGGCTCTCGTCATCATCGGTTTCGAGTCGGCCGAAATGTCACAGAGATGGCCGATCGGCATCGCCGTTGAGATCGCCAGGGAGTGCGGCGGCCACATCTCCGACGAAGACGTACGAATCGATGATGGCACCGGAGCGGCCACCGGGCACAGCGGGGCGGTCGGCAAGTGGCGCGACAGCTTCGTGGGCGTCGATCCGGGCACCCACACCAGTCTCGGCCTGCTGGCCGACACCTTCGAGACCGCCATCACCTGGGATCGATGGCCCGAGTTCGATGCCACCGTGCGCGCCCGCATGAACGAGGTGTTGAAAGAGGTATGTGTGCAGGGCGAGTTGAGCTGCCGCTTCACCCACGTGTATCCCGACGGCCCCGCTCCCTATTACACATGGCTGGGTATGGGCCGGCAGGGTTCGGAGATCTCGATGTGGCAGGAGGTGAAGGATGCGGCCAACGAGATCGTGGTGGCTGCCGGCGGGACATCGACTCACCATCACGCCGTGGGCCGCATGCACCGACCCGGTGCCTACGACGTGCAACGGCCCGACCTGTTCGCCGACTCTCTGCGAGCGGTGAAGAAGACGCTCGACCCCAGCGGCATCCTCAACCCTGGTGTGCTCATCGACCCCTGACAGCCGCGTCGGTGCTTGCGCAGCCGTCGCCCCGCCCGCACCCGCGGGCCTTTCGACCCTGTCGTGATCTTCGAGCGAAGTGGATGATCGCAGGGCGTAGGAAGCGAGTTCGTCGATGTCGACCCCCACCCCGCCTGATGTCTCATCCTCTACCGTCAGCGGTGGCGGACTGATCGCCCGGATGCTGCAAGCTGAAGGGGTGGAGGTGGTGTTCGGCATCATCGACGGCTCCTATACGGCCCTCTACTCCAGCCTCGCCGATCATGGCATCCGGCTGGTTTCTCCACGCCATGAGACCACCGCCGCCCACATGGCCGGGGCCTACGCCCGCCTCACCGGCCGGCTCGGCGTATGCATCGCCAGCAACGGGCCAGGCGCGGCCAACGTGTTACCTGGGATCGCGGTGGAGAACGGAGAGGGCAACCGGGTTCTCGTGATCACCAGCTGGCGTCGGGGCCCGATCGTCGGCCCCGATCGGGGCGGCACCTACCAATACTTCGACCAGGTGGCAGTGAGCCGGCCGATGACAAAGTGGACCGGCGCGGCCATCACGTTCGGTCGCTTATCCCAAACCTTCCGTCGGGCCTTCCGCAAGTCGTTCCAGGGACGGCCCGGGGTGGTCCACGTCGTGGTGCCGGAGGATGTGATGAACGGCACCTTCGACGACACCGAACCCGACGTCGAGCCTGCCCGCTACCGCCGCAGCGAGCCGATGATTCCTTCACCGGAGCTGGTGAGCCGAGCCGCTGAATTGCTGGGGCGGGCCACACTTCCCCTGATCCAGGTGGGCGGAGGGGTTGTTCATGGCGATGCCGCGGACCGTGTCGCGGAGTTGGCGACGGTTTTGCGGGCACCGGTGACGACGAGCTTCGCGGGAAGAAGCGCCGTCGACAGTCGGCTCCCCAACCTCATCCCCATGCTCCCGCCGCTCATCGACGAGGTCCGAACCGAAGCCGATGTGGTGCTCGCCCTCGGCACTCGTTTCGGTGAGACCGACTGGTGGGGTAAGCCCCCCTACTGGCGTAACGCGGCCGAGCAGCAGCTCATCCAGGTCGATATCGACGAAGAGATCCTCGGGGTCAACAAGCCTGTCGACGTCGCCGTGCTCGGCGATGTCGGGTTGTTCCTCGATGCCCTCCTCGAAGAACTTGCCGCCCACGAAGACGAGGTCCTGCTCGCAGCGCGAGACGAGCGGCTGAGCGCGTTCGCAACCGAGCGGGATGCCATCCGAGATTTCCTTATCGCGGTGCCCGGCGAGGTCGACGACAGGCCCGTTCACTCCGCTCACGTGCCTCTCGTCTGCCGCGAGATATTCGAAGACGACGCGGTGCTCGTGATCGACGGCGGCAACACCGCTGTGTGGACCAACCTCTACCATGAGAACCGGGTTCCCGGCTCCCTGCTGAGCACCTTCAAGTTCGGAATGCTCGGTGCCGGAATCGGCCAAGCCCTCGGAGCCAAGGTCGCCTATCCCGAACGGCAGGTGTATTGCGTTCTCGGTGACGGAGCGATGGGCTACCACCCCCAAGAGCTCGAGACCGCGGTGCGCAACGAGCTAGCGGTCGTGTTCCTGGTGCTGTGTGATCGCCAGTGGGGAATGGTGAAGTTCGGCCAGGGCATGGCCCTCGATCCCGACACCATGACGGAGCAGCGATCCCTGCCGCCAGAACAGACGATCAACACCGACTTCAGTGAGATCCGCTTCGACCTCCTCGCCGAAAGCATGGGCGCCCACGGTGAAAGGGTCTCGCAGGCCTCCCACCTTGGTCCCGCAATCGAGCGAGCCTTGGCCAGCGGCCGTTGTGCGGTGATCCACGTAGACGTCGACCCGGTCGATCACATGTGGGCGCCGGGTCTCGATGTCTTCAAAGCAATGCACCTGGAACCCGGGGAGTGAACACCAATCGCCCGCATCCAGCGCGCTCGGTGCTGGTCACCGGCGCCTCGGGTCTGATCGGCAGCAAGGTTGTCGCCCTGCTCGCCGAGCACGCCGGCGAGTTCGAGACGCTGCTGGCCCTCGACCTGAGAGAGACCCCGGTCGAGGATCGCGTGTCCGGAGTCGAGTACCACACCGGCGACGTGAGAGACCCCGAGCTCGAGTCGGTGCTGCGGGACAACGCCGTCGACACGATCGTGCACCTTGCGGCAATCGTCACTCCCGGGCCCGAAAGCACCAGGGAATTCGAACACTCCGTCGATGTGCTCGGCACCGAAAACGTTCTCGAGTGTGCGCTCGCGGCGGGGGTCGAGCAATTCACCTACACCAGCAGTGGGGCTGCCTACGGCTATCACCCCGACAACCCGGTGCCCCTGCGCGAGGACGACGCGCTGAGAGGCAATCCAGAGTTCGCCTACGCCGATCACAAGCGACTGGTGGAGGAGATGCTGAAGCGGTGTCGCGACGAACACCCTGAGCTCACCCAACTCATCTTCCGGCCCGGCACCATCCTCGGCGAACACATCGCCAACCCGATCACCGACATGTTCGATCGCCCCGCCCTGATCGGAGTGCGCGGTAGCGCAGCGCCATTTGTCATCATCTGGGACACCGACGTCGCCGAGTGCGTGGTGAAGGGGATCAGGGAGCGCCTCAGCGGTACGTTCAACCTCTCCGGTGATGGGGCCATCACACTTCCCGAGATGGCCCGCAGCCTCGGCAAGCGATATGTGGCGCTCCCCGCCTGGGTGCTCGCAGGCGCGCTTCGGGTTCTCAAGACCCTTCGCCTGACAAAGCTCGGTCCAGAGCAGGTGCGCTTCCTGCGCTACCGGCCGGTGCTCGCCAACGACCGCTTGAAGGAGGACTTCGGCTTCACCCCATCGATGACCAGCGCGGAGTGCTTCGAACGCTACCGACAAGCCCACTTCCCTGAGCCCGACCGGAACCCGAGCTCGTGACCGGCGATTCGTTCGCCGGCCAGACCGTGGTGGTCACGGGTGCCGCGGGCGGGATCGGGGCTGCTCTCGCCCGGCGGTTCGCTCGGGCAGGGGCGCGAGTGGCGTTAATCGACCGTGACGGCGACGGTGCGGCGGTGGTGGCCGCCACCCTCGGCGACTCATCGGTGATGGTCCAACCCTGTGACGTCACCTCGCTCGCCGAGTGTGAAGCGGCCATCGACGCCGTCGTCGAAGCCTGGGGAGGGGTCGACGTCCTCGTCAACAACGCCGGCGTCACCCATCTGGGCCGCTTCGTCGATACCGACGTCGACGTGATTCGCCGCGTCGTCGACGTCAACCTGTTGGGTTCGGTCAACTGCACCAAGGCGGCACTCCCTTCCCTGCTCGAGCGGCGGGGGCGCATAGTCGTGACATCCAGCGTCGCCGGCTTTGCTCCGCTTCTGGGCCGCACCGGCTATGCAGCCGCCAAGCACGCTCTCCACGGGTTCTTCGATTCCTTGAGGGCAGAGCATCGCCAAGACGGACTCGATGTGCTGATCGTCTGTCCCTCATTCGTCGACACCGCCATCGGCGACAATGCCATCGGACCCGATGGCAGACCCGCTCGGCCCGAGGCCCGAACCGGGGTCAAGGCACCGATGGCACCCGACGACGTTGCTATGGCAATTCTCCGCGCCGCGGCCCGCCGTCGACGCCTCCTACTGGTGGGGCGTGATGCCAGGCTTTCGTATCTGATCAGCCGAATCAGCCCCCGTCTGTACGAATGGCTGATGATCCGGAGAACCGGTCCGGATCGAAAGTCGTAACAAGCGGCTCGAAGATGCCGACGGTCAGATCATGTGGCGGCTCACGTTGTCATTTGTTCTTCTGGCTGGCTGTGCGGGAGCAAACGCCCCTTACTCGGCGTCCCCAGAGGATCCGGGAACATCCCAGGCTGAGACCACCGCTCCTGCTGCTGGTTCCCCATCCAGGTCCGAGACCGGGTCCGAAGTGATCGCGCCAGCACCGGATGAGGCGTGTGACGGCGCGATGACGTTCGAGCATCCACCGGTCGATCTCGATGCCATCGAATACATCACTCCGCTGGGCTTGATGATCGATTCACATGTCACTCCGGTGGATCACCAGTACTACCAGAACTTCCTCGAACAAGACCGGTGGATCGACGTCTACAGTCCCGCCGCGGGCCGAGTCACCCACATCCAACACATGGCCAACGCGATATCGGAAGACCCGTCCGCATTCGTCGACGACTACCGACTGGTGATCGAGCATTCCTGCACCATCTCCTCCATCTTCATCCATGTCGGAGAACTGGAACCGGCACTGGCCGCGGTCGCACCTGGGCCCGGAGAACAGGGCCCTGTCGACGTGCGGGTCGCAGCCGGCGAGTTGATCGGCACCTACCAGATGAACGTCGATTACAACGTCGTCGACCTCGACTTCACCACCGACCGACTACTGGTGCCCGACCACTACTGGGTCGAGCCGTGGAAGATCCACACCCCGGATCCGTTCGCCTACTTCAACGACGAGATCCGCTCCCAGATGGAGCAGCTGAGCCTGCGTAGCACCGAGCCGAAGGGGGGCGTGTTCGCCTACGACATCGAAGGCCGCCTGGTCGGCAACTGGTTCGTCGAGAACACCGACGGATACGCGGGCAACAACCCGGAGCGCTATTGGTCGACCCATCTCGCCCTGGCCTACGACCATCTCGACCCAAGCCTCATCGTCATTTCCATCGGCGACTTCGGCGGCCGGTCTCGGCAGCTCACAGTGGTGGGGAACACACCCGACCCGGCGGACGTGACCGTGGAGTCCGGAGCGGTGCTCTACGAGCTCGACGAGATCGACTACTGGGTGGGCGATCAGCGATGGGACCGCGGCACCCTCGCCACCGGGATCGAAGCTCGCGAAACCCAACACCCGCAAGGGTCGGTCCTGTTCGAGCTGATCGACTCGATGACCCTGAGGGCGGAGTACTTCCCAGGCATCGCCCCGGGCGACGTAGCCGGTTTCACCGCTGCCGCGATCATCTACGAACGGTGAACCGGGGGATTGACCCTGGAATAGGGTGACGCGGTGAGAGTCGCCCTTCTCTACGAGCACCCAACATGGTCGATCGAACTCGTCGCCCGGATGCGGGAGCGAGAGATCGACGTGACCACCATCGATGTCGGCATGCTGAGCAACTCTCGAGTAGCCATCGGCGAGCACTTCGACGTCTGGGCCAACCGAGTGAACACGATGCCCTCGGCCGGTCGGCCGCCAACTGTCGTGGCCGCCACCGCCCATCTCCTGTTGTCGCTGGAGGCCCGCGGCGAGCGGGTCTTCAATGGTGCCCTCGCGTTCGCACTGGGATGTTCGAAGGCAGCCCAGGCCGACCTGTTCAAACATCTCGACCTGCACACGCCGTCCACGATCCCCCTCCAGCACGCCGGCGATCTCCGGGCCGCGGCCGACGAACTCGGCTTCCCGATCCTCTCGAAGCCCAATATCGGCGGCTCGGGTCGCGGGATCACCCGCTACGACACGGCCGACGAACTCGATGCCGGTGTTCGGTTGGGGCAGGTCGATCTCGGTATCGATGGCACCGGTGTGGCCCAGCGGGTCATCAACAGCGCCGACGGGTTCGTGCACCGGATCGAGATGCTCCGCGGGGAGTTGCTCTACGCAACCCGCCAGCCGATCCATGAGGGCGCGTTCAACTATTGCGCAGCTGATGGCTGTGCGATCGACGGCGGAGGCGATGCCATCGAGCTCGTCGATCCCGCCGACGACCTCGTGGGTCACGCCGCCGCGATCCTGCGAGCGGCGTCGGCCGATGTAGGCGGCGTCGAGTATCTCGTCGACACCAACGACCGACCTTGCTTCTACGATTTCAACCCCTACTCCAACTTCATCGTCGGACACGACCAGCAGCTCGGCTTCAGCCCCATCGACCGCTACATCGATGACCTGGTGACCACCAGCCAAGGCCCCACACAACCACTCTGAGTGGTCGAAATCGGCGGGCCGGGCATAGCTCCGGCGCTGCATCTAGGTTGGCGCCTGCAACGGCGAATAAGGGGAACAATGAAGCAGCACAGGAAACTCTGGACGGCGGTCGCTATGGCCATGGTGGCGGCGGTTCTCGCGGCGGTGCCCGGAGCACCCGCAGGTGCGAGTTCACACGTCACACCGATCTACGAGATACAGGGCGAGGGCCACCTATCGCCGTTCACAGGAACCGGTGACGTGACCACCCATGGTGTGGTCACTGCGATCGGCTTCAACAGCTTCTGGGTCCAGGATCCGTTGGGCGACGGCAACGATGCCACCTCCGACGCCATGTTCGTCTTCGACTCGCGCGGATCAACGTTCGACACGATTGCGGTCGGTACTTGTGTGGAACTCGACGATGATGTCGACGAGCGCATCTCCGGCGGTGCCGCCACCGGTAATCTCTCGCTCACCCAGATGGCGTTCCCGCGCATCGCGGTGATCGACTGCGGGTCGACCTTCCCGGGCTACTCGTTCCCTTCGCCGGTGGTAATCGGTGAGGACGGGCGCATCCCGCCCAATGAGATAGTGATCAGCGAGGACGAACTGCCGGTGAACCTCCAGGATGTACCTGGTGAGTTCGATCCCGACGAAGACGGCATCGACTTCTACGAGTCGCTCGAGAACATGCTGGTCACCGTCGAGAAGCCACAAGCAGTTTCGGCCACCCGCCAGTTCAGCACGTTCAGCGCCGAGTTCTTCACCGTCCCCAACCGCGGCGATGACGACATCGTCTCCCCCGAGGACGCCATCAACAAGCGGGGCGGCATCATGCTGCAGCCCCATCCCGACGGAACCGGCGACCTCAACCCCGAACGTGTCCAGATCCAACTCCTGGGCTCACCGCTCTATGAGGGAAGCATGTTCCCGCCTGCTGCTGTGCAGGTCGGCGACCGGTTGCAAGACGTCACCGGCGTGATGAGCTACAGCTTCGGCAACTACGAGGTCAATGCGATCAGCGAGATCGTCGTGACCAAGAGCAAGCTCAAGCCCGAATCCTCCAAGATCGAGGGCAAGAAAAACCATGTCACCGTGGCCAGCTACAACGTGCTCAACCTGAGCCCCGGCAGTAGCGACGACGCCCAACGGGCCCTGCTCGCCGCCCAGATCGTCAACGACCTCAACTCACCCGACGTAATCGCGGTGCAGGAGATCCAGGACAACAGCGGCACCACCGACGACGGAATCACCGACGCCAGTCAGACCCTCCAGGCTCTGGTCGATGCGATCGTGGCCGCCGGTGGCCCCAACTATGGCTTCTTCGATGTTGCCCCTGCCGATGGAACGGGTGGAGGCGTGCCGGGCGGCAACATCCGCAACGCCTTCCTCTACAATCGGGCTCGGGTGGGCTTGGTTGATTACGAGTCACTCACCCCCGATGTGCTGGCCGCCAACGGCGTCACCAACACCGGTGCGTTCAGCGGCACCCGCAACCCGCTGGCCGCGACGTTCGCGTTCAACACCAACCAATTCACCGTGGTCAACAACCACCTCACCTCGCGCTTCGGCTCCTCACCGATCTTCGGAGGGCCCCAGCCGTTCGTGCAGGCCGGCGAGGACGGCGGCGCAGGTCGTGAAGACCAGACCGCGGCACTCAACGAGTATGTCGATCACCAGCTGGCCGGCGACGACGACGGCCGCATCATGGTCGTGGGCGACTTCAACACCTTCGAGTGGACCAACGATCTCACCGAGATCCTGCCCGGAACCGGCGACGACCGTGTGCTCACCAACCTGGTGCCCACCGCCGACATCGATGATGACGACGACGACGGTGACGACGATGACGACAACGAGTTGCCTGAAGACGCTGAGTACAGCTTCATATTCGATGGCAACTCTCAGATGCTCGATCAGTTCTTCGTGACCGACAACCTCGAGGACGACGCCAAGTTCGACGTGGTGCACCTCAATGTCGACTTCCCGAGGCGGTTCGACGACGACACGGCCAGCGATCACGAGCCCCTGCTGGCCCGCTTCAAGATGAAGGCACCGAAGCGCACCGTTGAACTCCAGCTCCTGGCGTTCAACGACTACCACGGCCATGTCGAAGCCGGTACGCCCGGCAGTATCGAAGGTTCGCCGGCCGGTGGATCGGAGTATCTGTCGAGCATGCTCAGCCTGCTCCGTGAAGGCAGCAAGCATTCGCTCACGGTCGCCGCGGGCGACCTGATCGGCGGCACACCGTCGTTCTCGGGCCTGTTCCACGACGAGCCATCGGTGGAGACACTCAACGCCATGCATCTCGACGTGTCGGGCGTGGGCAACCACGAGTTCGATGAGGGCGTCACGGAGCTGCTGCGCATGCAGAACGGTGGCTGCCATCCCGTCGACGGTTGCTACTTCGCCGACGCACCGTATGCAGGGGCCGACTTCCAGTGGTTGGCGGCCAATGTGGTCGACGACACCGGCGCCACTCCCCTTCCGCCGTACTGGATCGACAAGGTCGACGGGGTGAAGGTTGCCTTCATCGGAATGACCCTCGAGGCCACCGATGTGCTGGTAGCCGCCGCGGGTATTCAGGGCTACACCTTCCTCGACGAGGCAGAGACCGCAAACGCGCTGGTTCCCGTTCTGCAGGACCAGGGCGTCGAGGCGATCGTGGTGCTGCTGCACGAAGGTGGGCTGCCCAGTCCGATCGAGATCAACGGCTGTAATGGAATCTCGGGTCCGATCGTTGCCATCAACGACGCACTGAGTCCGGCTATCGACGCAATCATCACAGGCCACACCCATCAGCCCTACAACTGTGTGCTCGATGACCCCAGCGGCCAGGGGCGCACGGTCACGAGCGCATTCTCGTTCGGCCGGGTGGTGTCGGAGATCAATCTTGTTCTCGACAAGAAAACCAAGGATGTCAGGCGCGACCTCACGTGGGCCAACAACCATGTCGTCTCCCAAACTGCCCTGACCCCCGACCCGGCTCTCACCGCCGTGATCAACAAGTGGGCTCCGCTCGCAGCAGCGGCCGGCGACATCCCGATCGGAACGATCACCGCCGATATCACCCGCGGCGGCACTCCTCCTGGTTCAGATCGTGGCGTCGAGTCGGCAGCAAGCAATCTCGTCGCCGATGCCCAGCAATGGTCGAGCACCGCAGCGGGTGCTCAGGTGGCGTTCATGAACCCGGGCGGCGTGCGCTCCGACCTTACGTTCGCAGCGTCGGGCACCGAGGGCGACGGCGTGGTGACCTTCGGAGAGGCATTCACCTTCCAGCCGTTCGGAAACACCCTGCAGACGGTGCCGATGACCGGAGCCCAGATCCTCTCGGTGCTTGGTGAGCAATGCCAGCCTGCGGGGTCCAGCCGCCCGATACTGCATCTCGGAGTGTCGGACGGCTTCACCTACGATCTGGCAACCACGGTGGTGGCCGGCGACTGCACCGGCATCTCGATCACCAACGTGCAACTCAACGGGGTCGCACTCGATACTGGAGCCACCTACAAGGTGACGGTCAACAGCTTCCTGGCCGATGGTGGCGACAATTTCACCACGTTCGCAGCGATCGACCCGTCACTGCGGGCCGATGGCGGCAACGACCTCGAGGCTCTGGTCAATTACTTGGGCACCTTCGGCCCGGTGGCGCCACCGAGCACCGATCGCGTCAACGAATTGCCGTAGCTATCTCGGGAACGGGGCCCGGCCGCGAGGTCGGGCCCCGTTCCGCGTTCAGGGCAGGGTCTGTCGACACCTACGCTGGGCTGATGATCGCGTCCGATGACTCTCTCCCCACGGCCACGGTGGTGGGGGCCGGACCGGCCGGCCTGATAGTCGCAGAAGTTTTGGCCGAGGCAGGCTTCGCGGTGACGGTGTACGAGCACAAGCCATCGGCGGGCAGGAAATTCCTGCTCGCAGGTCGGGGCGGCCTCAACATCACCCACAGCGAACCTTTCGAGCAATTCGTGCAGCGCTACGGGAAATCGCAGGCCCGACTCGAGGCGGTACTTTCGGAGTTCGGTCCGGCGGAGCTCAGAGCCTGGTGTGCCGATCTCGATGAGCCCACGTTCGCCGGTTCGAGTGGACGGGTGTTTCCGGAGTCGTTTCGGGCGACACCACTCCTTCGCGCCTGGCTCAAGCGGTTGGCCCGATCGGGAGTGGAGCTTGAAACCCGCCATCGATGGCTCGGGTTCGGCGCGGAGTCCGATCCAGGTGCGTCTCGGTTCACCGATTCCGGAGGCGAGAACATCATCGTCCACTCCGATGTCACCATCATGGCTCTCGGAGGGGCTAGCTGGCCGAGAACCGGTTCGGACGCCGCGTGGGTGGATCCGTTCACCGCGGCGGGGATCGACGTGGTGCCCCTCGAGGCAGCCAACTGCGGCGTGCAGGTCGCGTGGACATCCGAGTTCCTCGACCGGTTCGAGGGCCGACCCCTGAAGAACGTTGCCCTCTCTGTCACCGATACATCGGTGCGCGGAGACTGTGTGGTCACCGCCAAGGGACTCGAGGGCGGACCGGTCTACGCACATTCGGCGGAGTTGCGAGCCGGGATCGCCGAGCACCGAACGGTGACTCTGTCGATCGACATGCAGCCCGACCTGAGTATCGATCAGTTGATCGAGCGCCTGGCCCGACGTCGATCGAAGGAGTCGACTTCCACCTGGCTACGGAAGGCCGGCTTCGGACCGATCCAGGTGAGCCTGCTACGCGAAGTCACAGCCAACGCGATCCCCACCGAACCCGCCCAGGCAGCCGAACTCATCAAAACCCTCCCGCTGAAGGTCGAGGCGATGATGCCGATCGAGCGTGCCATCTCTTCCGCCGGTGGGGTGTCGTTCGACGAACTCGACCAAAATTTCATGCTCCACAAGCTCCCCGGAGTATTCGTGGCCGGCGAGATGCTCGACTGGGAGGCCCCGACCGGCGGCTACCTCCTCCAAGGGTGTTTCAGCACTGCGGTGGCCGCGGCCCGAGGCGCGGCCGAATGGCACCGTCGAGGAATTGACTGGCAGAGTCCAGGGTGGGCCGACAGCTTCGGGGGGACTTGATGTCACGGATACTCGACTACAACGGAAACGACGCCGACCGCACGACCACTGTCGCTTCGATCGTCGGACTCAAGGATCAGCAGGCCCAGTTCGCCCAGGTCACGGCGTCGAGCGAGCAGGAGGCAGCCGCGGCGGAAGCCGCGGGGATCGAGATGGTCGTCTGCATGGCCGGATCGGTGCCTTCGGTTCGCCGGGGCTCCTCTCGCCTGTTCGTCACCGCCGCGATCGACTTCGACGGCGCGGTAACCGTCGACGAATTGCTCGGCGCAGCATTCTCCGCCCTGACCGACGGCGCCGATGCAGTAATCACCGCGAGGCGACTCGACTGTGTGCGCCGCCTGGCCGAGGAAGACATCCCCGTGATGGGCCATCTCGGTTTCGTGCCGAAGAAGTCGACCCTCTACGGCGGTGTTCGCGCCGTCGGCAAGACCGCGGAGGAGGCACGGACGCTCTGGGAGCAGTTCCAACAACTTGAGGAAGCCGGAGCGTTCGCGGTGGAGTGCGAGCTGATACCGGCCAACGTGATGGCGGAGATCAACCAGCGCACCGGGCTCACCACGATCTCGCTCGGTTCGGGTCCTGATGCCGATGTCATGTTCCTCTTCGGCTCCGACATCTGCGGCGAGGGGTCACGAACTCCTCGTCATGCTCGGACCTACGGCGACCTCGCTGCTCTGCACAAGCAGTTGGGAGAGGCAAGGGTGAAGGCCCTGTCCGCCTTCCGGGCCGACGTCGCGGCGAAGCGCTTCCCCGATGCGTCCGAGATGGTTCAGGCCGATCCAGTCGAGTTGGCACGGTTCGTGGAGACCCTGGAGACCTGATCCTCAGATCCTTATCGAAGCCACTCCGGTGGGTGGCCGGGCCAGCGCCGGCCCAACGCCGAAGCGTTGGCGCCGAGCACTGGGGTCCCGGTTTGGGCCGCCGCCCTGTGTTGTTGACCTGTATGTGTCCGCTACAGCTGGCTAGTCGCGAAATTCTTTTAGATCCTGGCCAACAGGCCTGATCAGGCCGTAGCGGGCAGCCTGAACCATGCCCGAGGTCTGATTGGGCGTCTTGAGGGTGTCCCAGAGGCGACGCAGGTGACGACGGGCGTGTCGTTCTGAACAGCCGGCGCTGACCGAGGCCTCTTTCAGGGTGTGGCCGGTTGCCAGGAGCTGCAGTAGCTGGCGTTGGGTGTTGGTGATCGGCGCCATATCGGGCGGATTCTGGAGCCGTTCGGCGATTCGAGGGGCAAGTTGTGAGGGGATCACGGCAAAGCCGTGATGAACCGCGGCGATAATGGCTCGCAGTTCCGTACCCGTGGTACTCGGCGTTGTCAACGCCGAGGCACCCGATTCCAGCGCGCCCCTCTGAGCGTCCTCCACGGCGTCGTCGCTGACGACCACGCAACGGGGTACACCCTGCACGCATTCACCGACGAGGGCGATATTGACGCCGCCGGCTTGGCAAGGGACCGCGGAAACCTTGATTTCCAACGCGTCACGGATTTCATCGAGCCGGGAACGGAGTTGGCTGTCGCGGCCTGCTCCCACCGACAGTGTCACCGGTATCGGTAGGGATTCGAGTGCTCTGGGGGATTCGATGGCAGCTCCTCAGTGGCTCGGTGTTGAGGCGGCGGCGGCGCTTGGCGCGGGCCGGCACTCCCTATGTGTCGCCAATCACGGTGTCGTCGCGGATTCGGGACGCGCATCAGGATCCGACACTTCGTCGAATCTTTCTTCTTGGGTGCCGCGACTCAGGTCCGATTCCGGACACATAGGAGCGAACGGTGCTGTCACCGGGCAGTACCCAACCTGAGGAGTGGTGATGAAAGAAGTGTCTGGGGGGAGACGACGGGCTTATCTGGTTGTTCTGTTGGTCGGGGCCTTGATGGCGTTGTCGGTATCGGGAGCATCGGCAAGCGCACCCGAAGAACGGGTCGTCAAGGGCGAAGCCGGCGATGACAGCACAGCGTCCTTCGACGGTCGCGAGATCAACCTCGCAAAGGGTTGGGAGGACGCGAGGGCCTGCCTCGTAGACCCCGGAATCTCCACCACCACCGAGTGTTTCGCCTCTGAGGCAGAACTCGAGGCCTTCGTCGCAAAGGCCGGAGGGTCTAGAGCCGAGGCGGCGAGCTCCTCGTGTTCGTCGTACGTCAGGCTGTACGACGGGATGTCCTATACCGGCTCCTCGCTTTGGTTGAGCACCCGATGGAGCTGGATAAACCTCTCCACCTATGGCTTCAATCAGCGCACCTCGTCGTTCAAGATCGGGGCGTGTTCGGCCTACTTCGCCGACTACTCCAACGGGGGTGGGGCCTGGTATCCAACGTGGCGCACCCAGGCCTACGACGTGGGCTCTAGCATGACGTCGGGTTGGAACAACGATGTCTCTTCGATTTACATCACATGAGCCGCGGGCGGGTCGAAGACTCTGACTGATCAGGAGCATCACCGCGGTCCGACCGGCCCGGATCAGGTCGACGCGTTCAACCAGCTGTACGAAGCGACCTTCACGCGGGTTCTGGCCTACTGCCGACGTCGCTGCACCAATAGCCCCGATGCCGACGAGGCTGTCGCCGAGACCTATCTCGTGGCCTGGCAGAAGCTCGATCAGGTTCGGGCTGCCGATTCCACCATCGCATGGCTATACGGGGTGGCCTATCGAGTGCTGTCCAACCAGCGGCGCAGCTCCGGAAGCGGCCAGCGGCTGCGAGCGCGTTTGCTCGATCAGCCGAGCCCGGATCTCCGCACCGATCCTGCCGATGTGGTCGCACTCGACTCCGAGGTCGCATCGGCCTTCGAGGCTTTGAACCAGCTCTCCAATCGAGAACAGGAGCTGATCAGACTCGTCGCCTTCGAAGAGCTCAGCTACGACGAGATCGCCAGCGTCACCGGAATGAGGGTGGGCGCAGTGCGATCCGGGCTCTATCGCGCTCGCAAGCGGCTCGAACGTTCCACGAATCTCGGAACCAGCCGCGACGAGTCGCCCCCACCGGACACAGACAAGGGAAGCGGCGAGAAATCCAACCCCGATGAACGCTCAGAGGGAGGTGACATGCGATGACCAACCGCGACGTATTCGACCTCCTTCGAGCCGGTGACCCCGCCGCTCTCGCCACTCTCCCCGACTCCGAATCTCCGCTGGCACGATCCATTCGGGCGACGGTCATGGCCAACGTCGCCCCGGCTCCGTCAAGCGGCACCCGTCGCCGGGTTATCGCCATCGTGATCCTCATCGTCGTGCTCGCCACCGCCGCCGCATGGGTGTTGAGCAACCGCGACGTCGCCGATCCGGAAGGAATCCTCTGCTACGACGCACCAACCCTCGACGCCAGCGCCATCGTCGCCTTCCGCGACGGCGATGCCACCACCGATGTCTGCGCCTCGCTGTGGCTCGATCAAACCCTGCCCATCAACGACCAACTCCCGAAGAACAAGAACCCGTCCCTCGTCGGATGCGTCACCGATGCCGGGGCCTTCGCTGTGTTTCCGAGTACCGACAACTCATTGTGCGCCGAACTCGGACTTGCCGAACCCACCGATGCCCGAGGCCCCGATCCTCTGGTGGAGCTCAGGCAGCGACTCGCTTTGTCGATCAACCCCGAATCCTGTGTCACCATCGAGCAGGCCGTGCAGATCGCGCAGGATGAGCTGGGCGAACTCGATCTCGAGGACTGGGCCGTTGAGCCACAGAGGGAGCGGCCCGACCGACCCTGTGCCTCCATCTCGATCGATATCGCCACCAACACGATCGTGATCGTCCCCGTACCGAAGTCCTGAGCCCAAACTCGTCGAGCGTGCCACACTGTCGGGGTCTGGCTTCGGTCCCTGATCGCGGTCGATTCACATGAGGGGAGACGACCGGCACGTGAGCTTCATCTACTCGCTCGGCCACCGCCACAAGCTCACGCCCGCAGACATGCAGCGCCTACTCGGTGGGAAGGGCTTCGGCCTGTCCCTCATGGCCTCCGAACTCGACCTCCCCGTTCCGCCCGGCTTCACCATCACCACCGATGCGTGCAACGAGTACCTGGCCAACGGCTGGCCCGATGGTCTCGACGAAGAACTCAGCCGCCACCTGGAGACGCTGGAAGACGACCTCGGACGCCGCCTCGGCGATGCCCACGATCCCCTGCTGGTGAGTGTCCGGTCTGGTGCACCCGTCTCGATGCCTGGGATGATGGACACGATTCTCAACCTGGGACTCACGTCGAGTTCGGTGGCCGGTCTGGCGAACGTCACCGGCGATATCGACTTCGCCCGCGACTGCCACGATCGCTTTCTGGAGATGTTTCGCTCCACAGTCGGAGTCGACACCGTCCCTGAAGATCCGCGGGAACAGTTGCGGCTCGCCATCGGGGCGGTATTCAACTCCTGGAACAGCGAGCGGGCGGTCACCTACCGCGAGCACGAGGGGATCGGGGATCAGCTCGGCACTGCGGTGACAGTGCAGGCCATGGTGTTCGGAAATCGTGGGCCCACCTCGGCCAGCGGGGTCATGTTCACTCGCGATCCGGCCACCGGTTCAAGGTCGGCGTACGGCGACGTACTGTTCGGCGCCCAAGGTGAAGACGTCGTGGCGGGCACCCATCAGACCCTCTCACTCGATGCCCTCGACCACCACCTGCCGGTCATAGGAGAACAGCTCCGCTCCTACGCCGAGATCCTCGAACACCACCACCGTGATCTTTGCGATATCGAGTTCACGATCGAGGATGGGGAACTCTGGATGTTGCAGGTGCGGGTGGGAAAACGCAGCCCCCAAGCAGCAGTACGGATCGCTCTGGAGATGGCCGAGGACGAGAAGTTTCCCCTCACGATGGAAGAGGCCATCCGCCGGGTGGGCTCCCACCTCCACGACCCGCCGGCCAAGGCGGTGGAGCGAGCACCCGGCACTGTCGCGCTCACCACGGGGCTCGGCGCTTCACCCGGGGTGGCCAGTGGAGAGATCGCCACCCTCCCCGATCTCGCCGAACAGGTCGCCTCCGCGGGCAGGCCCGTGATCCTGGTGAGGCCGCAGACATCACCCTCCGATGTTCACGGCATGACCCACGCCGAGGGTGTGCTCACCGCCACCGGCGGCGTGGCCAGCCACGCGGCCGTCGTCGCCCGCGGATGGGGCATACCCGCTGTGGTCGGAGCCACCGAGGTGAGTGTGGACGACGTGGGCATCCGGGTTGGCGACACCGCCCTCGCCGTGGGCGACACAATCACCATCGATGGTTCCACGGGCGAGGTGTTCGTCGGCAATGTCTCGGGTCATACCGAGACCGTTCCCGAGGCACTCACCTTGCTGAGATGGGCATCGGAACTGGGAATCGAGATCCATGAGCACATCGATACATCTCTCTCCGATCGAGCGACGGCGGTCTCGGTCGTCACCAGCGAAGACGTGATCGGCGTAATGGCCATCAAGGGCTTCGTCTCCGCTGACTCGGTGGCAAAGGCGGCGATTACCGATCCTGAAAGCGCGAGTGAGCTGCTCGACTGGCTCACCACTGACGGCTTGGTGGAGGGATCGGGACCCATGCTCCGCCTCAGCGAAACCGGAAAGGCGCGCGCCGACGAGCTACTCGCCGACGACCGCGACCTGCTGGGCCACGACATCGCCCACTCGGCACTCGACGAGTTTCTCCCTCTCGATCACCGCTTGAAATCGATCGTCACCCGATGGCAGCTCAAGGAATCCCCTGATGGGGCCATGACCCCGAATGATCACGACGACGACGCCTACGACAAGGCAGTGATCGCCGACCTGTCGGGGCTCGGCGACGACGTTGCCACATGGATCACCCCTCTGGCCCAGGCTCTTCCCCGGCTCGACAAGTATCACGCCCGGATCGAGCTGGCGATGCAGCAGGTGCGGGCCGGCGATCATCGGTTCATCGCGTCGCCCGTGGTCGACAGCCTGCACAGTGTGTGGTTCGAGGTGCATGAGGATCTCATACGTCTTGCCGGCACAACCCGTGCCGAAGAGACCGCCGCGGGTCGGGCCTAGGGCGACTCCGCCGACCGGCCCGGCAGCCAGACCACGACCACCATGGCCAGCGCCATACTCGCGGTGGCCATGGCAAAAAGGATCCGGGAACCACCCCCATCGGTCGCCACGAACGCGGCGACCGCGAGGCTCGTGGTGATGCTGCCCACGTACCGGCTCATCGAGAGCACCCCGGCCGCTGAACCGGTGCGAGAATGGGGCACCGATTCGAGCGCCGCAGTCATGAAGTTGGGAACCGCAACTCCGAGTCCGATGCCGAAGAGGGTGAGCACGGCCACGAGGAGGCCCGCGCCGACTTCGGCTCCGGCCAAGAGCAGGACCGCCATCGCCACCATCGCCACGACGAGACCAGCCAGAGTGGGTCGACGTCGACCCGACCGATCTCCGGCCCGACCCCCTATCGGGCCGAACACGATCATCCCGACCGTCAACGCGGACAACACCAGACCGATCGATCCGGATTCCCAGCCGCGGGCCGTGAGAATGATCGGTGTGAGCAGGAGCAGGGTGTACTGGGCCATCGTCGACAGGGCCTGAGCCGAGAACGAGGCATTGAACACGCGGTTGAGAATCCTGCCCTCAGAGACAACCTCCACGGAGGCAACACTTGTGTCGCCACCCACTGCTCCGAGCCGTATCGACACCACCAAGGCAACCACGACCACGGGCAGGTTCACCAGGAATATCGCCTGCCAACCGAAGATCTCCGTCAGGACACCTCCGACCACCGGACCACTGGCCGCGCCGACGCCGAGCACGGATCCGAGGATCCCGAATGTCCGGCCCCGCTGCTCCAGCGCCGTGCCCGACCGAAGCAGCGACTGGACACTCGGCGACAAGGCCGACGCGAACGCCGCCTGGCCGCCCCGGGCCGCGACGAGAATCCCGAAGCTACCGGCTGCGGCACAGGCCACCGAGAAGACCCCGAACCCGACCAGAGCCATGTTGACCGCCCGGCGATCTCCTATCCGGTCGCTGAGCCGACCCGACAGGGGCTGACCAAGCAGCATCGCCACGAGGTAGACGGTGATGAGGATGCTGGCCTGGCCCACCGATATCTCGAAGTCGTCGGCGATCGTGGGTAGAGCAACCGCGATCATGGTGGAGTTGAGTGGGACCAGGCCGACTGCGGCGGCAACCCCGATCACCCCCCATCTCGACAAGGGAGCCGCGGTGGCAGCCGACTCTGGGGCTGTCATCCGATGATCGACACCTCACCGGCGGCACCATCGAGCCGAATTGTGTCGCCGGTCTTGATCCGCGATGTGGCGTTGACCGTTCCGACCACCGCGGGGAAGCCCATCTCGCGAGCGACGATTCCGGCGTGACAGGCAAAGCTGCCGTGATCGGTGACGATGCCGGTCATCAGATGCAACATCGAGTTGAACGCTTCGCCGGTTGATGGGGCAACCACTATCTCCCCAGGTTGCAACATCATCAGGTCGTCGGTGGTCATGATCAGCCTTGCAGACCCTTCACACACGCCCGTACTCGCCGGAATGCCGATCACCACACCCTCGTCGCCGGCGGGCTCGTCGAGTTGGCCGAGCACACCTTCGACCAGAAAGCCGACCGCCGACATGAGCCTCGCGAGCGGCGGGGGCAGCTGATCTGGTGATGGCGGAGCAGGCGGCGGTGGGCCGAGGTGCCGCGGCGCCCCATCCACGGTGAGCTGCAATCTTCGCGCTCGTCGTTGGGACAGCTCACCGACGTCGGGTCCAGTACCGGAGAGCAGGGCCAGTGCCTCCTCAACCGTGGCATCGAGCACGTCGTCCGCATCCTCGACCCCTCCATCGGCCTTCGACCGCCGCCCAATCTCGAGCAAGGCCAACCGGAGCAGGCCGATGGCCGACATGTCTGAGTAGATACCGCGTTCGTCTCGAAGGCGGTAAACAGCCCGCGCTTCGCCGAGCAAGTCGTCGAAGTGCTGGCCTTGATCCTCAGGAACTTCCGACCTCAAGTCGGCCGCGAACGCGTCGGCGCGAGATCTCGCCGCATTCGGGTCGGCATCCAGCGCCGCCGCGAACTTGCCCAGAATCAGTTCCGGGTGCTCACCGACGGTGTGGTTGGTTACATCGAAGCCGTCCATGAGGCGAAACCCGGTGGACCGGATGTAGGAGTCGACCTCAGGCAACAGGCTCCGGAGATCCGCCAGCCGTGTCGCAGGGTCGCCGTCGTCGCGGCATAGCGACACCGCGGATTCACTCCCTCTGATCGCGTCGAGTGCCGCCTCCATGTCGTCGGGGATGATTCCCGATACCGGCGAGTACCCATCGAGCACACCGAGAAGACTGACCGGTGGCCGACCGGTGAGCGCGGCTGCCTGCAGTAGGAAGTCTCCCACCGGCAGGAGTGCAGCGACGTTGAATCGGTGGTGCTGATACACCATCTCCGAGACATGTTTCGCGACCTGGGCGAGATGTTCGGCCATCTGCTCATTGTCGAGTCGACCCAGGTCGACATCGCCGAGCTCGCGATGTCGCTGGATCGAGTACGGCTTGCGGTCGGTGTCCCAGAGTTCGAGATCCTGCCGCCACAACTTCGTTTCGAACGCCGCCGCCGCTAGTCCGAGGCGCCGGCCGAACTCGGCACCTATCTCCTCTTCCGACATGGGGCCGTCGGGCCCGGGCATGTCGAACGGCTGCGGCTGGTGATATACGAATCCGTTCACCTGGGCCATCGCCAACCGGTCGAGCAGCACGCCATATCGACCGAACGTCTCGGTAAAGCCACGATTGAATCCCTCGGGATACAGCTCGGACATGCTCGCTGATTGCGACACCGGCATGTGAGCAGAGTCCTGTTGCCACGGCCCAGGGGCCGGTGGATCCCATTGCGTCATTTTCCCCCCTATTGATCGGAGCCACACGATTGCGCCCCGAGCATCGACACCCTAGGCCACCATGAGTGGCTGAGCATCGGGACTCCGTCGCCGTATGTGGCTACGCTCCGCAACGTGAAAGACGAGGGCCACCCTAACCCGATCCCGATTTCGGTCAATCTCATGCCGAACGGCCCGGTGGCCGACATCGTCGACCTGGCGGTGCTCGCCGAGAACCTCGGCCTTGCCCGTTGCTGGGTCTACGACGAGGGCCTTGTTACCCGCGATGTCTACGTCACTCTCACTGCGATCGCCACCCGCACGGCGTCGATTCCCCTTGGGCCCGGCATAACCAACCCGTTCGTTCGTCATCCCGGAGCGACAGCTGCCGCGATCGCATCACTCGACGAGTTCAGCGGCGGTCGCGCCTTCGTCGGCATCGGGGCCGGCGGTGGCATCACCCTCGACCCCCTGGCGATCGAGCGGAGCCGGCCTCTCACCGCGGTGGCCGAGATGGTGCATGTGCTCCGTCGCCTATTCGCCGGTGATCGTCTCGATCACGAGGGCCACGCCTTCTCTTTCCGTAACGCCAAACTCGACTACGCCCGGCCCGACATCGCGGTCTTCGTGGCGGGACGGGGTCCGAAGATGACGGCCCTTGGTGGTGAAGTGGCCGACGGCTTCAACCTCAGCTACATCCACAAGGATCTGCTCGGTTCGCATGCCAGAGCCTTGAGGCTGGCGGCCGGCGATCGGCCCTTCCTCATCACCTACTCCACGATGATCGCGCTCACCGACCAGGAGTTCGACGACGCTCGCGCCCAGCTCACCTTCCGCCTCGTCGACTCGCCATCTGCAGTGAAGGAGCTCATCGGTATGACCAGCGCGGATGAGGCCAACCTGCGATCAGCGTTGGCCGAGGGTGGCCCTCGCTACGCGGCCCGCCACGTCGATCCCGAATGGGTGTCTTCGTTCGTTATCTCGGGCACCGCCTCCGAATGCGCGGAAGAGGTGCGTGCCCTGATGGCCGCCAACGACATCGACGAGTTCCAGTTGCCGGTTCTCGACCTCGACGGAGCGGCCCAATTCATCGAACGCACCGCGGAGATGTTTCGTCGCTGAGCCGGTCAGCCCCCGTGCCATCGATCGAGATCACCAACGTCCAGTCCCAGATGTTCGAGCGCCCGGCCGACCGAGTGAGAGACCACATCATCGAGTGAGGCCGGATGATTGTAGAACGCCGGTACCGGCGGGAATATCACCGCTCCGGCTTCGGCTGCCTGCTGCATGAGGCGTAGATGACCGATGTGGAACGGGGTCTCGCGCACCATCAGCACGAGAGGGCGCCGCTCCTTTAGCGTGACATCGGCAGACCGGGTGATGAGATCGGCCGACATCGAGTTTGCGATCGTCGAGAGCGACTTGATCGAACACGGCGCAACCAGCATTCCCGCGGTGCGGAAGGATCCGCTGCTGGTCGGAGCGGCGATGTCTCGCGAGCTGTGAACGTGGTCGGCCATCGCCTCGATGTCGGACACCGACAGGTCGGTCTCCAGCCCGAGGGTGATCTTCGCGGGTGCAGACATGATGAGGTGGGTCTCGATGTCGGCGAGGCTCGTCAGCATCTCCAGGGCGCGCACCCCGTAGATCGCGCCACTCGCGCCGGTCATGGCGACGACGATCCTGTGCATCAGCCGAGGTAGTCGGCGAGGTCGACCGGCGGATACGACACACGATCGCCGTACTCACGTCGCTCGCGCTTGTAGGTGGCATCGATCCCGACCTTCGTACTCACGCCCCGCTGGTCGGCGGTCGGGTCCATCTCATGGCCTTGCGCATGGGGCACCGTGAAGATGTCGTCGTTCCAGTGAACCCGGTTGGTGAGCGCCCACTGGATCTCCGATGGCTCGTACATGTCGACATCACGATCGATCACGATCACGTTGCGGATGTTGATGTGGGCCGCCATGGCCGCCATGGCCAGGTTCTTGGGGGTACCCGGATTGTCTCGATCGATCTGGATGATCGCCATGAAACCGTTGCCGTAGGGCGGGATGTGAACGTCGGCGGTGCTGTCGAGATGACGCACGAAGCGCCGAAGGAGGGGCTCACGAGGCAAGACATTGCCGATGTAGACATGTTCGTACCAGCCCGGGATGATCGTCTGATACACCGGGTCGGTTCGCCACGAGATCGACGTGACCTCGAAGGTCGGGCTGTTCCACTCTTCGCCGTGGTAGCCGTGGAACTCCGCCAGCGGACCCTCCAGTTCGCGTACCGCGGGCTGCAGCATCCCCTCCACCACTATCTCCGCGGCCGCCGGAATGTCGACATCTACCGTGCGCCCCCGACAGACCTCGATGCCCTGTCCTCGAATCGCGCCGGCGATGAAGAGTTCGTCGGCTGGGGTCTTCACCCCGCCCGCGATCATGAGCGAGGGGTCGAGTCCGATCGCCAACGCCACCGGAAACGGGGCGTCGGGATCATCACGCGACTTCCAGAAGGTGCCGACATCGCGCCACTCGTTGACATTGAAGCCGAACCGGGTGGGGCCGAGCCGGAGCATCCGGTTGTAGCCGAGATTGCCTCTCCCCGAGACGGGATCCTTGGCCACCGTGACTGCTCCGGTGATGAAGGCTCCCCCATCGCCGCGGCTGTGGGTGGGAATCGGGAGCATCGACACATCCAGATCGTCGCCTTCGATGTAGTTGTCGTGCCATGCCGCGGTGTCGACGCGAACCGGAGCAATCCCGTTGGCCGGCTCGAGGACGCGTTCCATCACGTCGATTATCTCGCTGGTATCACAACCCAGGGCGACGGCAGCGCGCCGATGGGAGGTGACGCTGCCACAGAAAATCGGCCAGGGGCTGTCGGTGACGTTTTCAAACAGACCGGCCCCGACATCGTTGCGGGCGAGTGTGGCCGCGACGTCGGCAAGCTCATGCTCGAGCGACACCGGCCTCTTCACCCGCGCCAGCTGGCCCGCCTCTTCGAGTGCAGTGATATAGCTCCGTAGGTCATGGATTTCGGACAACCGGTGCTTCTCTCTCGTGGCGTGCCCGAAGTGTAGGACGCTTCAGAACCCGGGTGGGAGTGCTGGTACTATCCAGGCATGGTCGGACCCATCAGCGCCTGGATCCGGGGCGGCCGTCTACCCTCCGGGCGCCTGATCGACATGGCCGTCGCCGATGGGGTGATCGCCGCAGTCGTCGACCATCGTTCCGATGGCGAGGCCGGCGCCGAGCTCGGGGGTTGGCTTCTGCTACCGCCGATGACAGAGCCGCACGCCCACCTCGACAAGGCCCTGACCGCAGACCTGGTGAAGAACCCAAAGGGCGACCTCGACGGCGCGGTCCGGGCGTGGGCTGCTGCTGCTGCACAGGGACACCTCACCCCCGAAAGCGTGTACGAGCGGGCCAGCGCTGCAGTCGAGAGGCTCCTGGTCAGCGGCGTCACCGCGGTTCGAACCCACGTAAACGTCACTCCCGATGTCGGAGCCACAAATGTGCATGCTCTCCACCGGGTGAGAGAGGCATACCAGGGACTCATCGATTTCCAGATCGTTGCCCTCACCGCAGCGCCGATGATCGGGCCCGAGGGAGCTGCGAACAGAGCCGCCCTCGACGCTGCTCTGGAGGCCGGGGTCGATGTGGTCGGCGGCTGTCCCCACCTCGAAGGTGAGGGGGCCCAGTCGGTTGCCTACGCGTTCGATGCCGCTGCCGATGCCGGCCTTCCCATCGATCTGCACACTGATGAGGCCCTCGACCCGTCAGCGCTCACCGTTCTCGACATGGCCGACCGCGTCGTCGATTCAGGCTTCGGCCACGGAGTGAGCGCCAGCCATTGCGTCAGCCTCGGCGTACAGCCACCGGCGGCACAGAGGGAGATCTCGACGAGGATCGCCGATGCCGGTATAGCTGTTCTTCCTCAACCCCAGACAAACCTCTATCTGCAGGGACGCGACCAACCCACCGCAACGCCGAGGGGACTCACCGCGATCCGACCCCTGCTCGATGCCGGGGCTGTCGTGGCTGCGGGAGCCGACAACGTGCAGGACCCCTACAACCTCGTAGGGCGTTCCGACCCCCTGGAGACGGCCTCTCTGCTGGTAATGGCCGGCCATGTGATGCCCGATGAGGCATACCGGATGGTCAGCAACAACGCCCGACTCGCGCTCGGCCTCTCACCGGTGGAGTTCCGGCCGGGCGACCCCGCCGACTTCGTGGCGATCGATGCCGCCTCAATCCGCGCCGCGATCGCCGATGCGCCGCGATCGCGACGCGTCTACCGTGCGGGTCTTCTCGTCGCATCCTCGGATCAGCAGACCCACGTCCATTGGAGAGAACCAAGGTGACCCGAATCCTGACCAACGCCCGACTCAGCGATGGGCGCCTGGTGAATGTTCACATCGACGACGGCAAGATCAGCAAGGTCGATCCCGCCGGGGCCGAGCTACCGCCTGATGGCAATGCCGAGGATCTCGACGGTTGGCTGCTGCTAGCGGCCATGGTTGAACCCCACGCTCATCTCGACAAGGCCCTCACCGCGGAGGAGATACCCAATCCCAAAGGCGATCTACGCGGCGCGATCGACGCCTGGATCGCGGCAGCCGCGGCGGGACAGGTCACCCACGAGGGCACCGTTGAGCGGGCGGCCGCGGCGATGGAATTGTTGCTCGTCCACGGTGTCACCGCCGTTCGAACCCACGTCAACGTCCTCGGCACCAACCGCACCAAAAGCCTGCGAGCGGTGAAGGAGGCCGCGGGCCGGTTCCGGGGCCTGCTCGATGTGCAGACAGTGGCCCTTACCAGCAGCCCGATGACCGGACCCGACGGAGCCGACAACCGATCGGCACTCGAAGCCGCTCTTGAGGAAGGCGTCGACTTCGTCGGCGGGTGTCCCCACCTTGATCCCGATGGACCGGGTCTCATCCGCAACGCGCTGGCGCTGGCAACCGATGCCGGCATCGGAATCGACCTGCACGTCGACGAGATGCTCGACCCGACGGTTCTCACCCTCCGCGAACTCGCCCACCAGGTGATCGACACCGGCTTCGAAGGGTCGGTGGCGGCCAGCCATTGTGTGACCCTCGGCATGCAGCCGAGGGTCACCCAGCTCGAAGTCGCGGCCCTGGTGGCAGAGGCGGGGATCGCGGTATTCCCCCTCCCTCAGACCAACCTCTTCCTGCAGGGACGCGACCACCCCACCGCCATGCCCCGCGGACTCACCGCGGTGTCCGCTCTGCAGGAGTGCGGTGCTCTGGTGGCGGCGGGCGCCGACAACGTGCAGGACCCCTTCAATCTCGTCGGGCGCTCCGACCCGCTCGAAACGGCGGCTCTCATGGTGATGGCGGGCCACCAGCTTCCCGATGCCGCCTACGACATGGTGGCCAACAACGCGAGGCGAGCACTCGGCTTGGCCGAGGTCAACTTCTCTCCCGGTGACCCCGCCGACCTCGTTGCGATCGATGCTCCGTCAATTCGAGGCGCGATCGCCGATGCACCCATGGCGCGCCGTGTCTTTCGCCAGGGCGTGTTGGTCGCCTCAGCCGATCAACAGACGACGGTTCACCACCCCCGAGGGGAATGATCACCGACTATTGGGGCACCGTCACCTCGAACAGGGTGATCACCCAGCCGTCGGGACCGTCGACGACAAAGTTCTTGTGACCCCACGGCTTGATGGCCGGCTCGCCGTGTAGAACGCCGCCCCGCGCTGCGATCCGCGCATGCTCCGCGTCGGCATCATCAACCTCCCAGGCCAGAGCCACACCAGCAACTCCCGGCGTTGCCCCACTCGTCTCGGCTGAGAACACCTCGATCTGGCCGTCGGCCGCGAGAAGAATCGTGCCCTTGCCCCCATCCTCGAATGAGCGGAGAATCTCCAGCCCCATCACGTCGGTGAAGAAGCCGACCGTCGCCTCGTAGTCGGTTGCGGTGAATACCACCCGGAACTCAGCCATGAGACCCAACCTCCCCCGAGAGGGTGTCAGCCATCGGCAGATCAGCCCTTTCGGTATCCGCGTCGACCACATAGTTGCCGGCCACGACGCTCACCGGGCCGGCGGATTCGTCGAACTCCACACCAACCGGATCACCACCCTCGGCCACGATCCGCACCTGCTCCTTGAACTGGCGGCGCACCATCGACACGCCGCGATCGGTCGACGACAGGCGCTCCTCGCCGTGGAGGGTTATCGCACCCTGGCCCACCTGGGCCTCGTAATCGCCCGGGTAGAGCTGGTGCTCCTCCTCGGAGAGCTCGAACCAACTCCGACCATCGCCGTACACCGGGAGACCCTGGGGGGGCGTGTCCTTGGGCTTGCGGACCATGGCAAACACCCGAGTGTGGGTGTCGTCGATGGGTTGGGCCCATGACATGTTGTTGGTTCTGCCGAGGATGCTCAGCGTGGGTGTGGCCACCACTCGGATGGTGGGCATCCGAATCTCGGTGACCCGATGAAGGGTGGTGCCGTCGGGAAGGAGCCGATCCTGCGACGAGGTGACACCCCACGGGTGAAGCTGCCAGTCGATCGCGGGCCAGATCTCGAGCTTCGGGTTGAACTGCACGCCGCTGTGGGTCGTGTGGAGGATGAACACGTGGTACGGATCCATCGCATTCTCGTGGGTCTGGAACCAGTTGCACGGTGCTTCCACCGGCCCGCCGAACGCAAAGTGATCGATGATCACGATCTCTTCTTCGTCGCCTAGATCGTCGAATATGTCGTAGCGGGGGAACACCGGCTGCTTCTCGGCCGGCCCCATGTAGGCGAAGATCAGACCGTTGTATTCCTCCACCGGATACCAGGGCTGGCGATACGACGCCTTGTTGCGCCCCCGGTCGGGCTCACAGGGCTGGTCGAGACATACTCCATCGGCCGCGAACAACCAGCCGTGGTAGGGGCAGCGGATCCCTTCGTCCTCGACCCCACCGAAGAAGAGGGAGGTACCGCGATGACAGCACCGCGGCTCGAGCAGGCCGGCCACACCCGACCGATCGCGATACAAGATGAGGTCTTCGCCGAGTAGCCGAACCTCTCGTGGAAGTTCGGTGGCTTCCTCGGATCGACCCACGGGATGCCAGTAGCGACGCAACAACTCACCCGATGGTGTGCCCGCTGCGGTCTGGGTGAGCTCAGCATCGTGGGTGCCGGTTTCGCGGCCGTAGGCGCGCCCATCGTCTTGGAGTTGTGTCATCAGCAGATCTCTCTCTTGGAACGGCGAGGGCCGGCGCACACGGCGCCGGCCCTCTCAACTAGTGGGTGACGACCTGGCTAGAAGCCGATGGAGTCGTCGATGTATTCGTTGGTCACGATGTCGGCAGGAGTGACATCAGCCGGGAAGTCCATGTCGGCCGCAGCCAACTGATCAATGATGTCCTGGATCCGGTCGGTGTCCATATTGCCCACGGTGCCATCAGGACCATTGCTCACCAGACCAAGCTCCACCTGAGTCTCGATCGAGAAATCAGCCAGCGCCAGGTCGTAGACCCAGAAGTCGGCGTACTGCTCAACGGCATCAACAATGATGTCGTTGGCATGACCCGGCGAAGCCGCGTAATCGATCACCGACTGCTGAATGATCGGCACGACCTGCTGCAGACAAGCATCGAGATCAGCCTGAGCATCGGGACGAATCGCGACCGTCTGGGAGTACACCTCGAAACCGGTGTCGTGAAGCAGCTGGAACTCAACCGGCTTGCCCCACTCCTCAAACACGTTCTCATAGGTGTAAGGCTCAGCCGACGCGAAGCCCTGCTGAGCAATATTGCCCTCGGAAACAAACCGGGCCGGAGAACCGTCATAAGACGGATCGACCTGATCAGCGGACCAGATCCCCTGAGCCACGAACACATCAGCGAACGTGCCACCACCGAAGATATTGATGGTCACACCCTCAGTGCCAAGATCAGCGATCGTGTCGACATTCGGGTTGGCATCAGGATCCCACATGATGATCTGAGGGTTCTTCTCCAACGGCGCCAACACCGACAACAACGGAGCCGTGTCGAGGCGCAGAACCTGAGCATCAGTAGTGGCATAACCCAGATGGATCGAATCATCGGTGTACATATGGCTGGCCACCGGCGCAAAACCGATCGCCGGGCCACCCGTACGCACCTCAAACTCGATCCCCAGATCGACACCACCAGCCACCATCGGACCCGAAACAACCTTGTTACCGGTGTCGACCGAATAGCCATCACCGATCAGGTTGTACAGCGCACCATGCTCAGCCTCAGGGAACCAATCCGTCTGAATCACCAACGGAGACGGACACACAGCCGACAAACCAGCAGGTGCGTCGTCGCCGCCGTCGTCGCCGGCATCATCGCCGTCGTCGCCGCTGGCAACGTCGTCATCACCACCGGCATCATCGTCGTCGTCGCCGCATGCGGCGGCGAGCAGGCTGAAAGCAAGCAGGACCAGCAATAGCCGGCGCCAGTTTGTGTTTTTCATTTCCCCTCCCGGGATAGCTACAACTTATTGGTTTGAACTGATCGGTCAGATTCCGGAGTCGCTGGTGTCGTGCCATTTGCCGATGGCAGCGGTCTGGATCCATCCGAAGATCAAGAACACGGTGACGCCGAGTGCCGACGACATGATCACGGCGGCCAGAAGCTGCTCACCGTTGAGATTGTTGGCGTACTTGCGAAGCAGCTGACCGATACCGACATCGCCGAGGCCGAAGAAGAAGTCGCCCACAATCGCGCCGATCACCGAAAGGCCGGCCGAGATTCGCAGCCCGGCGAAGATGGCCGGCATCGCGGCTGGGAACATGAGCTTTCGTAGCCGAGTGAGGCGACTGGCGCGGTGCAGCGTGAAGAGGTCGTGCATGCCTCTCTCCGCCGACTGGAGTCCGAACAGGGTGTTCACGATGATCGGGAAGAGGGAGATGATCACGCACACGACCACCCGTGACTTCTGCCCCGTTCCGAACCAGAACGAGATGAGAGGCACGATCGCCAAGATGGGGATGGCCTGGAGCGTGACCATGAACGGGAACACGGCCCTCTCGACCACCTTGGCCTGGCTCATGAGGGTGGCAAGCGCGAATCCGATCGTGATCGCGATGGCGAGACCGATCATGGCCACCCTGGTGCTCGACCAAAGGCCCGAAAGGATCTCTGAGAAGTTGTCCCAATCGAGGAAGCCGACTTCGATGACCTGATGAGGGGGGCGCAGCAGGAACCGGCGCCGCTCGTCGAGCACGCCGTAGGACACCGAGTACCACAGGCCCGCGATGAGGGCACCCATCACGAGGGGAGGGAGGACGGTCTCGGCCAGCACTCGGGGCCGTGACTTCTCTCGGTAGACACCGGCATGCATCGTGGAGGGGTCGGCGCCACCCACGAGCGGGCTCTCGATCGCCCCGGTCTCGGCCGCTTCCTGGGTCGTCATGAGTGGGCTCCCCGGAGTTGGGCCGACACTTCACCGCTGAGTTCGGCGAACGCAGCTTCGAATCTCAGCTGGGGTTTGCGGGGGTAGTCGAACGGTATGTCGAACTCGGCGACGATGCGGCCGGGTCGGGCCGACATCACCAGCACCCTGGTGCTCATGAACACGGCCTCACTGATCGAGTGGGTGATGAACAGGCCCGCGAAGCCTTCGCGCTGGAAGAGTTGCTGGGTCTCCTCGTTGAGGTGCTCGCGGGTGATTTCGTCGACGGCGCCGAAAGGCTCGTCGAAGAGAAACACCGGGGGTTGCAGAGTGAGGGTTCGCGCCAACGACGCCCTCATCCTCATCCCGCCGGAGAGTGATTTCGGATAGTGGTGCTCGAAACCGCTGAGCCCCACCATATCGATCGCATCTTGGGCCAGGCTGCGTCGTTCGTCTTTGGCTATGCCGTGGAGCTCGGCGAAGAGTTCGACATTGCTCAGGATCGTTCGCCAATGCAACAGGGTGGCGTCCTGGAACACATAGCCGATGCGTTCGCGGTCGACCGAGACATGACCCGCTGTGTTCTCGAGTAGTCCCGACGCGATCTTCAAAAGGGTGGACTTCCCACAGCCCGATGGCCCCACCACCGTCACGAATTCACCGCGATCGACCGAGAAGCTCACATCCTGGAGAGCCTCGGTGCCATCGGGGAAGATCATGCCAATGTCCTCGAATGACAGGGCTTTGGTCGTAGTTGAAGCGGCAGTCAAGTCGGTCCCCCAGAGTGATGCACCGGCACCATACTAATTCTCGTCGACGCGGATTGCGAAGTTTGGACGCAGCAAACTATTTATACTCCAGATTCAGAACCGCGCGCACACCGGAGCATCGTGATGGTCGTCGAATTTCTCACCTTCGAAATACCTGTCTCTGACCGATCCGAATGGCTCCGCGCCGAGGAGCAACACTGGAGTCGCTTCCTGGAACGACAGGACGGTTTCGTCAGGAAACAGATCTGGGAGAACGTCAGCGAACCATCCAAGCTCCATGCCGCGATCTGGTGGGAGTCGATGGAGCACTGGCAGGCGATACCCGAGGCCGACCTGGCGGCGGTGGCCGATGCCATGGGTCCACACGAACGCGAACCCAATCTCACCACCTTCAAACTGATCCGCGACTGTTGAACCGGCCTCATCGAGATGCCCCCAGGATCGCGGCAGCTCGTTCGACAAGGGGGAGCGCGTCGCCGTCGCCGTCATTTAGATCCACCAGATTGATTCCGATCGCGGCGGGATTCCACCGGCGCGCCTCCGCGTTCAGAAAGCCACCCACCTCCGCCCACCGGGAGACCGACGGCGAGACGACGACATCACTCGCGGATTGATAGATGGCGACATCTATGGGCAGCTCGGCCTGCTGTAGGGGCGCAATGATGGATCCGTGCTGATCCGGCGTGCAGCCGCTCAAGAAGACACCATCGGCCAACCGGGCAGCGAGGCGCGCCATCTGGGCACCACGCGTCCCGACCCAGAGCGGAACATCGCGCCGAGGATTGGCGTGTGCAACCGGCTGGTAGCCGTCGGTCGCCTCGCCGGTGAGTACAGCCCGAGCGAGGACAACAGCGTCACGGACCTCAGCCACGGGCCGATCGGTCGAAAGCCCAAACGGCCCGAGGGAGTTCTGTCCTCCCACCCCCAAGCCGAGAGTGAACCGCCCACCGCTCAACTCGTCGACAGTGGCAGCCGTCGCGGCAATCGCTCCGGGATGACGAAGCAGCGGGGAAGTGATCCCCACACCCAGCCGAATTGTCGACGTTTCGCGAGCGGCTGCCGCCAAGATTGCCATTGGCTCGCGAGCGATGCCTTCATCGCCGATCCATACCTCGTCGAGCCCGAGTTGCTCCGCCCTCACGACCGCTTCCACGAGGTCCCCCGCCGCGACCGACGGAAACATCCAGATGCCCTTGCGAGGTTCGCCCCGATCTGCTGTCTCTCCCATCGAACCATGCTGCTACATCGAGTTCATGTCCGCGGCACTCCTTGTCACCGACCGGGAGTCTCCACCCTCGGGTGAACTACCCTGCCCTGTGGTGAGAACACTTGTGCTGCACGCCCACCCTCTCGAAGAGAGCTACAGCGTTGCCATACGAGACATAGTCTGCGAAGCACTCGACGCCGACGGCGTCGATCACACACTCATCCGACTCGATCAGGGCGAGGAACCGAACCTCCCCGGTGAGCAATATCAGCATCTCGTCGCGGTATACCCCACCTGGTGGGGCGGTCCGCCCGCAGTCATGCTCGACTGGCTCCAGTGTCTGCTCACGCCCTTCGTCGACGCAGACGAACCGCCGTCGGCGTCTCCGTTTCGTTCGGTCCGGAGAGTCTCTGTGATCAGCAGCCACGGCTCCTCGCTCTTGATGAACCGGATGCAGGGCCAGCCCGGCAAGCAGACCTGGCAACGGGTTGTGATCCCTCTCTGCCACCCCGACGCGGTCTTCGACTGGATCCCCTACTACAAGATCGACCGCAGCACCGAAGAGGAGCGAGCCGCGTTTCTCGACGAGTTGCGCGCCCGTCTCACCAACGCGCCAGTGCCCGCCTGACCTTTGCGGTGTCGGACGATCCGGCAGCCACCGACACGAAGGTTCGACGGCAGAGCGGGTGACAGCTGAGGCGGATGTTCCAGGTGGTGGTGCGACGACCCGCGTCGCGAGCGCGCCGGGTGGGTCTCGACCCGTGGACCGTGGTGGTGATGGCGCCGAGCCTTCGAATGTTTCGCATTCCCGGGCGGACCCGTTCCTTGTCGTCGAACACGAAGGCCACCCCGGGCACGAGTACCCGCTCGAGCCAACTCTTCAGGACCGCAGGGGTGGTGAACAGGGTCGTGGGGTAGCAGAAGAGGAGGGCATCGGCAGCCTTCAGGGCGGCGGCGTCTTCGATGGTCTCCTCGGCAATCAGCGGGGTTTCCTCGTGGTAGACGGCGCGCTCCTCAAAGGACATGAATTTCTCGAAGGGCCCTCCCGCCAACACGCGATGGACCACATCATGACCACCGTCGCGGAGGGTGGAGAGGGCCTCGTCGACCACGCCACGATCGGGTGAGTCGGCAGGGAATGCGTCAAGCAGAAGGACCTGCATCAGTCACCGAACCTCTCGCGAACATGACCCCACCGTTCGCCGCCGTCGACGGTGATGCAGTCACCGGTCACCGATGTCGAACCGGCGAGGAACCGCACCGCAGCGGCCACATCAGCCACCTCACCCCATCGCCCGGCCAGCGTCCGGCGAGCAAGCCGCTCGATCTGGGCCTCGTCGAACGACTGGGCAGGCACGGTGGGTCCGGCCGCCACCGCATTCACCGTGACCGAAGGTGCCAGCTCCACCGCCAACTGGCGGGTGAGGGCGAGGAGCGCCGACTTGGCCACCGAGTGTGCGCCCCGATCAGGCCAGGGATGCCACGCCGAGAGATCGACGATGTTGACGATGCTCCCCCGGCCTCGGTCGAGCATTCCAGGAGCCAGAAGGTTGGCCAGATGATACGGCCCGTGCAGCACAACCTCGAAGGTGGCATACCAACCCCCGTGGTCTTCGGTGGGGAACGGCGTGGGTTCGAAGTACGAGGCATTGTTCACGAGGACGTCGATCGGTCCCATCCCAGCTTCGAGTTCTCGGATCGCGCCGGCAATAGACCCTCGGTCGCGAAGATCGAGCTGGATCGCGACAGCTTCGACACCCAGCGAACGGAGCTCATCCACCGTGTGATCGGCGTCGGCTTGCGATGACCGAAAGGTGATGGCCACGTTGGCTCCGGCCCGCGCCAATTCCAATGCGATCTCTCTACCGACGCGCTTCGGCGCACCGGTAACCAACGCGCATGCACCCTCGAGCTTCACGGGTCAGGCCGGTGGCGTCATCATGCAGATGAACTCGAGGGGCACGTCGCCGATCGAGTTCACCGCTTCGAGGCGACTGCTGGCGAAATGGATCGAGTCGCCATGACCGAGGATGTAGGGATCCTGATTGCGGAGGTAGATCTCCATCTGGCCGGACAGCACGTAGATCCACTCTTCGCGGGCCCGGTCGATCCTGAATGCTCTCGACTTCTCGCCCACCGCGAGGGTGCGATGAAACGGCATCATCTGCCAGTTGGGGAAGTTGGTGAGCAACTCGACCTCAATACCGGTGTCGCCGAGGGAGGCTGGCGGCCGGCCACCGGAGCGAACGACGGGATCGCGCTCGTCAGAGCTCAGCAACTCGAAGATCGGTATGTGCAGAGCATGGGCGATGCGGTTCAGCGACGTCAGCGAAGGAGAGACCTGGTCATTTTCGAGTTGGGAGAGAAACCCGATGCTCAATTCGGTCAGCTCGGCCACTTCGCGCAGGCTCAGCTCCAGCTCGTTGCGCCGTTGCCGTAGCTCCCGTCCTACCTTCAGCTCTCTCACCCGCGCTCCCCCATCCTGATCCTCAACGCCGATCCTTGGCGATGATGCCCGCCGCGGCGAGAGTGTAGAACCACCCGTCGTGTCGAATCGAAATCACCGTGCCTGGTCCTCTTCACTCCACGGGTCGGTCGGCGGCTGGATCGACAGGATGCCGAAGTCGATCGATCTGTCGGACGCGACCAGATCAGTCAGCAGCTCTCCCACCCCTGACGGACGCATCATCCGCGTTCTCACCAGCTCGGGGGCCTTGCCGTCCCAGAGCTCGGTGTCGGTCTGGGCGGGGCAGACCGTGAGTATCCGGATCCCGTGGGCGCGGCCCTCTTCGCGCAGCACCTCACCTACCGCATTCATGCCGCCCTTCGAGGCGGCGTAGGCCGTGTTGTCTGCGAACCCCCGCAGCGCAGCCGCACTGCTGACCAGCAAGACCTGACCGCGCGACTCTCGCAGGTGTTCCCAGGCCACCCTCGTGAGGGACACGACCGATCGAAGGTTCACCTCGAGGATGCGATGCCAGAAGTCGTCGTCGGTGTCTTCGATCGGCCTCTTCTGGAACAGCCCGGCGGCATGCACCACCACATCGAGCCGGCCGAACCGCTCGACGGTTCGACCCACCAAGCGTTCGGGAGTGCCGGGCACGCTGATGTCGCCGCCAACTACCTCAGAGGCAGTGGCCAGGCTCTCGGCGACCTCGCGGAGCCGATCTTCTCGCCGTCCCGTGAGCACGATCTCGGCGCCTCGATCCGCCAGCGACCGCGCCATCGCCGCTCCGATCCCCGAGCCAGCACCGGTGATCAAGGCGACCTGGCCGTGGAGGGCGCCCTCAAGCATTAGGAGTCCCTCCGACGATCTCGGCGATGTCGGCGAGCAGGGCCCGGTTGGCTTTGAGGCCCGGCGTGATGACGTTGACAAAGAAGCCGTCGAGTCGGTGTTGCGCGATCATCTCTTTGAGCTGTGACCGGCACTCGCCACGAGTTCCCGCGATCTGGTAGGCGCCGACCATCTCTGCGGTCACGAGCGGAGCCATGGCGCCGGCACCGCCCGAGTCGAAGGCCTCGCGCATCTGCTGCATCGTGGCGTCGTTGATCCCCAGGTTGCGCAACACGCGAGGTGGGCTGTCGAGGATGGCGTAGGCGTAGTGGGCTCTGGCCTCTTCGACCATCTCGGGAGTGAAGGCGAGACGATCGAGGTACATGAGCGTGAGGTCGCTGTGATCACGGCCGGCAGCCGTGATGGCATCAGCGAGGTCGGCCTTGGCCATCAGGACCAGCCCGTCAGCTTTACGCCCCGCGAGCTCGAGAATCCGCTCGCCGCGAGCAGCCACCCAGATCGGTATCGATTGGGCACCGTGACTCAGCTGGGCACCTTCGAGCCGTGTTCGTCGTCCTTCCCACTCGACCGCCTCACCACTCCACAGGGCCCGGAGGACCTCGATCGTGTCGTCGACAACGGCGAGGGGCGCCTCGCGCTCGATCCCCATCGGATGCAGCACCATGGTGCCGCCGGCCACGAGGGTGATGAAGGCCCGGCCCTCGCTCAGCTCGTTGACCGTGGCCACCGCCGCTGCGGTGGCTGCGGGATGACGGGTGTAGCCATTGGTGACCACGCCGAGGCGGATCGTGTCGGTGACACCGGCGGCCGCGCCCAGCGCCACGTACACGTCCTGCATCAGGCCTTCGTCGGCCACCATGCAGTAGCCGTAGCCAAGCTCCTCGGCCGCGCCGATCGTGTCGACGAGCTCAGCGATGGGCATGACCGGAACCAGCTGGAGACCCAGAGCGAAGGAGGCGGGGTCCGCGCTCATGTCGGCCCCGCCGCGAAGTCGCCGTTGGCGGAGTAGCCCCCGTCGACGCCGAGGACCTGGCCGGTGATGAACCGCGCCCGGTCAGACAGCAGAAATACCACGGCGTCGGCGACCTCGTCGGGGGTGGCGAGGCGCCCCAGGGGGATCCGCGCCTCTATCTGATCCACGGCCAACGCACCTGTGGCCGCCAACTCCTGGATGGTCTCGGTGGCCACGTGACTGGGGGACACGGCGTTCACGCAGATGCCCGCCGAGCCCCACTCGAACGCGAGGGCTCGCGTCATCGCGTCCATCCCGGCTTTCGCCGTTCCGTACGCCGCCTTGCCGAACATCGGGTGGGTGCTGCTCACGCTGCTGATGTGCACGATGCGTCCACCAGAGTTGAGCTCTCTTCGCGCCCGGGCGAAGGCCTGCGACACGAAGAAGGCGCCATTGAGACCTACGTGGATCACCTCGGCCCACTCGGCCGGGTCCTGATCGATGGCCGGCGCCTCTCGGAAGAGGGTGGCGCAGTTGACGAGCAGATCAGGATCGATGGGGCCGGAGCTCGCCGCGAACAGTCCGGCACACCCGGCTGGATCTGAGATGTCGACGGCGGCGGACTGGGCGACCCCTCCCGCGGCCCGGAGCTCCGCCACGGTGGTCTCGGCCAGATCGACGTTGAGATCGGCAACCGTGACGGTGGCCCCAGCCGCGCTGAGCGCCCACGCGCACCGGCGCCCGATGCCCTGCGCGCCGCCCACGACAACGGCGTGGTGCCCGGCGAGGTGGGGGTCGATCGTGCTCATGAGCGGGCGAACATCATCGCGGGAAGAACGATGTTTCGAGCACGTCGTGGTTGATGCTCCCCGCACTGAAGGTCTGGCCGGTGGTGAGGTTGTTGAGGTGGACTTCAGCGGGCGAATGCAACTCGATGGGGATCTCGTAGAAGTCTCGGCCCGCGTCCTCGTAGATCTCGATGAAGGGGCGCCCGTAGGCATCGCATGCCGATGCGATCACCTTCGGCGCGATCTCGGCGCAGAGCTCGTCGGTGCTCTCCACCGCGATGTTGGCGATGCCACCGTAGAGAAGGCTGTCGTTGATCCGCCCCATCGAGAGGAGGTCGTCGTCGACGAGCGGAGGTATCACCCCGAAGCCGTAGGCGTGCCGTAGGCAGCGGAGATCCATGCCCTCCTCAGCCAGCCTGTGCAGGGTCTGCTCGACGATGCGTGCTGCCACCTGCACCGCGCACACCAGGCTGCGGTTGGGAGCGATGAGCACATAGAGATCGCTCGCCGCCACCCTGCAGGAGGCCGCGATCATGTCGGTCATCTCCAGCGAGATCGGTTCGGATGCCTGGATGGCCACCACCGACTCGTGGTGCTGATCGCGGTAGTCGGTCCAGTCGAAGTAGTGATCGGGCGGGTTGTTGAGGGCCCGGCCGGGGCCGGCGAGAATGGCCGCGTGCTCCTTGCCGGGAGCTTCCAGACGCCACCCCGCTATCTGGGATGCCACACAGGCTTCGATCGGGTGGTCGATCATCACCCTCACCGCGGTGAGCATTCGCCCCGCCACCTCGAAGGGTTCGTAGCTGACCTCTCCGAGGCCGCCGATGGAGATGAGCGTGTACAGCCTCGCCGCCCGCCAACCGCCCTTTGCCTCGAGTCCCATGTCGATCACGGTCGCGCCGTTGGGGAGCTGCTCCACGGCGACGCCGAGGGCGTCGGCGTCGTCGATGATCTGAGGGACGAGCTTCATCGCTTCGCGATTGACACTGATCATGATCGGCACTCCTTGGTGGGCTCGTGGTTCACGCTGGGCCCGCCTCGCGGGCGCCGAGGCCGGCGTCGACGGGGAGAACGGCTCCGTTGAGGTAGCTGGCCTCCGGCGAAGCGGCGAACAGGACGGCGGCCATGAGTTCCTCCGGTCGACCGAATCGTCCGCCGGGGATGTAGCTCTGCACAGCATCCTGGATCTCGGGGTCGGGCATCCCTGCCAGCAGAGCTTCGGTGGCGATCAGGCCCGGAGCAACCGCGTTCACCCGGATGCCATGGGGTGCGAGGTCGAGAGCCATGGCCCGTGTGAGTGCCTCGATGGCGCCCTTCGAGGTTATGTAGGCGGTGCGGCTGGGGATGGCGAGGCGGGCGAGGATCGAGCTGAGGTGGACGATGACTCCCTCGATATTCCGCTCGACCATATCGGCCGCGATCCGTTGGCTCAGCTGGAACACACCTCTCACGTTGGCGTGCCATACGGACTCGAACTGGTCGAGCGAGACGTCGAGAAACGATGACCGATCGATCATGGCGGCGTTGTTGACCAGGATCGAAACCGGGCCCAACGTGTCTTGAACGGCACTTGCGAGGCGGTCTACATCGGCGATCACTCCGACGTCGGCCTGGAACACCTCCGCGGTGCCACCAGCGCCATCGATCGCGGCCTTGGTGGCGAGGGCCCCGGACTCGTCGCTGCGGTAGTTGATCGCCACCCGCGCACCCTCGCCGGCAAAAGCTGTCGCAGTAGCGGCACCGATCCCCCGCGAGGCACCGGTGACGATGACGGTCTGGCCTGCGAACCGGTTCATGAGTTTCTCCCTGGGGTTTCGCGAAGTGACGCGGCATCAGCCATCGAGGCATCGAGATCGAGAAGGAACCTCGCCGCGGTCGCTCCATCGATGAAACGGTGATCGTAGGTGAGTCCGAACCAGCACAGTGAGCCGACAACGGGGGCTCCATGCTCATCGGGCACGAAACGTTCGCGCGTGCGACCCACCAGCAGGATGGCGCCTTGGGGTTGGGGAGGTATGGCGAATCCTCCATCGATTCCGAACATGCCCAGATTCGAGACCGTGAAGGTGCCGCCCTCGATGTCTTCGAACTTGAGCTTTCCCTCGCGGGCCTTGTCGGCGAGGCGCGCCACGGCATCGTCAAGTTGGTCGAAGGAAAGCTGGTCGGCACCGTGGACGATGGGCACGACGAGGCCTTCGGGTACCGAGACGGCCACACCGAGGTTGGCCCGGTCAGAGACAATGACGTCGCGGCCCTCCAGACGCCCGTTGAGCATGGGATGACGCGCGAGCAGTCGTGCCACTGCAGCCATGACGTAGGTGTTGATTGATGGCCGCGTCGGTAGGGACTCGCGGTCGGCGAGAACAGAAGTCAGGTCGATTTCGCGGGCGACCTGGCTCAACGCCGCAGTCGACACCGCGTGGGTCATGGACTTCACCATGGCCTTCTGGAGGCGGGTCAGACGGTGGGCTGTCTCACCCTGGTCAGCGGCCGACGCCTCCGCCATCGATCAGGCCCCCCGGATCTGGGAAGCCTCGGCCTCATCGGCGGCGATGATGGCGAGCACGGTTCCGACATCAACAGTGTCGTCCTCCTCAACGAGGATTCGAGCCACCACTCCCGCACAAGGCGCCTCGAGCTCGTTCTCGACCTTCTCGGTCTCGACCTCGGCGATGAGCTCACCCTCCACCACGGTGTCGCCCTCCTCCACGTGCCAGGCCACCACCGTGCCGTCCTCCATCGTCAGCCCCCACTTGGGAAGAATCACGTTGGTGCTCATCGGCTCGCCTCCATCGTGGCCCGAATCGCCGTTGCGATATCGGTCTCATCGGGAAGTACCTCGTGCTCCAGGGGCACCGAGAACGGAATCGGAGCATCGAGTCCGTCGACCCGCCCCACGGGTGCAGACAGCTCCGAGAAGCACTCCTCGTGGATGCGGGCACTCAGCTCGGCGCCGAGCCCGCCGATCTTCGGGGCTTCGTTGGCCACCACCGCACGACCGGTCTTGGCGACCGATTCAAGGAGGGTCTCGGCGTCGTAGGGCCGGATGGTGCGAAGGTCGATCACCTCGACCGAGACACCCTCGGCCTCGAGTTCCTCCGCCGCGGTGAGCGCCATCGGAACCATTCGCATGGTGGCGACAACGGTCAGGTCGGTGCCGGTTCGAGCTACGGCGGCCTTTCCGAGCGGCGTGGTGTAGTAGCCATCGGGGACATCACTGCGGGCTCGATAGAGGGCCTTGTGTTCGAGAAAGAGCACAGGGTCATCGGATTCGATGGATGCCAACAGGAGTCCCTTGGCGTCTGCGGGATTCGAGGGAGCGACGATCACGATCCCGGGCACGTTGAGGAACCAGCCCTCGACACTCTGGGAGTGGTGTGGGCCTCCTCCGAAGCCACCACCGCACGCCGTACGGATCACGAGTGGGGCGCTGAACTGGCCGTCGAACATGTAGCGGACCTTGGCCGCGTTGTTGACGATCTGGTCGTAGCACTCGCCTAGGAAGTCGGCGAACATGATCTCGGCGACGGGTCGCATCCCCACCATGGCGGCACCGACACAAGTGCCGATGATCGCCGCTTCGGAGAGCGGAGTGTCGCGCACTCGCTCGGCTCCGTACTTTGCCCAGAGCTTCCTGGTGACGCCGAAGTCGCCACCCATCTCCGCGATGTCCTCCCCGATCAGGAACATCTCATCGAAACGGTCCATGCCTAGATCGAGAGCGTCGTTGAGGGCCTTGGTGAAGCTGGTCTTGCGCGGCTTCTTGGGTCGGGCGTCCGATGGGGCCGGATTCGCATCGAGTTGGGTGTCGTTCATCGACCGCCGACCTCCCACTGGGCGTACACATCGGCCGTGGCCTTGACGAGGTCGGGCGGCGGACTCTCCTTGGCGAACGCGATCCACTCTGCGATGAGCGCGTGCTGCTGTTGCTCGATCGCCGCTAGTTCGTCGGCGTCGACGCCGCGATCGATGAGTAGTTCGTCGGTCATCAGGATCGGGTCGTGGTCCTCGCGCCAGTACTTGACCTCGGCTTCGGGGCGGAACTCCCCGGCGAAGATCCCCTGCCATCGCCAGGTCTTGAACTCGAGGAAGTACGGACCCTTGCCGGCCCGGATATGTCCGATGGCTTTCGCCACCGCATCGTGGGAGGCCACGATGTCGTTCCCGTCGACCTGTTCGCAAGGGAAGCCGTACCCCCTCGCGAGGTCGACGATGTCGGCCGAGGCGTGGCCTTCGCCCACCGGCGTGGCGATGGCGTAGCCGTTGTTGACACATGCGTAGAAGACCGGCAGGTCCCAGATCGCAGCCATGTTCAGACTCTCGTGAAACTCACCGCGACCCACCGTGCCGTCGCCCAGCACTGCGCAGGCCACCCTGGACTCACCACGCATTTTCGCGGCGAGAGCCACTCCGAGCACCGTGACCAGATAGGAACCCTCTACCGCGTTGTCGCCGAAGTTGCCGACACTCGGATCTGCAGAATGCAGGCTCCCGCCCTTCCCGCCACACACCCCGGTCGACTTCGCGAAGAGTTCGGCCATGATCCGTTCACCGTCGCCCTTGTGGCGCTGTTGGGCGAGGGCGTTGAGCCCATGGCAGCGATGATCGGGGAAGAAGGCATCGCTTGCCTTCAGATTGTTTGCCAGCGCAGCCTGGGTGGCCTCCTGGCCGAGCCCGGTGTGGAGCATCCCGGGCACGTTGCCCTGTTCGAACTCAGCTTCGAGTCCCTGCTCAAACGCTCGGATCAGCCACATGTCTCGGTAGAGATCGAGCAGTTGTTCGCGTTCCATCAATACCCCTGTCAGCCGGTGCCGTCCAACCTACCTCACCCGGTTTTCTCCCGACAAACAAACCTTGGCCCTGATAAACGCAGATCCGTGCTCGATCCACCCCTCAACTCAGGATCAGTCCGCCGTCGACCTCGATCGCCTGGCCCGTGAGGTAGCGGGCGTCGGCGCTGGCGAGGAAGGCGATCACGCCGGCGATCTCCTCGGGTTGGGCCAGACGCTTCAGCGCGGTGTCGTTGGCTCGCATCTCCAGCCACTCCTCGCCTGTCATGTCGAGCGTGGCTCCGATCTCCACGGCGACCTTGCGCACCATCTCGGTGACGGTGTTGCCCGGGCACACCGCGTTCACCGTGATGCCGGCGGGGCCGAGCTCCATCGCCGCCGACCGAGTCAGCCCGATCACGCCGCTCTTGGTGGCGGAGTACTCCGCCGAGTTGGGCCAGCTGGTCTTGCCCGCCATCGACGAGATGTTGACGATCGTGCCGCTGCCCTGGTCGATCATGATCGGTGCGACGAGGCTGTTGGATGTGAGAACTCCGGTGAGGTTCACCGCCACGAGGTTCTCCCACCGATCGAGAGGCACCTCGGGCAACGGTCCTCCGACGTACATCCCCGCGCTGGCCACGAGGACATCGACTCGGCCCCAGCGTTCCATTACCTCGGCGATGGCAGCCTCCTGGTCCGGGCGCGATCGCACGTCGCAGGTGACTGCGATGGCGTCGCCGCCCTGTTCCGCAGCCAAGACCGCGGTGGACTCGTTCTTCGTCGTCTCGATATCGAGACACGCAACCCGGGCGCCCTCAGACGCGAAGCGGACAGCTGAGGCGTGTCCGATGCCGGTGGCGGCTCCGGTGATGACCACAACCTGCTCGTGGAATCGATGAGTCATGTCAGCATCGCCGCCAGCACGGAGCGGCAATCCTCGACGGTCACCGTTCGTGGATTGTTGTGGACCATCACCATGCGCATCGACTCTTCCGCGATCTCGTCCCAGTCGACCCCGGCGATGGAGACGACCCCGTCGTCGAAACCTACGGGCAGATCGAGCCGACGTACGAAGTCGGCGATCGCTTCGACAAGCTCCCCCGACCCTGCACTTGCGCCAAGGCCGGCAAGTGTCTTGATCGTGTGGCAGCGCTCCGCTGCAATGGCCGAAACATTGAACTCCATCGCGTGGGGGAGGATCATCGCGTTGGCCAGGCCGTGGTGGAGGTGAAAGTGGCTGCAGATGCCACCGGACAGGGCATGCACCAGCCCGAGCCCGGCCTGATCCATGGCGATGCCCCCGTAGACCGCCGCCAACATCATGTCGCCACGAGCGTCGAGGTCGGAGCCATCGGCCGTTGCCGCCTCGAGGCTGCTGAAGGCGAGGCGCATCGACTCCAGCGCGAGTAGATCGCTCAGCGGGTTGGTTCGCTTACCCGTGTAAGCCTCGAGCGCGTGGATGAACGCATCGATCCCCGTCGCCGCGGTGAGATGGGGAGGCAATCCAACGGTCAGCGCAGGGTCGAGTATCGCGGCGTGGGCGAACATCAGGGGGCTCAGCACACCCTTCTTGAACGGCTGCGAGGGGTCGGAGATGACTGCCACCTTGCTGACCTCGCTTCCGGTTCCGGCCGTGGTGGGGACGGCGACGAAGGGGTGACTACGGTGAACGATCGGGCGGCCCTCCCACTGGTAGTCGGAGAATTCGCCACCGTTGGCGAGCAGCATGGCCGTGGCCTTCGCAGTGTCGATCGGAGAGCCGCCACCGATGGCGACGATTGCTTCGCAGTCGGAATCCTCGGCGACCGATCGTGCCCCGGCTACGTCTTCGGTGGTGGGGTTGCCGCTGACCTGGTCGTAGACCTCGACCGTCGCGTCCGCTTCCTCGAGCGCCTCACGAAGATCATCGGGCAGGCCGGTGGCGGCCAAGCCGGGGTCTGTCACCACGAGCACCCTCGTGGCGCCGAGCGCGGCCACCTCCATCGGCACCGCGTCGTTCATCGGCGATCCCCACACGAGCCGGGTGGGCATCTTGAATGCGAAGGCTCCGATCATTCCGAGAGCCTAGGCCGCCCCCACGTGTGGATCCGCGTGCCTCGGCGTTGTGCCACAATCGCCCCGTGCTCCTAGCCCAATTCACAGACACCCACGTCCTCGAGCGAGACGAACTCCAGTTTCTCGACAACAATGCCTCGCTGGCGTCGATCGTCGAATCACTCAACGCAGAGACGCGCCGACCGGATCTGGTGCTGGCCACCGGCGACCTCACCAACTGGGGAAGCCCCGCCCAGTACGAGCTGTTGGCTGAGCTGCTCTCCCCTCTGGAGATCCCACTGCTGCCCCTCATCGGGAATCACGACGTCCGGGAAACGACCAGAAAGCTGTGGCCCGACGCCCCATGGGCCGACACGGAGCATGCGAGTTGGGTCACCACCCGCGACGAAGTCACGATCATCGGCCTCGACTCGACCGATCCCGACACCCACGGAGCCGTGTTCGACGACGACCGCTGTGCCTGGCTCGGATCGTGCCTGAGTTCAGCTCCCGGGCCGGTGATCCTCGCCATGCATCATCCCCCGTTCACCACCGGCGTCGACTGGATGGATGCGTCGGGATTCGTGGGCCTGACCGAATTCCGGCGACTGATCGCCGAACACTCCGACAAGCTCCTCCGCATCCTCTGTGGCCACTTCCACCGGCCGGTCACCACTACGGTCGAAGGCGTCACTGCCTCGGTCTGTCCGGGCGGGGCCTACCACGTAGGCCTGGAGCTGCACCCCAACGCCGAGCGTTCGGTGATCCGCGACCCTCGCGGTTATCAACTCCATCTGCTCGACGGCACCGATATCGTCACCCACACGCGCTACGTCGACACCGGCGAGGTGGCATTCGACCCCGGCTGGACCTGATCCGACGAAGCGGGTTGGAAGGTGATTGACGGCCGCCATCAATAAATGCCATAGGCATCGTCGTTGCCCTGACGGGAAATGGTGCCTGCCCGAACCCCTTCACACACTTCGATCAATTCGGTGACGAACCGGGCGATCAGTGCATCATCATGCTGGGTGCTGAGCATGAGCAGGAGGGACTCCGGCTCGGTCTGGAGGTTGAGCATCCACCCCTTGGCCATCAAGCCGTCTCCGACGGCCATCATGTCGAGTTCGTCTGAGCCAAACGAGAAGTGAACCCCCTCGGGTTCCCCGTGCACGGCGAGCCCGTCGAGGCCGTTGATCGCAGCCACGATCTGGTCGGTCGCCTCGAGCGTCATCGCCATCCTCTCCAGGTAGCCGTCGTATCCGAGATAGCGCATGACCGCCCATGCAGATGCCACCGGTCCGGCGTTGCGCGAGCCGGCCACGGTGTCGCTGTCGTACCGTCCGGCCGGCCAGACACTGGAGCTGAAGCTCTGGAACTCGCCGAGAGAAGCGTCTCGGAGGATCACGGCCGAACAGCCGCGAACCGCGTAGCCGTACTTGTGATAGTCGATCGACATCGATCGAACGGCTGGGAGCCTGAAATCGAACATGGGCACGGGGCGCCCCATCGCCTCGGCGAACGGTAGGACGAAACCACCGATGCAGGCATCAACGTGGAGCCAGATTCCGTACCGAGCGGCGACTGCCGCCATCTGGGGTATCGGGTCGACCAGTCCGTACGGAAACGGTGGCGCCCCACCCACCATCATGATGGTGTTCTCGGTGATGCAGGCCTCGAGGGCATCAACGTCGGCTCGATAGTCGAGGCTGTGCGGGACCTGAACGACCGTCAATCCGAGCGCGTAGGCAGCCTTGTTGAATACAGGGTAGGTGGCGTGGGTGAGCAGGATCTCAGGGTCCCTCACATCGGGTCGATTCTTTCGTGCTTCCTCGCGAGCCGTCCTCATCGCCAGGAAGAGGCTCTCGGAGCCCCCCGTGGAGACCGTGCCGCGAGCATCAACGGGAGCGTTGAGAAGCGTCATCACGAAATCGAGCACGTCGGCTTCGTACCGCTGGACACTGGGATGCAGTCCGTAGCGATGCGTGACGTTGTCGCCGATGTGCTTGACGAACGCTTCACGGGCAACCGCAGCGACGTCGTCGCCCGCGAAGTAGGACGCGGCGAAATTGAGGGGACTCGTCCAGTGGATGTCGCCCCCGCGTCCTGCCTCAATGTCGTTTTCGACATCGGCCCACGAGCGCCCGGTGAGCTTGTCGCCGAAGGTTCTTTCAGCCATGTCGAACTCCTGCGCTGGCACCCAGCAAGTCGAGGACCGCCGCGGCGTAGATCACCGCGGCGCTTTCGATCTCTTCAACCTCCACGTACTCATCGAGGGAGTGAGCTTGGGCCAACGCCCCCGGTCCACAGATCACCGCAGGACACCCGAAGCCCGGAGCATCGGTTCCACCGGTGAACCCAGTTACCGAAGCTGGTCCGCGTTGGTCACCAACCGCCGCCACCAGGGCGGCCACCAGCGGATGGTCGAGGTCAGTCGACAGCGACGCCGACACCATCGTCGGAGGCGATATCTCGTAGCGGAAGGTCGGATCGTCCATGGCCAGCCCGGCCAAGATCGATTCACACTCCGCATGCACCGACTTGATGCTCTCGCCCGGCAGCGAACGCCGATCGATCGCGAGCTCGCAGGTATCGGGCACCTGGGAGACATTCATACCGCCGGTGATCACGACCGCGCTCACGGTGGCGGTGCCGCAGAGTTCATGGCCCGGGCGGTCCGACAGTCGAGCGGCATACTCTTCGAGCGCCCGCAGCACCTTGCCCATCTGGGCGACGGCGTTAATGCCTTCGTTGGGAACGCTGGAGTGCACCGCTTTGCCGATGGTCCTGACGTTCACTGTCAGCTGACCCTTGTGGGCGGGACATATGGCGAGACTGGTGGGTTCCGCGACGATCGCCATGTCGGCTACCGGTCCAGAGGCGCCGAGCGCGGTCGATCCGATCATCTGATCCTCTTCATCGGCGGTGCCCACCACAAGGAGATCTCCGCCCAACGAATGACCCGATGTCACAACCAGCCTGGCCGCCTCCAATATCGCGGCCAGCCCGCCCTTCATGTCACACGAACCGCGGCCGTAGACACGCCCCGAGTGTTCCTTCCCTTCGAAGGGGTCGGAGTAGCCGTCGATCCCCACCGTGTCGAGGTGGCCGGCCAGCAGGATGGTCTTGCCCGGTCTCGGACCAGACCATCGAGCTACAACGTTGGGGCGTCCCGGGCTGACATCGTCGACCGAGACCTCGAAACCCAATGACTCGAGGTCTGCGGCGAAGTAGCGAGCCATCGCCGCTTCGACCGGGCCTGAATCTCCAATGTGAGGATCGTTGACACTGGGAATTGCGACCATCTGCTTGGTGAGCATGATGAGACGATCGCGGTCTACGTCGGCTCGCAGTGTGGGAATGAACTCGTTGTGTGCTGCCACACTCACTCCTCGTTCGATCGCCACAACTGATCGGCCCCTAGTCGGGGAGGTTGTATCCAACGTCGGCGACCCCAATGACGTCACCCGATGTGTCTCGCGCCTCGACCTTCACTTCGACCCAGTTCCTACCCTCGCCGTGGTGGTGCTTCTTCTTCACGTAGCCCTTGGCGACAACGGTCTCACCTACCCTGACCGGCTTGGTGAACGTAGCGTTGACGAAGCGGATGCTGCCACCGTTGGCGCTCACTGGCCCCCAGGCTCGCGATACGACCGAAGCCAGGCTCGACATCGTCATCATCCCGTGGCCGACGGTTTCGGGCATCCCGAACACCTGGGCGCGGGCCGCCCATTCCTCGTTGGTATGGACCGGGTTCATGTCGAGTGATGCCAACGCGTAGCGATCGATCACCGGTTGGGAGTAACACAGCTCGATGGCCGGAAGCTCGGTGCCGGTTTCAATCTCGCCAAAGCGAGGGGCGACCGGATGTGGTGGGGACGGGTTCGAAATGTTCATGACGGCTCCCTCTCAAGCGTGAACGAATCGGCCGACGTCGGCCCTCGTGGCCGGCAGGATGAGGGAGCAGTCCCAGGTCGCCTTCAAGACGCCATCCTGGTTGCGGAACTCCATGAACATCGTGAGGTAGTGCTTGCCTCGCTGGACGAACTTCTGCCTTGTCGTGATCGTGGTGGTAATGACTTCGCCGACACCGAAGGGCTCGTTGATCTCGATCTGCTGGCCAGGGTTGCGGGCACCCGGAGTACGGATCCAGGAGCCGATTCCCGAAGATCCGATGCAATAGAACGCGACCGCCGTTACGAAGATCGGGTGCTGGAGCAGTTCACCGGTTGGGGAATGCACGCCTGCGTATTCCGGGTCGACATACAGCGGATCAGTTTCGCCGCAGGCACGGTTGTACGAGGCAACGTCGTCGTCGGCGACCGTGAAGGTGTGTGATGCGTCTGCGCGCTCACCGACGGTGGCCTCCTCCCAGGTCTCGTACTGCTCCCATCCGAGATGGAATTGACGCTCGAAGTCCTTCTGCCTCTGGGTCTCGATGTACCGATTCAGCCGGTCAGGTGTCTGCATCGGACAACCTCCTCCTTCACCTCGCCCTGCACAGGCAGGGTCGCTTCGTCAACGCTACCCACCGACGCGCCACGCGTCGAAATGGTCGCGGAGCAGCCTGCGGCCGACGGTCAGCGGGTTGGCTCGGCCCTCAGCATCGTCACTAGAGTCGGCTCTGGCTGCCGCACTGGGTGGCAGTCGGTATGCGGGAAAGCCCCTGGTTGGGTGGATTCATCGGTGCAAGATGTTCAGTGACGTGATCGTCGCTATCGGCGGTGGCCTGATGGGCACCGGCGCGATGGCCGTCGTCAGATCATCTCGGAAAGGCGACAACCTAGACCAAGCTCCGATGCCCGCCCCGGTTATCGCGCTCATGATTGCCCGAGCCGGCGCGGCCGTGTTGCTCGCCCTGGCGGTCGGTTTCCTGGTGGCCGAGGCCGACTCGTCGGTGGTCGACATGGCGCTGGCTTTCCTCGCCGCGGCAGCGGTGGGCGCGGTGATTCTCCGGGTGGCCAGGCCGTCCAGTCGCCGGGCTTCGGTCGGGTTGTTACTGGTTGGTCTCGGCGGGATGTTGTGTGCCGCGTGGGTGGGCGACGCGCTCCTCACCGGATCAACCCCTGACGCCGTTGCCGACTCGAGTTCTGGCGCCGACGCGGTCATCGCCACGCCTCCACCTCCTCCGTTGGCCACTGATGCCACCGGCGATTGTGAGTGCGATCCCAGCGAAGATCTAGTGGCAATCGGCGTCGGTTCGGACGGGTCCATCTATGTGGAGGCCGCCTCCGACTTCGCGGCAGGCGAGCGGATCTGGTTGTGGTTCGCCGAGATGCCCGTCGCCCCGATCCAAGCCATCGCCGAACTCGCAGGCTGGGCGCTTCAGGTCCCACCCACCGGTTCGGCCGACTTCGGCGACATGGCGGTCGTCGATGACTCCGGCAAGCTGCACCTTCAGGTCGGGTTCGACCCAGGCCCGGTTGCGGCCACCTCCGAGGCCGGTGATCGGGTACCCGACGTCGGCTACGCCCTCCCTGGCGACGGGTCCACAGTCGTGAGCAGCAGCGCGGACTTGACGAGCGAGGTCCAAGCTGCGTTCCCCTCGCTCCCTCCCACCCACTGGCAGCTGGCGCTGACACTGCTCGGCGCTTCTACGGCTGATGGCACATTCACCTACGAACTCGGCCGCGCTCGCGAGCCCGATGTAGCGCACACGCGAGAGATCGTGATGGGCGCCGACTCGGTGGCATTTCACGACGACGGTGGGGCGGCACGGGGTGGCGCGTCGCTCTATCTCGATCGCAACGGTCCGGAAACATCGACGAGCTGTGTGTGGACCGAATCGGGCACCACGGAGTGCAGCGACTCGGCGGCGTCGAGCTTCGCCGGCCAACTGCGCCACCTGTTGGGCGATCCCGCGGCAACCGATGCTGTTGTCGTCACCAGCCGGGTCATCGACAACCAAGTCGCCGCCTGCGTGGTGGTCTCGGCCAGCGTGGCAGGCGGCCCCCACGTCGGCGAGTACTGCTCGCTGCCGAACGGCGTGTTGGCATTTGTCGACGACCGCTCCGACGACGCTCTCTACGTGCTCGTCGGACAAGACCCCGATGTCGACCCCGCCCGCCTCCTCGTTCCGGAGGCGGACTGATGGAGGCCGGACGGCTCGTAATTGCTTCCTTCTTGATCGTCGTCGTTATCTCCAACGCCTGGTCACAGGACCGGGTTGGGGCGCAGGAGACCGAGGACGTACCGGCGGTGATCTCCGAGCTGGTAGAGCTGCTGCCCCAAGACGATGGTGACCCCTTGTTGGCTGAATTTCTTCTGGCGCCGAGCGAGACGGGAAGTCTTGGCGACGACCCCGTTGGAGATGTAGCCGGGTTCGGCGAGGTCGAACCCGGATCAGGAGGGCCGGATCTGATCCGATTCTCCATGTTCACCCTCCCCGCACAGCATCTGATCGATGGCTTCGCCACCTTGATCGAGTCCGAGCCCCGGCCCACGGGAATCACCCTCTACGGTCAGGACCCATGGGTCGCACCTGGGCCCGAGACCACCGTGGTCGCAGTGGTTGCCGAGTTCGACCGGACTTACTGTCAACCTCGAAGACGCCTGCATTACCCAGCTCAACGTGCGGAGGCCCGGACCCACGACCCCGGAGGCGAGACTCTTCACCGAGGATCCCAGGCGAGATACCAACATCTCCTACCAGCTCGCAGGCTGGGAAACCCTGCCTACATACGCAACCGAGGCCGACACCACCACCGAGGCCTTCGACACGGTTGTTCGCGACTCCAGCCTTTTCGGAGCGGTCTTCGACAGCCAGGCCGTCCTCTTCGTCCCCCTGTCGCAACTCGAAGACGTCAGCGCCGTTCGAGTGGGCATCAGATGCACCAGCGCCGCGCCCGCGGGCGGAAGTTCTGACCAGTCGGATCTGGTGCCCTTCGACCCGACGTCGCTGGCTGCCGCCTACTTCGGCCCAGCCAGTGCCATCCCGGAACCATCGACGACGACTACCACCACGTCACCAGCCACGACCGGCGACTCAGCCGCCGTCGAGGGGGACGACCCGACCGGCGCAGCGGGCGAGGAAGCCGAAGAAGCGCTCGAGGCGACCCCCGGACTCACGGCCGCCGATCCTTCGTCTCCGCGTGACCTATTGGGGACGTGGGCCCTGATCGTCGGCCTCACGATGGTCGCGGCAGGAGGCTGGGTGCTGCATGCCACACCTCTGTGGGGACGCCCCGATGGGCCATCCGCCGAAGCAGGACCCGACTAGATGCGAAGGGAGGGAGCAGGGTGCAACAACGACAAGTCGGATTCCTCCTCATAGGGGTTGGCCTGATCCTGACCGTGGGTGCGATGTTTATCGGCGGCGAGTCCGACGATGACACCCAGACCACCGCCGTCTCTGAGGACGACTCCGAGAGCACTGAAGGGTCCGATGAAGCCACCACCACAGGCTCCACGACCGTGGCGCCGTCGACCACCCAAGCTTCCACCACATCAGCGGCGCCCACCACGACATCAGCCACGACGACCACCACAACCGCCGCACCATCGACGACACAGTCGCCCACCACGACCACAGCGGCACCAACGACCACGACTCTCGCGCACGAGGTGGCGATTTCGAACTTCGTGGAGGAGTTTGCCGCCGCGATCGAGGCCAACGACGTCGAATGGCTCTTGGAGCGCCTCAACGGATCGATGATCCTGGGCTACGGCGAGGCCGTCTGCCGCGCGTTCATCGAGGATGAGATTCTCCTTCTCAGGCAGTATCAGCTCACCGGCCCGGTGGTGGGGCCGGTGACCAAGAGCCTGTCGACCGGTGTCGGTGAGGTTTCGGTGGAAAACATCTACACGGTCGACACGAGCTTCGTCTTCCAGGGTTCGCCGTTCGACTCCCGAGCCGACTTCGTCATGGGCGATCCGATCACATGGCTGGCGATATGCCGATAGCCCTCAAGACCCGACCAGTAGTCAGCGAAAGGCATTAGATGCCAGCAGACGGAGCAAGCGCATTCGGGTCATGGCTCCCCGGAGGAAGCGTTCTGGAAGCAGCCATACCAGTCATCACCGACCTGCTTCAAGTAGCAGCGGGGATCACTATCTCCGATGCGTTGGGCGAACCAGGGACTCAGGTCGACGCGGCGGGTGATGCGGTCGCAGATGGCCTCGAGGAAGCCGCCAACGCGTTGCCATACTCTCCAGAGGAGCAGGTCTACACCCTGGCACACCGCCTCACCCGCACAGTCGAAGAGGGCGCTGGTCGATTCCGAAACGAAGTGAACGACGTCGCCAACGAACTCCGACGGGTAGGCAGGAATGTCGACCACAAGTTGTCTGAGGTCAGCTCCACAGCGGAGAGCGTGACCACAATGGCCGCGGGCGTTGCCGCTTCCACCGATGACGAGTTACTCAAGCTCGGCGCCACTGGACTGGCCGGAGTCGCGAGTCAGATCCACGACAGTGTCGACGAACTACAGCGGATGCTCGAGGTCGATCGCCGGCGCATGGATGAGGCCACACACGATTTCCAACGCGAACTGGACCAGCATCTGTATGAGACGAACGCGGAGTTCGCGCGGCGGGTCACCCGAGAGATGGAACGCGTCGACTGGCGTCAACTTGGCCGGGAGACCCGTCGGCTCCGTCGCCGACTATTCGAAGAAGCACTACGGATCAGAACTACAGCGGCCGCATACCAACTGCTCGTCAACACGGTGCAGGCAGAACTGGAGGCGATCCTAGACGTAGGTGTCCCGGAATCCGGAGAGTCCGATTCGATGCCAGGAGTCCTCTCCTTGATCGTGGCGGCCATGTTCGGGGGCCTTTTCTTAGCGGCGGGTCTCGCGGGTCTGATGCCCACATTGTCCGACGACGCTGGTGCTGTCATGGCGGTGAGCGGAGCCTCCCTCGGCGAAGAGACACAGCAGTCGGGCGCGGCTTCGCCGCCTTCGTCATCGTCGGATTCTGTTGCCTTGAGCCCGTGGATGCCTGCGCTGAGCCCCCTCGGCGCCACGGTCGAGGTGGACAACCCGGTTGCCGCTTTGCCACCAGACCCGATGATGCCGACCCTGATCGACCTCTGCGTGGGGCTCATGCACGGATCCGGGATGTCCCTCATCTTCTACGACCTCCGTTTGGCCTATGTACCGAGCGGAGCACGTATCGGACTCATGTCGTACGGCCCACCGGGTGGCACCACTCCCTTTTCCGGAGAGGGCGCTCTCGACGAAAATGGGTATACGCGCGTGCAGTTCGACATCTTCCAATTCGGCTCGTACATACCCCAGATGCTCACCATCGACGACGGTGGTGAGATCACCGAACTGCCCGGATCAGTATTGGGGGGCACCATGGAAGTGGGTAGCCCTGAGCAGGCCTGCGACCCTGCCGACCTGGCCCCGCTGCCGCCTGAGCCGGAAATCGTAGATGTCCCAGCCACAGTCACTGCGAGCCCTGGCGGCGGAGCGGTAAGCGCTCCGCCGGCCGCTTCAACGCCATCGGAAGGAATCATCGTCACCGCAGGTTCGCCCCAGCTCGTCTCCACCGGCGAATCCGCCGGCACGAGCGGCACAGGAGCCGATGACGACAACGACACCGAACGAGCCATCGGACTGGGACTGGTCGCCGCGGCGACCGCCGGGCTGGCAACGGCAGGAAACCCTGATCTCACGAATCGCTCTCCGCGCCGCCGACGGAGCGGATCAGCTACAACGCCGCCCCGTACCTACAGCGCTGAGGATCGTGCCTTCCTTCAGGAGATCTACAAGGGCGCCAGCGATGCCGGCGTGAACATCCTCGGGCTCGCCACGGTCGGCAGCATCGACGACTCACTCGCGGGGAGCAAGGCCAACCCCGTCACCATCGGCAAGGCCGCAACGCTCTACGTGAGGATGGGAGCCGACGGTTCGTTGTTGGCTCCACGGGGGCACAGCGATACCGCGGCAGCATCAATTCTGAAGATCGATGTGCGACCGGGCGTCGAGTACGACTCCGATGGCAATCGTCATGTCATCTGGCACTCACATGTCACTCAGATCGACGTTGAGACCGCACAGATCACCGATTCGAGCGCTGCAGGGCCCAGTACTGCGGAGTGGGATGCCAAGGTCGACGAGCGCCCATTCGTCGAGTGGGCCAACGATCCGGAGTTCAAGGACTGGGTGGTCGAATCGATGCCGTCCACGCCCGGCGAGGCGGTGGCTCAGGCCCTGGGAGGCGCCGGCGTTACAAACTGACGGCGGTCACCTGCTTGCCGCCTGGTCGGCGACCTTACTTGTCAGCCCGATCGGACATGGGTGTAGGCGGCCGGAAACAGGGCGTAGAACATGGAGGCCTTCAGCAGCTTGGTTAGGTCGACCTGATCAAGTGCGGTGTGGACATACTCCTCCTCCATCGGGCCGAAGCCCAGTGTCGGAATGCCGGCCACGCCCGACGAGTAGGTGCCGTTGGTGCTGAATCTCCAGATGTCGACCGGCGGTGCTTCGCCCCAGAGGGCGGCGCAGGTCAGCTGGCCGGCAGCGATGAGGGGGTCGTCGGCGTCGAGCAGCCAACCGGGAAAGAATGCCGGGCCGCTCAGATCGAGATCCGTCCAACTCGTCACCGGTTGCATCGGCACCTCGGCCACGCCTCCTAGCGGGCCGACCACGGCCTCGATCTCGGCCCGGACGCTCTCGGGGGTCTCGCCGGGCACGACTCGACGGTCGATTGTGGCCTCGCACCACGACGGCACGCTGTTGGGAGTTCGGGGCCCTTCGATCATGGTGACGACCTGGGTTCCAGGGCCCAGGATGTCGTTCGACGGCAGCTTCGCGGTCATGGCGTCGAGCGCGTCGAGGATCGGCCGCATCTTGAGAATCGCGTTGTCGCCCAGCTCAGGGGTACTGGCGTGCGACGCCACGCCGCGCACCTTCACCCGCACCTCGCAGCGGCCACGATGACCGCGCCGCAGGGTGAGATCGGTGGCTTCGGCCAGCAGCACGGCGTCGGGTCTGGGATAGCCGTCGACCTCCATCAGGTGACGCATCGCGAACCCCTCGGCATCTTCTTCGAGGGTTGCGCCCTGCACCGTCACCGTGCAGTCAGCCGTGAGATTGAGCTCGGCCGCCAGGCGGGCGCCGTACAGAATCGACGCCACCCCCGCCTTACAGTCCGATGCCCCGAGGCCGTACATCTTTCCATCGGCGATCGTCGGTTCGAGTGGCGGATACGGCCAGTCCTCTTCATCGGCGATCTCGTTGTGGTCGAGGTGGGCGTCGTAGAGCAGCTGGTATTGCCCTGTTCCGACCGAGCCCAGAGCATCACCCGCGCTCGCTGCGCGCACATCGTCGAAGCCGCTGGCGCGCATCTCCTCGAGCGTCCTTTCCACCGCTGGGCCCTCCTCGCCGGTGTAGGTGCGCATACGAATGATGTCGGCCAGGTACTCAACCTGAGCATCGGCAAACGCGGGAGCGCCAGCTTTCACCCGTTCAGCGGCATCGGTGAGGTGTCCGGGTATTGAGAGATCGGCTTGGTCGCCCATATCTCAGAACTCCCCGCCCATGGTGAGCGCCATCAATGCCTTCTGGATATGGAGCCGGTTCTCGGCCTGCTGGTAGATGACCGACTGGGGCCCGTCGATCACTTCATCGTCGGCCTCATAACCACGGTCGACGGGCATGCAATGCATGTACACAGCGTCGTCTTTGGCCAATGCCATCCGTTCGGTGGTGGCCCGCCAGTCGGTGTGCTTGGCCGCCATGGCCTCCACCTCGTCTTGTTCTTCGGTGACCATGATCGGTCCCCACGACTTGGGGTAGAGGAAATCGGCGTCGGCGAACGCCTCGTCCATGTCGTGGGTCTCGGTGAAGGTGGCTCCGGCGTCTTCCGCGTTGGCTCGAGCGGTATCCATGATGTCGGGCATCAGGTGATAGCCCTCGGGATAAGCGAGGGTGACGTCCATCCCGAATCGAGGCATCAGCATCACCAGCGACTGGGGAACGCTGAGCGGGCGCACGTACTTCGGAGCGTGCGTCCACGAGATCACGAACTTGCGACCGCTGAGATCAGAACCGAACCGCTCGACGAGGGTCATGAGGTCGGCCATCGCCTGGCAGGGATGGTCGATGTCGTCCTGCATGCTGAAGATGGGAGCATCGGCGTGTTCGGCCATCTCGTACAGATAGTCCTGGCCGATCCCGGTGCGACAGTCACGAATCGCGATGCCTTCGCCGAATCCGCTCAGGACCCGACCGGTGTCGCGGGCGTTCTCACCATGGCCGATCTGGGTGGCGGCCGGGGTGAGATACACTCCATGCCCACCGAGCTGGGTCATGCCGGTTTCGAACGAGTTGCGGGTGCGGGTGCTCTCCTCGAAGAACAGCATGTAGAGGGTCTTGGCCCGCAGAATCTGATCGTGGAGCTCCCCGGCATGACGTTGTCCCTTCAGCTGGACAGCTAGATCGATCGCAGTCCTGAGGTCGTCGACCGACCAGTCCTGAGTGGTGATGAAGTCCTTCTGAAACAGGTGATCGTTCACGGTGCTGATGCCTCTTCGTTGCTGATGGTCGACAAGTCCCTGCCGCCCTCGAACCCCAGATCCGGGGCCGTCTGAGACGCAGTGTCGGAGCGGTGACTGTAGGCCAAACATACACGGTTCCCGCACAGTGAAGATGCTGCAGAAAGCGCAAATGGATCGCGTGCTGAGCGCGCCGTGGGAACCATCGCGCCGCTCGCGTCGTTCATACCGCAATGAGCTGGTTCACCCGCACCCGTACCTGGATACTGATCGCCACCGCATTGGTGGTCGGCGCCGTCGCCTTCCTGGCATTTGCCGTGTTCGGCATCCACACCCTCTTCATCGACGACGAGGTCGATGAAGCCGCACCGGTGTTCGACAGCAACGCCAGTACTTCGGGACTGGCCAGCGATGTGATGACCACCGAACAAGCGGCCGAGATCGACCAAGCCATGATCGACACGGAAACACCACCGAGCGAGCAGGCCAGCGACGACATGCCGGCCCCGGAGGTAGTCATCGAAGCGTCGGGATCGTTCGTCGATCGATCTCATCCCGCGGCCGGCGTCGCCCAGGTACTCGGTGACGGAACCGGACAACGATTCCTCCGATTCGAAGATTTCGAAACCGACAACGGACCGGACCTCAACGTCTACCTATCGACCGCTGCGCCCGACGCTCCGGCAGGGGAATTCAATGATGACTTCATCGACCTCGGCGACCTGAAGGGCAACATCGGACCTCAGAACTACGAGATCCCCCTCGATGCAGATCTGTCGCAATACCAAACCGTGGTGATCTGGTGCGTGCGCTTCGGTGTGGCGTTCGGTGCCGCCGAACTCGTGCCGACCTGACCCGTTCCTCACCCCAGCCGACGAAGAATCTGGTGACTTCTGCAACACTTTGCGCTGGCTCGACGTCGTTGGGGGCGATGGAGGCAATGCGACCAGTGCAGCAACGAGGCACCGAGACGATCGAAGGCCTGTTCCAGGCCGAGTACGTCGGCATGGTAAGTCAGATAGACCCCGCCAGGTCCTTGAACGATTGGACCCGTGCCCTCGGAGACGAGCAGTACAACGCCAGCAGCTTCCTCCTCGACATAAGGGACGGCCAGATCACGTTCCTGACCCACAACATCGAGACGCCGGTGTCGCTTGTCCCGATGCACACGTTCGACGTGTTCAATTACTGGGTCACCTTCGTCAATGACTCCGGCGCGCCCCCCGCCGAACTCCGCCAGTCTGGTGACATTCCTTTCCGCACCGCCGAGGCCACTTCAGTGATGGAGCCACTTGCTCCGGTATTCCTCGACTGGCTGAACGAAACATGGACGTGCAGCAGGTCCTTGCGTTCGAAGCCGAGGCGTCGTCGTGTTCGGAAGTCGGTGACACGACGAGTATCCGTTGTCAGGTGAGCATGCGAACGAGCATCACCGAGGCGTTCGGAGAGGATCCGAGAGTGCGAGGCGTCACCTTCGATTTCACCGACGGCTTGATCACCAATTGGCCGACAGTCGTCGCGGGTAGCGATTTCGACGGGGTCACTGAGCCTGCGGCGGAGGCCGGATTCGGGGAGCAGCTTGGCACCATCTGTCAGCAGACTCTCACCCTCGAATGCGCCGAGTTCATCATGGCCAACCTCGACTCCTGGGCCGCATCGGCGCTCGAGTCCGACGCATACCGATCGAAGTGCAATGAGCCCAGGGCAAGCCCTCGGTTGTCAGGGTTGACGGCCGACGAACCCCAGCAGCTTGTCCTGGGCACTTGCGTCGTCGCCCACCTCGATCGCAGGACCGAACATGGTCTCGCCCCGCAACATCTTCTCTGGCAGACGCTGCAGACCCATCAGTGTGGATTCCACCGCCTCGGCCGGAAGCGTGTCGTCGGCGCCGATCGATCGGGCCAGGTCCCACGAGTGGATCAGCAGGTCGCCGATCAGCAATCCGACCACGCCCTGCTTGGGCATACCGCCGAATGCTTCGGTGTTGCCTTCGAGGTTCGCTGGGTCGTGAAGCGCGGCACCGAGTGCCGGCTGCACCGTCGACCACTCGTCTCCCGGGCTCGTGCTCGCTCCGAGAGCACCGCCACCCATGGCCTGCCAGTGCATGGCGTGGTCCACGAGCTCGCGGACGGTCCAATCGCCACACGTCGTCGCCTTGGCCCAATCATCGTCGCTGATCTGGGCTGAAACCTCGCTCCACTTCTCGGCTGCGTGGTTCCACATGGTGCCAGGACCATTCATGGCTTTCCCCTCCTGTAGCTGACGGCTCAACGCTGCACCATAGTCTGACCGCTACCGGAGACCCCAGCGACGGTGTCACAGGTCAGCCCCCATTAGCGTCGTGCGAATGGGCTAGTTGGAACTCGTGGCGATTGTTGTGGTCGTTTTCGTGGGGTGCCTGTTTCAGGCATCGGTGGGGTTCGGCAGGAACGTGGTCGCCCAGCCAGTGGTCTTTCTGATCGGCCCGACGTTGGTGCCGGGTCCGGTCCTGCTGACGGTCGGGCTCCTCAACATCTTGGTGATCGGTCGAGAACGCCAACGACTGCAGCGCGGCCCGCTTGGCTGGGCCGCCCTCGGAATGGTCGGCGGAACGGGCGTAGCGGTCGTGACGATAGGTGCGGTGTCAGGGGACGGCTTGGCCATCGTCATCGCCGTGTCAGTACTGGTGATGGTCGCCTCGATGGCAAGCACCCGACTCGAGCTGCCACGCTCGCGCCTGAACATCGCTACGGCCGGCGCTCTCGGCGGTTTCGCGGGAACGACAGCAGGAATTGACGGACCACCGATGGCTCTGTTGTTCCAGCGCGCTGTAGTCTCGGCGATCCGAGGTTTCCTCGCCACCTACTTCATCTTGAGCACCGCGGTCGCCTTGATCGGGTTGTCGATCGCCGGCCGATTCGGAGCCAACGAGCCCGCAGACGGACTCCTGCTCTTTCCGGTTGCGGTTGTGGCTTTCGTCCTCAGCCGACCGCTGCTGCCGATCGTGGACCGCGGCCACGCCCGACCCCTGATCCTGACTGCGTCGACCGTCGCCGCGATCATCCTGTTGGGCCGAACCATCCTGAGCTGATCGAGTGTGGACCCGCGCGGGGTCCAGGCGGTCACCAGACATGGGTCTGGCTGAGAGCCTCGATAGGTGGCGGTTCCCTCGTGGAACCCGCTGACCAACATGAACTGATCGCCAACCTTCAGATTGCCAAGAGTAACCTTTATGACAACTTATACCTAGACATAATGGTCTATATCGACTAGGTTTAACTTGCCACTACTGATAGAGGACGGCCAGCATGGACAGGTCAAGGGCACGACTCGCGCTCGAGCGCGATCTCAGTCGCCACCGAGCCACACCCACAGCCGCGCCCCGCAGCGGCTGGATCCGAGCCGTCCGAGACGCCATCGGAATGTCCACGCGAGAGCTGGCCGCACGAGTCCGGCTGTCGCCACAACGGATCAGTCAGATAGAACAAGCTGAACGTGACCGATCGCTTACGCTGGCCAACCTTGAGCGCATTGCGGCCGCTCTCGGTTGTCGCGTCGAGTACGTCCTCGTCCCCCACCAACCGCTCGATCAAGTCGTGTGGGAGCAAGCGAGCAAGAAGGCAGCGGCTGAAGTGGCGGAGATCGACCACACGATGGCGCTGGAGAACCAAGAGCCCGAACTCGAGTCCACCCGCCGCCGGATCGACGAGCTCGCTAGACAGCTCATCGACAAGCGAGGCCTGTGGGCGTGACCGAACCACTTTTCGACGACGGCGATGGCAACACGCCGCTCGACGAAGACGAGGCGGACGGACTACGACTCAGCTGGGTGCGGACCCGACGCGATCTCAACGAAGCAGAGCGCGACAACATCCTCGAGGCACGTCGCTCGATCCGATCCCGCACCGTAGATGAGATCCTCGACGACCTCTGGCTCCGGCACCTACACAAGCAGATGTTCGGCGAAGTCTGGGCATGGGCCGGCCGCTACCGAAACACCGAACGAAACATCGGCATCGACCCAACCCAGATCGCCGGCGCCACACGCTCCCTCATCGAGGACTGCCGCTCGTGGCTCGAGCACGACCCCGCCGAGATCGCCATCGCCCGCTTCCACCACCGCCTCGTCGCCATCCATCCATTCCCCAACGGCAACGGACGTCATGCCCGCGCTGCCGCCGACTACCTCACTGCAGCACTCGGCAACGGCCCTCTCACCTGGGGAGCCGCTTCTGGGCTGGAGCCGGCCAAGTTGCGAGCCCGGTATCTGGAGGCCCTACGGACCGTCGATCGCGACGCCGACAACCTCGAGAACCTGATCTCATTCATGACGTCGTGACTAGTCAGGCGGCCAGGTTTTGCCGGTGCCCCTTTTCCCATGCTGGGCCGCCGCGGTGGTCGACTCACTCCTCGGCGGGAGGCTCCGGGAAGACACCGACATGGATGTGGTCGAGGTGGACCTGGTTGGTGAAGGTGTGGGCGACGGCGTCCTCGAACCGCCACGGGCTGCCGAACTCCTTGATGTCGCTGCGCGACACAACCCACTCCGACACCGAATAGAGCGACGACGTGACGTCGTGAGAGTCGATCACGAGTTCCGAATCGACGTTGTAGATGTCGACGGCCCGCCCCACCGTGTGATTGCTCCAGCGCGGCGTCCCGAACACATGCTCCGGATGTCCTGTGTGCAAGACGACGACGGAGTACGGCGCCCGCTCCGCGAGGTCGAACATCGTCTGAAGCAGGGCGTGATCGGTGTGTCCGGAGTAGATGTCCCAGATCGCCGAGTCGGGGAGGTCAATCCGTGGATTGTCGACTACCGCGACTGCCAACGGGGCGAGGTCGGCGGGTCGTTCAATCGGCTGCCCTCCCGCCGAAGCGATCTCATCGAACTCCCACGTTCCCGACTCCCCTCTCACAAGACGCACATCCATCGTCCGGGTCTCGGTTTGCGCGGGTTCGCCACTGCGCTCGGCCCCCACGTCCTGGCGGACCACGACCATGATCGAGATCCGGCCGTCGAGGTGACCTCCGAGCTGGGCGTACTCAACCGTTCCGCGGGACCACATGCCCGGGTGATGCACCGTCTGGACCTGCAAAGCCAGAGCTCCGGCGCGTGCAGGATCGATCGGAAGAGTCGCCAACACGTCGGTCAACGACGAATCGACCTCGTAGTTGGTGATCGCGTAGGCGACCAAGGCCCCCAGCTGCTTGGCGTCGGATTGCACCTCGTTGGACGCAGGCTCGAACGGGTCGGGGAACGGGGGAGGTTCTCCCGATATCACCGGCACATCCACTGCCGGTCCGAGCGGGATGGCTGGATCGTCGGCAGTGTCGGCGGAGATTCCTGGACTCTCGGTCAGTGCGGGGCCGTCGGCGGCGTCGGCCGCGCTCGTATCTTCGGGCGGGGCGGCCGAAGCTTCCACGCCACCGGGTGCGTCGCTTTGCGCGGCGGAACCGTCCGTCGATTCAGCGCTTCCCGCGGTCACCGTGACCGCGACCAGCATTGCCAGGACGAGCGCATTCAGTGCCACCACGATCAGGACGAGCCGCTTCATGATGATGAACGTCCTGGTCGCATTCCGCCGCCTCCAGTACATCGCTTGATCAGCCCAGGGTACGGGCGGATCCAGCACTGCGCCGCCAGGGGTCCCTCTAAGAGTACTCACTACGAGTGCCCAGTCTACTACCCATAGCGGTCATCAGCTCGTCGGCAGCACCGAGCGGCGAGCGGTCCGGTTCCGATCTCGAAGCTTGGCGTCCCAACGCAGGACCGGCCGCTCCACGAGATACCACGAGGCAGCAGTCGCAGCACAGCTCAGGACGAGGGCCGTCCACAAGGGGATGTCTGAGCGGATGAAAACGTAGTGCCAGAGATAGAGCCCGAAGGACACCTCGGCGACTCGCAACAGGACCCGGTTCTCCAACCATGCCGGGCCCGTCGACGCGTACTGAACGGCCATGGCGGCGAGCGCCAGGGCCAGGAAGCCGCCCCACAGAACGGCCCGACCCTCATCGCCGAACACCGGCAGGAACATGAGCGCCAACAGGCCGGGAATCGACCACTTGGCTGCCCGCCAAGCAGTGGGGCCCACAACGGCCAAGTAGCCCCCAACGAAGAGCGCCGCCGCGTTGGTGTCGGTGGCGTTGTACACCCAGCCCGGCGACATGACGCCAATCGCCACGGCCCTCCAGGCGATGGCCACCAGCGCGAGGCCTCCGATGATGCTAGTCCGATGCCGGGCCGGTAGCCGCCCGATGACCAACGGCCACAGCAGATAGAACTGAGCGATCACCGCGATGAACCAGGTGTGCGTCAGCCGCCCCAGACCGAGACCATCGACGCGCGCGTAGTTGGCGTACATGCCAAGCGTCGGAACGACGAGTGACCATTCGGTTCCCACCGCGACCATCACCAGACAGACGACCAGAACGGCGGGGAACAACCGAAGCAGGCGCTTGCGATAGAACGAACCGAGATCGAGTCGACCGGTCCGGTCCACCTCGGCGTAGATCGAGCTGGTGATCACGAACCCGGACAGCACGAAGAACAGGGGGACCCCCCAGTGCCCGGCAGGCACGACGTTCTTGTCGATGTGATATCCGATGACCATCGCGATGGCCACGGCTCGCAACCCGTCGAGAGCGGGAATCCGCCCCATGCTCAGCTCCTTGTATCTCTTCAGCGATGCAGACCCTCTGCCGATAGGCCATCGGCAGCAAGCGCGCGAATCCGCGGGCAGATGGGTAGGAAATGCGTCCGACCGCCAACAGCATGCGGCTGATCCAGCACGGCGGTGCCTTCTTCGGCGTGTTCGTGGTGCTGATGTTGGTGATCGCCAGCACCGCCGAACCGGCTGAGACCGTGGCCGCCACTGGTATCGAACGGACGGCACCGGAGACCACTATCCCTCTCGCCGCGGTGAGGGTCCCCACCACGACAACGGTCCCCACCACCACAACGGTTGCGACAAACGACGAACCCACCACGACCACAACGACCACCACGACGCTTCGACCTCTCGACCCGGTGACGTTCGACTCGCTCGACCGGATCGACACGATCCGCGACTTCACCGACTTCACGACCCAGGGCCCGTCACGCTGGCGACGGTCGGTCGAGGGGATCGAGGAGTTCAGCCTCATCTCGACTGCGGACGGTGCCGAGCAGCCTGTCTTCTGGCTACCGCCGAGTGGCGATCACGATCAACCGGTGTTGGTGATCCTGCACTCGTGGAGTTCGCGGTACACCCAGCATGCGGGAATCCCGCTTGCCCAGTGGGCGCAGGAGAACGGCTGGGCGGTCATCGCACCCGAGTTCCGAGGCAAGAACGACGACGCGGACGCGGTCGGTTCCGACCTCGCGGTCCAGGACGTAGCCGATGCGATCGACTACGCCGTCGCCCAAGAGGGGGTGGACGCCGACCGGGTCTTCGTAGTCGGCTATTCCGGCGGCGGCATGATGGCCCTGCTCATCGCAGGCCAACACCCCGACAAGGTCACCGCGGTCTCCGCCTGGGGACCACCCCATGACCTCGTTGAGTTCTACACGTCCTCGCGCCGGAAGGGCCTCGGCTACTGGGGCGACATCAACAGGGCCTGCGACGGCGACCCGCGGGAGGCCGGCCCCGCCCAAGACGAGTGCCTGTCCCGGAGTCCATCGACCTACCTGGAGACGGTGCGTGAACGGTCGGTGCCGGTCTTCATCGGCCAAGGCATCCGCGATCAGTATGTGTCGAGGAACGCCGCCGCCGAGGTGTTCAACGCGTTGGCCGACCCGGAGGACCGCCTCAGCGTCGACGACATCGACCTCCTCGGTCGCGGGCGGGTGCCCGGCGACACCTGGGATGCAGTCACGATCGAGACCCACTTCGAGGACCGAGACCCCGATCCGGTGTTCGCGCGGGAGTCCGGTGCGGTCCTGCTCGTCTACTTCCAGGCCCAACACGACATGGTTTACGGCGCAGCGGCGGAGTGGTTCGCCAGCGATCCTCGCTGACCGATGGACCGGGCAAAGCCCCAGCCAGGGGAACGGCGACAACTAGCGTACGGCCCATGTCAGAACTGAAGAAGCGACTCCTGGCCGGGTTCCTCGCGGCGGCAATGATCTTCACGGTCACCGCCTGCGGCGACGACTCGAACCCGAGCGACGAAGACGCCCCACCGGTCGGCTCCTAGACCCAACCAGCAGCACGCGGCGCAGGACCTCGTTCTCCTGCTCAAGCAGTCTCACCCGGCGGCGCAACTCCCGATTCGTATGGTGGGCGATGGGGTGTGATGGGGGACTTGAACCCTCGACCTCTGCCGTGTGAAGACCGAGAAGATTGTGTGTCCCGTACAAACAAAGGCGACCCGGTCCCGCCCGATCCCCCGAATCCGGCCCGGTCCGTGCAGTAGATGGGATGAGGGATGGGATGACCGCATCACGTCGATGGCGTCTCACGGATGAGCCCGGCCCCGTCTGGTCAGGTCTGTCTGACATCGGCGAGTCCTGTGCACTTCTTGTTCACCTCAGGAAGGCGCGTCGTGACTCGGGAATCCGGCTCGGAAGCGATGGAGCCGCTCGACAGTAGACGACCTCAGTCTTGGCAAGCCGCCAGACATCGCCCGGGCCCATTGAGTTCAGCCACCATCGCTTGGGCGAGGTCGCGCCGGACCAGCCACGGCAGGGGCTTCGGCCGCCAGATTGTCTTACCCCGGCACCCGCCTCAGAGCTGTGATCGGTCGATGCTGGCTGCTGCGTCGATTTCCGCCAGGGCGGCAGGGTCGCCGATGAAGCGATGGGTTCCGTGGTGGCTCAGCTTGATCCAGGGACACATCGACACCTGCATGCCTGCGTTGCGCACTCCACGACAAAACGCGAAGTCCTCGGAAAGGTACCGCTTCGAGTGGTTGTCGATCATCGTGTCGAAGAACGCATGCACCGACTGCGGGTCATGGGTCGGGCTGCGCAGGTCGTCGGGGACATAGCTGGGGACGTGCGCGCCTTCGACAAGCCGATCGAGTGTCGCCCGTCGGATCATCATGAACCCGGCCCCGACCTCGGCAACCGCCACGGGTTCCATCAGCGCCACGTCGACGGTGCCGGGAAGCAGGTTGACGACAAAATCGGCCGCGTAGCGCCGCAGGTCGAGCGCCTGGTCGTCTCCTTTGCCCTGGCGCACGGCCTCGCGGATTTTCTCCCATGCGATGTTCTTGCGGGGATACACCCCGGCGATCACATCGTGGGGAGACTCGTCGGATTGGAGCGCGAGCATGAAGAGCGCGGAGCTGGCGCTGAACTCGATGTCGGCATCGACGAACAGCAGATGAGTGGCCTGACTGCGAAGGAACCGATCAGCGAGCATGTTCCGCGCCCGGGGCACGAGGCTCTCGGAGTACACGTGGCCGAACTCGACCGCCACGCCTAGCGCATCGCAGCGTCGAGCCAGCTCGATGGTCGAACGGCAATATGCCCCGGTGCACGATCCGCCATACATAGGTGTGGCGACGAAGAGCGACCGGCTGGAGATTTCGGCTTCAGAAATGCTGATACGCCCATCGCCGTCGTCAAGCTCGACCGTCGTCATCAGGATTCAGCGCCAGGGTCGTCTTCCAGACCGTGCGGCTCGTCGGAGCCGGTGTTGCCTCCGCTGTTGGGGTACGGCTCATCGTTTCCGGAGTTGTCTTCGGTCCCGCCGTCACGGGGAGGAGGCTCGTCTGCACCCGTGTTACCTCCAGTACCGCCGCCGTATGGGTCGGGCATGTCCGCGCCATCGTCAGTTGGCCCCCCATATCCGGATGGTGCCTCCATCACGATGATGGCGTTTCCGTCCCCATCGGTGATCGTGATCGTCGAGTCGTCAGAATCGTTTGGAGCCGCGCCGCCGGCCGGGTTCTTCCACGTGCCCCCGCCCTTGGACCCACCCGAGGGACGACGTCGCCACCACCACAGGAACGCCAGTGCAGCCAGGGCTGCGGCGATGAAGGCGCCGATCACAGAGCCAAGACCGAAACCGCCGGCGTCGGTCGATTTGGGAAGCGCTTCGGGATTCGTCGTTGCGGTTCGCGTGGTCGTCGGGCTGGCGTCGCCGTCAACGGACTCATCCGGGGCATCCTCCTCGACCGCTGGCACAGTGGTCGAAGAGGTGGCCAGTTCGGCCCCGATGACGGTAGGGAGTCCGAGAACCAATCCGAACAGGTCGTTGAACTGGGTCTCGGATAGAACCTGAGCGAAGGTCGCCTGATCGCAGTCCTCAAACACATGGATGACCGCGCCGTCCGAGCCCGCCACGCTGAGCAGCCCGTCGGCGACCGAGGGGGTGGTGCCCATGGCTCCGGGAGCAACAGGGGGATCGACGGGATCCTCTGGCGCGGGCGACACGCCGCCGGTGAGCATGTCGATGTGCGAAACGTCGCCGTTCGTCGCGGACTGCCGAGCAACGACGTCGTACTCGGTCCACGCGAGTGCGGATCCGGACGGGAACCGGTGCCGCAAGGTGGCGATCAGTTGCCCAACGAGATCGAGTTCCAAAATAGCCGTCTCGACATCGTCACCCACTACCAGGAATCGATCGCCGCAAAGAACACGATCGGGCGCACCCAGGCCGGAGATTTCGACCAGCCCGGTCGGGCCGGCAAGCAGGACCGACCCATCTGCCGGGCGAGGAATGGCAAGTGCCCCGTTGGAACACAACGAAAAAGTCTCGATCCCCGAAATGAGGTCGGCAAAGAGCGGTGTCTTGACCCCCGAGCCTGATACCAATGCCAGCGCCCCTTTGTCGACGACCACAAACGGATCGATCTTCAGCTCCGGCTCGGCAGCGGACGGCGTGGCCGCGGCAGGACTGGTCGTGGTCGGTGGGGCGGATGTGGCCGGCGGCACGGTGCTGGGCGGGGCGGTTGTGACCGGCGCCGGTGCGGTCGTAGCCGGCGACACGGTGCTCGTGGTCGTGGTGAAAGCAGGTGGCGGGCCAGTGCCGACCGGGCCACCATCCTGAGCAGCAGCGCTGTTGACGCCGGATGCCCCGACCGCCACCAGCGCGCCGATCGCGAACCCCGCCAGCGCTCGATGCCCTCGGTTCCATACCGCCACGTCCACCAAGGTACCGCGGCTACCCGAATCGGTCTGCTTGGATGTGACATGACCACTTCTGGAGAAGGGACGGCGTGAACGAGACAGCGTCGAGCCGATTGCGGGCGGGTGCCTGGCTGGCCGCAAGTGGGGTCAGCACTATGGAGCGGCGGCTCAGCCGGTCCGCCTCCGGCGGCTCAGACCTGGCGGTGTTGCTCCACAGCTTCGACGGCTATCGCCGGTACTGGCTCCCAGCAGCCCATTTCACGGCGAAGCATCTTCCAGCGAATCAGGAGATCCACTTCGCTACCGAGGAGCGAACCCTCGACGACGAGCGCCTCATCCCGCTCCTCACCGGGACGGGCACCTTCGTCGCCCGGCTCACCCGAGCGGCCAAACAACTCGAGCAACGCGGCGTTCGCAGCATTCTCTACCTCCAAGAGGACATGTGGCTGACAGAGCCGATCACTACCGTCCAGCTCGACAACTGGGTCGACCTGATGGACCGCCACCGCCTTGACAGTCTCAAACTCGGAAAGGAATCGGTGTGGGGGCCAGAGATCCCGTCGATCCGTGAGGCGCCGCGCCTCGACGACGAGCGACCCGGTCGCGCCTTCAGCTGGTTCGGTGAACATCACTGGGCAATGAGCCATCACATCACGATCTTCAGACCACGCTTCCTAATCCAATCCCTCTACGCCGCCACCCTCCGACGCAAGCGCGAACCCATCCAGCATGAGATCTTCTGTTCCCTGTACCTGAAGACTCGCGTGGCCGCAGGACCAAACGACGAGAAGCCCTATCGAATCGCGGTGTGGAACGACCAGCCCGCTGTTCGCTACGTGCATGCGTCCGCCAACGGCAAGCTCACCCAGCCCGGCCTCGATCTCCTCAAACAGGAAGGCATCGACGATCTCTACCGACCAGGGCTCGAAGGCGAAGTCATTCCCGGCCGCGACTGACTACCCGCGCCCGCTTCCGACGAGCGGTCGACACCGGGGCCATTTCCCAACGGACAAGCCGCGATGGAAGTTCTCTAATCCTTCGCAACCGCCAAACGAACGGAGCGTGAGAACATCAGCAGCGATGGCGACGTCCCTCCGATGGGATCGGGACCTCGAGATGCACGAGAGTTCAAGACTCGAAGAATGCGTCCACTGCATCCGCTTGGCTTCGTATAAGCCCATCGTCGAACGTAGGCGTATCGTCCTCTTATGCGCCTATTTATATCAATAAGTGGGTGTAAGGTGATTCCATGAGTAGGGATAGCAACGCTCCCCAAACAGGCTCAACCAACCCTTCTTCGGTCGGGACCGGCTGGCCCGCCACCAGCACCGAAACCCGCGACTGGGTACCCAGCCTCGGCGGGCTGTCCGGCCGGCAACGAGCGAGGATCCTCCCTACCTACGAAGCCGCACTTGTCCCCGCAATCGCCGACATCGCAGCGATCAACCTTCCTGGCGACCTCGTCGCAGACCTGGCCGAAGCCGAAGCCACCATCGAACGATTCGACGCCACCATCGGCTCCCGGCTCGCCAGCTTCGCCGTCGTCGCACTCCGCACCGAAGCGGTCGCATCGTCTCGCATCGAGAACCTGTCCGCCACCGCCACGTCAATCGCCCTCGCCGAGCACCTCCCCCGAACGGCACGCACCCGCTCCAACGCCGAGGCCATCTCCGCCAACGTCGCCACTCTGCGCTCCGCGATGCAGCGAGACGGCGACATCAGCCCAGACGAGATCGAAGAGATCCAGCAGATCCTTCTCGAGGAACACGCCCCGAAACTCGTCGGCCTCCGAACCGAACAAGTCTGGATCGGAGGCACCAACTACTCGCCACACGACGCCGCCTACATCGCACCCCACCACGACCGAGTCCCGGCCGCACTGAACGACTGGGCAGCCTTCGCCAACCGCCGAGACCTTGGCCGGCTCGCTCACATCGCCATCACCCACGCCCACTTCGAAAACATCCACCCGTTCGCCGACGGCAACGGCCGCGCCGGACGCGTCATCGTTCAACGCCAACTCCGAACCAGCGGACTCACACGAGAAACCATCCTGCCCGTCTCGGCCGGGCTGCTCACCGACACCGACCGATACTTCGAAGCCCTCGCCGCATACCGAGCCGGACACGTCGCCCCGATCGTCGCAGCATTCACCAACGCCACATTCGCCACCGCCGCCAACGCCCAGGCGCTCGCCGACGAACTCCTCGACATTCGCACCCGATGGAACGACCTCATCAATGCACGCTCCGACTCGACCGTCTGGCCGGCAATGGACGTCGCACTGCGGTCACCAGCCATCTCCGCAACGTCCTTGGGTGAGGAGATAGGAGTGTCGCCGAAGCGGGCTCTCCTGGCAATCAATCAGCTCGAAGAGGCCGGGATCCTTCACACCAACTCGACATCACGCCGCAACCGGGTCTGGCTTGTCGCCGACGTCATCGACGCCGTCGAAGAGTTCATGGACCGGACTCGACGACCCCGAACCGGCTGAACCACCTCGCCTACCAGAACCGCCGGCATGACAGAGTTCCGAGCACCAACAGCGACGGCGTCAAGTGACTCCGCTGCACAGCCAGGTGCATTCTTTGGTGGGCGATGGGGGACTCGAACCCTCGACCTCTGCCGTGTAAGACGGCGAAGTTTGTCCGACCCGCATGAACACGTGCGATTCAGTGCGGGCCAGTCCGGCGAATCCGGCCCTGTCCGTGGAGTGAATGGGATGAGGGATGAGATAGCGGTAGCCCCCCCGTTGCGCACGACTCCCGTGTGGGGGATCAACTCGGAGGGGCGGCACAGACCCCAATACACGTACGCGGTGGAGTCGCGCGCTGGTAGCCGGTGATGCCATCTCTTGCATTTCACCAGGGAGACCTACCGCCGCAGAGTCGCCGTGTGCGGCCGGGGCGTGTAACCGCGGCATCAATTGCTCGTCTCGTTAGCCGGTGTCGCGAGATGCCTCTTGAATCCACGACGATGGGGACTCTGCAATGCGACGAAGGATCACGACAATCCTGATGCTGTTCACACTGCTGACGGGAGCGTGTGGCGGTGGCACAGAAGACGCCACGCCCGGTGACGACGGCACCTCGACCACGACTGGCGCCCCCACGACATCGGCCCCGTCCACAACGGCCGCTACCATCGACGATGGCGAACCGAGCGACGACGAATTCGACGTCACGGTCGTGCAACAGTCGGTGGTGAAGATTCTCGCCGAAGGCACCTTCGTCGATATCCACGAGGGCCTCCAGCTCAACACAGCCGGTGTGGGCTCGGGTTTCATCATCAGCACCAACGGTCTCGTGATCACCAACAACCACGTGGTGACCGGGGCTGCCCTGCTTCAGGTATGGCTCGACGGCGAATCGGACCCGATCAACGCCCAGATCCTGGGTGTAAGTGAATGTTCCAACCTCGCCGTGATCGACCTGGAGGGCGATAGCTACACGCCTCTGGCATTCGCCACCAAACCGGCAGCTGCAGGGATGGGGGTGTTCGCAGCCGGATATCCAGTCACCGGTGCAACTGACATCGCCAACATCGACTACACGCTCACCGCTGGGATCATCAGCGCCACCGACGCACCGAGCCAGAGCAGTTGGTCGTCGGTCGACGGCGTGCTCGAACACGACGCCCGGATCCGCGGCGGCAACAGCGGAGGGCCATTGGTGTCAGACCAAGATGGCTCGGTGATGGGCATCAACTTCGCCGGTACCGATCTTTATGATCAGAACTTCGCCATTTCCAGTGAAGACGCCAACCCGATCATCGAGACTCTCAGCTCCGGTCAAGATGTCGACAGCATCGGCCTCAACGGGCAGGCGTTCTTTGATGACGACATCGGGCTCAGCGGAACATGGGCGGCCGGTGTGCAGACTGGTTCACCCGCTGCCGATGCAGGCATCGTGGCAGGCGACATCATCACCAGTCTCGAGGGCCTGGCCTTGGCCATCGATCGCTCGATGGACGACTACTGCGACATCATTCGCACCCAGGGTGCTGATGCCACCATGTCGATCGAGGTGCTTCGAGTCTCCACCGATGAACTTCTCGAAGGGCAACTCAATGGCCATCCACTAGTGCAGTCGTTCTCGTTTGCCCAAGAGTTCGAAGAGCAGGTGGCAGGCAACAACGCGGGAGCAGCGACCGACACCTACACCGACTACGTCTCCATCACTGCGCTGCCGCCCGATGCATCGGCCTCGATGCCGTCGAACACCGGATCGTGAAGCCTCCTCGCGCCTGGCGGGACACACCCGCCGAGGAGCTCTGCCCCCTCGACGAACTCACCACGGCGCAGGAGTTCTTCACCGCCAACGCGTCAGAGGCGGCATTGGCGTTCCCCAAGAACGCAAATGTGGCCATGACGAGCGCCCTTGCCGGAGTCGGACCCGACCTCACCATGATCACCCTCGTCGCTGATCCCGATGCCAGCACCAACCGTCACGAGATCACCGCCCACGGTGCCTTCGGTCGTCTGGACGTCGTAGTCAGCAACAACCCATTGCCGGCCAACCCGAAGACGTCAACGATGGCCGCGCTCAGCCTGGCCCGCGCCATTCGCAACCACACCAACGCGATCGTCATCTGAACGGCATCGGAGCACGGGCCCGACCCCGGCCCAGACCAGGTGGTGCTGAACGCGACCGGCACCAGTCGAGAGGAAAGAACCGGGTTCAGGCGGTGTCCGCCCCTCGCTGCTGGCGGTAGGTGGCAGGCGGGGCGCCGAGCTCTCTGGGTGAAGGCCTTGGTGAGTGAGAACGGCGTGCTGTAGCCGACCAGCTCGGCGATCCGCGCGGTGGACAGTGTCGTCTCCCGCAGCAGTTCTGCGGCACGATGAATGCGCCATCGGGTCAGGTACCGGATGGGCGACTCGCCGACGAGTTCCCGAAAGCGGGCCGCGAGCGCTGATCGGGAAGCTGCCACATGGTGAGCAAGTACCTCCACAGTCCAATCGCGGGCGGGGTCATCGTGAAGCGCGTGGAGGGCCGAGGCGACGACCGGGTCGGACAGAGCTCGCACGAAGCCCGACCGCTGTTGGTCGAGATCGGCAATCAGCTCGATCAAGAGCACCTCGGCGAGACGATCAGTGAGGGCTTGGGCACCGGGACGAAGGCCTCTCGATCGGGCGACGGCGAGCTGGGCGAGGTTGATCCACCCCGGGTTGTCGGCCGCGTTGGTGTGAACGATTGCGGGGAGCGACTGGAGGAGAGGGTGGCTGAGTTCACGGTCGTAGGCAAAGTGGCCGCATACGATTGTGGTCTGTGGTCCTTGGCCTCCGATGCGAGCCACGCCATCGTCGTCGAGGCGGTCGAACAGGTCTCGGCCATCGACGACGTCATCCCCGGGCTGGTGACACAGGCTGTGGGTGGCGCCGTGAGGGAACACGACCGCTTCGCCTCGTCCAAGTTCCGTCCACTGGTTCCCGGGGACGGAGAGCCAGCAAGACCCGCTGGTGACGAGATGGAAGTTGGCGAACCCGCTGTCACCGATGTGGATGCCCCAGGGCGCGGTGAGCTGGGCCTCGAAGTACAGCGTGCCCGTCAACCTGACCGATCGCAGAACATCGCCGACGACGCTCGTCTGCACCTCAGCTGCTTCATCTTGCTCGAGCACGAGTCGGTAACCCATTCCATCGTTGCGGTAGTCCCGCCCGGACCATCACGTTACGGAGGCCGGTTGACACCCAGAATGGCGCAGACTCCAGCGATGATGTCCGAGCGTCCACTGGCCGGTGGAGCGGATATCGACTGCGGGGCCTCGGCCATGGTCCTGACCCCGGGCAGGTTCGTACGGTCCTGCCATGACCAATTCCCGCATGCTTCCTCAACGCCTTCTGACCGTGCTCGCGGTGATCGCGAGCCTCATGTTCGCGGTCGCCTCCAGCGATTCCGACGACCGTTTCGATGACGACGACCATTCCGAGCCGGACGGATCGGTGCGCGTGGTCGCCGCCGACGACGTCCAGTTCGTCACGATCTCGCCATTCGCCAGCTTCGGGCCCGCCCAGGGCGACTTCACGACCGGTGGCCATGGCACATTCGGCATCTTCGGTGCCGAGGCAGCCTCGCCGCCTCACACCCACTCGGGCACCTACTACGGCGTCGTCATCAGCGGCCAGATGAACAACCCCTTCGGGACCGAACCGAACCCGCCGGTCCTCTCGCCCGGGTCGTTCTGGGCCGTTCCCGCCGATGAGCAGCATGTGACCGCATGCCTGAGCGCCGATCAGGAATGCGGATTCTTCTTCCACTCCGCGTCAGCGTTCGACTTCCTTCCCATCAACGAGTCCACCGAGCCTCGAGGCCCTGAGGCCCGCTCGATTCCGGTCGAGGAGCTCGCATTCATGCCGCTTCGTCCGTTCGACGGTGCCGCCACCGTGTGGGGAGACCCCGACGGCAGCGCCTTCGGTGTGATCGTCCGCCTCGACGCCGATAGCGAGACCGACGACTTCATCGTCGAGTCGGCTTTGACGATCGTGCCGCTCACGGGCCAGCTCGAGCTCGAGTCCGAAGGTGGCCTGATCGAAGGTGAATGGGACCTCGCCAACGGTTCCCTCGTCGACATCGATGCCAACACCGAGCTGTCGATCGAGTGCGATGATGACCACGGCGCTTGTCTCGCCTACGTCTTCTCAGAGAGCGGCGCCTTGGCGCTCAGCCTCGACGACTGAGCATTGGTGGAGACCTCGGCCAACGCCCGACGTGATCCAGTGGCCGCGACGAGCTCTTCATCACCGTCGACGAGGGTCGGGAATCCGATGAGGCGGTCGACGCCGCTCTTGCCGGGGCCACGCAACTGGGCGTGGCCCTTTCCCTGCCGGCCGTCGTGCCTTCGGGCCGAAACCAGTCGACCATGTGACCAATGCCAGCACTCGCCAACGCTTCCGCGCCGATCGCGAATGCCGGCTGAACGGGTCTGGCTCAGCTGAGATCGCGCCAGACAATGCTGTCCAACACCGGTTGCGCGGTCTCGAGCAACGGTGTTTCCGCCGGAGAATCGACAAACAAGGTCACTGCCTGACCTTCCACATCGAGGACATAGGTCAGGAAAGTACGGGTGCGGTTCATCACGACGCGGCCGCCATCGGCGATAGTGGCCACTGTCGCCGTTGGCGCGTCGGTCGATATCTCGAACTGAACGCCGGACGCGTCGCCGACGGCGGCGGGAACGGGCTCTGAACTCGAGATGCCGGCTGTTGTCCTGATGGCAGTCACGGTCTCCTCCACACCCGGTTGACCGGAGTCGACAACGGTGATGAGGCCGACACAAGCTGTAGCTGCTTGATCGGTCTCACAGGCCTCCGGTGAAGGTGACAGCTCCACAATGTCGGGAAGTTCCGGGAACGCCCGCGCCCAGCCTTCGGGAAGAGCTACTTGGAACTGAGCGAAGAACCCGGTTCCGGTTCGGTAGACACCCTCCGGCCCGGAGTAGAACAGGATCGGGACTTCCTCCCAAGGATCAGTCTCGGGGGCAGGTTCCGTCACTTCTTCGCTCAGGCTTGTCGTGGCCGGCTCAGTTGGGTCGGGTTGGGGCGCTGCCTGCTTGATCGAGGTCGTCGGAGCAACAGGATCGGCGGCGGAGGTTTCGTCTCCCTGGTTGGCGAGCGCGGCGACACCGGCAATGACTGCCACACTCACAGCGATGCCGCCACCTCCGGTGAGGCTTCGAGAAGTCATCGGAGCCGTTGACAGGTTCGTCGGGCTCGGGTGTGGGGAGAGGGTGGCGCGTGGTGCGCGAGCTCCGCGCTCGAGAAACAGGACAAGCACCATCGGGACGGTTTCTCGATCTGGTACGAACGGCGCTAGCGTCGCGGGATGAAACGCCTCCTACTGGTTCTTGTGGCTGCCGTCGTTTTCCTCGCAGCGTGTGGGGAGAGTTCTGAGGGTGACGCCTCCGCCGACTTGCCGGGTTCGGCCGACAGCAACGACGCGACATCCGGCAACGGCGACCAAGACGACTCCAACGGCACGACCACGGACAGCGACGGCGGAGCGGAGAGCAGCGAGGAGTTGCCCGACGACGAAGACGCCGCCGAGATCGTTGGCAACCCCGACCTTGACCTAGACGAGCTCGCGGAGATCGACCCTGACACCGCAGAGGCGCTGGATGCAATCGATGACATCGTCTCCATCGGCGACTGCGAGTCCGACACCGTTGGCCTGGCCATGACTGCGGTGCCTGACGGTTGGCAGTGCCGGGTGATGGATCAAGCGATCGGCGGGCTCGACGGGTTCACCCTATTCATGCCCGGCGAGCCCGCCGGTATCGAGATCACGCTCTCGACCCCGTCCCCGTTTGGGCCACCCTGCGAAATCCTGGGCGGGTGCGACCAGGCCGTGGGGATCGACCTCGGGCCGAACTTCGACATCGAGGTCGTCGACTTCGGCGTCCCGATCGTCTACGGCACCCACAAAACAGTCGACGCCGAGGTAGCGATAGTGACGTTTCAGGCGCTCACCACCGAAGACATCGCCTTCATCACCACGGTGCTCAACGGCGTCGTGGAGATCTAGACCTCATACGCTTGCGCCGCCGGTTTAACTTCGGCGCTCAGCATCCCAGCGGTGGTGAATAAGGCTGGTGCAGCACAGGGCGGTTCGGAGCTGGTGTTGGGAGCGAACCCGATCGAACAACTTGGTTGGTTTGTGGAGTTCGCCGGCCGCTGCGATGATGTCGCAGGTCTCGAGGAGCCGGGTGATGTTCGCTTCTGCGCGGTTGGTTCCCGGTAGCCGACTCGGCGAGTACCACCGAGGGCACCCCAGACGTCAACGAGAGGCCTTGGAGCCGCCGGTTCCGGGCCGATCTCGCTCACGTCGTGTGGTCAGGCTGGGGCGAGGACCCCGTCGTTCAGCCGGTAGATCTCCGAGGCCTGAAAGGCCGTTGGGTCGTCGGCCGATGCTTCGGAGCCGCTGGGCAGACGCCAGAAGTTGTTGAACCGGACGAACAGAGGTGAATCAGGCACGGGGACGTTCCAGATCGCGCAGGCCCCACTTATCATCCCGGTCCCACCCTGAAGGGCTACGAACCCTGAGGCGGCGTCGAACCCTTCGAGTCCTCCGCCTGGGGTCAGGAACCAGAGGTGACCGAAGCCCTCCGCGAACCCTCCCGGCCCAGCGAGCGGCGAGTCGGCACCAAGGGCGAAACCGACTCCGAGCTGGGTGCCGGCCCCAACGATG
>JAJCXY010000004.1 GCA_029263215.1 Acidimicrobiales bacterium
GCCGTTCGGTCCTCGCGGATCTCAGTGGAGTCGCCCGCGTCGGGGGTGGTTCGTTGAGGATGTTGCGATCCAGGCTCCCAACGCGGCGAGGGTGAGGCCGCAGATTTCCGCGGGCCCGAGGGGTTCGTTCAAGAAGAGCCATCCGAGCAGCGGTATCTGGATTCCCATGGTGTTCTGGATCGTTACCACTTCCATTGCCGGGAGCTCTCGCAGCACGACGTTCCACCAGGTGAACGCGGCGGCGGTGTTCACCGCTGCAAGCCACACAAGGATCATCGCCGCGGTCACGCTCAACCGCGGGGGTCCCTCGAGACTGATTCCCACGACAAGGAGGATCATGGCGCCAGTCGACATGCTCACCAGGGTTACTGTCCGAGCGGACCATGTGCGTTGGCGGTTGACTACCCGACCGACCAGAGCAGACCCGGCGTTGCTCAACACGGTGATGATTGCGGCGATCATGCCAAGGGTGGTCGCGCCGAGTTCACCGGTGAAGTAGATCGCCGCGCCGATGACCGCAAGACCCGCGCCAACGAAGTGACGCTGTCGCGGCGGCTCCCCCACAAACACCCCGCCGAACGCGACCAACATCGGCGTTGCCGCTAGCAACAAGCTCGTCGTCGCCGCAGGCTGGCTCTCAATGGCCACGAACTGGCTGCCCTGTGTCGCCGCATACTGCACGACCCCCAAACCAACCAGGGGAAGCATCGACTGGCGCCATCGCAACGACTTCAGCGAGAGCTTCGAGGCGCCTTTGGCTCGTTGCATCGCCGCTACCCACCCACCAAGAATGGTCGCCGCGAGCGCGTAGCGCAGCCCGGCGAAGGTGAGCGGCTGCAGGTCGGTGTCCTCGAAACCAACCCGGATCAACACCCACGAACTACTCCAAAGAATCGTGACGGCGAGGGCAAGGAACCGAGCCTGAAGCTGACTGATCTGGGCCACTGATCTGAACCTCCGTTGGCAAGACGCGATGAAGCGATCCGCCGACGGCTAGTCCCCCAGGCTTCTATCCCTCAAGATGCAGACCCGTATCCGGGCCGTCTGTGCCGCTCGAACCAGCCCTGGCCGAAACCAGCGGAACCCTAGGCACATACCTTCGACGACGACACCGTAGATCAATCCTGCGTCAAGTACCCGCTCACCGGAGCTTGTCCGACAACGCCGCCGGGCGGCACAGCCATTCGAACCTGGGCAGTCATTCCGCCCGATATCGAGCTGCCGGCTCGATCATCGCCGGCGCTTCGAGCGCTCGGCGTCTACGGGCATCTCAGGAAGTGGTGTGGTGCTGTGTTCGCCGGCTGTGGTTGTGCGGGCGGGCTATCTCGCGGCTCTGGTCGTCTGGGCTCCGGTGAGGGATCTTGTAGGCGGCAGGGTCCTCTAGGATCGCCGGGTCATGGATGACGAGGGCCCGCTTAATCTTGATGATCACCACTCGCTAGGTGACGAGTCGGTCCCAGGAATCGTCTTGGAGCTAGCCGCAGGGGCAGTTCCCGAACTGGTCTGGCGCAACGAGATCGGTGGGCTGACGTTTCGGATCGATGACCGGTTCGTGAAGTGGAATCCCCGCAGCAGCGGGATCGACCTCGATCGAGAACGGGTCCGGCTGGAGTGGATCTCGAGCAGGCATCCGGCGCCACGGGTTCTGGCCTACGGGGATGACGAATCGGCCCAGTGGCTCGTCACGGCTGCTCTGGGTGGCGAACATGCCGTTGGCGACACCTGGCGGGTCCGTCGAAGCGAGGCGATCCAGGCGATTGCGATCGGTCTCCGGGCGATCCACGCCATCTCGATAGAGGGTGTCCCTTCGGGGTGGACCGCCGAGGTTTGGGTTGGTCGAACACCGCCAGCGATTGGGCCGCGGCCGGTGATCGACGACCCGGTTGTTGTCCACGGCGATGCGTGTGCTCCGAATACTCTGATCTCTTCGTCGGGGGAGTGGGTCGGCAACGTCGACTTCGGCGATCTTGGCGTGGGGGATCGATGGGCCGATCTCGCGGTTGCGTCGATGAGTCTCGACTGGAACTTCGGTGAGGGTCATCAGCAGGAACTGTTCGATGCCTACGGGATCGACCCCGACCTCGAGAGGATCCGTTACTACCGCCAGCTATGGCACCTTGAGTCGTGAGCGCGCTACTCGTCTCGCTCTTGTCGAGGCTGTGACGGTTGTCGAGTGGGGGCCGATCTACGAGTGGGCGAGAGCCGGGCGAGAATGTCGACATGACAGGTGAAGCGGTATCGATCAGTCTGCGGTCACGATCAGGGCCAGGAGGGCGCCGCCACGGATGTCCCCGAATGGTTCGGGCAACTCGGCGAGTAGCTCTCCGGTTGCGTCGAAGAACCGGATCTGATCGTCGTGCAGCTCAACAGTCGCGCCTGACTTGTCGATGGCGGATTGCGGTTCTTCGAAGTCCAGTGGGTCGACGTGGATGATGGTCGCGGTGAGTTGACCATCGATGAGTTCGTACTTGGTCGTCTGGCCGGAGTCGGTAGACGTGAAGAGCATCGATGTTCGATTGACCACGCGGATCCAACCCTCGTCGTTGATGATCCGGTGACGTTCGCCGGTGGTGGCGTCGAGCTGATCGATGCCACAGTCCAGCTGCTCGGTGCACGTCTTGATGAGTGCCAGGTTGTCGATGGTGCCGAGGATCGAGCCAGTTCCGAGAGTGTCGGCGCTGCCGGTAGCGGGATCGATCGCCGCCAGCTGTTCGTTGGCCTGAAAGAAGATGCGTCCGTCGGTGCTGACTCCGGCCGGCCATGCGGTTCCCGGGAGCTCCAGGCTCCACGCCACCGATCCATCGACTCTCAGCGCTTGGATGGGTTCATCCTCGATCACGGGGTCAATGTGGTTGACGATGATCAACTGACCGGATACTCCGATCAGCCACCCATCGGATACCGACACGGGATCATCGCCATCGACGGTGGCATAGCCGATCGCTCCGCTCGGTTTCGTGAAGACAACGCCACCTGAGACGGGGTACATCTCGTAGACGTCGGAGCTCAGCTCCGCGGCTGTCCAGATGCCACTGTTCAGATCCAGGAACTGAATTCTCCCCCGCGATCCGATCGCGAGGTGAGACGCCTCCAGCTCAGGCAGAGCTCCGACATCCACCTCCAATACCGGGGGTTGAGTAGTCGAAGTCGGACTGGTGCCGGGAACGGTCTGACGCGGCGACACCGTTGTCGAGGCCGGCTGCGATGTCGATGTGGCTCCGCTCTGGGGCACGCCGGCGGGGTCCGCGGCGCCTTTGTCGGTACCTTCGTCGCCCCGTACCAGGTTCGACACCACTCCCAACACAGCTATCGACGCAACCACTGCCACGAGCGCGGGCAGCCGCACCCTGGTCCGTGAACTGGGGCCGGACGTGTGGCCGCTCTGTTGAGGGTCGATGAACTGCGGACTGAGCGACTGACCACACGTTGGGCAGCGCTCAGCATCGACGATCGCACACTCATCGCCGCCATCGCCAGATCTCCCGACCACAGCGACAACAGTAGACGCCCATCCAACGAGCCTCACTGCCGGATCGAGGACGGATCCGAGACCGCAGCGTCGCCGCAAGTATTGCGCGCCTTGCAAGGGTCGGAGTCGTGCGGTGAGCTAACGACCGACGGCGGCTACGAGCTACGGCTATCGGGTGCCCCGCAACGGCACTTCGGGGATGGCGCGAGATGCTGTGGTTGAGTGACGAACTGAGGCTTCCGGTCCGGGATTGACGATGCAGTACATGCGATGCCGTCTCCCGGTGTGCTGCGCCGACCCGGGAGGGCATCTCAGATAGCAATCGATCAACTTGAAGAACTACCAGGCTTAGTCAGCCAATCCCTAGCCAGACCTGATCTTCGACGCTGGCAGCCATTCCAGGCTCTGGTTGAGGGATCGCCCCTGCAGCAGTACCTTCCATGGTCTTTCGCCGCATTTCCTCAATTTCGCCTGCGTCTTTATGCGTCGATACCATCAGTAGCTGACCAGCGGGGCCGCCGAGGCGCACCCGCAGTTCGATCTCCACTCCACAATACTCCCTTATGGCAGCGATTCGCCTCTTCGAAAACTCCACGTTCTCCTCAAGGTGACCGGAATTTGGCGTTACAATTCTGGCAAATACAGCTGACATCGCCTTGCTCCCTTTGAAATAGTCTGGTGGTTAACGGAGCCCCCATACGAGGCCGTTTGACATTGATCACATGGGCGTCCCAGTTCCGTTCCCCGCGGCGAAATTACCGTACCCAGGACGAAGCGAGCAAGCTGGGTGTTCGAAGCAACGCGGCTGGCTTCGGCAGTTCGGGATTCTGCGTGGCGAACTGTGCGGGTAGGAGATCCCAGCGTAGGGTCTTCCGGTAGCCGGGGGAGATCTGGTCTGGCCGAGAAGTAGTGTCGGGGTTCATGGCGGCTGATGGATGTGGCAGGTGCGGCGTCGCGACCGTGCCGGGGGCGCGGTACTGTCACGGGTGCGGTGCCCGGCTGGGAGTTGAGATCGTTGAACTCGACGTCTTTGGTCAGAACCTCAGTCGGGGCGCTCTAGTCGAACCAACCGGATCGCCGCCATCGCGGCTGTCGGTGCTCGCCGGTCTCTTGGTGGTGCTGGCGCTGGTCGGGTTCGGCCTGTTTGTCGTTGGCTGGGACAGTGATGGGGAGGATGTGGCTGATCCCTTGGTTGGCGATGAGCTGTCGGATGGTGGCAGTGATGAGAGCGGCGTCGACGAAGCTGTTGCTGAAGTGGTCGAGTCGTCTGAGCTGGACTCGGTGTTGTCGGTGGTGGACGACGACCCGCTGATCTGGGAAGCCGGTCCGGAACTGGATGGTGCGTGGCCCATAGGGGTCGTGGAACACAACGGCGATTCTCTCCTATTTGCTTCTACGGAGATCCCCTTCTACGGCCCTCCGAGCGGGGGACTAGTCCTCTGGCGGTACGAAGCTGACGAGACGTGGACCTCGCTTGGGACGGTGTTGGATCCTTCGAACAAGGTCACTGCGGTGACGTCGACGACCGACTCGATCGTTGCGGTTGGGCGAGGAGCTGCTGGGGAACCATCGGTGTGGACGTCCGATGACGGAATCGAGTGGGCGAGACAGGCGTTGCCGCTCGATGGAATCGGTCAGACGGTGCTGCCGACGCATGTCGTGGCGACCGAGACGGTGACGGTGATAGTGGGCGCGCCGAGTATTGGGGAGAGCTACTCCACCCTCGCCAAAGCAGTTGAGGAGCACACTGGCCTGCCCCGCGGCCAGGTTGGCTTCGACTTGGGCCCGTCTTCGCCAGCCGTGACGATCACGGGCCCGTTCGGGATAACCCTTTTGGAGATGAATATTTCTGAGCTGGGTCTTTCGGATGCGGAGTTCGCTCAGGTGTCTTCCCCCAATGGGTCTTTCGAATCTGTGGTGTGGAGCTCGGTCGACGGTACCGGCTGGCAGACGACGTCTCTCTCGGCAGAGTGGCTGGGTGGAATTGCATCCACCAGTGAAGGCGAGTTTCTGGTCGCAGGATCCGGGCGCGGCGGGAACCGTCTCTGGCAGTCATCCAACGGCACGGAATGGGACTCGAGCCCGGGGCCATCAATGGGATCACTCAGCCGGTGGCAGGACAAGTTCATTGGGGCCAGAGGGGACGGTACGGGTTACCTCGCAGTGTCCGCTGCAGGCACGGATTGGGTCTCCATTCCACTCCCGGACGTTCTTCCCTCCGGTCGTGACTGGTGGCCCAATCTGGTCACCGCCGACGAGAACGGCATTGCGGCGGCGGTTCAAGGCTGGCTGAGATCTACTGAGGAACGACGACCGACCACGGCCGTATTCATCAAGAACGGCTACGAGCTGGTGGCGGCGGACGGCCATCAGTTGACACTTCGCGCTGACGGCGAAGAGCTCGTAAAGTTGCGGCCGGGAGCGTCGTTGGGCCAGGGTGGCTACGAGCCGGATCTCGCCACGGCGACAGTGACGATCCTCGACCATGACACCGGTGAGCGGTATGTGGAGTTCACGCTCGACGAGCTGCGACAGCTGGAATTGATGGTGAATGATGGGGAGTTCTATCCCGATCACAACGTTCTGATCCTGCACTCGGTCGATGCCGAGACGTGGCGTATCAGTGCACTTTCGGAACTTGGCGGTCAGACCGGGCCATTCCAGAACATCGGCATGCTCCAGATGGCGAATGACCAGCTCTTTGCAGCTGTGGCCACCCATGACGAGGGCGCACCAATGGTCTTCAGCGATGCCACTGTTCAGGTGTTCACTGCTCCGCTCCCGTGAGCGTGAATCAAGCCATCTGGCGGTGCTGTATGGGGGCAAAGGCTGCGTTTGGGCTAGGTCATGTCGCCGTAGGTCGGACTCGGTCAGGCATTCCGGGAGCGTCAGGGACTCCGCCGGACGCCGCGCTACGGCTTGGGCGGGGGAGGTGGCGGCTGCTTCGCCGGCGGTTCGGGAAAGCCATCGAGGGGGTACAGGTCGCCCAGGGCCAATCCTTGGCGGATCTGCTCGGCGGCGAGCTGGTCCCCCAGCGACGGGGCGTTGGCGGCTTCGGCGGCTTCTCGGAGCGCGTCGGCGGCCAGGCGGTCACCCAGAGTGGGAGTGTGCCGGGCCCGGCGGCGGGTCTGGATCTGCCATGCTGCAACTGCGGCGCCCGCGGCGAGGACCGCTGCCGGTATCGCCAGGTCACCGAGGCCACCGCCCCGTTCGCTAGTGGCGGGAGCGGCCGGTGGAGCCTGGGCATCGTCGGTGGAGTTGGGGTTGGACGAGATCACAACGGTCGCCGCGGAATCGTCGGCTTCCTGGGGACACTGTTGGGCCAGCGGTTCGACCTGGCGAAGCAGACCTCGAGCGACGTCGCCGAGGTCTGCCTCTGAGAAGACGGGTTCAAATGTCCATTTCCATCCGACCTCTGCGGCGGCAACGGAGCTGGGGAGCTGGCGGGCGTAGCCGGGATCGAACGGACAGAGGTACGAAGGGACTGGGGTGCCCTCCGGCCACCAATGAGCGTCGAAGGTGAGATCGTTTCCATATTGGGGGTCGTCGTAGTCACCCGGTGTCTCGTAGCTGCAGATCAGCCGCGACAAACCAGCACTGGTCGGTGGAGCGAGGATGGTCTCGGCGAGTGGCCAGCCCTCGACCGCATCCGGACAGATGGGTACTGACTCCTGGGCGGAGGCGTGTCCACCCCAGATCACCGACAGTGCGGCAACCGCCACAACGATGATCCCAATTTGTTGGCGGAGGGGTTGTGCGACCAGCATCAGGCTCCTGTCCATCTCTTCTGAATGGACTATCGGTCTCAGGCCCTTCGGATTGAGCGGAAGGGTGGTTCTGGGCGGGTAAATGGCTTGAAGCCTTTCCAGTTCTCCGAGCCATCGGATCACACCGGCCTCGGATCGCGGAGACGAGGTGGCGACGTCCAATCGGTTCCGTCGTTGGCCGGCCGACGAGCGCTGTATGGCGATTCGGTCTTGTTTGTCAGTGTCGTCGAACGGTTCCTCGCGCTCTGAAACGGGAGATACTCGAGGACGCCCTCAATGAGCCAGAAGACCGGCCACAGGTGGTCGATGGCCGTAGCTGTCAAGTTCTGTCAAGTTCCGCAAGCGGTTGCGCAGCCGGACTGGCTGATCTCGGCTGAGGCGATATGGCTCTTGACCAGGTGTCATGTAGTCGGGACGGCGGGATTTGAACCCACGACCCCCTGTTCACCACCGCTACGCGCTTATCGCGCACGGGAACCTCAGACGCTGATTCGTCGGACGTCCTTGTAGCTCAATCTGGAGCCGGGGAGTGGGTCTTTGGCCTTGGCCGTTGCCAGTGGTGGTGATAGACGATACGCTATCAATCATGACAGACTTGGATGACCAGCTGGCTGGTGCGCTGTTGCGCTCGGCTCGCCAGCGCATGGGGCTTTCGCAGCGCGCCTTCGCCGATCTGATCGGCGTGGCGCAGCCGACGTTGTCGGCGTATGAGTCCGGTCGGCGCCAGCCCACGCTTCCCACCTTGATGAGAATGTTGCACCGCGCCGGCCTCGACCTGCGCCTGGAATTGGTCGAGCTGGACGATCACGACGCTGTGCTGTCGCAGTGGGAGGACTCCCTCGACGAAGCGAGCCGGCGGCGTCTGCGATCGAGGGGCTACCGGCTGGTGAGCGATGTCGCCTGAACTCGACGACGATCATGTCGAGGCGATCTGCAAGGTGCTGCTCGATCACGGGGTCGAGTTCGTGATCATCGGTGGAATCGCGGCCAGGCTGCACGAGACCGGCCACAGCACGGTCGACATCGATATCTGCCCGTCCACCGCCGAAGAGAACCTGGCCAACCTCGCCGAGGCGCTTGTGTCGCTCGGCGCCCGACTTCGTATCGAGGGCGATCCCGCCGGGGTGCCCTTCGACCCGCATCCGGACCTTCTGCGACAAGCGACCACCATGACTCTGATCACGGCCCACGGTCCTCTCGATCTGTGCTTCGCTCCGGCCGGCTTCCCGGGCGGCTACAAGACGCTGGGAGATCGAGCGCTGCAGATCGTGGTTGGTGCCCTCGACCTACCGGTGGCCGCGCTCGCAGACGTCGTCGCCTCCAAGCGCGCTGCCGGACGGCCCAAGGACATCGTCGCCCTCCCGGCCCTGGAAGCCCACCTCCGCGGTTCATAGACGCCGAGCAGTCCCGCAGCACGGGTGAGCGAGGGCGAGAGCGCGTCGCTGTGAAATGTGGTGAGGCGGGTTGCATCCGCGGAACCGAACCGGTTGGAGCGGTGTACATGAGTTGGGATTCAGAGTTCCTGGCGTCTCGATCTACCCGAATTGAGGAGGTTGTCGTGATGGAGTCAATAATTCAGATCAGGACCAGGTCATGGGCGGCTCAGGTCTTGACGGCCATCGCAGTCGCTTCTGTTGTGCTGTTGGGTTCGGTTCAGCCCGCAGCGGCGAAAGGACCCTCGGCGGCAACGTTGAGCGGTCCTGGAATCGACCGGCCGATCGATCTGATCCAGACAGCCGATCCCAGCGTGATGCACGAACTCATGCAGCAGACAGGACTGTGGTTCTCAGTTGGTGAGGCCCTGTCCGACGAACCGGCATCCAGAGATCTCGGGCCGAGATACACGCTGAGTTGGGTCAACTCGGGCCCGCCGGATCTCAGCGAAGAAGATCGCACTATCGACCAGTACATCTACGCGCACTCGATCCTTGGGCTGGTGATCCACACACCAGAACAGGACGGACTCAGCGGTTGGGGCCCGAGCGTGATCGGCTGGTTCGTCGCGCCGATCGGGCTGGAACGGACGTTTACCGATCTCGGCATCGAGATCCAAAGTGAGCACAAGCCCACAACTGCGGTTGCTGTCAGCGATGTTGCCAGTCTGCCCCGACTTCAGGGCGCTGCTAGCAAGGGCTCGGCGCCGCTGCCTACTCCCGCAGGCACTGCATCGACACAGAACACGTCGTCATCCACCTCTGCCGGTCATTTCGGTATCGTCGGCATGATCGTTCTAGCGATCGGCTTGGCGGGGACCGTCGGAGCCCGACGCGTGCTCCGACCCGCCTCAAAGAGTCTCTGAACGAGCAGTTTGGGAGTCCCCAGCTCGACTTCGATATCTGCTCGTCCACGGTCGAGGAGAATCTGGCCAACCTCGCCGAGACGATTGGATCGCTCGGCGCCCGACTTCGTATCGGGGTGATCCTGGGGGGGTGCTCTTGGACTTACCCGCGGGCGCTTTTCTAGTAGCCGTAATCGGCCAGCAGTTCCCGCAGGTCGGCCTCGTCGTTTCCGGTTACGAGTAGAGCACAGCTCCCGAGGGCGAAGGCGCCACCGGTTTCTGGGTGTTCGTTCCTCAATAGCTCCACTGTCAGGTCCGCCGCGGCAGCTTCTTGGACGATGCGTTCCGCTTCAAAGATCGAGGCGCCGAGCTCGATCCGAACGACTTTGGTCATGTTCGGAGAGTACATCGCGCGCCGGCTCGCTTTCTCGTCCTAGGACGGTGGCGAAATCTGTTCCAGGGTCGGTCCGTGCGGCGTTCGGCCGAAGCTCTCAGCCGAGGTCGAGGAGGTTGCGGAGGTCGGCCGCTTCGGTTTCGAGTTCGAGGCGGCCAGATGCGGTTCGTCGGTGCAGGGTCATATCGAGGATGTAGTTGGCCTGGGTCGGTGAGAAATCGAACGGTGGTAGCTGGAGGCGCCGCATAGCGTCTCGGGAATCGCTTGAGTCGTCGACGATTTCGAAGATGTCGCGGCTGTTGATCGCCCGGAGAAGGCCATCGACGATTTCAAGACGTGCCTCCACACTGTGTCGTTGGTTGTCATCCATTGCCGGTTCCTCTGATTCGCTGTTGGTTGAGGTCGTTCGGTGGGACCGGTTGCGGCGGCCTTCGCATCGATGGGTTGGCGGGGACAGAGAACGGGCCATCGATGAACCCGTTCACCAGGCGAGGCTGACCTCCGGTCCGAATCGAGGTCGGGGCTACCAGAGGAGACAGGTCATCTGAAGCGGATCACGGTTTGGGTGGTCACTCGGCGGGTGTGGCCGTTGGTTGTGTCGATGACGAAGATGTCGCCTCTTTGGAGGTGGGCGAGTATGAAGCGGCTGTCGTAGTCGAGTGAGTCGATGATGTCGTCGCCTTCGAGGCTCCAACGGTGGAGCACGGTTCCGTCGGCGCTGTTGAGGAGTGCGACGGTTTGGGTCTGGTCATAGAAGCTGGGGTCGAGGGTGGCTGCGATGGTGGCGCCGTTGGGGGCGAGGTGACCGGCTCCGATGTATCCGTCGGGTTCGATCCGGGTGATCAGCGATCCGACGGTTCTGTTTGTGGGGTCGAACTGGTAGAGCTCGAGTGCGGTGCTGTCACCGATACCGAGTTGTACGACGATTCGGTTGGTGCTGGCGTCCACGGCGTAGACACGCTCCTCGCGGAGTGTGAAGTCGAAGAGCCGGGTTGTCTGTATCCCTTCGGGGTCGACGGCTCGGACGACAGCGCTGTTTTCGTCGGCAATGAATACCAGCGGCGCGTCGGCGGGTGTTGCTGCGCCGACGATGGAGGCAGGGTCTTCGGCTAAGACGACCCGTTGCCCGTCGGTGCCGACTGCGCCGTGGCCATAGCTCCGCGAATTGGCGATCACTGAGTCGCCGGCCACCCATTCGGGTGTGGAGACGAGGTGCCAGAGATAGAGGCTCCAGGTGCGGTCTGCTGCGTGGTGGTATTGGGTCGACTTGTAGCGCAGGACCGCGAGGTCGCCGGGGTAGGGCTCACCGAAGACCCGAAGATCGATTGGCGCGGCGGCAACCCCTACCGTTCCGGGAGGGGGCAGCGAGCTGACTGCTGCTTCGTTCTCGAACCAGCCGACGTTCAGCTGTTCGACGACAGATCCCTCGTCTGACTCGAACGTGACTTCAAAGGACTGCTGAGCCTCGCTGATTGCCTGTGAGTCTCCGATTGAGAACGAAGCGTCACAGAGAGCTGTGGCGCAGTAGTTGGCGAGACTTGTGGCGAGCGTTTCACCGTCTGGGTCGTATTCGCCGATCAGAGTGGCGATGTCGGGGCCGGGCCACTCGCTCTCCGAGAGTAGGTATCTGGCCGCGATCTCCCACTTGCCGGCGGCCATTGCGTCGAAGAGGTCCTCGAGCGCACGGCGGCCTGTCCGGTCGTGCTGGTCTTGAATCTCGGGGTGGACCCATGAAGCCGGAGGCGGCAGCCAGCGGAGCGAATCCATGATCTCTGCTTCATGTGGCTTGTCGACGGCGAACTCGATGAATCTCGACCCGACATGAACGGGCGCTTCGAAGATGTAGGTGGTGGTGTCTGGTGTGAGCGAGTCCGCCGACGGCTTGATGAGATAGCCAGCCACCCCGCCGATAGCAGCCGCGTCGATCGTCGGGTTGGTTCCGAATTCGTTAGGGAACAAGCCAGCGGTTTCGACCACTGCTTCCTTCAGAGCGGGAAGAAACTTGGGGACCGAATCAACAAACGGGTCACGGTTGGGATGGTCGTGAACCCGTGACCTGAAGAACTCCCCGTCGCCTCCGATCATCGAGTCCAACCAAAGTTCCCCCTTGAGTGTCGCATCGGTGACCCACTCGGCCGGGAGCTCCACCACATAGCTCAGCGTGCTCTCAAACTCCCGTCCGATCGCCGCCGCCGTGGTCGTTGTTGTTGTGCTTGTCGGGGCGCTGGGCGTCGTCGCCAGATCCGGCGCAGTCGTTGCAGGTTCAGCCGGCAGCCGTTCTGAGTCGTCGCTGCACGCTCCAACCACGACCAGCGCCACGATCATCACGATCCGCCATCGCATCGACCAAACACTAACCGATCAACTTCTTGGCCCACAGTTCACCCAAGGCCGAGAAGCCAACGTCATCTACCCGGTCACCGTTGTCCTTGGCGTGGTCTGGCCACGGGTAAGGTCTTTCGATGCTTGTCTGGCTTAACGGACCGTTCGGGGTCGGGAAGACCACGACTGCCGAAGCGATCTGTGACCGCACCAGTTGGCGACTGTTCGACCCTGAGTTCGTTGGCTACATGCTCCAGGCGAACCTCCGGGACCTTGAATTCGATGACTTTCAGGACTTGGCGCCGTGGCGTTTTCTGGTGCCGGCGGTGGCGCTCGAGATTCATCGACATACTGGTGCCAACTTGATCGCAGTGCAGACGGTGCTGGTTGAGGAGTACTGGTCCGAGCTTCGCTCGGGGCTCGTCGACGCTGGGTTAGCGGTCACCCATGTCCTGCTTGATTGCGAGACGGCAGTGCTTCGTGAGCGAATCGAACAGGACGAAATCGAGAGTGAAGCAAAGGAATGGCGGCTCGATCACATCGCGCAGTTTGAGCAGGCCCGTGAGCAGTGGCTTGGCGAATCAGCTGACATCATCGTCGACTCGACAACGCTGACACCCGAGCAGGCGGCGATGCTGGTGATTGGCGCTTAGAACATCTCACCCGACCGAAGCCCTGCTCAAAGTCGGTAGCTGTCGGAGCGGCGGTTGGCCGCTATTGAGCTTCGGCGGGCTTGGACGACGGAATGAAAGGGCGGGCGGGTCGAACGGAGCACTGGCGATTCTCCGAGTTGCCCAAGCAAACCTCCTGGTGCGTGTAGCGGACGGCGGGTCGGTCGCTGAGCGACGCAGGTTGGGGCGGACCCAGACTTCCCAAGCAGGGCCCGCCCCGGTGGCTGGCACCTGTCGGCACCGGCCACGATCTGTTCGGGCTAGGCCGCCTTGTCCTCGGCTGTGTCGATGGTGGGCTTGTCGAGGAAGGTCACCTGGTCGGCGATGACCTCGATGCGTTCGTGCCAGACGTCGTCGGTCTGCCATGACCGTTGCTGGATGTGGCCTGCCACCTCGACGAGGCGTCCTTTGGTGAGGTAGCTGAGATGGGTCTCGGCGGCCTTGCCGAAGCTGGTCACAGCCAGGAAATCGGCGGTGTCTGCTTCTCGGCGGCCGAAAGCGACTCGCATGGAGCAGATGGTCATGCCGTCGGGGGTGGTGCGGGCGACGGGATCCTTGGTGAGGCGGCCGACGCCGTGAAAGGTGTTCATGGCTAGTGTGTCTCCTTGTTCGTTCCCGTGGTGACGGGGTGTGGTTGATGAAGCCAGAGACGGCGGGACATGGCGGGCCGGTGTCAACCACGACCGCAGGGAGAGTCGCCGGATTGTCGTGGACCTCGCAGACCGGCGAGGACTGTCAAGACCGACTACGGGCGAGAATGCTGGAACGAGAATCCGGCGGCGGTGGTTGCGCCGATTGGCCGACGGTTCTGCCATAACGCCAGCGACGAAACCACACGGCCCGGCACAGGGGCGGGCAGGGGATAGCAGTCCGATGAGCACTTTACGGGCGGGCGGGGATCGATGTCCGGGAGCGTTGTGCTCGCGCCGTGGACAGCCTGTTGTGTGGTGCGCGAGTGTTGGGCATGGCGGAGTTGCGTGATCGTCGGGTGTTTGTCGAGGACCTGCGGCGCGAGGGCAGCTTCTTGCGCTGCACGTGGAGGCCTCGTCGTGGAGCGTTCGTGCTGTCGGTTTGGCAGGGGGATGTCTGCACCGGGTCGGTACAGCTCAGCCCGCCTGACGCGGCTCGCCTCAACGCGGCGCTGGCCGAAGGGCTCGCAGAAACACTGGAGGACTCGACGGTGCCTGGACTCGATGCCCGGTAGTCTTACTCTCAAGTAGAGCTTTAGGGATGGGGGGCGTGGGTTCAGGGGTGGAGTTCGGCGGGGCTTGGTGGGCGGAATCCGAGGATTTCTTCGAGGGTGAGTCGGGTCACGAATCGTCTCTTGCCGATGCGGATCGATGTGATGTCACCGGTTCTGATGAGCTCGTAGGCGGTGGATCGGCCTACGCCGAGCATCGCGGCGGTCTCGTCGATTGTGTAGACGAGCCTGTGTTGACTGGTATTCATGGGTCTGCTCCGCTCTGATCCAGCCGGGAACCGATGGTGGGCTCCGGTCTTGTGAGGTCCAATGCGGGAACCGGAGCCGGTGCAGCGGACGCGGTGTCGCAGCGGGCTTGTTCGACTTGGGTCGCTATTGATCGTCGAAGACTTTGGCGCCGAGGTGGTCAGCGGCGGCCTGATCGGCGGAGGTTCGCCGGCTCGAGTAGTTGTTCAACATGACCTGGACGGTGTGGCCTTGGCGGCCGCTGACCGCGGAGGGGTTGAAACCGGCATCCATGAGCTCGGTGCTGGTCCACTTGCGCATGGCGATGATGTTGGCGTCGAAGTGAGCCTCGGTCAGGTCGAGCTGGGTGCGCAGTGCCCGCATGCGGCGGGTCATGAGCTCGGGGCGCATCGGGCTGGCACAGGTTGGGTCGAGGCTGAATACGTAGCCGTCTGCGGCGACGGTTGTGCCACAGATCGCGGCGCGCTCATCCATCTCCTGGAGATGGGATCGCAGGAACGCGACTGTCTCAGCGTCGACGCGGATGGTGCGCGACTGGTGGTTCTTGGTCGCCTTGTCCTCGACGACTCCCTTGATCTCGCTGATTGCCCGTTCGACGGCCAGCTCCCCGCGGCCAAGTCGAAGGCGATCTCGGCGCAGACCCGACAACTCACCTCGGCGCATGCCGGTGGTCGCGGCGAGTAGCAAAACCGGAGCAAACTCGGGGTCGAGGGTCCTGGCCTGGTCGAGAAGAAACCTCAACTCGTCCAGTTCGGGCGCGACAGTCCTTCTCGGAACATGGCTGGACTTGGGGATCTCGAAGCCCCGCATCGGGTTCGTGCGGACCTTGTCGTGACGACGACCCCACTTATAGGCGCCGCTGAGCGCGGCTCTCGCGTTGTTCATCCGGCTATGGGACTTGCCTTCGGCCCGCATGTAGCCGAACGCCTCGTCGATCTGGGCTGGGGTGAGACGATCGGCGGCGACATGGCCGATGCGCGGCTCGAGCCACCTCTCGAACACTTCCAGGTAGCAGAAGATCGTGGTCCGTTCCAGGCCCCGGACATCTCGGGCGAAGTCGACATACCAACGAACGAGATCACCGACCGTCAACGCCGAACCCTGTGACACCGGCACGAGATCGCCGGACTGGACCTCGACGGTCAAGGCCGCCAACGCTCTGGTCGCCTCCGCGTTGGAGCCGTGAACGGTGCGGGAGATCCTGCGACGCCGACCCGTGTGATCACGGCCGGCATCAACGGTCAGCTTCCACTTGTCGTCGCCGACCTTGGCCATCGAGCCGCCGCCGCGACGTGAGGAAGCGGTACTCGTGGACGCGGGCTGGATCGTCAGTTCGAGATGGTCGACTCGAACGCAGAGCTTCTCGTCAGGACAGGACCGGATTCGGCCGCCCGGCGGGATGTCGCCATGCTCGAGTTCCCACGCGACTTGCGAGGCGGTGCGGAGTCTTCCATCGACGCGTATCTGGCCGCCGCCGGCCATTGTTCGCGAACCGATCCACAGGTGATGTTTGCCCGAGCGATCGACTTTTGCCTCGAAGCTGTCCCGATTTGCCGCCATGGCCAGCAGTCTATCGAACAGTCTATCGACAGTCTATTGCCACCCAAGGTGCCAGATTGACGTTTGATAGACTGGTGTTTCCGGGCCGAAAATCCCCGGGATCCCTTTGTTTGCTTGGTACACCCCCTGGGACTTGAACCCAGAACCTGCGGATTAAGAGTCCGATGCTCTACCAATTGAGCTAGAGGTGC
>JAJCXY010000005.1 GCA_029263215.1 Acidimicrobiales bacterium
CCGGGTGGGGCACCGAAGTGTTTTTTGAAGACGGAGCCGAATGCGGCCTCTGATCGGTAGCCGAGGCTGTGTGCGACAGTGCCGACGGTGACGTCTGAGTCGACCAGTTGTTGAGCGGCGAGCCTCATGCGCCACCCTACGAGGTAGCGAAGGGGGGGTTCGCCGACGAGCCTCGAGAAGTGGGCGGCGAAGCCGGAGCGGGACATGCCGACCTCGTGTGCAAGGTCACCAACGGTCCAGTCGCGTTCGGGTTCTTGGTGAAGGCGCCTGAGCGCCTGACCTACTTGGGGATGAGAGAGCGCTCCGAGCCAGCCGGTGTCGTACGTGGGTTCGGTCTGTAGCCAGGCACGGACGGTCTGGATGAACAGAACGTCCAGTAGGCGGTCGACGGCGATCTGTGAGCCAGGTTCAGAGCTCTTGGCCTCGCGGGCGATGAAGCGGAGCGAGTCCTCCAGCCAGCCAGCCTTCACCATGTCCTCGTTACGTAACACGATGAGCGGCGGCAGTACTGACAGGAGGGGGTGACGGCGACCGGAGGCGAAGTGAAAGTTGGCGCAGATAATGGTGGTGCGTCGACCGTCGCCGCCGCCTTCGACGAGGCGGCAGCCGGTTGTACGTTCGTGTTCTTCGGCTGGGCTTTCGTCGAGCATCGACGCGGAGTCGGCGGCGTCTTGGGTGGGATGGTCCGAGAGTGCATGCGCTGCTCCGTGCGGCAAGAACGCGAGATCTCCTGGACCCAGGTGGGCTGTTTCGTCGCCGAGTCGAAGGAAGCATCCACCTCGCGGAACGATGTGGACAGTGGCTGTGCCCATGTCGGGAAAGTGCGTTGACCAGGGGGCGCCGAGCTCAATTTCTCCGGCCACTCTGCCAGTGACTTGCAGGTGCCGTAGCACATCCGTGAGCACATCCACTGAAAGCTCCTCAGCCCGGGTCGTCTCCAGGGTCCGGGTGATTTGGACGATCACGCAAGGATTCTGGAGGTTTCAGGTTACCAGGTCCAATATCGAATACGTACGGTAGACGTCCTACTAGAGGAGAGCACGATGAACGACGACGAGAATTTGGTAGTGATCACCGGCAGCGGTTCAGAGATCGCTCCGGACCCTCGCCGATGGTGGGTGCTTGCGGTCATGTCCTTAGGGACTCTCATTGTCTTCATCGACAACACCGTGGTGAACACGGCGCTACCTGCCATATCGCGGGACCTCGGGGCCTCGACCTCGGAATTGCAGTGGGTGGTTGATTCCTACGTGCTCCTTCTGGCGGGGTTGCTGCTGTTGGGGGGATCGCTGGGCGACCGGCACGGGCGCAGGCGGTGGATGACCATCGGGCTGGTCGTGTTCGGCGCGGCCGCTGTTGGCGCCGCTCTATCTAACAACGTCGAAACACTTGTAGCGATGCGAGCCGCGCAGGGTGTCGGAGCCGCCTTGGTGCTACCGGCCACATTGTCAATTCTCACCAACGTATTTCCTCGTGAGGAACGGGCCAAGGCCATAGCCACCTGGACGGCCGTCGGAGGCCTCGGCATCGGCGTCGGGCCGGTGCTCGGCGGCTACCTGGTCGACGAGATCAGCTGGTCGGCCGTGTTCTGGATCCACATCCCGATCGTCGTAGTGACCATCGCGGGCATGGCCATCGTTCCGGAGTCTCGTGACGAACGCGGACTGAGACTGGACGTCCCCGGTGCCATCCTCGGCACCGGCGGGCTCATCGCGTTCGTGTTCGCCATCATTCGGGCTGGCGAAACAGGATGGACCTCTCCCACCGTGGTAATCGCGTTCGGCGTTGCCGGATTGGTGCTCGCGGCGTTCACGTGGGTGGAGCTGCGCTCGGAGGCACCACTGCTTCCGCTGCATTTCTTTCGCCAGAAGGACTTCGCGGGGGCGGTGATCGTTATCGGTGTGAGCATGTTTGCCATGCTGGCGACATTCTTCTTCCTCACCCAGTTCTTCCAGATCGTGCAGGGCAGGAGCGCCCTCGAGGCGGGTCTGTTGATCGTGCCCTCCTCGGTCGCGATGATGTTCTCGGCCCCGCTCTCCGGGAAGCTGATGGGCACCATCGGGCCTCGTTACCTGGTACTAGCCATGTCAGGAGCCATCGTGACGGGGATCTTGCTCCTGGCCCGCATCGACATCACGAGCAGCACGATTGAGATCCTCATACCGCTCGCTATTTTCGGGTTCGGTGTCGGGCTCGGCCTGCCTGCTCTCACCGACACGGTCATGGCGGCCGTGCCCGAAACAGACGCCGGCGTCGCATCTGCCGTCAACGACGTCAGCCGCGAGCTCGGTGGAGCTCTCGGCATCGCCATCGTCGGCAGCATTGTCACCAGCCTGTACCGCGGCAACGTGGGCGATGCCCTCGACGGGAACGTCCCCCCAGACGTGGCCGAACTCGCCAAAGAAGGCATCGGCGTCGCCCACGCAGCTGCCCCGTCGCTACCCACCGACGTCGCCGCCACCCTCACCGAAGCATCCAACACCGCCTTCGTGGACGCCATGTCAACAGGGTTCGTCCTCAGCGCGGCAACCACCGTCGTCGCGGCCGCCGTAGCACTAACCCTGATTCCCCGCCACATGCGACAAACACAGGCAGAGACTCAGATCGAGCCCATCAACGACACACACGCAATCGAATTGACGCCATGAGCGGCTCCACGATCAGCGTGTCGGCGAAATCAACAAGGAGAGCATCAACATGAACCTCGAGAACAAGGTCGCCGTAGTCACGGGCGGCGGTAGCGGGATCGGTCTTGCCATCGCCAGGTCCTATGTCGAGCACGGAGCACGCGTCGCCATTTTCGGCCGCAACCCGGACACTCTGGCCACCGCAGAACGGAGGCTCGGCGACTCCACCCTCGCCGTCGCCGGTGACGTCACCAACCAACCGGATCTTGAGCGCCTATTCGAAACAACGGCCGAGCGACTCGGCAAGATCGACCTGCTGGTCGCCAACGCTGGCGCCATCAACTTCACTCCGCTCGGACAAACAACCGAGGCCGACTTCGACACCGCTAGCGATCTCAACTTCAAGGCTGTCTTCTTCACCGTCCAGGCCGCCCTTCGCCACATGAACGACGGCGCTTCAGTGATCATCACCGGCAACGCGTTCACCTCCACCCCAGTTGTCGGTCCATCAGTGGCCATCGCCGCGAAAGCAGCCGTGAAATCGTTGGCCCGCACCTTCGCCGTCGAACTCGCACCCCGACAGATCAGAGTCAACGTCTTGAGCCCCGGCCCAACCGCCACCGCAGCCCCTGCACCAACAGACACAACCGACGACATGTCGGCGCAGATCACCCGACAGATCCCATTGGGCCGGTGGGGCAGTCCCGAAGACGTGGCCAACGCCGCTGTCTTCTTGGCCAGTGACGACTCGTCTTACATCACCGGTGCCGACATCCCTGTCGCCGGCGGCATCGGCATGGGTTGGATACCCCAAACCTAGGAG
>JAJCXY010000006.1 GCA_029263215.1 Acidimicrobiales bacterium
CCCACGACCACCCGCAACTCTCCTCAGATCATCAGTCAGGCACGCTGACCGAGCTACAAGGCGTAGATCTCGTAGCTCACTCCATCGCCAGCAGGGGCGCCGATGCCCACGGCGAAGACACTATTGAGCCAGGAATAACGCTCATCGCCGGTCTCGAAACGGGGGGAGACCTTGAGCACACCGTCGACACTGACGCCCAAATAGGTGACGAAGATCTCGGCACCGTCGTCGGTTACCAGGTTGAGCCTCACGTCGAGTGCGACTACTCCGTCGGCCCGCGCAGCCCACCAATCGCCCCCAGCGACACCCTCGGGCATCGCCGCCTTGATACGAGGACCTTCAAACGCCGTGGCGGTGACCGTCGCGGTGCCACGGGTACCCGTTGGTCCGTTCTCGACGACATTGAACGGTCGCCGCACCGTCGCGGTCAGTGTGCCGAGATGCTCCGCGGGAAGCGAGTCCAGTGCCATCGCGGGACCATAGCGCCGGCCTTCTTCTGTCGCCCGTGGTCCGCTAGCTGGAGGTCGGTTCCCACCGCGCCGGGAGCAGTTGCATAACCATCCAGCTGCCGTCGGCGGCCTGCCTGATGGTGCTCGGCCGCGGGAGTCCCTGGGCCAGTGCTCGAGCCTCGTCCCTGTCGTGGGCTCTTGCCATGATCTTTTCGCGATAGGTCACTTGTGCCCGCCTTCCGGTCGCTGCCTGCACACTTGCAGTCCGCGGGTCCCGAATCGGGACCTTCACCCCTGTAGTCGGGCGGACCAAGGCCCTTATTGACAAGGTCGATCCCAGTGACCCAGGACTCCTGGCAAGCGACTCTAGGGCCATGGGCCGAACGGCCTACCTCGAGCGAAGATTCAACGCTTCAAGTGACACGCGGCTGACACAAGCGTCGGCTCAGATACCGGTGGCGGTGCGTTCAAGGGCCCTGAGGGACCCGGTGGCACCAACCTCGCGAAAGGAGTCGGACTCGAGCGCCCGGCAGTAGATCTCATAGGGCGGACGCCCCCCGTCGGCAGGATCGGGGAACACGTCGTGGATGAGGAGTCGACCGCCCACCCTCACATGAGGCACCCAAGTCTCGTAGTCGCGATGGGCCGGTTCGTGGCCGTGGCCCCCGTCGATGAAAAGCAGGGCCAAAGGGGTGGCCCAGGCCTTGCCCACCGTCGGAGAATCGCCCACCAGGGCAACAACGGTGCCCTCGAGACCGGCGTCGTGGATGGTACGACGAAAGCGGGGAAGGGTGTCCATCTTGGCGATCTCGGGATCAACGAGGTCGGGCTCGTGATGTTTCCAGCCCGCCTGGTTTTCCTCGGATCCACGATGGTGATCGAGGGCGAAGAGCACACGGTCCATCCGGCGGGCGGCCGCGCCGATGTAGACCGCCGATTTTCCGCAATAGCTTCCGACCTCGAGAAATGGGCCGTCGACGGTCACCCCGAGTGCCGCATCATGCAGAGCCAGGCCCTCGTCGACCGGCATGAACCCCCGAGCGGCCTCGGCGTGGGCCAGCAGCTCAGGGTCCATTCAGACCGTTTCGACCGCTGCCCGAGCCGGGTCGTCGTGGTGGGTCACTGCCCACATCAAGCGGTCGAGTACGAAGTACTTCGCCACCCAGACCACGCCGTAGGAGCCGAGGCTGGTGGCCATGAGAACGATCGTGGACTCGGTGTAGCGATCGACGATCGCGATCATGGAAGCGGCAAAGGCAAGCCCCACGATGGCCATCATCCAGAAGGGCAGCACCTCGGAGCGGAAGCTGTCGGGTCCCTGCTGCTTCCATACCCAGCGCCGGCTGAGGATGTAGGCGGGAACCGCAGAGATCATCGCAGAAGTGAACTGGGATGACACACCGCCCATGCCGAACAATTCGAGGCAGGCAGCCAGGATGCTCTGGCCCACGATCACGTTCACCACTGACACGCCGCAGTAGCGCATGACCTTCTCGCCGTGATCGGCGAAGAAGCGCATCGGTCTACTGATCGGATCGGACACTGGGCCAGAGGATACCGTCATCGTTTTCTCTGTCGGACGAGTACCCCCCTGAGTTGACCCTCAGACGGCGATAAGCAAGGCATCATGGGGTGATGCAATCCGACGTCGATGCCCTGATCGAAATCCTCGACCTCGAACCGATCGAGGTGAACATCTTTCGTGGCGTGTCGCCCGACGAGAACCGGCAACGGATATTCGGAGGCCAGGTGGCCGGTCAGGCGCTCGTGGCAGCCGCCCGCACCGTCGACCAGGACCGGACCGTGCATTCCCTGCACGCCTACTTCCTTCGTCCCGGTGATCCCAACGTGCCTGTCCTCTACGAGGTCGATCGGATCCGCGACGGACGCTCCTTCACCACCCGCCGCATCGTCGCCATCCAGCACGGTCGGCCGATCTTCAACATGTCGGCGTCGTTTCACATCGACGAACCCGGACTCGAATACCTCGAGCAGATGCCCGACGTTCCCGGTCCCGACACCCTGCCCACCCGCGCCGAGCGCCACGAGGCGGCCGGCATCCCCGACGACGGCCACATGACCGCCCTCGACACCCGTTACGTCACCGCCGATCCCTTCAATCGTGAGGCTCCTCTCCCCCCGTTTCAGCGAGTCTGGTTTCGCGCCGACGGGAAGGTACCCGACAACCAGGTCCTGCACGACTGCATGCTCACCTACGCATCCGACATGACCCTTCTCGACACCACCCTGCTGCCCCACGGCCGCACCTGGCACGACAAAACCATGATGATGGCGAGCCTCGATCACGCCATGTGGTTCCACGGGCCGTTCCGGGCCGATGAGTGGCTGCTCTACGACCAGCGCACGCCAGCCAGCACCGGAGGTCGTGGTCTCGCCACCGCGGGAGTGTTCACCCAGGACGGGCGACTGATCGCCTCGGTGGTTCAAGAAGGGCTGATCCGTCGGGTCAAGGGGTGAGGCACCCCGTTATTGCTCTTGCTGCGGTGATGTCGATCGCGGCCGCGGCGTGTGGTTCCGACACTGCACCCACCTCAGGGAGAACGACCGTGCCGTCGGTCACCACCACGCCCACCTCGACGTCCGGCGCAGACTCGCCAACCGACGATGCCGATGCCGAAGACGCGCCCACGACGGCGCCCGAAACCCTGCCCCCACCCCCGGCCGACGGCGATGTCGGGGCTGCTTCGGTGGCGATCGAGCAGCTCCTCCTACTCGACCAACCGATCGACACCGTCGTCGCCCCCAACGGGGAGTGGTGGATCGCCCAGCGAACCGGAGAGATCGTCGTCGTCGATCCCGACACCGGTGAGACCGGCGCGACCGTTCTCGACATCAGCGCTGAGACCCAGGCATCGGGTGAGCGGGGCCTCCTCGGGATGGCGATCGACACCGAGGCGCTCTACGTCAACTTCACCGATCTCAGCGGCACCACCCACGTGGAGTCATGGCTGCTCGACGAGCAGGGGCGACCCGGCGAGCGTCGCCTTCTTCTGACCATCGACCAGCCGTTCAGCAACCACAACGGTGGCGGCCTCGCGATCGGGCCCGACGACCATCTCTATATCGGGGTGGGCGACGGGGGCAGCGGAGGTGATCCCCTCGGCGCCGGCCAGGACCCCACCAACATCCTCGGCTCGATCCTGCGCATCGACCCCACCCCCTCGGGACCGGCGGCCTACGAGATCCCGCCCGACAACCCGTATGCCGACGGAACCGAGGGCCAACCGGAGATCTTCATCATCGGAGCTCGCAACCCGTGGCGCTTCTCGTTCGACCCCCAGACCGACGATCTCTGGGTGGCCGATGTCGGCCAGGATCTCTTCGAGGAGGTCAACCTTCTCCTCGGCGCCAACGGCTGGGGGATCGGATCCAACCTCGGTTGGAACCTCCGGGAGGGCACCCACGAATTCGCGGGTGAGCGACCCGACGCGAACGTCGATCCCGTCTTCGAATACTCCCATCGGGGCGACCCTGGAGGATGCAGCGTCACCGGCGGTGTGGCGTATCGCGGCTCGGCGATCCCCCAACTCGTCGGGAGCTATGTGTTCGGCGACTTCTGCACATCGACTCTCTGGGCGGTCAGCACCGCTGGCGGTGTCGTCGAGTTCCGAAGCTTCGGGATCGAGATTCCCGGAGCAAACCTCGCCGGCTTCGGCGTCGACCCGAGCGGTGAACTCGTGGTGTTTTCTCTCGACGGTCCCGTTTCCCGGATCGTTCCCGGATGAGAGCCACTCGAGTCGCCGCGCTGACGTTGGCCACCACCCTCGTAGCGGCGGCGTGCGCCGGAGAACGTCCCACGTTGCGCGCCGACACGCCTGCGCCGACCGTGACCACCACCGTGGCCCCGTCCACCACCACAACCGTCGCGGAGCCGGCAGTTCCCATCGGTGTCCCCGCCCCCAACGGTCGGCTCTATCCAGCAGTCTCCACCGACCCCGAGGAGGTGGCGGACCGCCTCGTGGAAGTCGAGTGGCTGTTGCGGGGAACACCACGCGACGACCCTGGTTTCGGTGATCTCGCCCACGAACAACAGATGCTCTACCGCCATCTCGGCCGCAACTCTTCGTGGCGCCCGATTCTCTGGAAAGTGGTGCCCGACGCCCTCGCACCGTTCCTGGAGCTCCAGCTCCAGGGGCGGATCTCCATCGCCGGGATTCCCGGCGGCAACCCGCCCAAGAACGTCCCGGCCTGGCGGATCATCGATCCTCTCCCCGCCGACGAATTGCTTTCCCTCTACGAGCAGGCCAGCGCCGAGACGGGGATCGACTGGGCCTTTCTGGCCGCGATCAACCTGCTCGAGACAGGATTCGGTCGGATCGCGGGCGTGTCCACCGCCGGCGCCCAGGGTCCCATGCAGTTCCTCCCCACGACATGGGAAGAGGTGAGCACCGGCGACATCAACGATCCGTTCGATGCGATCCCCGCCGCCGCGCTCTATCTGGTTCGCAGGGGCGGGCCCGAAGACATGGAACGCGCCCTCTGGGGTTACAACAACTCCGACAGCTACGTGGAAGCCGTCTCCGCCTACGCCGAACTCTTCCGCACCGACATCACCAGCTACTACGCCGCCCACGCCTGGGAGATCCACTACTCGAGTGCCGATGGCGACCTCTGGTTCCCGGTGGGCTACTTCCGCCAAGAAGCGGTGCCAGTGGCCGAACACGTGATCGAGGCACCGTGGTCCGCCCCTCCCCCGCCCGCCGGGCAATAGCGTGGAGCCCATGAACGAGAGCAAGGTCGAGGTCTACCTCGCCACCGAAGTAACCGATGAGCTGACCGAAGCGATGGATCGACTCGTGCCCCAACTATCTCGTTCCAACCCTCCTCCGACACTCGACGCTCTGGCCGAGATCGTCGAGTCGGAGAGTTCCCTGCTTTTCATGGCCAAGGACCACACCGGGGTGCTCGGAACCCTCACCCTGATCCTGTTTCGGATACCAACCGGATTGAGGGCCTGGATCGAAGACGTCATCGTCGACCAGGACGCCCGCGGCAAGGGTGTCGGTCGCATCCTCAACGAGGTGGCCATACAACACGCTGTCGACCAGGGCGCGATCACCGTCGACCTCACCTCCCGCCCCTCCCGCGAAGCGGCCAACCGTCTCTACGCCCGGATCGGGTTCGTGCAACGCGATACCAACGTCTACCGCTTCAGCGCCCCCGAACAGCTCGAGAGCTGAGCCCACTGTCAGCGGGGGCGATGCTCGGTGCCCGCGCCAGCGGTGATGAATATGGCGGTGGCACTCGATTCGATATCGGCGGTGTGCCAGACGCCTGGCTCGTTGATCACGTACTCGCCGGGATCCAGTGCGGCCGATCTCGTTGACCCGTCGAGTAGTTCCTGGTGAAGGGTCATCCGCCCGACCGTACAAAGTACGACCTCGTGGCCGTTCGGATGCATTTCCCACATCTCCCATGAGTCGTCGAAGGTGTGCATGGCCACGATCCGGGCTTCCACGCCATCAGCGGCATGGCGCTGCATGTATGCCTCGTACCACGCCTCGTCGCCGGTGAAGTCGGGTTCGACCTCGGCGGTTGCCCCCGATCCGAGATGTATCGGGCTGGTCTGCAAGGTGAACACGGGCCTGCTTGTAGTCGCCATCGCAGCAGTCTGGCCCACCTTGCCGCACCGTTGCATCCGACCTCGGCCGGGAGCCGTATCCTGATGCACCTGTGAAGGATCCCTCCCGCCGCGCGCTCATCATCGCCCATGAACCCGACGTCACCGGCTGCCAGCTGGAAGTGAGGCTCCGCCAACGTGGCTTCGAGGTGGACACCCACGTGCTCACCACCGACTACGAGCAGCCCAATGTGGCAGCCCCGTTCCCGGACTGGTCCCCCTACGACCTGATCGTGCCCATGGGCTCACTGCGATCTCTCACCAACAAGGCCGAAATCTCGAGCTGGATCCACGAAGAACTCGACCTGATCCGAGCCACCCAGGCCAAGGGCACCCCCATCCTCGGCGTGTGCTTCGGAAGCCACCTCCTCGCCGAGGCGCTCGGCGGGTCGGTGGAAACCGCCCCCGCCACCGAGATCGGCTGGTACCAACTCAGCGCGGCCGATGAGGTCGAGAACCCGATCGGCCCGGGTCCGTGGATGGAATGGCACCACGACCGATTCACTCCCCCTCCCGGCGCGGAAGTGCTGGCCGTCACCGACCTCGCCGTGCAGTTGTTTCGCATCGGACGGTCGATCGGCACCCAGTTTCACCCCGAAGTCGATGTGGCCCATGTGCAGGGGTGGCTCGACGCCGTCGACTACTCCTACCTCTCGAGCATGGGCGTGACACGCGCCGAGATGCTCGCCGATGCTCGTCGCCACGACCAGAACAACACCAGGCAGTGCCACGCTCTCGTCGACTGGTTCCTCGACGAGGTCGCCTTCGTCTGAGGGTCGGGCGGCGCGGCACCCCGCGCGTCTCTCACGGAATCGCCACGAGCGGCACCGCCAGCAGGGCCATCGCGACGCCGGCCCACTGGAGCCGCCGCAGCCGCTCATCGAGGACCAGGCCGGCCAAGAGCACCGTGCTCACCGGATAGAACGCGCTCATGGTGGCGGCAACGGCCAAGGGCCCCCGCTGATAGGCCCAGAGCGCGAACACATTGGAGATTCCCTCGGCGCAGCCAGCCAGCAGCACGATCCATCGCAGGGGCTTGTGCATGCCAATTCCGTGCGAGGCCACGAGCGCGATCACCGAAACAACCGGCACCGACACCAGACGAGCAACGAGTAGAGGCCACAGGCCCGCGTCGCCGTGAGTCTCGGCGAGGGCGAGAAAGAACACCGAGAATCCGGCCCCGGCGAGGAGAGCCAGAGCAAACCCGACCGGCGGGGTCGACTGCCGGGCCGACGTGTCGTCGGCGCCATCACGGGTCACGAGCACGATGGCCAACATGGCTATGAGGATGCCGAGCACATGCCAGACCTTCAGAGATTCCCCCCGCCACAACCCCACAACGATCGGAATGATCGCCCCGACAACCGCGGAGACCGGAGCAAGCACACTGATCTGGCCTCGCGAGAACGCGGCGTACAGGGCAACAAAAGAGAACGTGCCCGCCAGACCGGCCACCACCCCCGCACCGATGTCGACGCTCCGAACCTCGGGAGCATCGATGAACCAAACCGCACTGAGAATCAGCGCCAGACTGGCGGCCTGGATCCACGCCGCCACCCGCAGGGGCGACACCTGCCGGGCGGCGAGCCCACCCCCGAAATCGGACGCGCCGACGACCAGAGCGCCCATGAGGGCGAGGATGGCCGTCACCGGGACGAATCAGTGAGGACGTGCACCGCCCTCGGTCCCCGAAACTCAAAACCGTGCAACACGACCTCATGGCTGGGATCGAGCTCCAGATCGGGGTAGCGGTGAAAGAGCCGCTCGACTCCGATCCGCACCTCTTGGCGCCCGAGCCACTCGCCCAGGCAGCGATGCACGCCGAGCGCAAACGCGGCGTGGGGTCCCTCCCGACGATCGAGCCTGATCTCGGCGGGGTCGGCCCATCGAGACTCACACAGGTTGGCCGAACGCAACACGCCGCTCACCAGATCACCCTTCGCTATGGCGACACCGCCAAGCTCGAGGTCGGTGGTGGACTGACGGGTGACGGTGCCGACGGGGCTGTAGACCCGGAACACCTCCTCCACCAGCCGCCGCATCCGGCTCGGGCGCTCGCTGATGCTCTGCCTCAGATCGGGTCGGGTGAGAAGGACCCAGGCGACGAGGCCGATCCCATCACGTGGTTCGTTGATGCCGCCGGAGATCATGAGCCTGACGTTGTTGACGACCTCTTCCGGTGTCGCCCCGTTGCGAACGAACCAGCTGATCGCGGAGCCGTCGTCGTGGGTGGTGGTACTGGCGACGTGATCGGCGATCGCTTCGCCCAACTCCGCCTTGACCTCCGCCGCCCGGGCCGCGAGCCCGGGGTCGTTTTCGAAATTGGCGAGGTCGGCACAGAGTCCCTCGCACCAGCGCCACATCGTGTCGAAGCCGTGGTGGTCGAGGCCGAGCACCACGGCCAGGGCCCCCGCCGAAAGAGGCTGGGCATAGTCGGCCATGAGGTCGAATCCGTCGCCGTCGATCTCATCAAGTACGCGGTCGGCCAGCGGAGCCAGTTCCCCAGTCACGAAATCACCGCTTCGACCACCGGACTGGAACGGCGGCTGCAAGATCGACTGGAGTCGCGTGTGGTGGGGCGGGTCGCAGGTGAGGATGTTGGGACCGAGAGCCCGGGCCAGCAGCGACGGCTGCGTGGCCGCGGTGAACAGGTCGGGATTCGCCTCGATGCGGGCCACGTCGTCCCAACGGGTGACGAGCCACATCCCCATCGCCGGCACCCAGCTGATCGGCTCTTCGGCACGAAGCCGTTGGAGTACAGGGTCGGGGTTACGTTCAAGGTCGGCCAGCGTGATCGATTCCCCGATACTCACGATGCCTCCGTCTCTCCAACCCTTTACGTCGCCCTCAGTAGTCAACAGATACTCGTCGACTTCTCCGCTCGGCGCATACCCTGCCGGTGACGACTGCATTCGGGCCTGGAAGCCGAGGAGACGCATACATGACCATTCGCCCCCTTATCGGTCTCACCGGCCGGCGCAAGATCGGCAGCGAGGTGATCGGCATGCCGACCCCCCTGCTCGACAAGCAACTCGAAACCCATTTCTCCGACTACGCCAAAGGCGTGATCGCCGCCGGGGGCCTGCCCGTCTACCTGCCTCTCGACGTCGACCCCGCCGCGATCGTGGGCCGACTCGATGGTGTGCTCCTCAGCGGAGGCGCCGATATCGGGCCAGAACGGTTCGGGGCCGCGGCCGAGACCGACCTCTACCCGCCCGAACCCGAGCGCGACGACTTCGAGTTGGCCGTTCTCGAGGCCGCCGCTCAGAGGGGAGTGCCGGTGCTCGGTATCTGCCGGGGTCACCAGATGATCAACGTGTACGCCGGCGGCACCCTCCGCCAGCACGTGCCCTCTCATGTCGCATTCGACCAGCCACCCGAGACGAAGTCGCACGTAGTCACCTTCGAAAGCGGTTCGATCGTGGGTGAGCTATACGGCTCTTCGGCTTGGGTCAACTCGCTCCATCATCAGACGATCGATGTCGTCGGCCCCGGCCTCCGGGCCACGGGAGTGGCCGACGACGGCGTTGTCGAAGCACTCGAGCACAACAGTCTGCCGATGGTGTCGGTGCAGTGGCACCCCGAGATGATGCTCACCCGAGACTCCGACCCGATCTTCAACTGGGTGGTCGATGCCGCTGCCGGTCGAGTGACGGCGTGAGCCACGATCACCACGACCGCGTCGTTTTCATCACTGGCGCCGGGTCCGGCATCGGTAGAGCCACAGCTCTGCGCCTGGCTGGCGAGGGGGCCTCGATCGTGGTGGCCGACATCGACCCGGATGGAGCCGACGCAACTGTCGCGGCCATCGCCGATGCCGGCGGAGACGCAATGGCGGTGTCTTGTGATGTACGTCGCCGCGACTCCATCGCCAAGGCCCGTGACACCGGCCTGGCCCGGTTCGGTTCGATCACCTCGCTGGTGAACAATGCCGGAGTCGTCACCATGGAGAATCTCGATGAGCTCTCCGAGGAGTCATGGGACCGGGTGCTCGACATCAACCTGAAGGGTCCATGGCTCGTCGCCCAGGAGTTCACCGCCACCCTCGCCGCCACCGACCGCCCCGCGGTGGTCAACCTGGGCACGATCGAGGGAGAGGTGGTGGTGTCGAGCGGAGGTACATGCCAGGTGCACTACAACGCTTCCAAGGGTGGCGTGAAGATGCTCACCAAGGCCCTCGCCATCGAGATGGGGAGGAAGGGAATCCGTGTGAATGCGGTGGCACCGGGGCCGATCGCCACCGATTTCGTGTCGCTCGAAGGTGTCACCTCCGATGAGGCCTGGGAGTACCTGGGCACCCGGCTGGTGATTCCGAGGGTCGGCCGTCCCGAGGATGTGGCTGCCGCGATCTCCTTTCTGCTCTCCGATGATGCGAGCTGGATCACAGGCATACACCTGCTTGTCGACGGCGGCTGGCTCACCCGCTGAAGCGTGCACGAACCCTAAAACAACTTTTCCTGTATATGTCAGTTATGTGACGGACTTCGCCGGCTCCATCGTCTATGATCCTCCCTGCGGGGCATTGGCATCAGATCTTCCTCTGATGTCTGAGGAGAGAATCACGGTGGATACAACACAATCGGTAAGCGGCTATCTGCTCGCGAACGGCATCGACCGACTCGAAGCCGACCGCCTCCGCATCGAGAACCCGGGAAGCGTGGCGAGCCGCAACGCCGATGGCACCTACCGGGTCACCCGGGCACGCTGAGGAGACCCTCGCCGATAACGTAAGCCGGTGCCCACCCCGCCCGAATCACCCGGTCAGATCAGATGGCTGAGCGAGCAACCTGAACTACGAGACCCGATCCTGATCGCGGCTTTCGAAGGTTGGAACGATGCCGGCGACGCCGCCACCATCGCGGCCGGGCACCTCGCCGACCGACTCGACGCAACCCCGCTCGCCGAGATCGATCCCGAACTCTTCTACGACTTCAACACCACCCGCCCTCTCGTCCAACTCGACGACGACAACCAACGCTCCCTCATCTGGCCCACCAACCTGCTGCGGGCCGCGAAGATCCCCGGCGCCGGCAACGACGTGGTGGTGCTCGTGGGACTCGAACCCCAGTTGCGCTGGCGTACCTTCTGCGAGCAGCTCACCGCCCTGGCCACCGAGCTCGGGGTTTCGAAGATCATCACCCTGGGAGCCCTGCTCGCCGACGTGCCCCACACCCGGCCGGTGGAGATTTACGGAGCCACCGACGATCCCGCCATGATGGACCAGCTCAACCTCTCCCGCTCCACCTATGAAGGCCCCACCGGCATCGTCGGAGTGCTGGCCACCGAGTCGAAGGCAGCGGGATTCACCACCGCATCGTTCTGGGCGGCGGTTCCGTCCTACGTACCCGGTGCACCATCACCGAAGGCCGGTCTCGCCCTGGTGCACCGCGTCTGTGAGCTGCTCGACACATCGGTGTATGTCACCGACCTCGAGATCGCTTCGGCCACCTACGAGCGCCAAGTCAACCAGCTCGTGGCCGAAGACACCGAAACCGCGGAGTACGTCGCCGACCTCGAAGAGGCGTGGGACGCCGACGAGGCAGAAGACCTCGACGACAACCCGGCCCAGCTCGTGGCCGAGGTCGAGGAGTTCCTCAGAGACAACGAGTGATCAGTCGAGGTGGGCGTCGATCCAGCCGATCGCCTCGTCGACGATCTCCAGTCCATTCGGCTCGTTGAATATCTCGTGACCGAGTCCGTCGTAGACGATTCGATCCATGCCGGCCACCGATGCCAACGGCTCCGACGACCACGCCGGCACGAGCTTGTCTTCGCTGCCGTGCATACACAGGGTGGGCACCTCCAACGAGGCGAGTCGCTGGTTGGCCTCCTCGAGCGCGCCCAGAAGCTCCATCGCCGCACCCACGGTGACAAAATCGGGCCTCAAGGGATCATCGCGGAACTTCTCGCCCACTGAAATATCGCTGGCAAACACCGTGGGATCGAATTCCTCGCGGATCTCCAGAGTGGGTGACACACGGCGGACCACCGGACCCACCACCTGAAACACCCGCTGCTTCGAAGTGAGGTCGACGCCCAACGCGGGGCCCGACACCACGGCAAGATCGGGCACCGGGCGCCCATCGAGGCAGTAGCTCAGCGTAATCAACCCACCCATCGAGTGGCCGAACATCACGGTCGGAAGACCGAGCGAGCGGACCTCCTCGAGCTGATCCTCCACATCGTCGAGGAAATCGCTCCAACGGTGGATATGGGCTCGACGGCCGCCCGACTGGCCATATCCCCGGTGGTCGATGCCGACGACCTCGAGTCCCGCCTCGGCGAGACGGTCGCCCACATGTTCATACCGACCCGTGTGCTCAGAGATGCCGTGCAGGAGCAGGACCGAGGCCCGCGCCGGCCCAGCCGGGGTCCAGCGACGACGGAACTGGATGAGTCCGTCGCGCGTGGTTCCGTGATCGATGATTGCGGGCACCAAGTCTCCAGGGTCAGGGGGTCAGGGGGTCAGGGGGTCAGGATCGCTTCGCCACACCGGATTGCGGGGCTCGTCGAACTGAACCTCCACATCCTCGCCGCGGATGGCGCGAAACGCATGCTCGGCCCACGTTTCGACGTTGGCAGTGGGGTGCGGCAAAGAGTCCTCGGCGAAGAATCCGGTGTCGGCCACCTCGAGGGGATGAGGCTCGAGCTCGCCGCCGATGACCCGACAGTGAAAGACGAGCGACACCAGGGGGATCCTGGTGAACCCGCGCCGCTGGCCGTCGAGGATGGCGATCGGGCGGATGATCTCGCACTCGATCCCGGTCTCCTCCTTCACCTCTTTCACCACGACCTCGGCCGGCGAATAGCCCACATCAGCCCACCCTGTGGGGAAAAGCCAAAACCCCGAATCGGCTCTTTGGACCATCAGGAGCTTTCCGTCGTCGTCGCCGACCACGGCACCAACGGTGATCTTGGGAGTGACATAGCCCGCCACTCCGGATCCGACCGTGTCGAGCCACTCCGACACCTGCCGCTTCGGATCGAGGCCCCCCACCACGTGGGAGCGAATGTCGGCGGCTACCGCCAGTATCTCTTCGAAGCGTTCCTGCTCGTAGAGGCTGTCGGTGAATCCGAGGCCGGTGCGTGCGATCGCCGACAACGATTCAGCCCAGCGGATCAGTTCACGTTCGGTGGCGGGGCCATCGGTCATGCGTCGCTGCCGATGGCTGACAGAACCGCCAGTTCGATCTCGGCGAGGTATTCGTCGTCGAGCACCTTCGAGCCATCGCGGTCGCGCACATAGAAGGCGTCGATCACGTCGTCGCCGAGGGTCTGGACCTTGGCCGACACGATGTCGAGGTCGAGTTCGACCATCGCTCGGGTGACACGAAAGAGAAAGCCGATCGAATCGGGGCCTCGCACCTCGAGCACCGTGGAAGTGGCCGACGTCTCGTTGTCGACAAGAACCTGAGGAGCCGCGGGCCGCGCCGTGGTGACCCGCTGATAGCGATAGGTGCGCGCCCTCTTCAACAGGCGCGCGGTGATGGCCAGCCGGCGCTCGATTGCCCGATATATGTCTTCGGTGACCTTCTCGGGTCGCTCTTCGAGACCGATGCCGCCACCGATGCGCACCTCTTGGAGAGCCATCTTGCCGTCGACCCACAGGTTGGCTTCGAGGATCTCCACCCCATGGAGGGCCAAGGCCCCCGCCACCCGGCTGAAGGTGCCGAGCCGGTCCGGAGTCACCACCGTGATGTGATGTCCGTCGATACGCACCGCGGCCTCACCGGCGTCGAGCAACTCTCTTTGCTCGGCACTCGGAAACGACGATGAGAGCGCCTCGGCACCACCCCCCTGCAGGTAGTGGCTGGCCCGCCGGGTGAGTTCTCTCACCAGACCCGCCTTCCAACTCCCCCACGCTGATGGGCTGGTGGCGATCGAATCGGCCTCGGTGAGCGCGGCGAGGAGTTCGAGGGTGACGACGGAGTCGATCTCCTCGGCCACGAACCGGATCGTGCCCTCGTCGTCGAGATCGCGGCGGCTGGCGACGTCGGGCAACAGGAGGTGATGACGCACCAGGGCGGCGAGGGTTTCCACATCGGCCGGCGGATAACCCATCCGCACCGCGATCCGTCTCACCAACTCCACTCCCACGACGCTGTGGTCGCCCGGGTAGCCCTTGCCGATGTCGTGGAGCAGGGCGCCGACCACGAGCAGATCGGGGCGCTCGACGCGGTCGACGAGACGGGCGGCCTCCGCCGCGGCTTCGAAGAGATGACGATCCACCGTGAACCGGTGGTATGCGTTGCGCTGGGGTCGACTGCGGTTGGGCGCCCACTCGGGCAGGATCCGCGTGATCAGATCCACCTGATCGAGGGCCTCCAGCACGCGGATAGCCGATTCGCCCTCCAGGAGGAGGTCGACGAAAACCTCGCGGGCCTCATCGGGCCAGGGATCGGGGAGATGGGGGCTTTCGTCGGCCAGCCGGTCGAGCACGTCGCGCTCGACGAACGCCTCGTTGCGAGCTGCGATCAGGGCCACGCGCAAGGGCATGATCGGGTCGTCGGCGACCGGAGCATCGTCTACGAGCCGCAGGGTTTCGTCGACTACCTGAATCCCGTTGCCGAACTCACGATTCTTGGAACGACGTCGGCGATTGCCCCTCATGTGGATCCGGTGGAGCACCGCATCTTCGATCCACCCGACTGATCGTCCCGCCGCCGCGACTGCAGCCATGAGTTCATCGGCGTCGCTGTATCCGAGCAGGGCGGCCACCTCGTCCTGCTCCTGGAGCAGGAGAAGGTTGCTGGCCCGAGAGGTGGCTCGGTGAAGTTCCATGCGGGTTGCCAAAAGGGTGTCGCGGGGCCCGGCAAGGCCGGTGCGTTCGGTTGTCTCGAGTAGTCCGAGGTCGGTGCGATCGATCCAGCCCAGGGTGTGCACATCGCGCAGCCCGCCCCGCGAGAGCTTCAGGTCGGGTTCGAGAAGGAAGGCGATTTCGCCCGCGGATTCGTGGCGATCCTCGGTGGATGCCACCAGTCGGGGAAGCATCTTCTCGACATTGTCGCGCCACTGGACAGCCGATTTGTCTGAGAGTTCCTCCACCAGCCCACGCGAGCCGCCGATCAACCGGATATCGAGCAGGGAGGTGGCGGTGTCGAGATCGTCGGAGGCGAGGTCGATCGCCTCCTCGATCGTGCGCACCGCATGGCCGAGCTTCATTCCGGTGTCCCAGATCGGATACCAGATCCGCTCCGCCACCTCGGCCACCGCGCCGGAGCCATCGTGGATCAGGAGCAGATCGAGGTCGCTCCCGAGACTGAGATCGCCGCGGCCGTAGCCACCCACCGCAGCCAGGGCCACGCCGCGAACCTCACCGACCCCATCCACCACCGAACGCAACCAGGCATCGACCTCTTCGGTGTAGGCCCGCGACAGGGCCGTTCCCACCAATGAGGAATCGGCGATGACCGCCGAGGTGGCCGGGATGGTATTCATCGGGTCGAGAGTATCGGTCGGCGCCGGTTCAATAGGGCCAGTCGTCGGTCTTGTGCCCGAGCAGCCTCGTAAGAGGGGCCAACTTCACGGTGAGCAGGACCTTGATGACGACGTTGCGCACGAACCACGGGAGCTGCAGGGCCTGGCGGATCGCGTTGGATCCCCTTTGCCCGCTGGTGAGGTTGACCCGCTCGAACTCCGCCATCGATTGTGACCGTCCGACATAGCGCCACCTGGCGCTACCGAACGTGGTGGAGAGCAGGGCGAGGGTCACTCCGATCGAGCTGAACGAATCGTGGATCAGCATGGTGCCGCCGCCACTGACCCGCGCTCCCCACTGCACGATGTCGGCTCGAGCGGGAGCGAACCGGTGAGCCCCGTCGACGTAGAGGAGGTCGATCTCACCGTCGACATCGTCGAGTGCGGTGCCACTCATCTTGCGAACGTGGCGCACTCTGTCGGCCACTTCGGCCTCGGCGAGGTTGGTGTTGAAGGCGACATGGTCGCGGTCGCCGCGCGACTGGTCTGCGGTGATCTCCTGGGGTCCGCGGTCGCCGCCGCCGTGGGGGTCGATGGCCACCAGATCGACGCCCTCGGCGGCCGCCGACGCGAGAACGATCATGGATCGGCCGTGGAAGCTGCCGATTTCGACAACCGTGGTTCCCGCCCCGAGTCTGCTGCACCGATCGAACAGCCGGCGCGCCTGATCGTCGGTCATCCAGCCCTCGACCTCGGCTACCCGGGCGAGAACGTCGACGAACGATGGGCTGTCCGGCATCGGGCGGAGCCTACCGGTCGATGTCGGTCGAGGATTTGTGCGCTTCCACTCCTCAGACACCGGGCTACGGTGACCCAATGCCGCTGGCTCTGGAGCCTCACGATCAAGCAATGCTCTCCGGAGACGACGGGCCGGCAACGATGCTCGCCATGCGGGTGATCGTGCGCCTCGCCGAGATCATGGGAGCCGAGGCCCTCCTCGACATCTCGGGGGCCCACATCGATTCCTGCCTCTACCACGGCGAAGCCGGCCTCGACTTCGCCGAGCGTCTCGCCGGGGAGGGTGCCCGCGTGCGGGTCCCCACCACCCTCAACGTCTCGTCCCTCGACCTCCTGCATCCTGAGCTCTACCGCGGCGACGCCCACACCCGCGATCAGGCTCTCGCCCTGATGGCCGCCTACGAGGAGATGGGTTGCCAGACCACCTGGACATGTGCGCCCTACCAACTCGACGATCGTCCGAAATTCGGAGACCACATCGCGTGGGCCGAATCCAACGCGATCGTGTTCGCCAACTCGGTGCTCGGGGCCCGCACCCATCGCTACGGCGATTTCATCGACATCTGTTGTGCCATCACGGGGAGGGCTCCGGCCGCAGGCCTGCATCTCGACGAGAACCGGCGGGGTGAGGTGGTCTTCGACGTCTCGACAATCCCGGAACGCCTCCTCTCCCTCGACGTGGCCTACCCGGTGATCGGCCACCACCTCGGGCGAGTCGCAGGCTCTCGAATTCCGGTGATCGTCGGCCTCCCACCGTCGACATCGGAAGATCGGCTCAAGGCGATCGGAAGCGCAGCCGCCTCATCGGGCACCGTGGGCATGTTCCACGCCGTGGGCTCCACCCCGGAGGCACCGACCCTCGAAGCCGCCGTCGGAGCTCGTTCCGTAGCGGTGAACAGTGTCTCGATGGAAGATCTGCGCGCCGCCCGAGACCAGCTCAGCACATCGACCTCCAACACCCTCGGCGCGGTGAGCCTGGGCACCCCCCACTACTCCGTCGCCGAGTTGGGCCGGCTGGTTGAACTGCTCGACGGGCGCCGCGTCGATCCTGCAGTACACGCCTACACGTCGACGGGGCGCGACGTGGCGATGGAAATCAGCCTTCGCGGCTGGGACTCCGTCCTCGCCGCGGCCGGAGTTCAGATCGTCACCGACACCTGCACCTACCTCACGCCGATTCTCGGCTCGATCGAGGGGGTGGCGATGACCGACTCGGCCAAATGGGCCTACTACGCTCCCGGCAACCTGGGCGTCGACGTGGTGTTCGGGAGCATCGAAGACTGTGTCGAGTCGGCGGTTGCCGGTGAAGTCCGTCGCGACCACACGGTGTGGGCTGATGCCTGAGGTTTCAGCGATGGTCGTGGCCGGCGATGCCAGCGGTGCCGTACTCGCGCTCGACGAGCCCCTGAGCTTCTGGGGAGGGTTCGAGAGTGAGACGGGCACGATCATCGATCAGGCCCACCCCCAGGTCGGCGAGTGTCTGGCGGGCAGGGTGGTCACCATGACGGTGGGTCGGGGGTCGAGCTCGGCTTCGACCGTGCTGGCCGAGGCGATCCGCCGGGGAACGGCTCCCGCGGCACTCGTGATGACCGAACTCGATGAGATCATCGCCCTCGGCGCGATCGTGGCCGAGGAGCTCTACGCCCTCACCATGCCCGTGGTGATCGTCGACGAGGTCACCATGGCCGCGGTGGCCGGGGCCGCTTCGGCCACCATCCATGCCGCGGGCTCGATCACGCTCGACCCCCAACTCAGCTGAAGGCGAGGCTCGCGGCCGCCAGGTCTTCCAGTGCGGTGCCCGCCGACTTGAACATCGTGATCTCGTCGGCGTCGGCGCGCCCGGAGTGGCGCCCTGCGATCAGGTCGGCGAGGTCAGCTCGAATCGAATCGACCGTGATGATGTCGTCGGCAAGAGGCCGGGCGAGATCGCCGGCCAGGACCGCGTCGTCTCGGGTGTCGACGAAGATCGAAGCGCGGCGCACTACGTCGTCGTCGGACTCGCGCATCGCCGGTGAGAACGCACCGATGAGGTCGACGTGGGTGCCAGGTTCGAGCAGCTCCCCCTTGATAAGAGGCGCGGTGGTACCGGTGGCGGCCGAGATCACATCGGCTCGGGCCACGCTGGCATCGAGATCGGTGCACACCACCGCGGGCAGACCCATCGCGCCGAGTTCGCGAACCAGCGCTTCGGCGCGCTCGACGCGCCGACCCCACACCTCGATCGTCGAGTAGGGCCTCACCTCGTTGTGTACCTGGGCGGCCATGCTCGCCACCGCCCCGGTGCCCACGATCAGAAGACGCTCGGTGTCGCTCCGGGCGAGGTGCTTAGCCGCCACCGCCGACGCCGCGGCAGTGCGACGGGCGGTGAGCGCATTCGCTTCACAAGCGCCGAGAAGAGAGCCGTTGCTCCCGTCGAACAGGAGGAACCCCGCCTGGATCATGGGAAGTTCGAGCTCGCCGTTTTCGGGGAACGAGGTGACCGCCTTGATCCCGATCACCTCGCCGGTGATCCACCCCGGCTTCAACAACAGGACTGCGTCGTTGCCCCGACCATCGGGAATCGTGTGGACAGTGCGCGCCGGCGCAACCGCGCGGTGGTCGACCATGACCCGCTCGATCGCCTCCATGAGAGCACCCCAAGGGAGCACATCGGCCACCTCGGAATCGTCAAGAGTCCTCATCGGGATACCAGTCCTCGAGCTGGATGCCGAGACCATCGGCGAGGCGATTGGCATAGGCGTAGTAGGCGACCACCTCGACGATGTCGAGGATGTCGCGGTCGGAGAATCCCTGCTCCCGCAGGGCGTCGACATCTGCGCTCACCATCTCGCCGGGAGTTCGCGTGAGCTTCACCGCGTAGGTGAGCATCGCCATCCGCGGACCCGACAGTCCGGCGGTCGACCAATCCTCATCGATGCGAGCGAGCAACTCGGCATCCTTCAGTAGTCGGCGCAGACCGCGCCGGTGATGGTGCACTCAATAGTGGCAATGGTTCTCGAGGCTCACCACGTAGGCCACGAGCTCGCGTTCGACCTTCCGCAGGGTTGCGGTGCCCGCCATCGCCGACCCGTAGAGGCCACTGTGGGCCGCGAGTCCACGGGGGTTGAGTGAGTGAATCGCCATTATGTTGTCGACCCTGCCGAACTCGCGGTCGACAACCGCTTCGTGGAGCGGGGCGAGCTCTCCGGTCCATTCGTCGTCGGGCACCGTCTCAATCCAAGCCATGGCTGGCTAGCTTAAGTCCACTCGTCCATCGTCACCGGAGTTCAAAGATGTCGACCTATCCAGATCTGGCCGGAAAGGTCGTCGTGGTCACCGGAGCCGGCAAGGGCATCGGGCAGGCGATCGCGGAACGTTTCGGCTCGGTCGGCTCATCGGTGGTGGTGAACGACGTCGACGAGGCAGCCGCCCAGAGCGTCGCCGCAGGCATCGAGGCTTCGGGAGCCACCGCCATCGCGGCGACCGCCGATGTGGCCGATTCAGCCCAGGTGGCCTCCATGTTCGACGCCACACTCGAGGCGTTCGGCACCGTCGACGTACTGGTCAACAACGCCGCCCTCGTGAGCCCGATGCTCCACTTCTTCGACGCCGACGAGGAATGGTGGCGGCGAATCATCGACGTCAACCTCACCGGCCACTTCCTGTGCTGTCACCGAGCAGCGCGGATCATGGCGAAGAACGGAGGCGGCTCGATCATCAACATGAGCTCCGGAGGCGCCACCCAGGCCCATCGCAGCTTCACCGCCTACGACGCGTCGAAGGGTGGGATCGAAGCTCTCACCCGCGCCATGGCCCTCGACCTCGGTCCCTACAACGTGAGGGTCAACGCCCTCATGCCGGGCTCGATCGACACTGCTGGTCTCGACGACGAGGCTCGGGCCCACCGCGGCGTCAACATCCCCGCCGGCCGAGTCGGCGATCCCTTCGACATGACCGGCCCGGCGCTGTTTCTCGCCTCGGAGGAATCCGGCTATGTCACCGGCGACGTGATCAGGGTGGATGGCGGCATGCTCGCCCAGCAGCGCTCCGCCACCGTCGACATAGTGGCGACTTCGAGTTTCCCGGCTATCGACGAACTCTAGGACCAAGGGCAGACTGGAACGAGAAGAGGAGGGCCCTTGGCCGGATCACTACGAATCGGTGCCGATGTGGGAGGGACGTTCACCGACATCGTGCTCGAGCACCACGACGGATCGTTCGTCTCCACCAAGCTCCTCACCACCCACGACGCACCCGAACGGGCGATCCTCGACGGCATCAGTGAGATCGCCCGCGACGCCCAAGTGGATCTCGCCGACGTCAGCCAGATCATCCACGGCACCACGCTCGCCACCAATGCCCTCATCGAGCGCAGCGGTGCCCCCACCGCCCTCGTCACCACCGCGGGATTCCGCGACGTCATCGAGACCCGAACCGAGAGCCGTTTCGAGCAGTACGACCTCAATATCGTCCTGCCGCCTCCCCTGATCGAGCGCAAGGATCGCCACGTCGTCAACGAACGCCTCAACGCGCGAGGCGACGTGCTCGTGCCGTTCGACGATGCCGAGGCACATGCCCTGATCGACCGACTCGACCAAACCGGATACGAGTCGGTCGCCGTCGGATTCATCCACAGCTACCGCAACGGCGAACACGAGCGCCGCTTCCGTGATCTCCTCGCCGCGGCCCTGCCCGATGTCTCGGTGTCGATCAGCAGCGAAGTGTCGCCCCAGATGCGCGAGTACGAACGCTTCAACACGGTGTGTGCCAACGCCTACATCCGACCCCTGATGGCCTCCTACCTGGTTCGCCTCCGCGACCAACTCCGCGCCCGCGGCGCATCGTGCCCGCTCTACATGATCCATTCCGGGGGCGGACTCATGAGTGTCGAGAGTGCCGCGGCGTTCCCGGTGCGCCTGGTGGAATCAGGTCCGGCGGGAGGGGCGATCTTCGCCGCCGACCTCGCCGCCCGCTACGGCCGCGACCGGGTGCTCTCATTCGACATGGGCGGCACCACCGCCAAGATCGCCATGGTCGAGGGCTACACCCCCCAAACCGCGAAGACCTTCGAGGTCGACCGCACCGCCCGGTTCAAAAAGGGCAGCGGCATGCCGGTGTCGATCCCGGTGATCGAGATGATCGAGATCGGGGCGGGCGGAGGCAGCATCGCGAGGGTTGATTCTCTCGGCCAGATCCGGATAGGACCCAACAGCGCGGGATCCGAGCCCGGCCCGGCCGCCTACAACCGTGGCGGGGCCGATGCCACCGTCACCGACGCCAACCTCGAGTTGGGTCGTCTCCATCCCGACACCTTCGGAGCCACCGACATCGACCTCTCGCCCGCCCTGGCCCGCGATGCCATCACGGGGTCGGTCGGTCGACCCCTGGAGATGGACCCGTTCACCGCCGCGGTCGGGATCTCAGAAGTGGTCGACGAAAACATGACCAATGCGGCCCGGGTCCACGCGGTGGAAAACGGAAAGGACCTCACCGGATTCACGATGATCGCGTTCGGCGGTGGGGCGCCGATGCACGCATCACGACTCATCGACAAGCTCGGACTCGACGAACTCATCGTTCCTCCCGGAGCCGGCGTCGGCTCGGCCATCGGCTTCCTACGCGCTCCGTTCAGCTACGAGGCGATTCGCAGCTTCTACACCACCACCGCCGATTTCGATGTCGATGGCACCAACCAGGTACTCGCCGAACTCGCCGAGGAGGCCCACTCGTTCGTGCGGGAAGGCACAGACGCCGAAGTCACCATCGATCGCCAGGTCGCGATGCGCTACAAGGGGCAGGGATGGGAGATTCCCGTGCACCTCGATGCGGGACCATTCGACGAGTTGGCCGCAGAGCTACTGGCCGCGAAATTCACCAAGGCCTACGAAGAGTTCTTCGGACGGGCCATCGACGACCTCACCATCGAAGCCGTCAGCTGGGCCGTCAGGGTATCGTCGGTGCAGGCTCGGCCCGACACCGTCGAACTGGTGGCCGAACCCGACTCGATGGCAACCTCGTCAGCCAGCCGCTCGATGTTCGACCCGAGCACCGGCGCAAGCAGCGAAGCCGCGATCATCCACCGATCCGATCTCGATCCCGGGCAGGGCGTTATCGGGCCCGCGGTGATCATCGAGGCCCAGACCACCACCGTTCTCGGCGCCCACCATCGCTGTCGAATGCAGGCCGACGGCTCACTCTTCATCACCCGCATCGACCCGTCCGGAGATGCCTCATGAGCGGCCAGGAGCTCCACTATCAGGTGATGTGGAACCGCCTCATCTCGGTGGTGGAAGAGCAGGCCCTCACCCTCGTTCGTACCGCGTTCAGCACGTCGGTACGAGAGGCCGGCGATCTCTCGGCCGGTGTGTTCGATCGAGCGGGGCGAATGGTGGCCCAGGCGGTCACCGGCACACCCGGCCACGTCAACACCATGGCGGCCGCGGTGGCCCATTTCATCAACGACATCGGACCCGAGCGCATCTACCCCGGCGACGTCTACGTAACCAACGATCCGTGGAAGGGCACCGGCCACCTCCACGACATCACCGTCACCACACCGGTGTTCACCGGCGACGAGCTCATCGGCTTCTTCGCCTCCACCGCCCACGTAGTGGACGTCGGCGGCCGGGGCTACGGCCCCGATGCCCGCGAGGTCTACGAGGAGGGCCTGCGCATCCCGATCCTGAAATGGGTCGAGAGAGGCGAACTCAACCACGACCTCGTGACGATCGTGCGCCAGAATGTGCGCGAAGCCGACCAGGTGGTGGGCGACATCCACGGCCTGGCCGCCTGCAACGAGACGGGCCGGAGGCGCCTCCTGGCGATGCTCGACGAGTTCGACCTTCCCGACATCGAAGCGCTCGCGACCTTCATCTTCGACCGGACCCGAAAGGCGACCCTCGACGCTCTCCAATCAGTGCCGCAAGGCACCTACACCAATACGATGCAGGTCGACGGCTACGACGAGACCCTCACCCTCGCGGCCACGATCGACGTGACCGACTCCGGCATGCACGCCGACTTCACCGGCACCTCGCCCACGAGCGCCTTCGGCGTCAACGTCCCGCTCACCTATGCGCAGGCCTACTTCACCTACGGGATGCTCGTGGCCCTGGCTCCAGAGCTGCCCAACAACTTCGCCTCGCTCGCTCCGTTCACCGTGAGCGCCCCTCCAGGCGTGATCCTCAACGCCGAGCACCCCGACCCTGTCGCGGTGCGCCATGTGATCGGCCACTTCGTCACCGACCTCTGCCTCGGTGCCGTGGCCACCGTCCTGCCCGATGTGGTGCCCGCGGAGGGTGCCGGCGCCCTCTGGAACTTCCAGGCCAGTGCCCGGTCGGCCAGCAAGACCGATCCCAAGCCCCCGGTCGAGCTGCTGATGTTCAACAGCGGCGGCACCGGAGCGCGGCCCACCATCGACGGACTCACCGCCACCGCATTCCCGTCCGGCGTGCGCACCATGTCGGTGGAGGCCACCGAACAGATCGGTCCGATCATCATCTGGCGCAAGGAGATACGCCCCGACAGCGGCGGCGCGGGCCGCCAACGCGGCGGCTTGGGCCAGACCATCGAGCTCGGACCTGCCGACGGCTACCTGTTCGAGTTCTCCGCCATGTTCGACCGCATCCAGAACCCGGCCCGGGGCCGAAGCGGCGGTGAGCCCGGCGCCCCCGGCGCGGTGTATCTCGACGATGGCACGCCTTTTGCCGGCAAGGGGAAGCAGACGGTTCCTGCCGACCGACGCCTCATCCTCGAGCTCCCGGGTGGAGGCGGCTTCGGCGACCCGGCCCGACGTGATCCGGACGCGGCCGCCAACGACCAGACCCAGGGGTATGTCACGTGAGGCTCCAGCCCGTCACCGGCGAACCCCTTCTGTCCTCCTACGACGTCGTGATCATCGGTGGCGCCGTCATGGGCTCATCGGTGGCCTGGTTTCTGTCGAACAACCCCGACTTCGATGGCTCCGTCCTCGTCGTCGAGCGCGACCCGTCGTATGAGTCCACATCCACGACGCGAACCAACAGCTGCATTCGGCAGCAGTTCTCCAACGAGGTCAACATCCGGATCTCCCAGTTCGGCGCCCAGTTCGTTCACAACTTCCGTGCCTTCATGGACAACGATCCGGAAGTGCCCGAGCTCGGTTTCGACGGGTTCGGCTACATGTATCTCGCCGGCAGCGAGGCGTTTGCCGACACCTTGCGCCAAAGCCAGGCCCTCCAGGAGGCTTGGGGAGCAGCCACGAAAGTGATGACTCCGGCTGAGATCCAAGACGCCTACCCCTTTTACAACCTCGAAGGAATCATCTGCGGGAGCCACAACCTCATCGACGAGGGCTACTTCGACAGTGGCACGATGTTCGACTGGTGGCGACGCAAAGCCCGCCAGAACGGTGTGGAATACATCACCAACGAAGCGGTCGACATCGCCAACAACGCAGCGCGCGCCACGGCGATCACCCTCGCATCGGGCCAGTCGATCACCGCGGGCACGATCGTCAACGCGGCCGGGCCCCGCGCGGTCGAGGTCGCCCGGATGGCCGGTTTCGAACTCCCGATCGAGCCTCGCCGGCGCTACACCTACGTATTCGACGCGGCCGAGCCGCTCGATCGCCCCCTCCCTCTCACGATCGACACCACCGGAGTGACCTGTCGCACCGACGGTGGCCTCTACATGGCCGGGGCCCCACCCGACGACGACCCGGCCGTCGACTACGACGACTTCGCCTTCGTCGGCGACATGTGGGAGGACAAGATCTGGCCCTCGATCGCCACCCGGATCCCCGCATTCGAGAGGGTGAAGGTCGTCAACAAGTGGGTGGGGCACTACGCGTTCAACACCCTCGACCAGAACGCGATCGTCGGCCCCCACCACGAGATCGAAAACTTCATCTTCGTCAACGGGTTCTCCGGACACGGCATGCAGCAGTCACCGGCGATGGGTCGGGGCGTATCGGAGTGGATCACCTACGGCGAGTACCGATCGCTCGACCTGTCCGCGCTCGGCTACCACCGGATAGCGGCCAACCAGCCCTTCCTCGAAACCGCGATCATCTAGATTCGCAGGCGATGACCGAACGCAGCGGAGGCCAGCTCGTCGTGGATGCTCTGGTGGCCCAGGGCGTGTCGACGGTCTTCGGGGTTCCCGGGGAGAGCTACCTCACGGTGCTCGACGCTCTCCACGACACCGAAGTGCGCTATCTGACCTGTCGCCAGGAGGGCGGGGCGGCCTACATGGCGGAGGCGTGGGGCAAGCTCACCGGCGAGCCTGGAGTGTGCATGGTCACCCGGGGACCGGGTGCCACCAATGCGTCGGTCGGCGTGCACACCGCCATGCAGGACTCCACCCCGATGCTGCTTCTGGTGGGTCAGGTGAGCACTGGTCGCCGGGGCCGGGAAGCCTTCCAGGAGATCGACTACCGACACTTCTTCGGGTCGATCGCCAAGTGGGTGGTTGAGGTGGCGCGCACCGACGACCTCGCCGACGCCCTCACCATCGCGTTCAAGATCGCCGTTTCGGGTCGACCCGGCCCTGTTGTCGTGGCACTTCCCGAAGACGTACTCACCGCCTCCACAGCGGTGGTCGATGTCACGCCTCTCCAAGTGGAACGCGCCACGCCCGCCGTCGACGAGATCGACACCATCATCGAGGAACTGGGCGCCGCGGAGCGCCCCGTGATGATCGTCGGTGGAGGCAGGTGGACCATCCCGGCTCGACGTGATCTCGAGCAGTTCGCCGAGGCCAACACCATCGCGGTGGTCACCGCGTTTCGCTTCCACGACCTGATCGACAACTTCAGCGACGTCTATGTGGGTGAGGCCGGGGTGTGGATGTCGACGGCGGTGCAGTCCACGATCCGCGACGCCGATCTCATCGTGGGTCTCGGCATCCGCTTCGGGCAGATGACCACGGGGGCATGGTCCCTGCTCGATCTACCCACCCCCAGCCAGCGCGTCGTCCACGTCCACCCCGAACGCATCCAGTTGGGACGTATCTACTCCACCGAGGTCGGAGTGCTCGGCGACCCGAGCATCACTATCGCGATGCTGCGTGATCGCGAGCTGGTTTCGTCGCCTGGCCGAAGCGGCTGGGTCGCCGATCGAAGGGCGGCCTATCTGGAATCGATGGTCTGTCCCCCTCAGCCGGGCGGGGTCGACATGGGCGAGGTGATGGCCTGGCTCCAGGCCGAGCTCCCACCCGACGCCATCCTCACCAACGGAGCCGGCAACTTCACCGTCTGGCCCAGCAAGTTCTTCCGCTACGGCCCCGATGCCCGCCTGCTCGCACCTCAGAGCGGCACGATGGGCTACGGCCTACCTGCCGCCATCGCGGCCAAGGCGGCCCACCCCGACCGGACGGTGGTGTGCTTCGCCGGCGACGGCGATCTCCAGATGACCATCCAGGAACTGGCGACAGCTCGTCAGGCGGGCTGTGAGCCGATCGTGATCGTCGTCGACAACCAGATGTACGGCACGATCCGAACCCACCAGGAGCGAGTGTTCCCCGAGAGGGTGTCGGGCACTGATCTGGTCAACCCCGACTTCGTGATGCTGGCCGCGGCCCACGGCATGCACAGTGAGCGGGTCGCCACCACTGGCGATTTCGCGCCGGCCTTCGCTCGGGCCGCGGCTTCACCCACCGGTGCCCTTCTCCACATCAGGGTCGACCCGTCGAGGCTCACCCCGTTCGAATCGATCACCGATGTCCGGGGGCGACCCCGACCGAAGTGAACGAAGGGGCTAGGCCTCTCCGAGGTAGCTGGCCCTCAGCTCGGGGTTGGCGAGCAGGGCATCGGCGGTGTCGTCGAGCACGACTCGGCCGGTTTGGAGCACCCATCCCCGATCGGCGATCGAGAGCGCCATGTTGGCGTTCTGTTCCACCATGAAGATGGCGACTCCTTCCTCGTGGATCTGCTGGATCAGCTGGAAGTTGGTCTGCACCAGAGCGGGCGCCAGCCCCATGGACGGCTCATCCATAAGGAGCACACGCGGGTTCGACATCAGAGCCCGGCCCATCGCCACCATCTGTTGCTCACCACCGGAGAGGGTGCCCGACTTCTGCGCCAGGCGCTCATAGACCCGGGGAAAAAGACCGTAGATCCGTTCGAGATCACGCTGGATCCCGTCCTTGTCGGTACGCAGGTAGGCACCGAGTTCGAGGTTTTCCTTCACCGAGAGCCGCTTGAAGAGGCGCCGGTTCTCGGGAACCATCGTGACTCCACGCTCCACGAGATAGGAGGTGGGTTGACCATTCACCACCTCACCGTCGAGGACCACGTCGCCGGACGTGGGGGTGACCATGCCGAGAAGGGTCTTGAGAGTGGTGGACTTACCCGACGCATTACCTCCGAGGAGGCACACGAGCTCACCGGGATAGATCGACAGCTCCACATCCTTGAGGATGTGCACCGCTCCATAGTGGGTGTTGACACCGCGCATCTCGAGCAAGGGTGTTGCGCCACTGCGTGGGGAATCGCTCACGAGGCCTCCTCGGCGGGGCGACCCAGATAGGCCTCGATCACGTCGGGGTTGGTCGACACTTCCTCGTAAGATCCCTGGGCGATTGTCTCACCGTGGTCGAGCACGACCACCCGGTCAGACACGTCGCGTACCACTCCCATGTCGTGTTCGATCATGACGATCGTGAAACCCCATTCGCTGCGCAACTCGCCGATGAGACGGGTGAGTTCCTCTGACTCCTTGGGGTTCATGCCGGCAACCGGCTCGTCGAGAAGAAGGATCGTGGGCTTGGTGGCCATGGCCCGGGCGATCTCGAGTCTGCGCCGGTTGGCGTAGGACAACACCGATGCGGGCTGGTCGAGGCGGTAACCGACGAGGCGGGTACCGAAGAAGCCGAGGACCTTCTCGCCCCATTCTCGGATCTCTTCCTCTTCCCGCTTGAACGACGAGGTCTGGAAGAGGGCTCCCCACAGGCCCTGCTTGGTGCGGCAGTGCTGGGCCACCATCACATTTTCGAGGATGGTCATGTTGGCGAAGAGGCGCACGTTCTGGAAGGTACGGGCGATGCCTCGCGCCGTGACCTGGTTGGGGTCGAGTCCGATCAGGGACTGATTCTCGAAGATGATCTCCCCGGAGGTGGGCGTGACCATCCCCGAGATCATGTTGAAGAAGGTTGTTTTGCCGGCACCGTTGGGGCCGATCACCGACACGATCTCGCCCTCGTCGACGTGGAAATCGAGTTCGCGTAGGGCGTGCAGACCGCCGAAGGTGACGCTCAGGTTGTTGATGGTGAGAAGTCGTTCGCCGCTCATGCCGGGGCCACCTCTCCCCCGTCGCCGGTTTCGTCGCCTTCATCGATCTGGCCCTTGAGCCAGGCGTCCTGGAGGAACTCATCCTGGTGCAGCTCACGGGTGCGGCGGACGTTGGGAATGAGCCCCTCGGGCCGTTTCAGCATCATCCAGACGAGCAGGGCGCCGTAGATCAACAGCTTGAACTCCGAGAACTCCTGGAGCAGGCCCGGTTGCTTGGGCCCACCGAGAACACCGATGAGCACGACGGAACCGGCCACCACACCGGCGATGTTGCCCATGCCGCCGACGATCACCACGATGAGGATCACGATCGACACCAAGATGATGAAGCTGGTAGGGAACACCGAGCCCACCTTGGCCGCGAATATCGCGCCCGAGAAGGAGGCCAGCACCGCGCCCACCACGAACGCCAGAAGCTTGACGTTGACGGTGTTGATGCCCATCGCCTCGGCGACAGATTCATCCTCGCGCACCGCCATCCAGGCCCTGCCGATCCGCGACTTCTCCAGTCGCCACGAGACATAGATCGCGATGGCGCAGAAGAAGGCCACCAGATAGAAAACGGCCCGCGGGTCGGTACCTCTCACGTTGGCGAGTCCGAACACCTGAACGCCGGGCACATTGGTGACCCCCTGAGCGCCGCCGGTGAACCCGCCGAGCCAGTCCGATAGGAACAGGAGCCTGATGATCTCGCCGAACCCGAGGGTTACGATGGCGAGATAGTCGCCGCGCATGCGGATGACGGGCGCGCCGATGAACAGGCCGGTGAGACCGGCCAGCACGATGACCAGCATCAGGGCCACCACCCACCAGACCTGGGGAATCCAGGTTGGCCAGGAATCGCCCCGGTTGGGCGAGGTGAGGATGGCGGTGGTGTAGCCGCCGACCGCGAAGAAGGCCACATACCCGAGGTCGAGAATGCCGGCCAGACCGATGACGATGTTGAGACCCAGAGCCAGCAAGAGGAACAGGCCCACGTTGGCGAGCAGCTCGTTGGTGATCTTGCCGAGGACGAGAGGCAGAAGGATCGTGGCCGCCACCACCACCGCGATGCTGACCTTGTTGGCCTGCTTGCGTTCGACCCCCTCGAGGGCTTGATAGCTGGCCTTCGCTCCTTTCACCGCCTTGCTTCCCCATACCGCGTAGGCGCCCGCAACCACGGCGACGGTAGCGGCGCCGTGCAGGGAGACACCGCCACGGATGAAGTAGATCCAGTCGGCCAACCATTCGAGGAAGAGATCTTCGGCGATATCGCTGAGGATCGTCTCGAGCACAGCCACGCCCACGACGGCCAAAACCATGGTGGAGACGACGCGACGAGCGAGAGGAGCGATGAGGTGCATCGAGCCGCCCAACAGGCCGAGCCCGCCGCCTATGGCCAGCCAGACTCCGACGCCGTAGCCGACACCGTTGTCGAAGGCGAGGAGAGCCAGCAGCTGGGGGCTCCAGTTGACGAGAGGATCGCGGAGGTCGAAATTGTCGAGCAGCAGCACAAGGCCGCTCACGCCGCCGCCGCCGATCAAACCGACGCAGGCCCCCGCCACCACCTCACGAGCGCCCTTGGCGTGGCTGGTGACGCCCTCGAGCACCTTCTCGGTGCCGATGCTGTAACCGAGCAGGAGCGGCAACCACAGCAGGGAGACATAGCCGAGGCTGAGGATGGGCTCGATCAGGATGAAGTCGTCGAGGCCCACCGGCATGTTGGCCAAAGCGATGAACACTTCGGCGAGGGCGAGCAGGAGGCCATAGTTGACGATCTTGCGCCAATCCTGATCGAGGACTCCGCGTGCGGGTGCGAGAACAGTTGTGTCGGTCATCCTCGGTCCTCCGACGAAAGGCGTTCACCGAACAGGCCGGTGGGCTTCACCAAGAGCACCAGGATCAGCACGCTGAAGGCGACTGCGTCACGAAGTTGGGAAACACCACTCACCCCCCACGGTTCCAGAATCACCAGGGGAGCGATCGCCTCGGCACTGCCGAGAGAGAGACCGCCGGCCATGGCTCCGTTGAGGTTGCCGATTCCTCCCACCACCGCCGCGCTGAACGCCTTGATCCCGGGAAGGAATCCGGTGGTGTGGATCACCGAGCGGAACATGATTCCCCACAGGATCCCGGCCACCCCGGCCATCGCGCCACCCACCGCGAAGGTGGTGACGATGATGCGGTTGACGTTGATCCCCATGAGAGAGGCGATTTCCTTGTCTTCGGCCACCGCCCGCATCGCCTTGCCGGTCTTGGTGCGTTCGACCAGGTACCAGAGCCCCACCATCGAGACGGCCGCCACGAGAACTACGAGTAGGCGGGTGCCCTCGATCGAGATGAACCAGATGTCGCGTTTCTTCGACAGCCAATCGGGAAGGGCCGGGTAGGACTTGGCGCCGGGGCCGAGAAGCACCACCGACACATTCTGGATGAAGAACGACACACCGATCGAGGTGATCAGCGGGATGAGGCGCGGCGACCCGCGCAGGGGGCGATAGGCCACCCTCTCCATCACCACCGCGGTGAGGGTGGACACCACGATCGACAGCAGCACGATGAACAGCAGGGAGGGGACGAAGTTGCTCTCCCAGGCACCGGCCTCATGGAGCTTGTTGGAGGTGATCATGCCGGTCATGGCCCCCACCATGAACACCTCGCCGTGAGCGAAGTTGATGAAACCGAGAACGCCGTAGACCATCGAATAACCGAGAGCGATGAGGCCGTACATCGCACCCTGCGACAGGCCGGCGATCACCAGACCCTCGAACTGGTCGGCGGTGAGGCCGGTGGCGTCGTCGTTGAGCCGACTCGCGATCGGGTTGCCGGGATCGATCTGCTGGAAGATGAACAGAAGCACACCGGTGGCGATGAAAAAGAACATCACCGACTTGATGAGCAGCAGAAACCAGTCGACACCGGTGCGCGGTGCCGCCTTGGCTTTCATTGCAGTAGTCACACTTCCCCTCCCGATCACATCGGAACGCAGCACAATAACGCGAACGGCCCCTGCTCACCATTACCGGAGCAGGGGCCGTCCAAACGGATTCAGTTTTCAGTGCTGTGGATCAGGGAGCGAACTCGAAGACCACGTTGGTCTTGGAGGCCTCGATGTCAGCAGCACTGTCGTGCTTGATGACGGTGATCTTCTGGGAACCACAGTCGCCGAAGCCGTCACAGTTGATCGTGCCGATCACACCGCTGTAGCCCTGGATGCCGTCGAGGTGCTCACGCACACCGGCCTTGTCGATGACGAGGTTGCCATCGCCGTCAACGAAGGAGGCCGCCGAGATGGCGTCGAGCAGCATGGCCGCAGCGTCGTAGGAGTGACCCCAGAACGGTGCCGACGGGGGCTCGCCCCAGTTGGCGTCGTAGTCGGCCAGCACGTCAGCAGCGGTCTTGCCGGTGCTCTCGTTGAGGTTCTCGCCGAAGCGCACGTCGGGGCCCGAGAAGTACATGCCCTCGGACTGACCCAACTCGAGGAAACCGTCGGTGAGAAGACCATCAGCGGCAAGCAGCTGGACATTCTCGAGACCGGCCACACCGTGGGCCTGGTCGGCAACGAAGTCGCCGGCCGGCTGGAAGATCGGGAAGAACAGCGCCTCGGGGGCGCCGGCTGCGATCTCGGTGAGCACCGGAACCATGTCGGTGTCTTCCTTGTTGACGCCGGTGAAGCCGGTGATCTCGCCGCCGAGCTCTTCGAAGGCGTCAGAGAAGGCCTGAGCGAGACCCTGGGTGTAGGGGTCGCCGTCGTGGATTGCTGCCGCGGTGGCGAAGCCGAGATCGTTGAACACGAAGTCGGCCATGGCCGCGCCCTGGAACAAGTCGTTGTGGGCGGTGCGGTAGTAGCCGGTGTTGTAGTTCTCGCCGGCGGTGCCCTGAAGGTCAGAGGTGAGCGCGGGAGAGGTGTTGGAACCGGAGATCATCACGATGCCGGCCTCGCTGATGAGCGGGGAAGCAGCAGTTGCTGCACCCGAACACGAGGTGCCGATCACACCGGCGATCTGCTCGTCGGCCACGATGGTCTGGGCCGCGGCCTGACCACCATCAGCCGAACACAGGTCGTCGAGACCCTGGCCGCTGGTGACATCGAAACCATGGATCTGGCCGTAG
>JAJCXY010000007.1 GCA_029263215.1 Acidimicrobiales bacterium
GATCCGCGTCGTCAGGAACCGGAATTCGTTCTCCCGGAGCGGGAGATGCTGGAACGCTGGCTCGAGTTCCACCGCACGACGCTGCTGCTGAAGTGCGAGGGCCTCGACGATGCGGGGCGGAAGGCTCTTCCTGTTGCCACCTCCAAGCTCTCCCTACACGGCCTGCTTCGTCACATGGCCGAAGTCGAGCAGAACTGGTTTCGCCGTGTCCTCGCCGGCGATGCCGATGCCCCCTACCTCTTCGGCGACTTGGAGGACGGAGAACTCGTGCCGCTCGACGACGCGAGTTGGGAGGACGACCTCGAGATTTGGCATGCCGAATGCGCGGCCAGCCGGCAGGCGGCGGCGACGCGAAGTCTTGACGACACCGGTCTTCGTCGTGGAGAGCCATGCTCGCTGCGGTGGATCTATGTGCACATGATCGAGGAGTACGCCCGCCACAACGGACACGCAGATCTGATCCGCGAAATGATCGACGGTCGCGTCGGTTGCTAGCGACACAACAAGACCAAGGTGGATCTTGTGGATGGTGAGCGACGTCGTGGATTGGCCCGAGATGCTCTAGCTGGCTATGTCAGTGGCACTGATGCGCCGATTGAGGCGACTGCTGCCGCGCTGGCGATGGCGGAGTCTGCTCGGATCGTGGTGTTGGTCGAGGGGATCAGCGATCAGATCGCACTCGAGACGGTCGCCGTTCGCCAGCGGCGAGATCTCGGGGCTGAAGGGATCGTGATCGTGCCGATGGGCGGCGCCCATGCGGTCGCTCGATTCCTCCTTCGGTTCGGCCCTAAGGGAGCGGACGTCGTCGTTGTCGGAATGTGCGACGCCGGTGAGGAGGAGCACTTTCGACTGGGCTTGGAGGCTGCGGGCATGGGCGCTCCGCGTAGTCGTACGGAAATGGAACAATTGGGCTTCTTCGTCTGTGTGGAGGACCTGGAGGCCGAACTGATCCGTGCCTCCGGCCAAGTGATGATCGAGGCGCTTCTGGAGTCGCAAGGAGATCTCGGCGCGTTTCGAACCCTCCAGAAACAACCGGCCTGGCGTGAGGAAGGCTTCGAGGCTCAGATGCACCGCTGGTTGCGCGCCGGAGCACGTCGCCACCTTCGCTACGCGAACCTTCTTGTCCTCTCACTCCACCTCGACCAAATGCCCCGACCGCTCGAGGCTGTCTTGGCCACCACGGTTGCGTTGACTCGGGAACCCGGATCGCTCTGACGAGACGACGTCGGTGCGATAGCGCTAGACCGCTGGACGCGGGGTCGTGAGGTCGAGCACCGCTTCCAGCTCGCCATGGTTGTCCACCCCTGTATCGACATAGCCGAGCGACTTGTAGAAGTGCTCGGGGCCGCCGTCCTCAGGCACATAGCTGAGATAGATCCTGTCGCCACCGGGGCGGGTCCGTACGTAGTCATGCAACAAATCCATGGCCGCGCGTCCGAAACCCATGTGCTGATACCGGTGATCGATCATGAACCGCCAGAGGTAGTAGCGACGTTTGTCGTGGTCGTCGGAGAGCATCACGAAGCCGACAGGAACGCCGCCTGCGTAGACGGCGCGAACCCAAACCTTCGTGGTTGCGAATGCTTGGGCCAATGACTTCACGTTCGGCGCGACCAGGTCCGTCTGGTCGGCTGACACCGACAGGTCGATGACTGCGATCACGTTGTCGTCGTTGATCACCCGGAGCTCCACCGGGTCGGTTGCTTGCACCATGGAACCAGCCTAGATGTCGGTGATCGGACCCCTGAGTTGACAGTGGTTCTGCATGGCCTAGTTTTCGCAGAGACTCAATCCAACCCCCTGGAGAAGGAAACCATCATGAAGCGACGCTTGTTGCTGATCCTGTCCATTCTGCTCGCCTTCACCCTCGTCGCTGCAGCATGCGGCGACGACGACACCGACGCCGGCTCAGGAGACGACAGCGATGACGCCGATGGTGGCAGTGACGACGCGATCACCGCTGCCTTCATCTATATCGGTGAGCCCGGTGATGCCGGCTGGACCTGGGCCCATGATCAGGGCCGCCAGGCAGCTGAGGCCGCCACCGGTGCCACAACGCTGACGGTGGAGAACATTCCTGAGACCGGCCCCGACTTCGAACAAGCGGCCCGTGACGTGATCGCCGAAGGCGCCGACGTCATCTTCGCCACCTCGTTCGGCTACATGGATGCAATGGAGTCACTGGCCGGTGAGTTCCCCGACGTCGCCTTCGAACACGCCACCGGATTCAAGAGCAACGACACGAACTTCGGCAACTACTTCGGCCGTATCTACCAGGCCCGCTACCTCACCGGGCTCGTGGCCGGCGAGGCGAGCGCCTCGGGCAATATCGGCTATGTGGCCGCGTTCCCGATCCCTGAGGTGATTCGCGGTATCAACGCCTTCACCCTTGGTGTCCGCGCCGCCAATCCCGACGCCACCGTCAGTGTCAACTGGACGTCCACCTGGTTCGACCCCGCGGTCGAGGGTGACGCCTCCCAGGCCCTGCTCGACAGCGGTGCCGACGTGATTGCGATGCACCAGGACTCGACCGCTGCGGGCGAGCGGGCCGAAGCGGCTGGCGCGCGTTGGGTCTCCTACAACTCCGACATGAGCGCTTTCGCCCCCGAGGCGTATCTCACGTCGGCGGTTTGGGACTGGGGTCCGTACTACACATCGGTCATCGAGGATGTGGCTGCCGGGAACTACAGCGGCGGTGCGTCGTGGGATGGAATCGAAACCGGACTCGTTGGTCTAGGCAGCTTCGCTGCCGACGTCTCCGATGACGTCAAGGCCCAGATCGATGATCTCTCGGCCCAGATGGCTGCCGGCGATTTCGACCCGTTCACCGGCCCCATCAACGACCAGGACGGAAATGAAATCATTGCTGCGGGCGAGGTACCACCCGACTTTGCGGCCGAGGGGCTGAGTCTGCTCGGCATGAGTGTCTTCGTTGAAGGTGTGATCGGTTCGGCCGCAGGGTGAGCCATCCCGCCGTCGAGCTCGACGGCATCTGGAAACGTTTTCCCGGCGTGATCGCGAACGCCGGGGCGAGCCTCACGGTTCGTCCCGGCACCGTTCACGCCGTCCTGGGCGGGAACGGCGCAGGCAAGACAACCCTGATGAACTGTCTCGCCGGGGTCTACCTCCCCGACGAGGGAACGGTGCGAATCGACGGCGAAGAGGTGAGGTTCTCCTCACCCGCCGACGCCCTGAGCGCCGGTATCGGGATGGTGCATCAGGAGTTCCGACTGGTGCCGGTATTCACCGTTGCCGAGAATGTCGTACTCGGCGCGGCGCCATCGGTGCTCGACATGGCCGAGATCAACCAGAAGGTTGCGGCCCTCGCCGATCGCTTCGGCTTCGAAGCAGAGCCAACCCGCCCCATCTGGCAGCTCAGTATGGGTGAACGGCAGCGGGTCGAGATTCTCAAGGCTCTCTGGCGCGACGCCAAGGTCCTGATTCTCGACGAGCCCACCGCGGTTCTGACACCGCAGGAAGCAGTGGAACTCGGCTCAGTTCTTCGCCAAATGGTCTCCGAGGGTCGCTCGGTGATCTTCATCAGTCACAAGCTCGATGAGGTCACTTCGTTCTGCGATGAGGCAACCGTACTTCGCGACGGCAAGACCGTAGCCTCATCGGTGGCCATCGCCGATGTCGATGCCGGCCAACTGGCGGAGTTGATGGTGGGATCCGTGTCGGTTCAGCAGGTTGCCCCGCGCGACGCCACCCCCGGAGACGTCGTCCTCGCAGTCGACAACCTCACTGTCGTCGATTCGCGCGGGATCACCGCGGTCGACGACATCTCTCTCAGCGTGCACTCGGGTGAGATAGTCGGCATTGCCGGTGTGGCCGGAAATGGTCAACGCCAACTCACCGACACGATCGCCGGACTCGACGTTGCGCAGGCGGGAACCGTCACGATCTCGGGCACCGATGTCACCGCTCTCACCACAAGGCATCGAGTCGATGCCGGACTGGCTTACGTGCCGGAGGATCGGCTGGGAGTCGGTCTGGCGCCGAAACTCCCGATCACCCACAACGCGGTGATGAGGGGATACCGGACGATGCGCCGGGGACCCATGTTGTCGTGGGACAGGGCTCGGGCGTACGCGACCGGGCTGATCGAGAAGTTCGACGTGAAGATCGGTCGCATGGAAGCTCCGATGGCGTCGCTTTCGGGTGGCAACCTGCAGCGCCTTCTTCTCGGGCGCGAGCTCTCCGACGACCCCCGCGTTCTGGTGGCTTCTCAGCCCACCCGTGGCCTCGACGTCGCCGGCGTTGCCGCAATTCAGAATCTCCTCCTCGAGCAGAGAGACGCAGGCGCCGGGGTCTTGATGGTGTCGGAGGATCTCGACGAGCTCCTTGCCCTCGCCGACCGAATCGTCGTGATGTCCGAGGGTCGGATTGCCGGTGAATTCGACCCGAAGCAGGTAAGCCGCACCGAGATCGGCGAAGCAATGATGGGGGCCCAGTGAAACGTCTCGTACTCTCCCGACGCGAGACCCCCACCCGTGGCGGCCAACCCATGGCCTTCGCCATCGGTCTGATCTTCGCCCTGATCATCGGAGCGTTGCTGCTGAGCATCTCCGGCGACCCGGTATTCGATACCTACCAGCGGATGTGGGATCGCAGCTTCGGCACTGCCGACACCCTGAGCGCCACCTTCAACCGGGCTGTCCCGCTCGCGCTGGCCGGTCTTGCCGTCAGCGTCGCCGCCACGATGGGCCTCTGGAATATCGGTGCCGAGGGTCAGATCCTGTTTGGGGCCACCGCCGCCACGCTCGTTGGTCGGATCGGGGCCGACTGGCCCGGGCCCGTGCTCATCGTCGCGATGCTTCTCGGCGCCGCCGTCGGTGGTGCTCTCTGGTCGTTCGGTCCCGGCCTTGCCCGCGCCGAGATCGGCGTGAGTGAGATCATCACCACCCTCATGCTCAACGAGGTGGCTCTCCGGCTCATCCGTTACCTGCAAAACGGGGCATGGAAAGACCCCGAGGGGTTCGGTTTCCCCCAGGTCGAAGCCCGCCCCGACCAGGCCCAACTCGGCCAGATCTGGGAGCGTGCCCATCTCGGGGTGATCATCGCCCTCGTGGTGATCGCCGCGTTCGCTTGGTTCCTCAACCGCAGTGTCTGGGGCTACGAACTCAAGATCGCCGGTTCGTCTCCGAAGACCGCCACCTACGCCGGCATTTCGATGAGGCGAAAGACCCTCGGGGTGATGTTGCTATCGGGCGCCATCGCCGGATTCGCCGGCGGTATCGAGCTCACCGGCACAGCGTCGAGGCTGAGCGAGAACATTTCCAACGGCTTCGGATTCGCGGGAATCATCGTGGCCGCTCTCGCCCTCATGCGTCCGAGCGGAGTAGCACTCGTTGCGGTCGCGTTCAGCGCGGTTCAGGTCGGGGGACTCAGTATCCAGACGTTGGGGGTGTCGCCGGCCGTCTCGGCGATTCTCCAGGCGCTCATCCTCTTCGGTGCCATCGGCGCGGCGGTGCTCTCCACCTACCAAATCCGACTCGTCGATCGGAAGGTGGCGGCATGATCTTCGCCGGTATAACCATCTCAGAGGCTGCCGTGATCGGCCTCTTCGTAGCTTCGATCCAGTTCGCCACCCTGTTGTATCTCGCCGCGCTCGGCGAAACCATCGCCGAACGGGCGGGTGTCCTCAACCTCGGGGTGGAAGGAATGATGGCGATGGGAGCGGTGGCTGGCTACATCGGGGGCGCGGCCAGCGGCTCACCATGGGTCGGGCTGCTCGTAGGCACCGCGGCCGGGGCCGCTATTTCGGTCGTGCACGCGGTAGCTGCGGTCGGGCTCGGTGCCGACCAGGTGGTGAGCGGCCTCGCCCTCACCATTCTGGGCCTGGGTCTGGCCGACTTCATCGGCGACGACTACACCGATGATCCCCGACGCGCCCTCTTCGCCGAAGTCGACATCCCTGGTTTGTCCGACATCAAATGGGTCGGCGATGTGCTGTTCTCGGCCTCACCGGTCACCTATCTGGCCGGAGTCCTGGGCATCGTCACCTGGTTTGTATTCAATCGCACCAGCCTCGGACTCGGTCTCAGAGCAGTCGGTCAGAGTGCCTCCACCGCCGATGCCGCTGGTCACAGTGTTGTCGCGATGCGGATGGGCGCGGTTATCACCGGCGGGGCACTCGCAGGCATGTCCGGCGCCTACCTTTCCACCTTCGTGGTGGGTGCTTGGAGTGTTGGGGTGACAGCCGGGCGGGGATGGATCGCGGTGGCTCTGGTGATCTTCGGTGCGTGGCGACCCGGGCGGGTTGCGCTCGGCGCTCTCCTGTTCGGTTTCACGCTCGCCCTTCAACTGCGATTGCAGCCGTTCGGCATCTCGTTCTCGCCGATTCTGGTGTCGATGCTCCCGTACCTGCTCACTATGGGGGTATTGATCGTGATCTCCTACCGTGCCCGCAATCAGCCTTCACCCTCGCCGGCTGGCCTCGGTATCGCCTATCGCCGTGAGGAGCGCTGAGCAGGGCGCGGAAACGTCACTGATTCGCGCCTAGAAGGCTTTCGACGAGGTCGAGCACGCGTTGGGCGTCGGCGTCGGTGCACACTTTGACCCGTGGCCGGCCTCGCCATGCTGGCGGTGCCGAGTCGTCGGTATCGCCGAGGTTGGGCCAGGTCTTTCCGCGGCTGAAGCTCTCGGTCTCGACACGAATGGGCCAGGCCTGGGTGGTGAAGGCGCCGGGCTCGAGCAGGAAGGCGATGGTGCTCGGGTCGTGCACATAGATTCCGTCGATCCCCATCCTTGCTTCGAAGAACCCCTGGTAGAGAGGAAGAGCGTCGGCGAGCAACCTCGCGGCTGGAGTGTCGGCGATGGTGATTCGTTTGATGGCAGCGCTGCTGAGGTTGATCTGATGGGTGACGTCGAGGCCCACCATGGTGACGTCCCAGTCGGCACCGAACACGAGATCGGCCGCCTCGGGATCGTTGTTGATGTTGGCTTCTGCGACGGGAGTGGCGTTCCCTGGAACGAGTGCATTACCTCCCATGATCACGACCTCGTCCACCAAGGAGGGAAGGTCGGGGTGCTGTTGAAGCGCAACCGCGAGGTTCGTGAGTGGTCCGAGAGCAAGAATGGTGACCTCGCCGGCGTGTTCGGCAACACCGGCGTAGAGGAAGTCGGCGGCCGTCTCAGCGACCGGCGCCAACTGAGGTGGCGGGAACGGAGCGTCGCCGAGACCGTTGTGGCCGTGGACCTGGGGCACCGGTCCGATGTAGTTCGACGCGATCGGTTTCGATGCTCCGCGGGCGACGGGTATGTCGGCCCGATCGGCGATCTCGAGCAATGTGAGCGCGTTTGTAGTGGTGACGTCGGTTGAGGCATTGCCGAACACCGTGGTGAGTGCGATGACATCGAGCTGCGACGCCGCCAGGGCCATCAGGATCGCAATGGCGTCATCGACGCCGGGATCGGTGTCGATGATGAGTTTGCGGGGCACGCGGAATTGCTCCGCCGTCAGTAGCGTTGGTTCGGTCATGTACACCTCTCTCGATTCTCTCGGTGCCGATCTCACCCGTAAGGGCTTCCGAGCACTCAACCAGTTGGCGGTCCCCGCGATCAAGGCGGGTCTCGGAACACCCCTGCCCATCGGACTCGGCCTGGTTGTTCTCGAGACCACCGGTCGTGTCTCCGGTCAACCTCGCCAGGTGCCCTTGGTAGCTGCCCGGTTGGGCCGCCGGATCAACGTCAGCACGGTACGCAGCAAGTCGCAGTGGATGAAGAACCTCGAGGCTCAGCCCGAAGCATCCGTCTGGGTCGGTGGTCGCAGGCGTGAGGCCCGTTCCACCGTCGAAACCGGCGTACTCAACGTCGCCAACCTCGTTCTGAACTAGCTATCGCGACACACTGGTCAGATGAAGATCACAGTCTCAGTGTGCGAGTTGCCGGATCAACGCGATGATTTCGGCAGAGCCTGGCGGGAACTGCGCTCTCATGTCGAGGTCGAGTCTCCCGATCTTCTGCTTCTCAACGAGGCGCCTTTTGCCGCCTGGTTCGCCCGCGAGCCCGCCTGCGAACGCGATTGGCGACTTGGACCTCGCTTGCCGCTTGGTAGCGACGCAAGGCATACCTGCCCGACGAGACCCAGGTGTACGAGGCAGGCTGGTATCACGCCGCCGATGACGAGCCCGATGTCCGGCCGGTCGCCGGTGCAAAAGTGGGTGTACTCACGTGCACCGACCTCTGGCGAATGGAGTGGGCCAGGTTGATGGGGGAGCAGGGCGCCAACATCATCGTCACGCCCCGTGCCACCGGAGACGGCTCCGTCGACAAGTGGTTGGCGGCAGGGAGGGTGGCAGCTATCAGTTCGGGCGCCTACAGCCTTTCGTCGAACAGGGTCGGCGATGGGTTCGGTGGTGGTGGCTGGGTCTATTCACCCGATGGCGATCTTCTGGCTCAGACCGATCAGGACAACCCCACCGTCACCCTCGAGTTGGATCTCGAACTAGCCGAGCAGGCGAAGGCGACGTATCCCCGCTACGCCATCAAGTCAGATCGGTAGGGACCAGTCGGACGGACTTAGGGTTGGGCGGCCAGTTCGTCGGCTTGTTCGGTGAAGTAGTCTCGGTCGGCTTCATTGCCGGCCCATTCGGCGGCGCGCGCATAGGCGAGCTTCGCTTCCGGGTTCCGCCCGAGAGCTCGCAGGCTCGCGGCCCGGGCTGCGTGCATCGACGAGTAATTGTCGAGTTCGGCTGCGATGAGGTCGAGCTGTTCGAGTGCCGTCGCGTGACCGTCGGTCTCAGAGACAGCGATCGCCCGGTTGAGGGCCACCACTGCTGTTGGCATGGCGGAATACAGATGGTCGTAGAGGGCGACTATCTGGGGCCAATCGGTCGCCTCGAACGTGTCGGCGCTGCAGTGCACGGCTTGAATCGCGGCCTGAAGTTGGAACGGGCCAGGCCGGTCACGACGGATGCAGTCCCTCACGAGGGCAAGCCCGTCTCCGATCAATTCGCGGTCCCATCTCGATCGGTCCTGGTTGCGGAGCAGCACGACTGCCCCGTCGACGCTACGGGCCGGGACCCTCGATTCGTTGAGCAGCATGAGAGCCAGGAGGCCGGCCCCCTCGGTCTCGTCTGGCATCAGTGCCACCAGGGAGCGCGCCAGACGAATGGCCTCGTGGCGCAACACAGCCCGCTCTGCGAGTTCGCCGGCACCGGCGTTGTAGATCAGGTAGACCACCGAGAGGACGGGTTTCAGTCGTTGGGTGAGATCGGGTTTTGCGGGAATCCGGTAGGGAATCTTGGCCGCCTTGATCTTGTATTTCGCCCGGCCCAGTCGCTTTGCCATCGCGGCCTCGCTCACCAGGAACCCGCGAGCGATCTCCTCGATGCTCAGACCTCCGAGCAGTCGCAGGGTCAGCGCCACCTGGTGCTCGGTGCACAGCGCGGGATGACAGCACGTGAAGATGAGCCTGAGCCGGTCGTCGGGCACGGGTTCGTCCTGCTCTCGAGCTTCGTCGGGGGAGTGGAGCGTCGTACCGGAAACCTCGCTGGCCTCGCGCTCCAACTCGCGACCCCTGATGGTGCGGCGATGTTGATCTATGGCCCTGTTTCGAGCGGTCGTGACGATCCAACCCGCAGGATTCGGCGGGATGCCGTCGCGCCGCCATCGCTCGGCGGCGACGACGAAAGCATCTTGGACTGCGTCTTCCGCGACCGTGATGTCGCCGAAGACGCGGACCAGGGTCGCCACGGCCTGGCCGTAGACGTCGCGGAACACAGCCTCGATCTGACTGACGGTCTCGACCAGATTCGGCTCACCGCGGGCCGCCGCCACTGTCGTCAGGCGTCGGGCATGTTGTCGGCGAGGCGACCCGTGCCCGCGAAGGGCTGCACCTCGATGGGTCGATTCACGCACTCAGAGACCTTTCCCGCCCACGCGAGAGCAGCGTCGAGGTCGTCGGCGTTGATGATGTAGAACCCCGCGATGTGCTCCTTGGATTCTGCGAACGGGCCGTCGGTCATGACTACCTCGGCCGCATTGTTGCTCACGACGGTTGCCGCGTCGGGTCCATGCAGATGGCCACCGAAAACGAACGTGCCGCTCTCGTCCATCTCGGCTTCGAGAGCGATGATGCGCTGCATCATCTGCTGCATGTCCTCCGATGAAGGCATCTCGGAGGAATCCCCACTCTCCACGGAATAGGTCGATAACAGGTACTGGCTCATGGATGGTCCGGTGCTCAGACTTCGAAACCGATGGCGGCAATGGGGGTGGCCGACGTCATCTGTGGCGGCCCGGCCATGAGTGGGCCGATCCCTCCCATGGCGGCCTTCATCGCGTCGGACTGACCGTGGTTCTGCATGGCCTCCTGATCGGTCATCAAGGCGAAGAAGGAGAAGGCGTCGCCCTCGCCGCGGTGGTACGAGTAGATCTCGACCCCGGGTTCCTGTCGGGCGGCGCCGACCATCTCCTTGAGCACCGCCTCCATCTCGTCACCCTTGCCGTCCTGGCACGTCATCGTGCCCATCATCGAAACCTTCGACATCTTGTTCCCTCACTCCTGATCGACGCCAGATCGCGCCTTCAGCACCCTGCTGATGCAACCACTACGAACGAGTCTGGCCCAAAAGGACACTTCACCCAAGAAATCATCACGTCCCCGCGGGGACGCTGCTGCACTAGATTCATTCCGTGGGATGGGCACAGTTGAGTCATCTGGAAGTCGTGGTCGACGACCTCGGTCCGATGGAGCGCTTCTACACCGGCCTGCTCGGCTTCGACGTCATCGACCGATCGGCGAAGACGGGCGACGGTGAGATGGTGTTCTTGAGCCAGGACCCCGAGGAACACCATCAGGTGGTGCTACGCCAAGCAAGTCGAGAATCGCCATCCGACACCCTGCTCGACCACATCGCGTTCCGGATTGCTTCGCTCGCCGATCTGCGGATCTTTCACGAGGAGGCGATGGAGGCCGGAGTCGACAACATCGAGACCGTCAGCCACGGGTCCACCTGGTCTGTCTACGTTCGCGACCCCGAGGCCAACCGGGTCGAGTTCTTCGTCGATACGCCGTGGCCCGTCGCTCAGCCGTGTCGCTTCGAGATCGACCTCTCATTGTCAGACGCAGAGCTCGTCGACTCCACCGAAACGCATCTCCAGGAGCTCGGACTCCTCACCGATTGAGGTCCACCGACTGATGTCTCGCAACAGTGCAATAGCCCGGGTTGAGCAACACTTCGACAGCGAACGGTTCTTTGAGGAACTCTCGCGGCGGGTCGCTATCCCGACCGAGAGCCAAGATCCCCAGCGTCGCCCAGACCTGTTTCGCTACCTCGAAGACGAAATGACCCCGAGTTTCAATCGGCTCGGCTTCTCGAGTGAGGTGTTCGAAAACCCGCTCGGTGAGACCGAGCCTCCATTCCTCGTGGCCCACCGCCATGAGGGCGATGATCTGCTCACTGTGTTCGGATACGGCCACGGTGATGTGGTGCGGGGCTACGACGATCAGTGGGACGAAGGCCTCTCACCGTGGCGTCTCGAGAAGGTCGGGGAACGCTGGTATGGACGCGGGACCGCCGACAACAAGGGCCAGCATTCCATCAACCTGGCCGCCATTGCTGCCGTCATCGCCGAGAGGGGCCGGCTCGGCTACAACCTGGTCTTCGTCGTCGAGACCGGTGAAGAGCGAGGGTCGCCGGGTCTGCGTGAGTTCTGTGCCGCCAACCAAGACCTGCTCAGAGCCGATGTGCTCCTTGCCTCCGACGGGCCGCGTCTCTCACCGGATCGTCCCACGGTGTTCATGGGCACCCGAGGGGCCCTCAATTTCGACCTCAGTCTCGATCTGCGGGCGGGAGGCCATCACTCGGGCAACTGGGGTGGGCTGCTGGCCAACCCCGGGATCATCCTCGCCCACGCCATCGCCACCATCACCAGTGTCACCGGTGAGATTCTGGTACCCGAACTGAGGCCTCCGTCGATTCCCGCCTCGATCAGCGATGCCATTCGAGCCCTCGAGATCGGCGCCGGTGATGACGCGCCCGAGATCGATCCCACCTGGGGTGAACCCGGGCTCAGTTCGCCCGAACAGGTATACGGCTGGAACAGCTTCGAGGTTCTCGCCTACACCACCGGCAATCCCGACAAGCCGGCCAACGCGGTGCCACCTCACGCCCGCTCCCACTGTCAGGTGCGTTTCGTGGTGCCGTGCGATCCCGACGAGATGCTGGCCGGACTCCGACGCCACCTCGATGCAGCCGGCTTCTCCCAGATCGAAATCTCCCGCCCCCACGAGCCGATGATGGCCACCAGACTCGACCCTCAGCATCCGTGGGCGCGCTGGGCCGCGGCATCCATCACCGACACGTGTGGTGAGCCTCCGGCGATGCTTCCCAACCTCGGTGGATCGCTCCCCAACGACGTGTTCGCCGACCTGCTGGGGCTTCCCACCCTCTGGGTTCCGCACTCCTACAGCGGCTGTTCCCAGCATGCTCCCAACGAGCACATCCTCGACTGGATCACCCGCGACTCGTTACGGATCATGACCGGCCTTTTCTGGGACCTCGGTGAGCCCGGCACGCCGGATTGGACCTAGGACCCCCAGCTCAGCAGGGTCATCCGAACGGTGCAGGCACCCGCTCGCTGCGGTAGACGATCCAGCCGGCACCACCGTTCACCTCGAAGCTGAACACGACATCGCCCCCCGACGTGGGCCCTGGCACCACCTCCACGATCTGGGCTGAAAGCTGGCCGCCGGCACTGCCGTTGAGACCGCCGTTGGTTATGAGGACATTGCCGTTCGAGAGCCGGTCGGCATCGCCGACAAACGGCGCGAACAAGGGTTCATCGTCGCGGTTGATTCGGTATTCCCACTGTTGGGCGATGGTTCCGGCAGCGCCGTCGATCTCGTAGATGACCGCCCTGCTGTAGAACGGCGCTTCGGGGGTGCCGCGTCCCGGACGGTTGTTGCCGTTGTCGTAGACGAGCAGTGTCCCATCGGCTTGGACTTCAGGGGCGTGCTGGTGGTGATGCCAGTCGCCGCTCACCAGCTCGAGGTCGCCGAGCGGTCCGCTATGCCAGAGAAGTTCGCCTGCCTCCCCGCTGGCATCGTCCTTCCAGCGCACCGCGATGATGGAATCCAGGTGTCGGACAGAGATGAGAAGTGCGTTGTTGGCTTCGTCAACCTCGATGGCGTTGGCGTGGGTCCAGTCGCGCGAGGCACTGTCGACGCCGCGATAGAGCCAGTTGGGGAAGACGAAGTCGAGCGCCAGTCCACAAAGGTTGAAGGCCGCGGGATCGGTCCGGGGATCGAAGTAGTCGAAGAGGTTGAATTCCTGGAGAACGTCGCCCGATTCGGGATCGAACACGACCGCAATGTCTCCGATGAGGTGGTAGCTGCCGTCGAACGTGGCGGGATCCTCACCACACTGGGGCTCTGAGAATCCGTCGAGCACCCTGATCTCGGTACTGAGAGTGGCGTGAGTGCCGTCGGGCAGCACTATCTGCTCGTGATGCATCGCGTCGACATCGACGACCACCGGTGAGTCACCGACCACCTGTCGACCGTGGGCATCGAGAGCGAAACGTCCGGTGATGATGGAGCTGGCCCATTCATCGAGAACATTTCCTTCGAGGTCGATACGCCGTGCTGCGGTGTCGTTGAACTCGAAGAGAATCGAACCGTCGGGGAGCATCCGTGCGTCGCCGATCGAGTGGTCCTCCTGGTGATACCAGACCACCTCACCCTCGTTGTCGACGATGAAAATCCAGCCGGCCGGGGGCGGCAGTTCGCCGTCGGCGAGGACGAGCGCTCCGAAATCGGTACGAATATCGATCAGGTCGAAGAGGGTGAAACCCGGTGCCATGCGTTCGGGATCACTGGCTGTCGCCGACATCGTGGGCAGGTCGACCGGGAGTGAACCTGTGATGAGGGCAAGTTCGGGGAGTCGCTCGACGGGAGCACAGTCGGCATCGAGAAGCTCGATCTCGACGGAATAGTTAGTGTCGGCGCGCATCCCCGCCAGGAGGAGGGAGACATCAGAACCAGGCGATTCGGGGATAGCGAGCTCGCGTGTGCCGGTTGGCCCGACGAGGCTGACGAGGGGGAAGAGCCCATCGTCGAGTTGGATGTCGACCCTGGCTAGAAGGGGGTGATCGAGTTGGCGCAAGGTTGCCGCGCCGGCCGAGCCCGCTCCCGAGGGCTCATTCTCGGTGCTTGATGCCGCCAGTCGGCAGTCGGGCGCCTGATCCGGGAGCGAGGTCGTGGCGTCGGGAGTGGTGGTCGGCTGGGGCACCGACGTCGAGGTCGATGTGGTCGATGTCGAGTCGGAGGCCAGGGGAGTGTCGCCGGGACTGTCGCTGCAGGCGCCCGCGAGGAGTGCGGCGATGAGTAGGAGGCTCAGGTGGCGCATGGGCCGACACCTAAGCACATGCTCACCGGCTGGGAGAGATCGCGAGGATCGACACCGAGCGCTTGAAGCCCAAACCGGTTACGAGTGCTTTCGACGCCGTCCGCGACCAGTTGCACCGGTACAGAGGGAGGCGGTCGAGCTCGAAGCACCTGCGAGAGAACGCGGCTACGTTCGCGCTTCCCCATCCCTTGCCCCGAAGGTCGTCTCGGGTGATGACCCCGATGTCATCGAAGCGTTCATCTTGTGTCCACCGGCGGCCGCTGACGAAAGATCCGAGCCTGCCTTGGTCGTCGAGCAGGGCGACGATGATCGGGTCGAGATCTTCGATATCGATCTCCGCCTCATCGAGATCGTCGGCGTCGCAAGCTTCGATCAGCTCGGCGATCCGGCGGTGGTCGACCGGATCATCGCGATCGAGAAACACCACGCTCGCTCGCTGAGGAGGGACTCGTGGTGCTAGATCCGAAGCCGTCACCAGGTGGTGATCGGCCCCATCGACGACCACCCAGCCCGAGCGTTTCGCCCACTCCCGAGCGTCGTCGAAGCTCAGGGAGCTATGGGGATCGGTGAGCTCCTCCACCCCCAGGGCGAGCGCCGGATCGGCTCGCACACATGTGAGCTGTCTGATCCTGCACACCGCCACATAGCCCGATCCCACGCGGTCCGGTTCGGAAAGCACGATCGTCGCGGCGGTATCGAACCGGCCGAGATCCAGGCCCATGGCATGGGCCAGAGCGGTGTGGAACCTCGCCTCGATCAGCTCGTGGGTGAGCTCGATGCTGTCGACATGGGGGGAGTCCGCCGGTGTCATGGGTTCATCCTCTCAGACCACAAGAGGCTCGGTGGTGTCGTTTCCACCGGGCCGGGGGCCGCCTAGCCTCCACCCTCGTGAGAGCCGCATTCACCGAGACCGCCCGCGACGGCGACGCCCGCACCGGTGTGGTCAGCACCGCCCGGGGCGAGTTCACCACGCCGAGGTTCATGCCGGTCGGAACCAGGGGAGCCGTCCGCCACCTGTCGTCGCTCGACCTCGAGGCGCTCGGAGCCCAGGTGATCCTCGCCAACACGTATCACCTGATGCTTCGCCCCGGCGCAGATGTCGTGGCCCAACTCGGTGGCATCCACGGGTTCGCCGACTGGGGTGGCCATGTCCTCACTGACAGCGGGGGCTACCAGATCTTTTCCCTGGAGCCCGACATCAACGATGAGGGAGCGACCTTCAAGTCGACCTACGACGGCTCGACCCACCTCCTGACGCCAGAGCGCGCCGTCGATGTCCAGGCCTTGATCGGCGCCGACATCCAGATGGTGCTCGATGTGTGTCCCTCGTCTGTGGCTGATCAGCTCGTATTGAGAGAGGCCGTCGATCGCACTGCGTTGTGGGCGGCACGAGGTCGCCGACACTTCCTCGATCACCCCGATGCGGCCGATCGCCAATGCCAGTTCGGGATCGTGCAGGGCGGCACCGACGAGTCGCTTCGGGTCGAGTCGGCCCAACGTATCGTGGATGTCGGTTTCGACGGCTACGCGGTAGGTGGCCTGTCGGTGGGCGAAGACCGAGAGGCGATGCTTGAAGGCCTCGACGCATGCATGGGTCTCCTACCATCCGACCAGCCCCGCTACTTCATGGGGCTCGGAGACCCCGTCGGTATTGTCGAATCGGTGGCTCGCGGGGTCGACATGTTCGACTGTGTACTGCCTACCAGGCTCGCTCGCCACGGCACGATCCTCACCGACCGGGGTCGCTACAACCTGACCCGATCGGAGTTCGCCACCAGCGACGAGCCACTCGACCCGGATTGGCCTGAGAGCCCGGCGGCGCGATGGCCGAAGGGCTACCTGCGTCACCTCCTGCTCACCAAGGAGCCCACCGCACCGCGGATAATCACCCTCCACAATGTGGCCTGGTTGCTCCGTTTCATGGACCGGATGACAGCCTCGATCGCCGAGGGGAATTTCAAGAGCTTCCGGGCCGAGGTCCAAGAGGTCTGGTCAGCCCGATAACCTGCTCCTTCGGCCCGTCCCCTGTCGCGAAACCAGACCGCAATGGCACAGTTGATCATCCTCGTCGTCATGGTCGGAGCGCTCTACGCGTTCATGATCGTCCCCCAGCAACGCCGCATGAAGGAGCATCAGCAGCTCCTTCGTTCGCTTGAAGAAGGCGACCTCGTGGTCACCAGCTCCGGTATCTACGGCGCAGTCGCCGAGGTCGAGGACGATGTCGTGTGGCTGGAGGTGGCTCCCGAGATCGAACTGAAGGTCGCCAAGACCGCCATCACCGAAAGGGTGGTCGGTCAAGACGAAGACGATGAAGACGAAGAGGACGACGTCGACGACGAAGACGTCGACCATGATGCGATGGCCGACGTCGACGACGAGTCCTGACCATGGGTCGTCAAGTCGGCTACGTGGTCGGGATAACCGTCATGGCCATCGCCGGGATCATCTACACCCTTGCCGTGGGCAACGAACCCCTTCTCGGACTCGACCTGCAGGGTGGTGCCTCGGTGGTGCTCGAACCCAAGAACGCCGACGGCTCCGAGGTCACCGACGAAACCCTCGACCAGGCGGTCGACATCATCCGCAATCGGGTCGACGGTCTCGGTGTCCGCGAACCTGAGATCACCCGACAGGGCGACACCATCCTCGTGCAGATCCCGGGTGTGGAAGACCAGGCCCGCGCGATCGACCTGGTGGGACAAACCGCGGAGCTGAGATTCAGGCCCGTGTTCTCCGACGGCGTGGCCGGCACTCCCTTCGATTCGAGTCTCGTGGCCGGTTGCACAAACGCCGACCGGCTCGCCAGCGGCGAGCCGACCCCCGACGCGGTGGCGGGCGAGTGCATGATCGGGGTCGACAAGGAGATCCCGGACCGCACGATGCTGCTCGGCCCTGCGCCGCCCCTCATCGCCGAAGGCGCCACCGCCAGCGGGCGACTCAACGGCGAGGCGCTCGAGTCGGCCAGCGCCCGGTTCCAGATAACCGAATGGACGGTCAACATCTCGTTTCTTTCGGGCTCGCCCGGTATCGACGACTTCAACTCCCTGGCCGCAGCCTGTGCGGGAGCCACACCCGCATGTCCCGCCACTGGAGTCGACCCTTCCACGGGCCGCGCTGTGGGACGCGTCGCCATCGAGATCGATGGTGTGATCGAGAGCTCACCCACGGTCGGCACCGCCAACTTCGATCGCGATGCAATAGTCATCTCCGGTGGAGCGATGGGGGAGCAGGAGGCCAAGGACCTCGCCCTCGTCCTGCGCTTCGGTGCACTTCCGGTGGAGCTCGAGCCTCAGGAAAGCCGCATCGTGTCATCCACTCTCGGTGAAGACGCGCTCGATGCCGGCATCATCGCCGGCATTGTCGGCCTCGCCCTCGTTTCGGTCTACCTGGTGGCCTACTACCGACTTCTCGGCATCGTCGCGATCTCGAGCCTCGCCATATCCGGTGCCCTGCTGTGGACCATCATCGCCTGGCTCGGAGAGTCGCAGGGTCTCGCCCTCACCCTCGCCGGGGTCACCGGCCTGATCGTGTCGGTCGGCGTGTCCGTCGACTCCAACGTGGTCTACTTCGAACACCTCAAGGAGGATGTGAAGGGTGGTCGAACCGTCCGTTCGGCGGTGGAGCGAGCCTTCCCGATCGCCTATTCCACGATCGTCAAGGCCGATGTGGCCAGCCTGATTGCCGCTGTTGTGCTGTATTTCCTCACCGTCGGCCAGGTGAAAGGGTTCGCCCTCTTTCTCGGCCTCGCCACAGTGCTCGATCTGGTGGCGACCTACTTCTTCATGGGGCCCGCGATCCGCCTCATGGCAAGCCGATCGGGGCTCTACGAGAAGCCGTCGAGATTCGGCATCCCCAGCGGGGAGGTCGCGACATGAACATGTTGCGCACCCTCTATCGGGGAGAGCACGCCTTTGATTTCCCGGCCATGTGGCGCAAGGCGCTCACCGTGTCCGCGGCTCTCGTGCTCATCAGTCTGGGCGCATTGGTAGTGAGAGGCCTCAACCTCGGAATCGAGTTCGAGGGCGGAACATCCTGGGAGGTCTCCGCGCCCGGCGCGTCGGTCGCCGACGCCCGTGATGCCCTGTCGGGCACCGATGCCGAAGCGGGTAAAATCCAGACCGTTGGCACCGATTCGATCCGGGTCCGCGCCGATGTCGAGGACCTGGCCACGGTCGAAGAGATCTCGGAGATACTGGCCGAGTTCGCCGATGCCGAACTCGGCGACGTGAGCGTCACCACCGTGGGTCCGTCGTGGGGCGATCAGATCACCGACAAGGCCCGAAACGCCCTCATCTGGTTCTTCATCATCGTCGCGGCCTACATCGCGATCCGGCTCGAATGGAAGATGGCCGTCGGAGCACTCGTTGCCGTCGCCCACGACATCCTCTTGTCGGTGGGTCTGTATGCGGTCTTCCAATTCGAGGTCACACCGGCCACGGTCATCGCCTTCCTCACCATCATGGGCTATTCGCTCTACGACACGATCGTGGTCTACGACAAGGTCCGCGAGGTCGGCGGCCGGCTCACCAGTACCGGCCGCTACACCTACACCGAGATGATGAACCTGTCGCTCAACCAGGTGCTGATGCGCTCGATCAACACGTCGATCACGTCGGTACTCCCGGTGCTGTCGATGCTGGTGATCGGCTCCTTCTTCCTCGGCGCGCTCACCCTGCAGGAGTTTGCCATCGCCTTGCTGATCGGCATCTTGGTGGGCACCTACTCGTCGATCTTCGTGGCATCGGCACTGGTGGCCTACATGAAGGAACGAGAGGCAGAGCACGTTGCGGTGGCTCGGAAGGTGGCCTTGAGGTCCAGCGGCGACACGGGCACTCGCCAGGTGAGCGAAGAAGACGTTGCCCTCGGTGGGATCCCCACTCGCCCCACTCGTCCCACCAGGCCCACGAGCGACGGAGCGCCCCGACCCATCGGCCAACCGCCTCGACCCAGGAAGAAAAAGAAGAAGCGGTGAGCCGGGTACGGTGGACCGTATGGTCGACGTGAGTGCCGGTGCCCTGCGCAAACTGATCCGCGACGTTCCCGACTACCCGAAGCCGGGGATCTTGTTCAAGGACATCATGCCCCTGCTCGCCGACCCAGCGGGGCTCGAGATGGTGGTGGAAGCCCTGGCCGCGCCGTGGCGCGATGAGGGGATTCAGGCCGTGGCCGGGATCGAGGCTCGAGGGTTCATTCTCGCTGCTCCGGTGGCGCTGGCGCTCGACGCCGGCTTCATCGCTGTTCGCAAGGCGGGTAAGCTCCCCGGCACGATTCTCTCCGAGACCTACAGCCTCGAGTACGGCACCGACACCGTGGAGATCCAGGGTGATGCCCTCGAGCCGGACCAGCGCGTCCTCGTGATCGACGATGTGTTGGCAACCGGTGGCACCGCCGCCGCAACAGCGCGGCTGATCCGGTCCACCGGGGCAGATCTCGTGGGCTTCGGGTTCCTGCTCGAGTTGGGCTTTCTCGGTGGTCGTGCCCTTCTCGACGATCCGATCGAGGTTGCGGTGCCGGGCGACGAAGTGCCGAGCAGCGAATCTGGTGGCCACTAGATGGCAACCGTCACCCGAGTACTTCCATGGCGTCGTGCGGCCAATCGTCCTGCATCGGCGGAGATAGCGGAGTTGCTGGCAGCGTTTCACGACCGTCACCCAAAGGCCGACACCGAGCTGATCGAGTCGGCGTTCGATCTGGCGGCGAGTGCCCATGGTGGCCAGACTCGCAAGTCGGGCGAGCCCTACATCCGCCATCCGGTTGCGGTGGCCACGATTGTGGCCCGCCAAGGGCTCGACGAGATCGCTATCGCCGGTGCCTTGCTTCACGATGCGGTGGAAGACACCGGCATCACTCTGGATCAGCTCGAACAAACATTCGGTGCCGAGCTTGCTCGAATCGTCGACGGCGTAACCAAGCTCGAACGGGTCCATTACGACTCCAAGGAGCAACAGCAAGCGGCCACGATGCGCAAGATGATCGTGGCCATTGCCCAGGATCTCAGGGTCCTCATAATCAAGTTGGCCGATCGGCTCCACAACCTGCGCACGATCGCGGCCCTGCCCCAGTTCAAACAAGAACGCACGGCGCGCGAGACCCTCGATGTCTACGCCCCGCTTGCTCACCGGTTGGGAATGCAGGATCTCAAGCAGCAACTCGAAGATCTCTCCTTCGCCGCCCTTCATTGTCGTCGTTATGCCGAGATCGATCAGATGGTGCATCAGCGTGCACCGGAGCGAGACCTCTACCTCGCCCAGGTGGTCACCGATGTGCAGGCCCGGTTGGCGGAACTCGGGATCGTCGCGGAGGTCGATGGAAGGCCCAAACACCTCTGGTCGATCTACGAGAAGATGGTGGTGAAGGGTCGCTCGTTCGACGAGATCTTCGATCTGGTGGCCATCCGGGTGATCGTCGATTCGGTCCGTGATTGTTACGCGGCGCTGGGTTCGATCCACGCCACCTGGCGTCCGGTGCAGGGCCGGTTCAAGGACTACATCGCGATGCCGAAGTTCAACCTCTACCAGTCGCTCCACACCACCGTGGTGGGGCCCCAGGGCAAGTCGGTCGAGGTCCAGCTACGAACCCGGGAGATGCACCTGCGCGCCGAATATGGCGTCGCCGCTCACTGGGACTACAAGGAGCAGTCGCCCGAAGGTGATCTGGCTTGGCTCAGTCGGATCGTCGAATGGCAACAAGAGACATCAGATCCCTCGGAGTTCATGTCGAACCTGAAGTTCGATCTCGACCAGGACGAGGTGTTCGTTTTCACCCCCAATGGCAAGGTGATCGAGTTGCCGGTGGGTGCCACCCCGGTTGATTTCGCCTACACGATCCACACCGATGTCGGTCATTCGTGCATCGGTGCGAAGGTCAATGGCCGACTCGTGCCTCTTCATTCACGGCTCGAGTCCGGCGACTCCGTCGAGGTGTTCACCTCCAAGGTCGAGGGCGCCGGTCCGAGCCGCGACTGGTTGAAGTTCGTGGCCAGTCGCCGGGCTTCCAACAAGATCAAGCAGTGGTACACACGAGAGCGTCGCGAGGACGCCATCGAACACGGCCGCGACGACCTCATCCAAGCCCTGCGGCGGGAGGGCCTGCCGGCGCGCCGCATCCTCAAGGAACCGCTGCTCGCGGAGATCGAAGCCCAGCTCAACTACACCGACGATGATGCCCTGTTTGCCGCGGTCGGCGAGGGCCATGTCGCTGCGTCTTCGGTTGCCGAGCGAATCGCCCGCGAACTGAGAGGGGAGGAGGAGCCCAGGCCCGAACAGGATCTGCTGCCTACCACCGTCGCGAGGCGCAGTGGAGTTCGTCGTAACCCCACCCAGTCGGCGGGTGTACACGTCGAGGGTCTCGACGACATCATGATCCGCCTGTCGCGCTGCTGTTCTCCGGTGCCTCCCGACGAGATCATCGGTTTCGTCACACGCGGTCGAGGGGTGTCGGTTCATCGGGCCGATTGCCTCAACGCAACCGAGCTCTCCGAGGGTCAACCCGACCGACTCATCGAGGTGGATTGGGACGCCGAGCACAACGGCCGTTTCCCCACAACCGTCGAGATCCGGGCCCTCGATCGGGCTTCGCTGCTGGTCGATGTCGCCAAGGTGCTCAGCGATCATGGTCTCAACGTGATCTCGGTCACCACCGAGACCGGCGACGATGCGGTTGCAAAGATGCAGTTCGAGTTCGAGTTGGCCGATGTCAGCCAGCTCGACTCCGTCCTGTCGAGACTGCTCGACGTCGAGGCGGTCTACGACGCCTACCGGGTGTTGCCCGGCGCCGGGTCGGCCGCCTGACAAAGAGCACGTTCGGACCCCGCACGCGGCGGTAGCCTGAGCCGCTGTGGCTGAACCCGACTTTCGTGCTCCCAAGGGCACCCGCGACATCCTCCCTGCCGAGTCGGGCCGTCGACGCGCTCTCGTCGACGTCTTCGCCCGGAGGGCCGAGTTGGCCGGGTTCGGCGAGGTCGTGTCGCCCATGTTCGAAGATCTGGGTGTGTTCAAGCGATTGGGTGAGGACACCGACGTCGTCACCAAGGAGATGTTCGACTTCTTCGACAAGGGCGATCCTCCTCAGCATCTCGCGTTGAGGCCCGAACTCACGGCCGGCATCTGCCGGGCCTACGCCGAACACCGACCAGTGCCGCCCTGGAAGATCTGGTACGAAGGCCCTCAGTTCCGATACGAGCAACCCCAGGCCGGCCGCTACCGCCAGTTCACCCAGGTCGGGGTCGAGGTACTCGGTGCCGACGACCCTCAGGCCGACATCGATGTCCTCGCGCTCGGCTGGAGCTTCTATGAATCGTTGGGACTTGGCCAGGTGAGGCTTCTCCTCAACAGTCTGGGCGATCCCGGCAGCCGTCCCGCCTACATGGAAGCACTCGGCGCCTATCTCGAGGCCCGGTCCGGCGATCTCACCGACCAGAGCAGGGTCACTCTCGAACGCAACCCCCTTCGGGTACTCGATTCCAAGCGGGAGGGCGATCAGACCGTGATCGCCGACGCTCCCCTGATGGTCGATTTCTTGTCCGGGGATGCTGCCGAACACTTCCGTGTCGTGCGCTCCGGTCTCGATGGGCTGGGCATCGCATACGAGATGTCGCCCCGGTTGGTGCGGGGGCTCGACTACTACACCAGAACGATCTTCGAATTCGCGGCCGATGCTCTCCCGGGTGCCCAGAATGCCGTGGGTGGCGGCGGTCGCTACGACGGCCTCGTCGAGGATCTCGGTGGGCCCCCGACGCCAGGCCTCGGCTTCGCGCTCGGCGTCGACCGCATCCTGCTGGCTTGCGACGCCGAAGGCGTCTTTCCCGGCCCTCCACCTGCGGTGCTCGTCTTCGTGGTGGATGTTACCGGGGGAGGGAGTGCCCTGTCGATGTGCCAGAAGCTCCGCGAGGCCGGAATAGGCGCCGACCGCAGCTACGGCGGGCGTTCGATGAAGGCCCAGATGAAGGTCGCAGATCGCTCGGGAGCGCGCCTTGCCGCGATAATCGGCGAAGACGAAGTGGCGGCTGGTGAGGTCACCATCCGCGACCTGAGGGGCGATGCCGGCCAGCGGCGAGTTCCCCTCGACATGCTCGTACAAGAAGTCTCCGAGTTCGTGCCCGGCCCGAACTGATTCCTCCAACCCCCCCCTCAGGACCACCGATGAACGCTCTTTCCACTTCAATGCGCACCGACATGTGCGGCCAGCTCACCGCCTCCGATGCCGGACGCACTGTCACCGTCTGTGGCTGGGTCGATCGGCGCCGCGAGCACGGTGAGCATCTGGCCTTCATCGACCTGCGCGACCACACCGGCATCGTGCAGTGTGTTGTCAATCGCTCTCACGATCTGCGCGGCGAGTATGTGGCCCGCATGACCGGCGAGGTTCGCCCCCGACCCGACGACACCGCCAACCTCGATCTGGCAACCGGGGAGATCGAGATCGAGGTCACCGAGATAGAGATCCTTTCGGAGTCCGAGCCGTCACCGTTTCCTCTCGATGAACGCACCGAGGTCGACGAGACCCTGCGGCTTCGGCACCGCTATGTCGATCTTCGCAAGGAGCGTCTCCAGCGCAACCTGCGCACGCGAGCGAAGGTCAACAGTGCGATCCGTCGAGGCATGGAACAGAAGGGGTTCGTCGAGATCGAGACCCCGATGCTGGTTGCATCCACACCCGAGGGGGCCCGCGACTTTGTCGTGCCCTCCCGCAACCAGCCGGGCTCGTTCTATGCGCTTCCCCAGAGCCCCCAGCTGTTCAAGCAGCTCTGCATGGTGGGAGGAATCGATCGCTACTACCAGATCGCACGTTGTCTACGCGACGAAGATCTGCGGGCCGACCGCCAGTTCGAATTCATGCAGCTCGACGCCGAGGCGAGCTTCGTCGACCAGGACGACGTGTTCGACTTCATCTCCCACGCGGTGGCCGAAGCCACCGAAGCCGTTACCGGTGAAAGGCCCACCGAGTTCCCCCACATCACCTGGCTCGACGCCATGGAGCGCTACGGCTCCGACAAGCCCGATACCCGTTTCGCGATGGAGCTGGTAGAGCTCACCCCCCTCTTCGAAAACACCGAAGCCCGCGTGTTCCAGGCACCGTGTGTGAAGGGAATACGGATGGAAGCCGGGGTCGAAGCCCTGAGCCGAAACCAGATCGATGCACTGGTCGACACCTGTAAGCAGTGGGGGGCCAAGGGGCTCGCCTGGATGAAGGTCGTCGATGGCGACAGCGGACCTGCCCTCGATGCCGGCGTGGCGAAGTTCCTCTCGGCCGACGAATCGACCGAGGTGATAGCGGCGCTCGAGGCCCAGCCCGGCGACATGGTGTTCCTGGTAGCCGACGAGCGGCGCATGGTGCGCCACGTGCTCGGCTTGCTGCGGCTCGAACTCGGGCGCCCTCCGGTGAACGAGGGCGGACTCAACTTCTTGTGGGTGGTCGACTTCCCCCTCTTCGAAGCGATCAACCAGGACGGCAAGCCGATCCCGGCGCACCACCCCTTCACCATGACCCACCCCGACGATATTGAGGGTCTTGATGCCGAAGGCGAAGCTCTCCTCGATGTTCGGTCCCAGGCGTACGACCTCGTTCTCAACGGTTGGGAGCTCGGTTCGGGTTCGGTGCGGATCCATCGGCCCGAGGTCCAGTCGCGGATCTTCGAGCTGCTGGGGATCGGGGCCGAAGAGGCTCAGGTCAAGTTCGGTTTCCTCCTCGATGCCTTCCGATTCGGTGCACCGCCCCATGCCGGATTCGCCTTCGGCATCGATCGGCTCACCGCCCTGCTGGTCGGTGAGACCAACATTCGTGAGGTCATAGCTTTCCCGAAGACCCAGTCGGGTGGCGACCCTCTCACCGGTGCGCCGTCGCCGATCGACGCCGGTCACCTCGAAGAGCTCGGTATCCGGGTGCTTCCCCCCTCCACCTGAGCCCGACTCAGCGGAGCTGAAACTCCACGAGCACAGCGTCGTCCGGTGCCCCTGATGCCCGGCCGGCGAGGGCCACCGCCGCGGTGGCCTTGTCGGGATGCACAGTGATCTCCACCACTGTCCCGCCGCGGCGCGCCTGGATCGTGTGCCGGTCGACGGTGGCGAAGGTGTAGTTGAGTTGCTCGAGTTCATCGGCAACCGAGGTGGCCACGAGTTCGGCGGGATGGTCGGTGGTCGAGAAGAGCATGTTGCGCGGATCGATGTGCTCGGTGGTCACCAAGGGAGCGAGCTCGCAGGGCATTGCGATGCCGACCAGTGCTTCGGCCAGTGACCGGGCCAGGGGTGCGTCATCGGTGCGAGTGGTCGTGCCGGCATCTCGAGGCCGACCTTCGGCCGGGGTCTGGATCGGTGCAGGCTGAGCGAGCACGGGCGCCGTGCTCGAAGGGGGAGGGGCCATTGCCGCCAGCTCCTCATCGATGGTGGGTCTTGGCCGCGGCGTCGAGCGCGAGAGGCGGTTCGACGACCTGGATTCACCATCCTTGGGTTGAGGACGCATCGAGCCGTTGGTGATGACGCGGCGGGCGTAGATGAACACGGACAAGCCGAGCCACATCCAAAACAGCAACATCAAGAGAGTTCCCACACGGCCTTCATCGGCTTTTATTCGTCGGGCATGAGTAACCTCCCGCCGTGGCAGAGGATCTTTTTGCGGCAGCCGCCGATGAGCGGCTCTCCAGCAGATCGCCGCTGGCGGCCCGATTGAGGCCCCGTATCCTCGACGATGTCGTCGGCCAGAACCACCTCTTGGCACCGGGAAGGCCCCTGAGGGTGCTCATCGAGACCGACCGCCTGTCGTCGGTGATCCTCTGGGGGCCGCCCGGTACCGGGAAGACCAGCCTCGCTCGCCTCGTCGCCAGTACCACCGACAAGACCTTCGAAGAACTCTCGGCGGTCACCGCGTCGGTCAAGGACGTGCGGGAGATCATCGCCATGGCCCGCCAGAGGCTCGGTGAACGAGGGGCGGGCACGATCTTGTTCCTCGATGAGGTCCACCGATTTAACAAGGCCCAGCAGGACACCCTCCTTCCGGCTGTGGAAGAAGGCTTGATCGTGCTGATCGGGGCCACCACCGAAAATCCTCATTTCGAGGTAAACCCACCCCTGATGTCGCGTTCGACTCTGTTTCGCCTCAACGCCCTCGATGAAGGTGATGTGGCGGAACTCGTGCGTCGAGGGCTCGAGATCGAAGGTGCCTCGGCTGACGATGATGCCATCGCTCAGATCGCCGGAAGGGCGGGGGGCGACGGGCGCCACGCCCTGACCAGCACGGAGGTGGCGGTCGCACTCGCGGCTGGTCGTGGCCGCCCCATCGTGGTGACCCTCGCCGATGCCGAGGCTGCGGTTGATGCCAAGGCCGTGCGCTACGGACGCGATGGCCACTACGACGTGATCAGCGCCTTCATCAAGAGCATTCGGGGCTCCGACCCAGATGCTGCGCTCTACTGGCTGGCCCGGATGTTGGAGGCAGGAGAGGACGCCCGGTTCATCGCTCGACGGCTCGTGATCCTGGCGTCGGAGGACATCGGGATGGCCGACCCCCAATCCCTGCTCGTTGCCGATGCTGCCGCGCGAGCACTGGAGTTCGTGGGTCTACCGGAAGCCCAACTCAACCTCGCCCAGGCAGTGGTCCACCTCTCCACTGCGCCCAAGTCGAATCGCATCACCACGGCGATCTTTGCCGCCCGCGACGACGTGCGCACGGCGGGCGCTGGGGAGGTCCCTCCCCATCTTCGCGATGCACACTACAAGGGGGCCGCGAGCCTCGGCCACGGCGATGGGTACCTCTACCCCCACGACGGCCCGGACGGCTGGGTCGACCAGCAATACCGGCCCGACGAGGTGGCGGAGCACGTCTACTACGAGCCATCCGAGCATGGCTTCGAGGGCCGCCTCCGCCAGCGATGGCCGGGAAGCACTCCACCACCACCATCACCATGACCGACACCCACTTCGGCTTGACTTGACCCATGTCTGCCATCGACCTCGCCGCGATCATCGTGACCGTTGTGTGTCTGGCGGTCGTAGTGGTGCTGGTGGTGGCGGTCCAGTCCCTGGTGCGCACCCTTCGCGAGCTGCGCGGCACCGTCGATGATCTGCGGTCGAGCACCCTGCCGATGGTCGATGATCTCCATCTCACCGTC
>JAJCXY010000008.1 GCA_029263215.1 Acidimicrobiales bacterium
GGCCTCGGCGGCGCGTTGGTTGCGGCGGGCAGTCCGTCGATACGGCACGTACACGACGAACGGGATGAGCACGAACAACAGCAGCGGGACGCCGATGGGGATCAACGCCACACAGAACGTGACCGTCAACCCGCCGATCAGACTCATCACGAGAAAGCCGAGCTTGGCCCCGAGGCGCGGCCCATGGAACCGGGGCGCCGGACCCAGACTGTCCTCGATCCCGAGCACCACCCTCGGCGCCATGACGCCGAGGAAGAGATACGCGAGAGTCAGGCCGATCGCGGCCGCGATCCCGAATTGGCGTATCGCCTCGACCTGGGAGGACGCGTTCGACAAGAACGCAGCTGTCGACGTCGCAACGGCCAACACAATCGCACCGGAGACGGCGGTCATGCCCAGCGGGTAGGCCCGTTCGGGAACCTGCCCATTGGCCTGTTCCTCCCGACAGCGGCCAAAACCGTGGATGAAGAAGTCCACGCCGAAGCTGAGTACCGCAATTGGGATGATGAAGGTGATCAGGATGCTCTCCTTCACACCGATGAACACCGTGATACCGAAGTAGGCGAGGAAGGTGACACTCAGGCCCACGGCCACGATGGCCGATGCCCAGTAGGACCTGACCAGTGCGCCGACCAGCAGGACGATCAACACGATGGCGCCCATGATGAAGGGCATGGCCGCGTTGCTCTGTTCCTCCTCGGTGAGGATGCCGTCGATGGCCAGACCCAACACCTGGATGTGGTCCTGGTCACCGCGCAGCGTGTCCTGGACGTTGCGCATCCATTCCTCGCCCTCGACCGCGTATTGGTACTCGACGAAGTCATCCAGCTTCGAGTCGGGCTTGTCGATCTCGAACGACTCTCTCAGATAGGCCAACTGAGCCTGGAACGCCGGCGATTCCCAGACGGTGATCATCTCGCCGTTCACCTCTTCGACCGTCGACGTGGTGAGCTGCGAAAGGGTGGAGCGAAGCGAGGACTGGTCGCTCGATTCGTCCAGGATCTTGGCGAGCTCCAGCTTCACCGCCGCGTCGTCCGCGGCGACGAGCCCTCCGGGCAGGATCTCATCAACTGCGTGCGCTATCGAGTACACGCCGTCGATCGAGACACCGAGCTCATTGTCGAACGTCGATGTCAGGTGCTCCTGTGACTCCGGGTCGGCCTCCACCGCCTCCGCGTTGGTGACGAACTCGAGCAGCGCGTCGCGGGTGAGAACATCGCCGTTCACGGGATCCTCGGCTTCAACGAAGAAGAGTGAGACCAGAACCTCTGTAGCCGGGTCGAAGAGGTCATCGGCCCGGTCCTGGAGGTCGTAGATCTCGCCGCCCGGGTCGAAGGCAGGCTGGTCGGGACCATTCTCGAGCTTGTCGATGACCCGAACCACGAAGCCCGCGACTCCCAACGCAACGGCTAGGACGATACTCGCAGCTGCAACCGGCTTGATGTGTCGCCCCACGAATTCGAAGATCGGGTTCCCCCGCCGTTCACCGTTGGGTGGTGACTTGCCGTCGGGTGAGTTGGTGTCGTTTCCAGATGATGTCTGTGATGTCATGGCGGGTTCTGTCTCATGCTTCTTGGGTGCGGGTGGCGTGGGGGAGGCGGTCATGTGGACAAGCCTTCGGCTTCAACGGCCCAGGCCCGGTTGAGTTCGGCCTGCTGGTACGGAACTTGCAGTAGAGCTACGAGGGAGGCGAGCGCGGAGATTTCCGGTTTCGAGGTCGCGGTGAGCCCGACCGTCTCCTGAGCGACCGCGATTCGCTCGCCGGTGCGGTAGTTGGTGACGAGATAGGGGACTAGTACTAGACCGCCGGGGAAGAACGCGAGCAAGGCCTTAACCGGGTCTACGTCGACACCGAAGTCCCGAAGCTCGCGGTTGACCCGGTAGTGCTGGAAGGCGGCGTAGATCCCGAAGGTGACCAGCGCCAGCGCCCATTGGAACCAAGGCGGCCGCGGCACTCCAGTGCCGGGATCGTGCCTTGCTGTCGGTTCGTGATGCGTGGTTGCCATCTCGGCCTCCTGTGATGTCTTCATGGCTTCGATCGAACCGCGCGAACGGCGTGGGGCGAAACACCCTGACGGACATTCCGAGTGGGCCCCATGGGTCACTCGGTTCACCGAAGCGAGGTAGCCAGCGCGGTCCTCGCTGGGGAGCGACTGCCACGTCAGGATGACTGCGGTCCCCCTCAGGGATCACTGCTTGTCGCTCCAGATGCTTCTGAGGGGTGATGACAGCCCTAGGCCAGGGGATTAGTTTCGGAGTCGTGGAGCCAGCAGAGGTAGGTATCGAACAGGCTCTGAGTCATCGACTGTTACCCCACTGGGTGCGGTCGATACCTCCGGTCGTTCAAGACACGGTGCTCTCAGTAGTGCTCGCGGCCACCCTCGTGAAGGATCTGGTGAGTCAGGACCTACCACCCGATGCCCCGATCCGTTCAGCCGACGCGATCGGCTATGTGCTCGTCGCCATGCTGGTGCTGCCGCTGGCGCTACGGAGAACGTTCCCGCGCACTGTCTTCGCGGTGATTCTCCTCGATGCTGTGGCGGTCACTCTCCTCCTATACCGGCCGGGCTCGTACGGATTCGGGCTGATCATCGCGACGTACACCGTTGCTCGCTGCTGTGGGCCTCGAGCCTCTTGGGCTGGGTTCGTTCTGGCCCAGGGCTTCGCCGTCTTCGTCAAGGTCAGAGCCCAGGCGGCCGGACTTGCTGTCGGTTGGTTCGATTGGCCCATCGACGTCGTCTACATGGGTGCCGCTTGGTTCTTGGGACGGAGCATCCGAAGCCGACATCAGTACGCGGTGGCCCTCGAACGTAGCCGCGAAGCTCTCGCGGAACGGGCGGTGCAGGCGGAGCGAACCAGGATTGCACGCGAGCTACATGACGCGGTCGGTCATTCGATCAGTGTGATGACTCTTCACATCGGTGCCGCGGAGGGGCTGGTGGGGAAGCGTCCGGATCGGGCGCGAGACGCTCTGGCATCAGCGGGCGATGTCGGCCGGAACGCAATGGCCGAGATGGATCAACTTCTCGGATTGTTGCGATCCGACGAGGCCGACTCGAGTGGTCTTCTCCAGCCGAGTCTCGCCAATCTCAAGGCGTTGGTGGAAGAGTTTGGCGATCTGGGGCTTGCGGTGGAGACCACCGTCGTCGGTGATCAGGTCGGGTTGTCGACAGCGGTTGATCAATCGGCATTTCGGATCATCCAGGAAGCACTGACGAACACGCTCAAACACGCCGGGCCAACCCGCGCCGAGGTCAACATTAGCTTCTCGGCATCTGATCTCGACCTCGAGATTCGTGACCATGGCGGCCCCAACACCCATCATCACTGGGCTGCTGAGGGTCATCGCAGCCAGGGAATCATCGGGATGAGCGAGCGGGCCGCGATGCTCAAGGGTGACCTTGAGGTCGGACGCTGTGACGGCGGCGGGTTCCGGGTGGCTGCCCGGCTCCCGCTCGCCTCTGGGAGTCTTCCATGATCCGGGTTCTTCTGGCCGACGATGATGGGCTTGTTCGAGGCGGAATGTCCATGATCATCGAGAGCGCCGATGACATCACCGTCATCGGCGAAGCGACCTCAGGCCCCGAGGCGGTCGAAATGGCGGGGCGCCTCGAGCCCGATGTGGTGCTCATGGACATCCAGATGCCTGAAGGCGACGGCATCGACGCGACCCGCCGGATCCTCGAACGGCGAGACTGCGTGACAAGGGTCATCGTGGTCACCACTTTCGAACTGGACCGTTATGTCTTTGACTCGCTGCGAGCTGGCGCCAGTGGGTATCTGCTGAAGCGCAGTAGGCCGAGCGACCTCATCGAGGGGATTCGAATAGTTGCGGCGGGCGATGCCTTACTCTCCCCATCGGTCACACGGCGACTAGTCGAGGAGTTCGCCCGCCAACCGGCCACCCCGGAAGATGCCGAAGATTCTCTTGAGGTCCTCACCGACCGAGAACGGGAGGTACTCACCTGCGTGGCACGCGGGATGAGCAACGCGGAGATCGCCAAGGCGATGCACATCAGCGAGTCGACCGCAAAGACTCATCTCAAACGGGTACTGATGAAGCTCGGGCTTAGGGATCGAGTTGGTGCCGTTGTCTTCGCCTATGAAGCGGGTGTGGTGCGAGCTGGTGAGCCGGAAAGCTGATCGC
>JAJCXY010000009.1 GCA_029263215.1 Acidimicrobiales bacterium
AACCCCGATTTCAACCGCCTCGAGGCCCTGTGCCAGTACCACGGAATCGAGACCGTCGCCCCCTTCACCACCGAGACCATCAACCCTTGGGCCTCTGTGCATTGCCGCGACTTCTGCCCCGCGGTGGGCACCGATGAGGCCGCGGCCACCGGCACCACCAATCGAGCCATCTCCGCCTATCTCGTTCGCCACGGCCTCGCCGGGCTCAACACCGATGGCGCCCATGCGGTGCTGGCCGAGCAGGGTCACGAGATGGGTCGACCCAGCACCGTTCGCACAGCTCTGGTTATCGAGGACGGAGCGGTGACCTCGATTCAGGTCGGCGGGGGGGCCACGCTCATGTCGAAATCCAGCCGGTCAAGCTGACTGTTCTTCTGCAGGGAGTCGAGCCAGACGAAGAGCACCACGACGGACCTTGCCCGCATCGTCACGGAGGGGCTCATCGACGAGCTCGAACGTCCGAGGGACCTTGTAACCCACCAGGCGTACGCCGAGGAACTGCTTCAACTCATCGACGTCGACATCATCGGCTTCGATGATCGCGTGCACAGTGCTGCCACGTTCCGCGTCGGGGAGCCCGATCACCGCCGCCGAACGAACCGATGGGTGGGCGTTGAGGGCGGCCTCCACCTCGGCGGGATAGACGTTTGCCCCGGCCACCAGAATCATGTCGCCCCGGCGGTCGGCGAGGTAGAGGTAGCCGTCGTCATCCATCCAGCCGACATCGCCCAGACACTCCCAGCCGTCCTGCTCCTCGGGTTCGGCTCCGATGTAGCGGTAGGTGGGGGTGTCGCGGCCCGTCCACCGCATCCAGACATCACCGATCTCGCCGGCTGCGAGGTCGGTGCCTTCCGGGTCGCGGATGACGAGCTCACCGATGATGGCCCGCCCGACCGACCCGGGATGCTCCAGCCATTCGACGCCGTTGAGCACGGTGAACGCCTGACCCTCGGTGCCGCCGTAGAGCTCCCAGATGACCTCAGGGCCAAGCCAGTCGATCCATTCCTCTTTGAGCCACTTGGGGCACGGTTCGGCGAGATGGAACGCAATCTCGAGCGATGACACGTCGTAGGAGAGTCGCTGCTCGACGGGGAGCTTCGAGATCCGCTGCATCATGGTGGGCACGAGATAGATGGCCCGACCCTTGTGGGTTTGGATCGCCTCGAGCGTGGCTTCGGCATCAAACCGGGGAAGAAGTACCACATGACTGCCGGCCAACAGGCTCAGCGAGGTCCAGATGAGCGGGCCGTTGTGGTAGAGCGGGCCAGGCATGACCGTGGTGCGGCCTGGGCCGGCTCCGATCAGTCCCGCGAGCATCGCCATGCCGTCAGCGAAGACCGACGGATCACCGGAGACGATCAGTTTGGGCCGGCCTGTGGATCCGCCCGAGGTGGGTGCCTTCCATGAGGTGGCGACGGCGTCCTCCAAGGGGCGCTCGTCGAGATCGCCAGAGGCCCGAAATCCAACCGGGAGGCCGGCACGGCCGGTCAACTCGGCGCCCACGACCAAAGCCGGCTCGGCCAGCTCGACAATCGCTTCGAGCTCGAGTCTCGGTAGCCGCGAGGAAACCGGCTGAGGGGTTGCTCCCAGCTTCCAGCACGCAATGAGCGCGACGACGAATTCGACCGAGTTGGGCTCCGCGATCGTCACGAAGTCGTCGACCGATACTCCGAGCGACGCGAGATGACGGGCCTGGCGATTGGCGACGCTGTTCAATTCGGCGAAGGTGAGCGTCTCATCGAGGAAGGTGAGGGCGGGAGTGTCGCCCCGCTCTTCGGCGAGTTGATCGAATCGGGCGGCGAAGGACAGAGCGGCGGTCACAAGCCGTGATCGTAGTGGCGGTGATGGGCACAGCAGTAAGCCATACGCCTGTCCAGTGAGTCGAGTCCTTGCCTCGAAACAGGCCCGAGGGCCAATTCACAACTCTTCTCGATCCACTGGCGCTATCAGACATCTCGGTCTACGGTGCCGACCCGTGGGATTGCGCAGGGCGATTTGGCACCTCACAAACCTGTTCAACGACGTGGTGGGCACGTTGACGGTCAGAGACAGCCATCATGACGACATCGATAGTCAGACCCACCGCGTTGCGAGCGGCCGTGGTCGGCGCGCCATGCTGGCGATGGTGGCGGCAACAATCAGCTTGCTGTTGGCGTCGGTAGGCACGGCATCAGCCCAAGACTCTTCCGACGACGACCCCTCGCCCACCACCACCCTCGCCCCCGACGACAACTCCGACACCGACGCAACCGTGTTGCCGATCGTGTTTCCCGTCGACAGCGAACACCGTTTCATCAACGACTGGCATTTCCCTCGCGATGGAGGGGCCCGCCTCCACGAGGGAACCGACATCATGGCCGAACGCCACTCATCGGTGGTGGCCACCGTCGACGGAGTGATCGAGAGAGTTCGCCACACCAATACCGGACGAGCCGGCAACATGGTGGTGCTGCGAGGCGACGACGGACACCGCTACTACTACATCCACCTCAACAACGATGAGCCTGGCACCGACAACGACGTGAATCTCTTCGAGCATGCGTTCGCAGCCGGAATCGCCGAGGGAGTTCGAGTGGAGGCCGGCGACCCGATCGGGTTCGTCGGCGATTCAGGAAATGCCGAGCAAACCACCCCCCACCTGCATTTCGCAGTGGACGATCCGAGCGGCGAGGCGATCAATCCTTACTGGAGTCTCAGCCGAGCTGATCGACTCGGTCAGACATCGGTCATGGGCCTGACTCAGCTGCCCGTCACCGGCCCCCGGGATGGCTACGTCGGGCTCGGGATCAGCTTCTTGCTCATCGGCGCCTATTTCGTGGGCGGCTCGGCGCTGCTCAGCCGGGCGCATTCCGACCCCTGACGAAGTCGACGATGCGCTTGCAGCCTTCGGCCAGCTCGTCGTCTCCGATGGTGAAGCTGATCCGGATCCAGCCATCGGCCGACTGGCCGAACGCACCCGCATCGACCACCGACACCCGTTTCGATGCGAACAAGTCGTGGCTGAATGCGCGACTCGACTCGGCGACCCTGCTCACATCCACCAGCAGGTACATGCCGGCCTCAGGTACGAGAACCCTCAGTTCGGGAGCAGCGGAGAGGGCCGCAGCAGCGAGATCGCGCCGCCGCTGGTAGGCGTCGCGCATGGGGCGCCACGCCATGCGCTGCTCGGTGACAGCTTCGAGCGCCGCCTCCTGAACAAATCCGGGCACGCCATAGTTGATATTCACCTGGAGCGCGCCCAGGTGCTCGATCAGCTCGGCCGGCCCTACGGCCCAGCCGATCCGCCACCCGGTCATCGCGTGCGACTTCGAGAGGCTGCTGACGGTGACCGTGCGTTCGGCCATCCCGGGCATGGCGGCGATCGAGAGGTGCTCTACTCCGAACAGGAGATCGCTGTAGACCTCGTCGGCGATCACCCAGAGATCATGCTCACGGGCGATGGCACTGATGCCTTCGAGTTCCGGTCGGTTCAAAACCACACCGGTCGGATTGTTGGGTGACGTGATCAGGATGGCGCGGGTGCGCTCGGTGACAGCCGCCTCGATAGCGGCTTGATCAGGCCGGAATCCCGAGGACGCGGTCTGGGGCACGCGCACGAGGTCGGCGCCACCGGAGCGCAGGGTGCCCTCATAGGTGAGATACATCGGGTCGAGTCCGATCACCTCATCGCCGGTTTCGAGAAGGCACAGGCTCGCGGCCAGCAGCGCGTTCTGGGTGCCTGCGGCGACTAACACGTTGTTCTCGTCGAGCTCCAGACCGGTGCGAGCCGTCATGTCGGCTGCGATCGCGGCACGCAGCTGGCGACGACCCTCGATGACGGCGTAGTGGGTGTCGCCCCCACGAAGAGCATCTACGGCACTCTCGACGATTGGTTCGGGCGTGGCGAAATCGGGATCGCCGATGCTCAAGATGATGACTTCCTCGCCCCGCTCCCGGGCCTGCCAGGCTTGGAAAAGGGTGGCCCAGCCATCGACCCCCTCGCTGTGGAGCCGACCGACCAGGGAGGAGTAGCGCATGGCCCGGAGCGTACCGGAGTCGCCCCCTTGGCCAATAGCAGCAGAGCGTTTAGAAGGGCACGATTGTTGCGAGGAGCCCGCTGGCTTCGCCTCGCCCTGAGAGCAAACAGCAGAACTCGATCGCATCCATTTCGATCTGTTCGCCACCTTCGCCCTCAATGAACGTGCCGCCGGCTGTACCGGAGAGTTCGAGAGAGAAGGGTTGGCCGTGACGGCGAGCCCACTCGGCCACCACATCGGCCACTATGCGACCGTCGTGCTCGGGCGTCAGGACTAGTTCGGTGGCGGCGGCATGAGCGGTGTCGATCCGGTGCATCCACGCGTCGCGGAGATAGATGATGTCGATGAGGTAGCCGAGGCTCCATTTCTCCACCACGGGAGCATCAATGGGGATTTTCATCGCCCGCATCGGACGTGGCGTGCGGGCTCGGCCCTTGACCGTCTTCGGTGCAATGCGATCGAGACGTTCGAGCAGCTCATGGGGCGTCAGGTCTTCCCGTTCTGCCACCTGCACCCCCGAGAGTCCGGCTTCGAGGGAGACTCCGAGCTTCTTGCGACGCTTGCGAGCCGCGAGCATCTGGTGCATGTTCTCGCGCATCGACGCGCCGCCTTCGCAGGCACCGAGGACATGGAGCCACATGCGGCGGACATCCCAGTCGGGGCAGTTGGTCTGGGCCAACCATTGTTCGGGGTCGAGACCGCGCAACATCGAAAGCGCCCCCTCGAGTTCGGTCGCCAGGAGTTGCATCGCCTCCCGGTGGCTTACGGCTGGGATCGTGCTCACTTCGGTGATGGTCTTGGCGGTCATGCCCGCTCGCTTTCGGTATAGGTGTGGTCTCGGGCATCGGTGAGCAACATGTCGACCGCGCGGTCGATCAGTTTCTCCCACCGGGTTCCGCCTGGGTCGTTGGAGATCTGCTGGCTGGCAAGCCCCGTCATCATCGCGGTCCACAGGTCGAGTGTGGGCTGATCTTCGACGCCGAGGATCGCGAGTCTCCGCCGGCTTCGTTCGTAGGCATCCTCCGCCACTGTGTAGCTCCGGGGGGATGGTTCGAAGCCGGGGATGGTGCGCTGGAAGAGGAGTTGGTAGCGCACGGGGTCGCTCGTGCAGAACTCGACGAACCCTCTTACCGCGAGCCGCGCCGAGCCAACCGGGTCGGTCTCGGGTTCATCGTCATCGACGGCGCTATCCATCCAATCGATGAAGGCCTCGTAGCCCTCGAGGAACATGGCGTCGTAGATGTCGTGCTTGGAGGCGAAGTAGGAATAGATCGACTGGGCGCGCATGCCGACCCGTTCGCCGAGGTCTCGCATCGACAGGCCGGCAAGCCCGTGCTCACGCACCACTTCCCACGCGGCCGAGACGATCTCGGCCATGGTTTCCTGACGCCGTTCGTTTTGCCTGTCTTTGTTCGGTTTACCTGACACTGTTCGGAGTATGAACCGAACGATGCTCTGTGTCAAGCACTCCAACCAAGATGGGGTTGCAGTGGAGGGTTGAAAGTCTCAGGATCACGGGGTGCTGTTCGACCTGGTGATCAACCCGACCGATGTGGATCCGGCCACGGTGGTCGACGCCGCACGAGCCGCAGAGAGAGCAGGATTCGATGGCGTCTGGACCTACGACCACCTGTCGGGAGCGGTTCTCGACGGATCATCCATCCCGGAGGTCTGGACCACCCTCGGAGCGATCGGCGCCGCAACGAGTCGAGTCACCGTCGGACCCCTCGTCGCCAACGCCACGACCCGACACCCAGCCGCGCTGGCCGTGGCGGCAGCAACGCTTCAACAAATCACCGAGGGCAGAGCGATGCTGGGCCTCGGCGCCGGTGCCGGTCCCGAATCGCCCTTCGCCGACGAACTCACCATGCTCGGAGTCGAGGCGAAGTCGGCTGCGACCCGTCGAGCGATCGTGGAGGAAGTCATCGGCGTGATCCGTCACTTGTGGCGAGGTGATGCCGACCTGGTCGGCCAACACTTCAGCCTGCACGACGCTTCAGGCTTCATCCGACCCGATCCGCCTCCCGCGATCATCGTGGGCGCCAACGGACCCAAGATGGCCGCGCTTGCAGGCCGCACCAGCGATGGCGTCAACTTCCGTTCGTCCGACGAAGCGCTCGAGGACCTCGTGGCCACCGCCCGGGCCGCAGCCAACAGCCGTGATCTGTTGATGACGATCGCGTGCCCCCTGGTCGACGAATGGCTGAGCCGAGAGCACCCAAACCGGCAACGAATGGCATCGCTGCGGGTCGACCGTCTTATGCTCACCTGGACGGGTGACCATGGCATCTCGTCGATCCACGAGGCTGGTGAACTCATCAACAGCGAGGGGCATCTCTCATGATCAGCAAGCCTGAAGCCGCACCGACGGTCCGCCATGATTGGAGCGTCGCTCAGGCAGAGGTTCTTCTTGCGACGCCGTTCCATGACCTACTTGCAGACGCGAACGCAGCCCATCGTGAGTATTTCGATCCCCATGTGGTCGAAGCAGCAATCCTGTTGTCGGTCAAGACCGGCGCTTGCCCCGAGGACTGCGCCTATTGCCCCCAGTCGGTGAGCTCCGACACAGGCCTCGACCCCGAACGGCTGATGGCAACCGACGAGATAGTCGACGCAGCCCGAAACGCCAAGGCCGCATCAGCAACCCGCTTTTGCATGGGGGCAGCCTGGCGCTCGCCAACTGACCGGCAGGTCGAGGAGATGGCCAACGCCGTCGCCGGGGTAAAGGCCCTCGGCATGGAAACCTGCGTAACGCTTGGAATGCTCAGCGCCGACCAGGCCGTCACTCTCGAACAGGCAGGCCTCGACTTCTACAACCACAACCTCGACACCTCGCCGGAGTTCTACGGCAAGATCATCACCACCCGCACCTACCAGGACCGCCTCGATACTCTCGCCAACGTACGCACCACCAGCGTCAAGCTGTGTGCCGGAGGCATCGTCGGCATGGGCGAGTCACGACGAGACCGCGCCGCACTATTGGCCCAGCTCGCCTCGCTCGACCCCCACCCCGAGAGCGTCCCCATCAACGTGCTCGTGCAAGTCCCCGGCACCCCACTGCACGGCACCGATCCGTTCGACCCCCTCGAACTGGTCCGCACCATCGCCGCCGCACGACTGATGATGCCCAGGTCGGTGGTGCGCCTCTCAGCAGGCCGCACCGATATGAGCGACGAACTCCAGGCCCTCTGCCTCCACGCCGGCGCCAACAGCATCTTCCTCGGCGACAAGCTCCTCACCACCGACAACCCCCAACCCCAACACGATCACACCCTCCTGGGCCGGCTCGACACCCAACTGGCACCGTAAGCGGCGGTCGCGGCCGACAGCGTCTCACAGGAACAAAGGTGACGGCGACTACTCCACCGGGCGATACCTGGCGAGGAGCCAGCGATTGAATCGCGCCAGCACCTCCTCTTCATGGGAGTAGCGGCCCTGCGGCGCAAACTGGGAGGAGAGTCCGACCTGCATGTCTTCAGCAATGGGCAGATCCTGTGAGTTGTAGTCCTCGACCCCCGCATGGCTGAGTTCGAGGAGATGTTCGAACATCTGTAGGTCGTGAGAGCTCTGCGGCAACAGATAGCCCCACTGCAGATCGACGGTGTGCGGTGAGGTGGGGAGGATCAGAAACCAGAAGATGAGGTCGGACTGCCAGCCGAGCATGAGATTTGGTGGCACGGCCGCGAAACCGAACCGACGGCGGTCTTCGTCGCTCAGGGTCTCGATCACCGGGAAGTAGGGCCGGTAGGTCGGGTTGAGCGACGCATCGACGAAGCCGTGGTTCACCACCGAGACGATCGCCGCATCCGACTCGAAAGCGGTGGTGGTGTAGTTGCGTTCCTTGGGGAACTCGAACATGTCGTGGTGGAGGTAGCTGGCGTGATACGGCTCGATGCCGTTCTCGACCATCAACTTCCAGTTGAACGGATGTCCGACCGTCGTTACCGGTTCCGTGGTGCGCAGATCCCCCATTTGATAGTTCTCGACATAGTCACCGAATTCACCAAGCCGAGAGCTGATCGGTTCGGTGTCGGCATGAAGGCAGGCGAAGACGAAGCCGTTCCACCGGTCGACGCGCAGACCAGGGAGCCCATGGAGTGCCTTGTCGAAGTCTTCGGCCTTGTGCATCTGCGGTGCCGTGACGAGCTTCCCGTCGAGATCGTAGGTCCACCAGTGGTAAGGGCAACGCAGGTAGCTACCGCACGAGCCGCTGCCCTTGGCGACCAGCGCTCCGCGATGTTGACAGACCGCGGAGAGCACGGAAATGGCGGCATCTGTTCCTCGGACCACTACGAGAGGTTCGCCTGCCATCGTCACGGTGAAATAGTCGCCAGGGTCGGGGATCTGGTCCTCGCGGCCGACGCAGAACCATTCGCGGCCGAATATCGCCTTGCGTTCGAACTCGTAGAACGCGTCCGACGTGTAGGCGTCGGGGGGAAGGGATCGTGCGGTGTTGACGGGTTGAACCGACTGGTCGAAAGAAGCGAGCGGTATCGGGGATTCTAGGGTCATATTCAGCCATTGGTCAGTTGGTCAGACCACAAGCTAATGTGGGCTATATGACAGGTCAACTCACAGAATCGGGCCGGTGTCCCGTCGGCGTGCTCCTCGCCGGCATTGCCCCGAGCCGAATTCCCGACGTGGCCCGCGAAGCCGAGGAGTTGGGTTTCGGGTCGGTGTGGGCACCTGAGGACTACCCCCAACACCCGGCCTCGGTCATCGCGGCAATGGCCGCGGTCGCCACCACCGAGATCGTCGTCGGAACGGGGGTGGTCTCGCTGGCGACGCGCCATCCCGTGGTCGTAGCGATGGAAGCAGCCGCACTCGCCGATGCCGCGCCCGGACGGATACGAGTTGGGGTAGGGCTCGGACTACCGGCCACACTCGAGCCACTCGGCTGTCTTCCCACCCGACCATTGGCCCACGTTCGGGAACATACGCAGGTTGTGCGCGAGCTACTGACCGGCGCAACCGTGACCCGCTCCGCGCCGGGGCTGAACCTCACCGGCGTCTCGCTCGATCATCCTCCCGACTCCCCTCCCCCGCTCTACCTCGGGGCGCTCGGACCGCGAATGCTTGAACTGGCCGGCGCGCTCGCCGACGGCGTGATCATCAGCTCCCTGGGCACCGAGGCCTACCTGCGCCAGGCGGTGGAGCGAATCGACAAGGGCCGAAGCGATCGAAATCGGCCCATGCCTGCTTTGACCGCGTTCGCCTGGTATCACCTCGCCGATGACGACGCCGCGGGAAGAGACGCGCTGCGCGGCACGGTGGGTGGAGCGCTTGGCGCCCTCGGCCCCGGGCCTCTCACCGATGCCGATGGCTGGTCAAACAACCTCGACCAGCGGCGCCAGTCGTCGTCGCCAAACGATCTCGCCCCCGACCACTGGCTCGACGAGATGGTGGTTGCCGGTGACCCCGACCGCTGCACCGCGGGAATTCTCCGGCGGCTGAGGGCGGGAGCCGACGCCGTGGTCGTGTGTCCGATGGGGGCCGACCCGATGGATCAAATCCGCCGAACCGCCGAAGTCGTGCTCCCCGCGGTCAACGCCGAACGGCGCGCAGGAGCCTGAGCACCTTCACTCGAACCCGACTCGATGCCGTCCTACCCCACAGCCGGCCGGTAGATCGCCTCGAAGAAATCCGAGAGCGCCTGGTAGGCATCGAGCGGTAGGACATGGGCGACATACTGGTCTGGGCGCACCACGATCATGCAACCGTGTTCGCGGTCGATTCCACGCATCTCGAACACGTCGCCCTGGCCCTTGTGATCGACGCAGAAGGCCTTCTCGTGGTCCATCAGGCCGAACTTTCCCTTGGTGGGTTTGAGCAGCGACGGCATGTCTTCGTACGCGAGTGCGTCGAAGGTCTGTTGGAACACCACTCGCACGTCGATCAAGCTGTCGATGGCTTCGTCGGTGAGGGTGTGTTTCACCACGGGAGAATTCGGATCGTCTTCAAGCCAGTTGGCAAGGTCGTGAACGGCCGAGCCCGGGGATGAGCTGTCGGCACCACCTCCGAACACGTAGATCCGCCAACGGCCGTCGGCCTCGGCGACATGACCGAGCTGCATCTGCTTCGCATCTGACAGGCGCACGACGGGGGCGGAATGGAAGCGGCGACCGATTTCCTGACCGGATGCCAGCGCCTGATGGGTGCCAGCCCCGATCAACGCTGACTCGCCATACTCCACCGCCAGACCCCCAGTGAACTCGAGATTCTTCTTGAAGTGCCGCACAAAACGCGGCTCATCGAACTGGTCGAGCTCCGACTCGCCCGGCGGAGCCGACATTATCTGGGCCCACTCCTGGTCGGTGTCGACGAGGCGCTTGGCCTCCGCCCAACGCTCGGCCGAGTAACTGCGCAGGAGGCTGGCGTCGGCCCGACCCTGGAGTACGTGGGCCATCTTCCAGCCGAGGTTGAACGTGTCCTGCATCGACACGTTCATCCCTTGACCGGCCTTTGGGCTATGGGTGTGGCAGGCATCACCCGCGGTGAAGACCCTCGGATTGCGGGTCTCGGCCTCGCCTTCGGGGACGTCATCGAACCGGTCCGTCATCCGGTGCCCGATCTCATAGAGCGACCACCACACCACCTCCTTCACATCGATCACGAAAGGCTGCATGATCCGGTTTGCGGCGGCAATCATGTGGTCGACGGTCAGGTCGCGGTCGGCGACGCGTTCATCCGGATTGAGCTTGTCGAGCTCGACATACATACGGAACAGAAACCCACCCTCGCGGGGCAGTATCAACACGTTGCCCTCATGGGCCGACGTGACCAGACACTTCTGGCGGACATCGGGGAAATCGGTGTTGGCGAGAATGTCCATCACGCCCCAGGCCTGGTGTGCCGCACCGCCGTGCAGCTCACCCCCGATTGCCTTGCGCACCGTCGACCGGGCCCCATC
>JAJCXY010000010.1 GCA_029263215.1 Acidimicrobiales bacterium
GCGGTTCTGTTCCTGGTGCAGTTGATCCTCGTGCCGGCGGCCGAGCTCACCGAGGTGATGGACGACACCGCACTGGCGTTGGCCGGTTGGGAGCGAGCGGTCGATCTCGCGTCACGCCCCCAGACCATCCCCGAGCCCGGCGAGCCCAAGCCGGTTCCCCGAGGCGCCCTGCCGGTGAGCCTCGACAGGCTCTCGTTCAGCTACGGCGAGCAGAGGGTGCTCCACAATGTGTCGCTGGAGATTCCGGCCGGCACGTCGGTGGCGATCGTGGGAGCCACCGGCTCGGGCAAGACCACCCTGGCCCGACTCCTCTGCCGGCTCGCCGACCCCGAGAAGGGTGCGGTACGCCTGGGTGGCGTCGACCTTAGAGACATGTCGGGCGCGGATCGCCGGATGGCGGTGCGGATGGTCCCCCAGGACGGCTTCCTGTTCGCAACCACGGTTCTCGACAACGTGCTCAAGGGACGGGCCGGAGCCACCCCCGCGGAGGCGATCGAGGCCGTCGACGAGCTCGGGCTCGGTGCCTGGGTCGACAAGCTGCCGGCCGGACTCGACACCGAGATCGGCGCCGGCGGTGAGGGCTTGTCGGTGGGAGAACGCCAGCTGGTGGCAATCATCCGGGCCGCCTTGGCGGATCCAGGCCTGCTGGTGCTCGACGAAGCCACCTCGTCGCTCGACCCCTCAACCGAACGGGCGATGAGCGATGCCCTCGATCACATCCAGCAGGGTCGCACCACCGTGACCGTCGCCCATCGACTGTCGACCGCGGAACGAGCCGACCTGGTTCTGGTGTTCGATCACGGCCGCCTGGCCGAGCAAGGCCACCACGACGAACTCCTGACCAGCGGTGGCGCCTACGCGACCCTGCACGAGGCATGGACGCGCGGGGTAGGGGTCGACGACGCGCTCAGCGATCCTGCATGAACGGGAAGCTCGCTCTCACATCGGCCACATGGGCCGGGTCGACCTCGCCGATCACCACGGCTTCCTCACCGGACGGTGCGGCCACGACCTCTCCCAGGGGATCGATGATCCGAGTGTCGCCGCTGTAGTCGAGACCATCACCGTTGCCCACCCGGTTGACGCCCACCACGAAAGCCTGATTCTCGATGGCGCGGGCCCTGAGCAGGGTGGTCCAGTGTTCGCGCCGCGCCGCGGGCCAGTTGGCCGGCACCAGGAAGCAGTCGGTGGTGGCCGCCTCATCCCAGAACAGGTTCGAGAAGCGGAGGTCGTAGCACACGAACGGGGTGACCCGGACGCCGCCGATCTCCACCGTGATCGTGCTCTCTCCGGCCGAATAGTGCTCATCTTCACCTGCGTAGGAGAAGGGTCGAACCTTCGAGTAGCGATGATCCTGTCCGGCGGGACCGGCCAGCAGGAGTCGGTTGGTGGGCAGGGGCCGCCCTTCGGTTCGCTCGGGGAACGACCCGGCGACCCAAGCACCGGTGGCGGCCGCCATCTCGTGCATGAACGAAGCCGTTGCGCCATCGGGGGCCTCGGCGATCGTCTCGGCCTTCATGGAGAATCCGGTCGACCACATCTCGGTGAGCACAACGAGGTCGGTGCCCGACCCAGCTGCCTTCTCGATCGTCGGGCGGAGCCGGTCGAAGTTGGCTTGGGGGTTCTCCCATACGATGTCGTGTTGGATCGCGGCAACGCGGATCATCGGTTCATGCTCCCAGAGTGCCGAGTCGGCGGGCCGCCTCGTCGAGCACCTCGTCGCGTTTGCAGAAGGCAAAGCGGATCAGGTGTGAACCTTCGGCCTTGTTGTCGTAGAAGACCTGGGAGGGCACGGCAACCACCCCGCAGCGTTCGGGTAGGGCCAGACAGAACTCGACGCCATCAGCTCCGCCCATGGGGGTTATGTCGCACGTCGCGAAGTAGGTGCCCTGAGGGGTGAGCACATCAAACCCCGCCTCGGTGAGCCCGGCGCAGAGACGGTCACGTTTCGCTCTCAGCTCGGCGTTGTAGGCATCGAAGAAGTCGTCGCCGAGACGGAGCCCCACCGCAACCGCGTGCTGAAACGGCCCACCGCTCACGAAGGTCAGGAACTGTTTCGCGGTACGGACCGCCGCGATGAGGGGCGCCGGCCCGCAGGCCCATCCGATCTTCCAGCCGGTGAAGGAGAAGATCTTCCCCGCCGACGACACGGTGACCGTGCGTTCTGCCATCCCCGGCAGGGAAGCGATCGGAATGTGCTCACCGTCGAAAACCAGGTGTTCGTAGACCTCGTCGGTCACCACGATCACGTCGCGTTCGATACAGACGCGGGCGATCTCGGTGAGCTCTTCGCGATTGAACACCTTCCCGGTGGGGTTGTGGGGTGTGTTGAGGAGGAGCACCTTCGTACGGGGGGTGAATGCGGTGGCGAACTGGTCGAGGTCGAAGGTGAAGTCGGGAGCCCGGAGGGTGACGACCTTGCGCTGGGCACCGCTCATGGCGATGCCGGCTGCGTAGGAGTCGTAGTAGGGCTCGAAGGTGACCACCTCATCGCCAGGGGCGGTGAGCGCGAGCAGGGCCGCGGCGATCGCTTCGGTGGCGCCGGCGGTGATCAGCACCTCAGAATCGGGGTCGTAGTGCTGGTCACGAAAACGCGCTCGGTGCTCAGCAACCGCTGCTCTCAGCGACGGTATCCCGGGGCCGGGCGGGTACTGGTTGTGGCCGTCTCGGATCGCTTGGATAGCGGCCTCGGACACTTCGGTGGGGCCATCTGTGTCGGGGAACCCCTGCCCAAGGTTGACCGCCTGGGTGCGCTCCGCTAGCGCCGACATCTCAGCGAAGATGGTGGTGCCGAATCCCTGGAGACGGTCGGTGAGGAAAGGAGCGTTTGGCACAGAGGCGATCCTAAGGCCGAAGCCATCACAGTTTCCTGACAAGTCTCTAATCGAATCCACCGAGGGGACTCAACCTCGTCTTACCGAAGGTTGAGAGGGTGAAACCCAGAGAGGCACCACCCAATCCCCCAAGGAGCAGAAGTCAATGAAGAAGACCCTCGCAGCAACCGCCATTGCAGCATCCACCCTCGGTGGCGTCGCTGCCGGTGCCGCACTGTTCGTGCCCGGCTCGGCCGGCGCCCAGGAAGGCGCCGACGAGGTCGGCGAA
>JAJCXY010000011.1 GCA_029263215.1 Acidimicrobiales bacterium
GGGGTGAGGATCAGGTTGGGCACCCCGGCGAACCTCGCCCCTGAGCCGGCGTCGACCGGCTCATCTTCAAACACGTCGAGCGCCGCTCCTCCCAGATGCCCTTCGCGAAGGGCGGCAACCAAGGCGTCCTCGTCGACGATCCCGCCCCGGCTGGTGTTGATCACCATCGAGCCGGTGGGCATGCGGGCGAGCGCAGCTTCGTCGAGGAGATGGTGGTTTTCGTCGACGAGGGGTACATGCAGGCTCACCACATCACTGCGCTCCAGGAGTTCATTCAACGCGACGCGCTCGACTCCGTTCCAAGCCTCGTCGTCGGGTGGAACGAAGGGGTCGTAGGCACAGATCGCCATCCCCAAGGCGCCGAGTCGTTCGGCGACCCGCCGGGCTATGTCGCCGAATCCGATCAGGCCGAGGCGACGCCCACCAATCTCACCGCCCGTCAGTTCCTGGCGAGGCCATCCACCATCTGCCACCTCGGGGGTCGAGTGAAAGACCCCCCGGGTCAGCACGAGGGCAGCGGTCACCACGTACTCCGCCACCGCGTCGGCATTGGCACCAGTGGCCGGCCGAACGACCACTCCCGTCGACTCACACGCGACGACATCGATGTTGTCGAGACCCACACCCAGGCGACCGACCACGCACAGCCCAGGTGCCGAAGCGAGCAGGCTCGTGTCGACGACCGTGCGGTTGCGCACGATGAGTGCCCGTGCATCCCCGAGCATGGCCAGCAGGCTGGAGCGGTCGTCGACCAGGTCAGGGTTATAGACGACATCGAAGTCGGCGGCCAGCGCCTCCACCGCGGATGCGTCCATGAACTCGCTGATGACTATCTCTGCCATTTGATGAGCGTAGGACCGCAGGACGGCCACGGAGTGGTCACACGTGGTGACTTCTCGGCTCTACAACATCAGTTCGGCGATCATCCCCATCGCTATCGCACCCACGAAGAGAGAGACCACCACGAGGGCAACGATGCGGGCCCGGGCGATGATGAGCAAGCCACTGATCGCTCCGATGCTCGTGCCGGCACCGGTGACGATGAACGCCATAGCCGCACCCGGCCCCATCCCACCGTCCATCAGGCCCGCCACCATGGGCAACGATGCCTCGCTGTTGAGATATGCGGGGAGGCCCAACAGGGCACCGATAGGAACCGCCCACACCGAACCTTCACCGACATAGTCGGTGACCCACGAGGTGGGGATCATCTCGATGAAGAGGTAACTCAACGTCGTGAAGGCGAGGAAGAAGTAGATGAGCCGACGACCTACCACGATGATCTCGCGGCCGAACTCGGCGAGCCGCAATCTCTCGAGGCGGGTAGGACGATCCACCAACACCAAGGTGTCGACTCCTGAAATCGAGGCTGGCGAGTCTGAGGCGTCACACCCGGAGTCGCAGACTTCAGCGGCCGGTTCGATGGCCTCCATGCGAGCCTGGCCATCCAGCCAACCAAGGCGTTGCAAGATGCCGGCGATCCACCCGGCGGTGAGTCCGAGCACGATCGTTCCTCCGAAGAACAACCACGCGAACGACCACCCGAAGAGTCCAGCGGAGAAGATCAACTCAGAGGGACTTGTGAGCGGCGACGACACCACAAAGGCCACGAGAGGCGCCCATGGGGCTGTAGTGGCCATCATGCCAAGGAGGACGGCGGTGGTGCCACAGGAACAGAAGGGAGTGAGCGTGGCCACCAGTACGGCCATTCCCACGGCAACACTCTGGCGCCTGTGCAGGAAGGCAGAGACGCGTTCAGTGCCGATGTAGACGGTGGTGGCCGCGGCGGCCAGCACCGAAATCAGCACGAAGATCCAAGTGTGGACGACGGTGAGCCACACGTCGCCACCCACTCGTTGCATTAGATCGATGAGAGAACTCAACATACTTCCAGTCATATCGATGATTATCTATATGACGAGTATTGTAGTTACATATCCACTGATGTCAATACGTCCTTTGGCCGCATGGTTCGACAGGCAGCGACTCCGGTAGGTTCCGCCCAGACCCAGTTCCGAGCACAGCAGCGAGGCAAGCCATGACCACCACCCTGCTCGACCAGTTGGCAGCCATCGTCGGCAGCAGCCATGTGGTCACCGGCGACGCCATCAGCGACGACTACCACCACGACGAGTGCCTCACCGCCGAAGGAGCCCGACCCGATGCCGTTGTCTGTCCCGCCGACACCGCCGAAGTGGCAGAGATAGCTCGCCACTGCAACACCAACGGCATCCCGCTCACGGCCAGAGGTTCTGGAACCGGCCTGTCGGGTGCGGCAGTGGCTCGCAATGGAGGGGTGCTCCTGAGCTTCGAACGTATGAATGCCTTGCTCGAAATCGACGCCGACAATCACGCCGCGGTAGTTCAACCCGGTATCACACTCGCCGAACTCGACGCCCAACTCGCCCCTCTCGATCTGGTCTATCCAGTATTCCCCGGCGAGTACTCGGCCAGCCTCGGCGGCAACGTCAACACCAATGCCGGTGGCATGCGAGCCATAAAGTACGGCGTAACCCGTCACAACGTCCTCGGTCTCGAAGCCGTGCTCGCCACCGGCGAAGTGATACGCACCGGAGGCAAGATCGTGAAGGTCTCCACCGGCTACGACCTCACCCAACTGATCATCGGATCCGAAGGCACGCTCGCGCTCGTCACCGAAGTCACCTTGAAGCTTCACCCCCGACTCCCCCACGCCGCCACCGCACTCGTCCCCTTCGCCACCCTCGAGGAGGTCACCCGTGCCGTGCCTCGGATCATCGACTCCGGCGTCAACCCGATGGTGCTCGAATACATCGACCTCGTCACCATGGCGATGCTCACCGACTCCGACGCCGATCTCGAACTCGGGGTCCCCGACGAGGTCAAGGACACCGCGCTCGCCTATCTCGTCGTGGTGATCGAGAGTTCACATCCCGATCGGCTCGACGCCGACATCGAGATCCTCGGCACCCGTCTCGCCGAGCTCGGCGCCATCGACACCTATGTGCTCCCGCCCCACGCCGCCACCCGCATCATCGAGGCCCGCGAAAAGGCGTTCTTTCTGGCCAAAGCCGCTGGTGCAACAGACATCGTCGACACCGTGGTGCCCCGCGCTGCCATCGCTGAATTCATGGAGGCCGTTCAGGCCCTGGCCGCCGAAACCGAGTCGTGGATCGCAGGCTGCGGCCACGCGGGCGACGGCAATGTCCATCTCGGGGTGTTCCAAAGCGACCCCGATCGCCACAAGGAAGTCATGACCGGACTCTTCAAGATCGCCCAGGACCTCGGCGGAGCGATATCGGGTGAGCATGGCCTCGGCACCGCCAAACGCAGCTACTTCCTCGAACTGGAGGATCCGGCCAAGATCGAACTGATGCGCCGGGTAAAGACAGCCTTCGAGCCCAACGGAATTCTCAATCCAGGAGCGATGATCTGATGCCCAATCCGATGAACGGCGCCGAAGCACTCATCCGCACCCTGGCCGGTTCGGGGGTAGATGTGTGCTTCACCAACCCCGGCACGTCGGAGATGCACTTCGTCGCCGCCCTCGACCAGGTGCCTCAGATGAGAGCGATCCTCGGCCTTTTCGAAGGTGTGGTGACCGGCGCGGCCGACGGTTACGCGCGGATGACGGGTCGTCCCGCGGCAACCCTGCTCCACCTCGGTCCCGGGTTGGGCAACGGCCTCGCCAACCTCCACAACGCCCGCCGAGCCCACTCACCGATGGTCAACATCGTCGGCGACCATGCCACCTATCACAAGCAGTACGATGCTCCGCTCGAGAGCGATATCGATGCCATCGCGTCGGCGGTGTCGGGCTGGTACCGCCGCTCCATGTCACCCACCACCGTCGCCGCGGACGCTGCCGCCGCAGTGGCCGCGTCGCTCAGCCCTCCAGGCCGGGTCGCCACCCTGGTACTCCCCGCCGACACCTGCTGGCTGCCCGCCCCCAACGGTCCGGCACCGGCAGACACCCCTCTCCCTACCCAGCCGGTTGATCAAGCCGACATCGATACGGTCGCCAATCTCCTTCGGTCCGGCGAGCAGTGCACGATCCTGCTCGGCGGGCGAGCTCTCAGCGCCGAGGGCACCCTCGCCGCCGCGCGCATCGCCGAATCCGCCGGAGCCAACTTGCTCTGTGAGACCTTCCCCGCCCGCCAGCAACGAGGTGGCGGTCTCCCCGACATCAGCCGCGTCATCTATCTCGCCGAGTTCGCCCAGATGCAATTCGAGGGCACCCGCCATCTGATCCTCGTCGACGCAGCAGAACCCGTCTCGTTCTTCGCCTACCCGGACAAGGCATCGGTCCTCACTCCCGATGGCTGCGAGGTGCACACCCTGGCTGCAGGCCCACACGACCCTGAAACCGTGCTCGAGGCCCTCGCCTCCGCGCTCGGCGCCAACGATCCGGCCTCTCCACAACCCACTACTCGGCCCGATCGGCCGATCGGCGCCCTCGACCTCAACTCCTTCGCGGCAGCCATCGGCGCAACTCTCCCCGACGGAGCGATCGTGGTCGACGAAGCCAACACCTCCGGTATCTCGATACCGGCCGCCACTGTGGGCGGCCCTCGCCACGACTGGTTGTGTCTCACAGGCGGTGCGATCGGAATCGGGCTCCCCATGGCGGTCGGCGCGGCGGTGGCGTGTCCCGATCGCAGGGTGCTGTCGGTCGAAGCCGACGGCTCCGCCATGTACACAATGCAATCCCTGTGGACCATGGCGCGCGAAAACCTCGACATCACAGTGGTGATCGCCAACAACGGCCGCTACGCCGTGCTCGACATGGAACTCGATCGGGTTGGCGCGAGCGCCGGCGGGTCCACCGCTCGCGACATGTTCGACCTCAAACGCCCCCCGCTCGACTTCGTGTCGATGGCATCGGGAATGGGGGTCGAAGCAGTGAGGGTCGACACAGCCGACGATCTCACCGCCCAACTCGACCGCTGCAACAGTGAGCCGGGACCAAGGCTCATCGAGGCGATAGTGCCGGCCCTGGGTTCCTGAAGAAGGATCCACTCCTTCAGGTTCAGAAGCACCCGCCGATGGTGACGGGCGGAGAATACGACGAGAGGCGAATCCATGGTCGACATGGCCAAGAAGATCCACAAGAAGGGTGCCGAATTCCTCGCACCCGGCGAGAAGGTCATCGCTGCCAGCACCATCGCGGCGGTCGGCCAGTTCAAGAAGTCGGTCGCCTTCGGCGCTGTCGGCGGCCTCGCGGGGGCCGCGATCGGCAGCGCAATCAAGGGCAAGGCCGACGAGGCGGAGGGTGGTTCGATGGCCGATGACTTCCCCGATCACCGCCAAGCCATCCTGGCGTTGAGCAATCAACGATGGCTGCTCTTCGAACAGGGCGCTATGTCGGGTGCTCCCAAGGCGCTCAGCGCCGAATGGCCCCACGATCAGATCAAAGCCATCGAAATCGAGAAGGGCAAGCTCACCAGCAAGGTCAGTGTGGTGTTCGCCGACGGATCCACGGCCCAGGCGGAGGCCATAAAGGCAGCCAAGCCCGAGCAACTCGCCGAGGCCCTCAGCCAAATCCGCTGATCACTTACGGGCGGTTTGGGCCGCGCCGCTCGCGGTGTTTAGGCTCGCCCCATCAGTACCTCTTACACACTGCTGCAGATACCTGTGAACGGCGGATCGATCGCGGCAGGCCGCTGGGGCGACGGCGACGCGATCGTGGTCGCTTCCCACGGAATCACCGCCAACCACCGATCGTGGCTCCGAGTGGCCGAAGAGGTCGACGGCCGCAGCGACGGTCAGGTGAGCCTGGTGGCCGTCGATCATCGAGGACGAGCCGGCAGTGCCGACACACCCGGCCCGTTCGGTTTGTGCGCCCACGGCGACGACCTGATCGCGGTGCTCGACCATCTTGAGATTCCAGCCGCGGTGCTCGCCGGTCACTCGCTCGGTGGCTTCATCGTGGCAGCCGCGGCAGAACACCACCCTGACCGAGTCGAACGGCTCGTGCTGGTCGACGGCGGGCTTCCCTTCCCCGGAGAACTACCGCCCGACACCGACATCGAGACCGCAGTACAAGCTGTGATCGGCCCGGCCCTCGATCGACTCGACCAGCGCTGGTCCGATGAGGACGCCTACGTCGACTTCTTCCGGGCTCACCCTGCTTTCCAGCCGCCCAACCAGTGGACCTCCGCGGTAGAGGAGTACGTCCGCTACGACGCGGTCGTTACCCCCGAAGGCGAGATCCGCTCGAGTGTCCACAAGCAAGCAGTGCTCATCGACGGAGGCGCGGCCATCGTCGATCCGAAATCGGCTTCCGCCATAGAACGCACCACCGCACCAGCGACGATGCTCTGGGCACCTCGAGGACTCTTCGACGAGTCTCCCGGTCTCTACCCCGAACAGCATGTGGCCGACGCAGCCAACCGAGTCGCTCACCTCCAGACTCGACTCGTCGACGACGCCAACCACTACACGATCGTCACCTCGGACCACGGCGCCGGCGCCGTGGCCGATGCGATCATCGGATGAGACAGGACCAAGCATGACCCAACCCGCCATCTCCAGATTTCCAGTGCCAGAACTCGCCGACCTTCCCGCCGACATCCGGGAACTGATCGAAGGCATACAGGAACGGTCTGGGTTCATCCCCAACGTGTTCTTGGCACTGGCTCACCGCCCCGAGGAGTTGAGGGCCTTCATGGCCTACCACGACACCCTCATGGACAAGGACGACGGACTGTCCAAGGCCGAACGAGAACTGGTGGTGGTCGCCACCAGCGCGGTGAACGAGTGCCTCTACTGCGTGGTGGCCCACGGAGCGATCCTCCGCATCCGGGCCAAGAGCCCCCTGCTCGCCGACCAGGTGGCGATCAACCCCTGGAAGGCAGACCTGAGCGACCGCCAGCGCACGATCGTGGACTTTGCCCTGAGGATGGTCAACGATTCGGCATCGATCTCCAACACCGACCTCAATGAGGTTCGTGCCCGAGGACTTTCCGACGACGAGATCTGGGACATCGGGGCCATCGCAGCCTTCTTCGCCATGTCGAACCGGCTCGCCAACCTCTCATCGATGCGCCCCAACGACGAGTTCTACACAATGGGTCGCTGACCCACCCCCCCCCAAGCAGGAGATCCCATGAATTCCGAAGAACTAGCGGCCGAAGCCGGACCCCTCCTGATGACGGTCGGTCAGGCGTTCTACTTTCACCCCGACACTCTGGACCGGGGCAAGGAGTTGGGGCTCGACGGTTTCCGCTTCTACGGCTTGGGTCGGGGTGGAGTACTCGGCGACGCAGAGGCGCCGGTGATTCAGAGCGCGTTCGCCTACTTCGCCGGCCCCCTGATCGAAAAGATCTGGAACAGCGCTCGTGAGGTGATGGCGCCGCGAGATGCCGCCCGCGAATACTTCGAGTGCTGCCGCAACTTCGGGCGCAAACACTTCGCCGAGGTCGAAGGCCTCGATGCGTTCAACGACGCAGCGCGAGCCGTCAACGATGCGGCCGACCCCTCCAGCTACGCGCTGTATGCCGGGTACTCCGCCGAACCTCTTGCCGACGACACTCCCGGCCAGGCAATGCAGTTGGCCGCCACACTTCGCGAACTGCGAGGCGGTGCTCACATCGTGGCGGTGCTCGCGTCGGGACTCACCCCCCTCGAAGCCCACGCCATGAAACGCCCCAACGAGCTGGTCACTTTCGGCTGGCCGGGAGAAGGCCCCACCATCACCGATCGCCATCGCGAGACCTTCGAGGAAGCCGAGGCCCTCACCAACCGGCTGATGGCCCCGGCCTTCGGCGTTCTCGACGAGGCCCAAGCTGCCGCCCTGGTGGCCGGAGCTGCCGCCATGAAGGCTGCACTGCCCGGGACCTGAGGCCCGCCGATGGATGCCCGACAGTCGATCTCGGTGACAGGGGGGTCAGACCGCGTCGCCACGATCGAGATCCAGCGACCACCCAACAACTTCTTCTCCCTCGATGTGATCTCCGAGCTCGCCGATGAACTCGAGGCACTCGACCGTGATCCATCGTGCCGCGCGGCTGTGTTGTGTTCGGAAGGTAAGCACTTCAGCGCGGGAGCCAACTTCGGCGCAGACGGGGGCAACTTCACCACCGAGGATCTATACGCCGCTGCCGTACGCGTGTTTCGCACGGAAACTCCGGTGGTGGCTGCGATCCAGGGAGCAGCGGTGGGTGGTGGTCTCGGCCTGGCCCTCAGTGCCGACTTCCGAGTGGCTGCTCCCGAGGCCCGATTCAGCGCCAACTTCGCACGTCTCGGATTCCACCAGGGATTCGGTCTCAGTGTCACCCTTCCTCGTCTGGTCGGTGAGCAGGCCGCGGCCGAACTCCTCTTCACCGGGCGAAGGGTGAAAGGCGAGGAGGCTGTTTCCCTCGGCCTGGCCGACCGTCTCGCCCCTCTCACCCTTCTCCGCGAGCGCGCCCACGAACTCGCGGCGGAGATAGCCCTGTCGGCTCCCCTTGCAATCCGGTCGATTCGGCGCACATTGCGCGGCGACATCGCCAACCGGGTGGAGGCTGCCACCGTCCACGAGCTTGCCGAACAGCGTCGCCTGCAAATCACCGCCGACTTCACCGAGGGCGTCGCCGCGATGACAGAGCGCCGCGCTCCCCGGTTCCGCGGAGAGTAGGGGCAACCATATGGACGACGAGCCTCGCCCCGCGGTCCTTCTGGAGGCGATGGCCCGGACCCTCGCCGAGGAGGTGGTGCCGGCCACGGAGGGGTCGGCTCAGCACTCGGTTCGGGTGGTGGCGAACCTGTGCCGGATCCTCGCCCGAGAGCTGGCTTCACCCGGCACCGCTCACGACGACGCGTCGGCGGCTGAACTGCTCGACCGGCGGCTACGCGAGTCCGATGCCGACTTCGATGAGAGCATCCTGCCCGTGCTTTTGGCCGACGTAGAGCGCCGCCTCGCCATCTCCAAGCCGTCGTACCTCACCGAACCCTCGTGAGCACAGCGCAGGCCTACGAGGAAGCTCTCACTTCGCTGGTGGTGAACTCTGGTCGACCGTCGGCTGAGGTCACCATCGTCGGCACTGCCTCGGTCGGCACCCAGCGCACCACCCTGTTTATCGAGATTGCCGACGATGCCGGTGTGAGTCGGGCCGTGGCCCAGATCAGCCTCGACATCATCTCCTCGGCCCTCCCAACCCAGGAGGCGGCGCTCCTGGGCCTTGCCGCCAACAGAGGCGTGCCGGTCCCCCGCGTGCTGGCCGTGACCGATGCTCTCCCCGGGATCGGTCAGCCAGCCCTGATCACCAGCCACGTCGACGGCCTCGTCGTCCCTCGCCAGATCCTGCGGTCTCACGCCGAGCACGGCGCCGGCGACCGACTGGCGGTCGCATGTGGAAGCGCGCTGGGACGACTGCACGGGATCGACACCCGGCTGGTGCCCAGTGATCTCGACCGACTCAGCGCCGACGACCCCTATCTCGACTACTGCCAACGTCTCACCGCTAGCCTCGATGAGCTCCCGATCCCCTACCCGGTCATCAGGCTCGGCATCAACTGGCTGGCCCGCAATCCGCCTCAGCCGCCGGCCTCAGAGGCCCTCGTTCACGGCGACTTCCGCACAGGCAACATCATCGTCGGGGAAGGGCGACTGGAGGCAGTGGTCGATTGGGAGTTGGCCCATGTCGGCGACCCGATGGAAGACCCCGCCTACCTCTGCATGCGCACTTGGCGCTTCGGCAACGACGAGCACCCCTGCGGTGGGTTCGGAGCACTGCCCGCCCTTCGCGACGCCTACGAATCGTGCGGGGGCTCATGGAGAGATGACGCCTTCCACTGGTGGATGACCGCCCGCACCGCGTGGTGGGCGATCGGTCTCGCTCGTCAGGCTGCCGCCTTCTGTGACGGCGATACCGATTCGATCGTTCTCGCCGCCAGCGGACGCAGAGTGCCCGAACTCGAGTACGACCTGCTCAATCTGATCAGCGACGACAATCCCATGACCGCTAGGTGAAGGACACCTGATGGACTTCGACATTCCCCCCGCCCTGGCCGCCTATCTCGATGAGCTCGACTCCTTCATCGACCGCGAGATCGTTCCTCTCGAGGCGGAGAACATCCAGTACTTCGACCATCGCCGCGAACACGCTCGCACCGACTGGGACAACAACGGCCTACCCCGCGTCGAGTGGGAAACCCTCCTCGCGGAGATGCGCCGCCGAGCGGACGGGGCCGGTCACCTGCGCTACGGCCTGCCGGCAGCAGTCGGCGGGAGCGATGGCACCAACCTCGAGATGGCAATCGTCCGCGAGCACCTCGCGGCCAGGGGTCTGGGCCTCCACAACGACCTCCAGAACGAGTCGTCGATCGTGGGCAACTTTCCGTTCGTGCTCATGGTGCTGGCCAAGGGAAGCCCGGAGCAGAAGTCTGAGTTCCTGCCCGGAGCCATCACCGGCAGCCATCGGGTCGCGTTCGGTCTCACCGAACCCGAGCACGGCAGCGATGCAACCCATCTCGACACCACGGCGGTAAGAGATGGCGACGAGTGGGTGATCACGGGAACGAAGCGGTTCAACACCGGAATGCACCACGCCACCCACGACATGGTGTTCGCTCGCACCAGCGGACAAGACGGCGACGCCGACGGCATCACCTGTTTCCTCGTGCCCACCGATGCACCGGGCGTGGAGGTCGGCACGTACTGGTGGACCTTCAACATGCCCACCGATCATCCCGATGTGGATTTCCGCGATGTCAGGGTCGATGAGACGACCATCCTCGGAGAACTCGGCCGCGGCCTGGAATTGGCCAACATGTTCGTGCATGAAAACCGCATCCGACAGGCGGCATCGAGCCTCGGCGCGGCCCAGTACTGCATCGACCAGGCCGTGTCCTACGCCAAGCATCGCTCCCCGTTCGGCAACCCGCTCTGGAAGAACCAGGCCATCCAGTTCGCTCTGGCCGAACTCCAGACAGAAGCCGCGATGGTGCGAGCCCTCATCCACAAAACGGCTTGGCAAATGGACCACCAGGCGGCGGTCGAGGTGAGCGATCAGGTATCGATGTGCAACTACCGAGCCAACCGACTCGTGTGCGATGCCGCCGACCAAGCCATGCAGACCTGTGGGGGCATGGGCTACACGAGGCACATGCCGTTCGAGCACATCTATCGACATCACCGCCGCTACCGCATCACCGAAGGGGCCGAAGAGATCCAGATCAGGCGGGTCGCCGGTGTCATGTTCGGAACGCGAGTCAAACGATGAAGCCCGCCACCCGCAAGAGCCTCACCGTGGCTGCAATCGCCAGCGGGTTGACACTTGCCGCCCGCGTAGCGAAGCGGCGGACGATAGACGGCTGGGCGAGCGCCTGTGATCCGCTCGAAGGTCGCCCTCCCCGGTTTCCCGCCGGCGAGGTGGTCCGGGTCGACACCGACGATGGAGCCGAAGTCCATACCGTCACAGCCGGATCGGGCCCACGCGTCGTGCTGGTTCACGGACTCACCTCGAGCATCGACGACCTCGGACCCATAGCGGAACGTCTCGTTGCCGATGGCTTCTCGGTGACCGGCGTGGATCAACGGGGCCATGGTGGCTCCACCGTCGGCACCGCGGGATTCGGGGCCCGGCGCCAAGCCGCTGATCTCGCCATTGTGCTGAACGCTCTCGAGATCGATGATGCCGTCCTGGTAGGGCACTCCATGGGCGGTATCGCATCGCTCACCCTCGCCACCGAAGGCCACGACGCGATGAACCGTGTCAGTGGCCTGGTGCCGGTGGCGGCACCGACATCACTCGCGGCAAGTTGGCAGCGGGCCCTGCTCAAGACAGCGGTCGTTCCCATCCCATCCAGGCTCACCGAGAAACCCCAACAACTCCGGCTCATCGCCGGCCTAACCGCATTCGGCCCCCAACCCAGCCTCTTCATGGTCGACTCGGCTCTGGCCTCGTTCGGCCGCTGCTCGGAAAGCACTCGCCAGGGGGCAACCCTCGGCCTGGCGGGCTACGAAGTGACCAGCCGACTACACGAGATCGAAGTCCCGATCCTCGTAGTCACCGGCCGAGCCGACCGCATGGTGCCCGCCCCCAACAGTGGAGCGGTGGTGAGGCTCTCCCCGCACGCGCGACAGGCCAACCATCACCGGGCCGGGCACATGCTGGTTTGGGAGCAAGCCGACGAGGTCGCCATCGAGATCGCCGCGTTCGCCCGCTCGGTTCAGTCGCCCTCCTGAGGAGGTCTGACGGGAATCAGCTGCGCACCCCCGAAAGTCTGTTCGGTGGGCGCTATCTCGATCATCGAAATGTTGACCCGCCATGGAGCGTCGAGGGCATAGAGGACGGCATCGGCGACGTCGACCGGTGTGAGTTCCTCGATGCCGGTATCGGTCAGGGCTGCTCTCTGAGCCGCGTCGTCGACCGCCACGTCGTAGAACTCGGTTGTCACCCGCCCCGGGTTTATCTCGGTGACCCGCACGCCCGTCCCCGTCAGGTCCTGACGAAGATCTCGGCTGAGCTTGTGGATCGCCCCTTTCGAAGCTCCGTAGAGAGCTGAGGACAGCGGATAGAGCGCTGCCACCGAACTCATGTTGACGATGTGCCCACGACCACGCTGCACCATTCCCGGGAGCAGCACCCTGATCATGTGGATCGCGGCGGTGACATTGGTGTCGATCGTGCGCTCGATGTCGTCGACCTCGGCGCTGAGCAGAGAGCCCATGGCCCGACCGATTCCCGCATTGTTCACGAGCACATCGGCGGGCACTTCCTCCCCGAGCCCGGCAACCGCATAGCGATCGCGAACGTCGAGAACATGAGCAACACATCCGGTGTCGTCGGCCAACCG
>JAJCXY010000012.1 GCA_029263215.1 Acidimicrobiales bacterium
TTCCGCACGGTCGAGGAGCTGGGGATCGATCTCCAGCGGCCCGAGCGTGGATCCGACGAAGAAGACGCCGCCCGTGCCGCCGCTCGTGCGGCCCGAGTCTGAGCCCCGACAAGAGCAGGACAGGACTGAAAATGCTTGACGTCAACGATTTCTCCAACCTCAAGATCGGGCTCGCCACCGCGGACAGCATCCGTATGTGGTCCAACGGCGAGGTCAAGAAGCCGGAAACCATCAACTACCGCACCCTCAAGCCCGAAAAGGACGGACTCTTCTGCGAGAAGATCTTCGGTCCCACCAAGGACTGGGAGTGCTCCTGCGGCAAGTACAAGAGGGTGCGTTTCAAGGGCATCATCTGTGAGCGCTGCGGTGTCGAGGTCACCCGATCGAAGGTGCGTCGCGAGCGGATGGGCCACATCGAGCTCGCCGCGCCGGCCGTTCACATCTGGTATCTCCGCGGCACCCGCTCCTGGCTCGCCTACCTCCTCATGGGCACCGAGCCCAAGGAGGAGTTGAAGGCCAAGCAGCTCGAGAAGGTGATCTACTTCGCTGCCAACCTCGTCGTCTCGGTTGATGAGGAACGTCGCGATGAGGATCTTCCCAACCTTGAAGCCGAAGTGATCGGCGAGCGCGAAGCCATCGACAAGGACATGGAGCTCGATCTCGCGCGCCGTAGCGAGGAGCTCGAAAAGGAGCTTGCCGGTCTCGAGAAGGACGGCGCCAAGGAATCCGAGCTCAAGGCCGCTCGTCGTGCCGCGGAGAAGGACCTCGCGGAGATTCGCGAGCAGTTCGAGTTCGAGATGGAGATCCTCGATCGGGCGTGGGACGAGTTCAAGAGCTTGTTCGGCCGCCAGATCCTCGAAGACGAGATGCTGTGGCGTGAGCTGCAGGACCGTTGGGGCGACTACTTCGAGGGCGGGATGGGTGCAGATGCCATCGCTCGCCTGGTGGAGTCGCTCGACTTCGACGATGAAGAGGTGAGGCTGAGGGCCCAGATCGATCCCCCCGAAGGGGTGAAGGGTCTGTCTGCCCAGCGTAAGCAGAAGGCCATCAAACGCCTGAAGATCGTCGCCGCGTTCAACCGTCGCGATGAGCACGGTCGTCGCATCAACCAGCCGCGGGCGATGATTCTCGATGTCGTGCCGGTGATTCCGCCGGAGCTGCGGCCGATGGTTCAGCTCGACGGTGGCCGTTTCGCCACTTCTGATCTCAACGATCTCTACCGGCGCGTGATCAACCGCAACAACCGCCTGAAGCGGCTTCTCGATCTTGGTGCCCCCGAGATCATCGTCAACAACGAAAAGCGCATGCTCCAGGAAGCCGTCGACGCCTTGTTCGACAATGGCCGTCGCGGCCGTCCCGTCACCGGTCCGGGCAACCGTCCCTTGAAGTCGCTGTCCGACATGCTCAAGGGCAAGCAGGGCCGCTTCCGCCAGAACCTTCTGGGTAAGCGCGTCGACTACTCCGGCCGTTCGGTCATCGTGGTCGGACCCACCCTCAAGTTCCACCAGTGCGGCCTCCCCAAGATCATGGCGCTCGAGCTGTTCAAGCCGTTCGTCATGAAGAAGCTGGTCGATGCCGAGCTGGCCCAAAACATCAAGTCGGCCAAGCGCATGGTCGAACGGCGCAAGCCCCAGGTTTGGGACGTCCTCGAAGACGTGATCAAGGAGCATCCGGTCCTCCTCAACCGAGCGCCGACCCTGCATCGTCTAGGTATCCAGGCCTTCGAGCCCGTGCTGGTCGAGGGCAAGGCCATCAACCTGCACCCCCTCGTCTGCACCGCCTTCAACGCCGACTTCGACGGCGACCAGATGGCTGTCCACCTGCCCCTGTCGGCAGAGGCTCAGGCCGAGGCCAGGGTGCTGATGCTGAGCGCCAACAATGTGCTCAGCCCGTCCAACGGCCGCCCCCTGGTCACTCCTACCCAGGACATGATCATCGGCGCTTATTACCTCACCGAATTGGTGGAGGATGCCACCGGAGCGGGTCGAGTTTTCCGCAACACCGATGAGCTCCACGCGGCCTATGAGCGCGGCGATGTGGTTCTGCACGCACCGATCCAGTTCCGTGTGCCCGACCTCATGGTGAGCCCTGCCAACGGCGAGGCCGCCCAGTACGAGTCCACCACGGTGGGCCGGGTGTTCTTCAACGAAACCCTGCCTGCGGAGTACCCCTACGTCAACGCCCGCATCGACAAGAAGGAGATGGGTGCGATAGTCGACACGCTCGCGCGTGGCTACGACAAGCAGGCCGTCGCCCTCAGCCTCGATGCGATCAAGGACATGTGCTTCCACTTCGCCATGCAATCGGGACTCACCGTCTCGATCGACGATGTGGCCACTCCGTCTGAGAAGGCGGAGATTCTCGATCGCCACGAGAAGCAGGCCGACAAGATCGAGCAGCAGTTCCGTCGCGGCATCATCACCGATGGTGAGCGCCGCCAGATGGAGGTGGAGGTCTGGTCCGAGGCCACCGAGGAGGTCACCAACCGAATGAAGGAAGGCCTCGAGGCCGACGACTTCAACCCGGTCAACATGATGATCCAGTCCGGTGCTCGAGGAAACATGATGCAGGTGCGTCAGATCGCCGGCATGCGTGGCCTTGTGGCCAACCCTCGTGGCGACATGATTCCGCGTCCGATCAAGAGCAACTTCCGTGAAGGTCTGAAGATGCTCGAATACTTCATCGCCACGCCGGGTGCTCGTAAGGGCCTCGTCGATACGGCGCTGCGTACCGCCGACTCGGGCTATCTCACCCGTCGTCTCGTCGACGTCGCCCAGGAACTCATCATCAACGATGAGGATCCCTTCGACCGGCCCACGATCCGTGGTATCTGGATTGAGGACGTCACCGCCGACACCGCCAACAAGCGCACCCACATCGAGAGCAAGCTCTTCGGTCGGGTGTTGGCCGACGATGTCACCCTTGCCGATGGCACGGTGATGTCTCGCGACACGATGATCGGCGACGACGAACTCGAGACGTTGCGCGACGACGAAGCTGTCACCAGGGTGAGGGTGCTTTCGCCGCTCACCGACGACAGCGCGTTCGGCATCTCGGCCAAGTCCTACGGCATGTCGCTGGCCACCGGTGGAAAGATCCAGCTCGGTGAGGCGGTCGGCGTTATTGCCGCCCAGTCCATCGGCGAGCCGGGTACCCAGCTCACCATGCGTACATTCCACACTGGTGGTGTTGCTGGTGCTCAAGACATCGCCGGCGGTCTCCCCCGCGTGGTGGAGCTCTTCGAGGCCCGCACCCCGAAGGGCAAGGCCACCCTGGCCCGCACCTCCGGTGTGGTGCGCGTTGGAGAAGACGATGGTCGTGGGCGTGAGGTTCTCGTTGTCGCCGATGATGGCGAAGAGGATGCCTACACGATCCCCTCGGGCGCTCGTCTCGAGGTCACCGATGGCCAAGAGGTCAAGGCCGGAGACGCTCTGGTCGAAGGCGCCCGCGATCCCAAGGAACTACTTGAGATCAAGGGCGTGCGTGCCACCCAGGAGTACCTCGTCAACGAGGTCCAGAAGGTGTACCGCGACCAGGGTGTGTCGATCCACGACAAGCACATCGAGCTGATCGTTCGCCAGATGACCAAGCGAATTCTGATCTCCGAACCTGGAGACACGGAGTTCCTGCCCGGCTATCAGGTCGATCAGAAGGTGTTCGCCGACACCAACCGTCGGGTTGTGGAGGAGGGGGGCAAGCCGGCCGAGGGTCGTCCCCAGTTGATGGGCATCACCAAGGCATCGCTGGCCACCGACTCCTGGCTGTCGGCTGCGTCGTTCCAGGAAACCACCCGGGTTCTCACCGAAGCCGCGATCGAGTCGAAGAGCGACTCCCTGTACGGCCTCAAGGAGAACATCATCATCGGCAAGCTGATTCCGGCCGGCACGGGCATGCCCGAATACCGCAACATTCGCACCAACGCTCCTGATTACGAGCCGATGGAGTACTACAGCTCCGGCGACGAGGAACAGGATCTTGCCGAGTGGCTCGCGGGCCGCGCCGACACCGGTGGGGGCGACGTGATCGCCTATCCGGGCGGCAAAACCAGCTAGTCGGTCCCAAACCCTCCGAAAATGAGGCGGATCCCGACCGTGTGGGTATGAAACCCGCCTCAATTTCGATCTCGGCGCCGCGCGGGTTGAGGTTCCCGCATTGGGGTCGTATGCTTTTCTGCTGGCCTTGACGCGCGAGCAATGTGCCTCGCCATGTCGGCAATCTCCGCAAGAACTTTTACCTGAAGGATTATTCGTGCCCACGATTAACCAGCTGGTCCGCAAGGGCCGCCAGACCCGGCGCCGCAAGGAAGCCACACCCGCGCTGAAGGGCGCACCGCAGCGCCGTGGAGTGTGCACCCGCGTCTACACAGCCACCCCGAAGAAGCCCAACTCCGCTCTTCGTAAGGTCGCCCGTGTACGTCTCACTTCAGGCACTGAAGTCACCGCCTACATTCCCGGTGAGGGCCACAACCTCCAGGAGCACTCAATCGTGTTGGTTCGTGGTGGTCGTGTGAAGGACCTTCCCGGTGTGCGTTACAAGATCGTTCGCGGCACCCTCGACACCTCCGGTGTGCGCGATCGCAAGCAGGCCCGTAGCCGCTACGGCGTGAAGAAGGACAGCTGACATGCCGCGCAAAGGTCCGGCTACTCGCCGAGACATCCAGCCCGACCCGATCCACAAGTCGGTTCTGGTCACCCAGTTCATCAACAAGGTGCTCCAGCGCGGCAAGCGCTCCACCGCCGAACGCATCGTCTACGACGCGCTGAACATCGTTGAAGAAAAGACCGGCGCGGAGCCGGTCGCGACGCTCAAGCGGGCTGTCGACAACGTGCGTCCCCAGCTCGAGGTTCGTAGCCGTCGTGTCGGCGGCGCCACTTACCAGGTGCCGGTGGAGGTTCGTCCCCGCCGTGCCACCACCCTGTCCATTCGCTGGATGGTCAGCTTCTCGCGTGGCCGTCGTGAACGCAGCATGGCCGAGCGTCTCGCCAACGAGATTCTCGATGCCAGCAACGGCATCGGTGCTTCCTGTAAGCGCCGTGAAGATCTCCAGAAAATGGCAGAGGCCAACAAGGCCTTCGCCCACTACCGCTGGTAGCGCGCGGCCCACGCCGCTCGACTTCCGAGTACACCTACACTTTTTCGACCGGGCCCTTCTCTTCGGAGGAAATCTGCGCCCGGTCGTGGTGCGTTCTCGCACCATCCATTCACCTGAGGAAACCCCATGGCTGAGAAGCGAACCCCCCTCGCCAAGACCCGCAATATCGGGATCATGGCCCACATCGATGCGGGTAAGACCACCACGACCGAACGCATCCTGTACTACACCGGCCGGTCCTACAAGATCGGCGAAGTCCACGATGGCGCCGCCACCATGGACTGGATGGAGCAGGAGCAGGAGCGTGGTATCACCATCACCTCCGCGGCCACCCACTGCATCTGGAACGATCACCGCATCAACATCATCGACACCCCGGGCCACGTCGACTTCACCGTCGAGGTCGAGCGCTCGCTTCGCGTGCTCGACGGCGCGGTGGCCGTCTTCGACGGTGTGGCCGGTGTCGAGCCCCAGACCGAGACCGTCTGGCGCCAGGCCGACCGCTACAACGTGCCCCGCATGTGCTTCGTCAACAAGATGGACCGCACCGGAGCCGACTTCTTCTTCGTACTGGATTCGATAAAGGATCGCCTCACCAAGAACGTCGCTGTGTTGCAGTTGCCGATCGGTGCGGAGAGCGGCTACCAGGGTGTCATCGACCTCGTGAAGATGAAGGCCCTCGTCTGGCAGGGCGAGGATCTCGGTGCCAGCTGGGACGAGATCGACATCCCCGAAGAGCTCGTCGAATTGGCCGACGAATACCGCACCATGCTGCTGGAGGTCGCGGCCGACCAGGACGAGGAGCTGATGATGAAGGTCCTCGAGGACGAGGAGATCTCCGAGGCCGAACTCAAGGCTGCCATTCGCATGGGCACCCTCGAAAACGGCGTCGTCCCCGTTCTCAACGGCACCGCGTTCAAGAACAAGGGCGTCCAGCCCCTTCTCGATGCTGTCGTCGACTTCCTCCCTTCACCGGTCGACGTTCCCCCGGTCACCGGAGAAAACCCGAAGAGCGGCGCCGAGATGACCCGTGACGCCAGCGACGATGCGCCCTTCTCGGCGCTCGCGTTCAAGATCGCCACCGATCCCCACGTCGGCCGCCTCACCTACTTCCGGGTGTATTCAGGCATGTTCAACAAGGGCGATCAGATTCTCAACACTCGTACTGCCAACAAGGAGCGAGTGGGCCGCATTCTCGAAATGCACGCCAACGACCGCGTCGACAAGGACGCCGTCTACACCGGCGACATCGCCGCGGGCATCGGCATCAAGAACACCCGCACCGGCGACACCTTGTGCGATCCCGCCAACCCGATCACCTTGGAAAACCTCGAGTTCCCCGACCCCGTGATCCATGTGGCGGTCGAACCCAAGACCAAGGTCGATCAGGAGAAGATGGGCAAGGCCCTCCAGGCTCTCGCCGAGGAGGACCCCACCTTCCAGGTGCGCACCGACGAGGAAACCGCCCAAACCATCATTGCCGGTATGGGCGAACTCCACCTCGAGGTGCTCGTCGACCGAATGATGCGCGAGTTCAAGGTGGAAGCCACCGTGGGCAAGCCCCAGGTGGCGTACCGCGAAACCATCACCAAGATCGTCGACGACTACACCTACACCCACAAGAAGCAGACCGGTGGCACCGGTCAGTTCGCGGTGATCAGCGCGACGCTCGAGCCCAACCCCGGCAAGGGGTACGAGTTCGAATCGAAGGTCACCGGTGGTTCGATCCCCAAGGAATACATCAAGCCTGTGGGCGAAGGTGTCAGAGAAGCCATGAGCAATGGCGTGCTCGCCGGTTTCCCCACCGTCGACATCAAGGTCACCCTCGAAGACGGCAAGACGCACGACGTCGACTCGTCGGAGATGGCCTTCAAGATCGCCGGCAACGCCTGGTTCCGCGAGGTAGCTCGCAAGGCGAAGCCGGTTCTGCTGGAGCCCATGATGGGCGTCGAAGTCGTCACCCCCGACGACTATCTCGGCGACGTCGTCGGCGATATCAATTCCCGCCGTGGTCAGGTGCAAGGC
>JAJCXY010000013.1 GCA_029263215.1 Acidimicrobiales bacterium
GGAACCGACGGGGTGACGCCGGTGTAGGTCCTTGTCGCCCACGTGCCATCGCCGGCCGGGGTCGTGTCGTCGGTACCGACAAGATCCGGTGTGCCCAACAGGCCCGAGGCGCTGAGGTTGATCTGGCGGCCCGTGTCGTTGACGAGCACCAGATCGTAGGCCAGCCCGGCTTCGAGCCGGATGGGGGTCGGGTCACCAAATCGAGGCACAGCGCCGAGGCAGGCTGCCTCGGTGGAGACCTCGACGAAGCCGAGGAAGGGCACCGCGCTAGTCGGCGGCTGGTTGGCAGGGTCGGCGAAACGATCGGGATTGCGGATCGTGGCCGAGCCGTTCTTGGCGCAGATCACCTTCTGCTCCGCGGCCGCGGCCGTGGTGACGCTGATGCCCACCGCTGCCGCGCTGGCGAGCATTGCGGCCGAGGCCAACATGGCGATGCGGCGCTTGAGCGAGCCGTGTCGTTTGCTTGTCATGGATCCGTCTTTCATGGCTCCGTGCTTTCTCGCGGTCGATGAGTTCATGTCAGCCACACTCCGGACGGCCAACCCAGTTTCCGCCGATGTTCACCTTGGGGGGATCAACCCTCCAGAGGGTCAACATTCCGCCGAAGGCCTCGTCGAAGTTGACGATCTCGTTGAGTGCGTGGCTGTGCCAGGGGAAGTAGTACTCGCCACACACCGTGAAGGTCGTGACATCCACGGGAAGCTGCTGTTCCTGACCACCCAGGGCCGGATCGCCGCTGTAGAAGCTGACGCCGCCCTTGAAGATGGTGTTGTCGAGGATCGGGAGGATGATGCCCTCGGGGGTGCCAATCTCCTGCCAGGCCTCCACGTCTTCCCAGCCGGCCAGCAGGTCGTAAGTCTGACCTGAGGCCACCGTCTTGGTGAAGGCGTCGATCTCGTCGGGAAGGGTCCGGCCATCCTGACCGATCAGGGTGAGGGTGTCACCGTGGGGATGGAAGGGGTGGTTGTCGAGCCCCGCGTTTCCGTAGCGCACTAGCGAGGGGAGCTGGTCGTAGCCCCCAACACCATAGTTCTCGACCCGATTGTCGGGATCGTCGGCGTTGATGCTCACCAGCGAGCTGTAGGGCTGGTTCATCAGCACTGGGGTGTTGTTGGGTGCGAGCGTGTCGGGGAAAGCCCGGCCGTTGATCGTGTAGTACCGGCTGTGACGGGCGGACGGGTCGTAGTTCTCGAGAACCACATTTCCGTTGGCTGAGCCCCAGGCGAGCAACTCGACCTCGGTGTGGAGGGCGGCATCGATCTCGTGGAACAACAGGAGGTACTCATGGTCGGTGTCGTAGGCGTAGCGATCGGTCAGGCCTGTTTCTGCGTAGGCGTGGCCGGTCGGTCCCGTGGGATACACCACCAGGCCACCGAACATACCCATCTGGATCTGCACCGCCGGATCGCTTCCCGACTCATACATGTAGGTGCCCGCATTCGTCGCCGTGAACTCATAGGTGACGTAATCGGGGGTGATCGTGGTGGACTGGCTCACCTCGTTGGTGAGAAGGCCACCCTGGCCCCCGCTCGCGGTCACGCCGGTCTGGCCGGGGAACACGATCGAGGTGAGTTGGGCCGGGATACCACCGGTGAGATTGTCGAGATCACTCGGGTTGCGGAACCTCACCCTGACCACGTCGCCCTGGCTCACGCACAGGTTGGGGCCGGGGAACTGAAAGGCGTCGCCTACTTCGGCGAAGCTCCAGGTGTAGACCGTGTTGCCATCGGGCATCTCGATGTAGCCATCGCGAGCCTCCATGTCGTACTCGATCGCCGGCGTGGCGCCGAAGTTCGAGCCCAGCGCCCCATCGTTGCACACAACGCTGGTGCCGCTGTGGGCAGCACTGGCCGTTTCGGCACCAGTGAGGGCCGCGGCTAGCCCGCCAGCGGCGAGCGACAGGGCGAGAACCCCTGCGAATTTTGCTCGGATACGTGTTCGCATCGTCTCTCAGCTCCTCAGACGTGGCCGGCTGGCACAACCAGCGTCGGGTAGGTTTCGTTGGGAAATACCTGGTCGGGCAGCTCGGCACTCCCGAGCTGACCAGAGCTGGGGTAGACCCAGACTTCGGTGACCATGCCGCCGTAGGTGTCCTTAAGGCCGGCATAGCTGGGCCCGTCGCCGAACACCTCACCACCGTTGGTGTTGCGGTGGTTGTTTCGACTTCGGAGGATGTAGCGGTTGAATTTTCGGGTCATGCCCGGGGCCTCTTGGACCCTTGCGGCTAGGACGTCGTCCACCACCACATCGGGGTTGGAGTCGAAGGCCGGTGCGGTGAAGATCGCATCGCGGGACTCACCCGGGCCGAGCTCGATGCGGCGTGCAACATAGTTGAGGCCGTTGGTGCCGTCGGAGCTCACCAAAAGGGAAGCATCGTGGCCGACCACGTCGAGGTCGCTGCATCCGACCAGTTCGATCGAGTGGACCTCATAACCCAGGTTGGCTATGCGCAACAGGACCCGTTCGCCCTCCATGCACTGAACCAGCGATGAATTGGGCTGCCAGCGCATCTGGCCTTCGGCCTCGATGTCGGTGACCGTGCTGTTGGCGCCGGGCCCTCCAGCGAGCCCGAAATCGGCCGGCATGTCGGCTGTCTCCGGGTAGGCGTTGGTACCGGAGGTAGCGTCGGCCACCTCGGTCGGGATGATCTGGGGCACCACGGTGTCGGGGTAGGACCGTCCGTTGATGTTCCACCAATCGGCCTTGTAGTCGGTCCAGACGAAGTCCTGCACCGCCTCGAGCAGATCATGGGGCCTGGTGTCGATCTCGTTCATCAGCAGGGCGAACTCTCGCTGGAACGACACATCGATACCGTGAGCCACACCATCACCGTTGGTGAGGTTGTAGGCCACCTTCTGGCGGCCGTAGGGCTGGGTGGTCGGGCCCGCTGGTACCTCGAAACTGTCTTCCCAGTTGGTAACGCCGTCGGGCTGGAACCACATGTCACGAGGCTCCACAAACACGATTCCCGTCATGCCCATCTGCACATGCTCCACATCTTCGAAGTGGCAGTGATACATGTAGGTGCCGGCCGAGCCCTTGGGCTGGGCCGGGTTCTGCACCTTTGGATCGAAGAAGTAGGGCAGATCACGGCCACTCGGCACTGCGATGCTCGTCTCGGGAACACCATCGAACACTGCGGTGGCATTGCGGAAGCCGTGCCAGTGCAGGGTGTGGGAGTCGTCAAGGTCGGGGCGGGCTATGAAGCCAAGGTTGGTCACGACGATGGCGAACTCCACGCCCTCCTCACCGATGATGGTGGGCGAAGACCAATGCATGAAGCCCTTGTACTTGTCGATCAAGACGCCGGGGTTCACATCGAGCTCGCCGTCATCTTCCGCCAGGTCGATGTTGTCGAGCGCCCGGAAGCCGAAGCCGTAGAGCGGGGTGCCGGTGTCGTGGCGGCGACCGGGGAAAGAGAACCACCCGTCGGTCACCATGAGCCTGACCCCACCCATCACGCTGTAGTCAACCGATGGGCTCAATGGCCCGGGCTGAGCCAGACCGCCACCGGGCGCGCTGCTCGCCGTATTGGTGAGCAGGGCACCTCCCACGGCGGTTCCGGTACCGGCTGCCGCTCCGAGGACGGCACCCCTCCGGAGGAAGTCACGGCGCCCGAAACGGCTTCGTGTCTGCGAACTCATGGCGGCCTCCTGGCCCTTTTCGTTGATGTGTTCGTTCATTGGTCCTGCCCCCCGCTCAGTTGGCCAACGGGCCGGAGACGGCGTTGACGTCGTTGTTGGTGTGGAGCGAATGGGTGCTGCCGTCGAAGTACACGGTGGCTCCATCCCCGGTCGGTGGATCACAGGTGACCAGGTCTGGGAATCCTCCGACTCCGGCGGGTGTGACATTGATACAAGCCACCACGTCCTCGTCGGGGACCTGCCCGAGGCCTCCGATCTCGTTGCTTCCCTTGGTGGAGATCAGCAGGGTGCTTTCCCCATCCATGAGAGCGAGACCGTCGACGTCGCCGGTGCCACCGTCTTCGTTGAGGCCGATTGAGGCCCCGCTGAAGTAGAGACTGAAGGTGGCATCGATGATGGTTCCGGCGCCGTTGGTGCCGGTGACCGGAACCGCCGTCATCCTCAGGATGTCCTCATCCTGGAAGATCGACGAACCGTTGGCCGTGGGCAGGGTGACCTGACCCCTGATGTCGCCGTTGGGGTTGCCTTCGCTTATGCCGGCGAAGGACACCAGGAAGTCGCCATTGTCCATGCGATGCAGGGCATCGATGTCGCGGCTACCACCATTGAGGCCGAACTCGCTGCCATCAACGACCAGAGCCCAGATACCGGTGACCGAGTTGTAGGACACGATATCCTCATCGTCGACATTGGTGAGGTCCGGCGCGTTGACGTTGGTATTGGCGTCGTTCCAGAGCGACACGTTGTTCGCCATGAAGGACACGTAGAACTCCGTGCTCGTCACAGCATGGATGCCGTCGATATCGGCGTTGGCAGGCGGGTTACCGCCATTGGGAGCGTTGTGATCGAGGATCGTGGAGTCTCCGGTGAAGGTCCATTGCTGGGCATCATGATCGAAGACACCGGCAGGGTTCTGGCCCCACGTGGTGGAGAACACCATCAGGGCGCTCAGCGGCACTGGGCCACCACCGCCGGCACCGAACTCGTCGGCACCCGAATCGGGAGCGGCGAGATCTCGCAACTCACCATCGATGTCGAAGTCGGTGACACCGATGCTGGCCAGGTCGACAGCCGGTGAGGCAGCCGAGGCCAGGTGGTAGTTGCTCGCTTCGATCGGTGTGACAGCCGGGAAGACGATCGTGATGTTGGCCAACTGACCGAGCTGGGGAGCCGCTTGGCTCTGGATCTCGATACGCAGGTCGAGCACGAAGAGCGGATCGACACCGAAGATGTTGTTGGTTCCACCGGCATAGACCTCGGTAAGAGTCGAGTTCTCCGGATTGAGGAGCATCCCGGGTGCCATGTCGACAGTGCCCTCGTAGACCCCGATGTCGGGGACTCCAGCGGCGATCTGCACGATGTTGCCCTCGTCACCTGCAGCTCCTGCCTGCACGAACCCGGCCTGGTTGTTCCAGAAGATGTTGTTCTCCAACACCGGATCCGAGAAGCCCGGATCACCGGCGTCGACCGGAACATACAGAGCGCTGTGGGGCTGGGTGGTGAGGCCACCGGCCCGTGCACAACTGCTCCCGCTGCAAGCGAAGCCGCCCGCGTCTTCGGCGGAGTTGGTCGACAGGTTGTTGGCGATCGTGTTGTGAGACACGTTGGCCACGCCTGCGTTGCCCAGATGGATACCGCCACCGAGGTCGGTCGCAACATTGTTGCCGATGAAGTTGTTGATGATCGTGATCGGATCATCGAGGGCGTGGAGCACCATGATGCCGCCACCATCATCGCCGGACAGGTTGTGGAAGACCTGGTTGCGTTCGATGGTGACATCACCGATGCCGTCGCCCACGGGCGATCCCGCCGAGATCTCGCCACCGACAAAGATGGCGCCACCCTCGTCGAACGATTCGTTGCTCTCGAAGGTGTTGTCGGCGATCGTGCCGCTGGCGCTACCGGTCTGGCTCAGACCACCGCCGTACTCGGCGCTGTAGTTGCCACACACGCTGTTGTCGTGGAACGAGTAGGCGTTGTTGCCGTTGAAGATGCCGACACCACCGGCGAGGCTGGTGCCGCCGTTCTGGAGGATCCGGTTGTCACGGATCACCAGGTTGTCGTTGCTGGCATCTGCCTCGGTTCCCGGACCGATCGGACCACCGGTCACGGGTACGACCCGGCCGTTGATGTGACCGAAGCCGGTGCCGGCTGCGTCGTAGTAGCCACTGGAGTGGACACCGAGGTTGATAGCGGCGCCGCCCTCACTGGCGTTGTTGGCCTGGATCGCCATGTTGGAGATCACCAGATCATCAGCATGACCGTTTACATGCACAGCACCGTTCTGAGCGCGACCGCCGGTGATACCGAAGCCGTCGAGCTGGAAATTGGTGTAGGCGTCACTGGCCTCCATGAGGAACTGGAAGGCAGGGCCGACCTCGACGTTCTGGTTGCCGTCCCAGGTGAGTCCGCTCACGAGCGTTTCCCACGGGCCGAACATGTTGTTGTCGAGGAGGGCGCCGAACGGTGAGACCACAGAGCCCGTGAACTGGGCGAAGGGTGTCTCCACCTGGAGGATGGGGCCCTGCTCGGTGGGAACACCCACGATGCCCCCCGAGCCGTGGCCCTGGATGACCATGCCCTCGTGCACCACGACCGACTCACGGTAGGTGCCGGTGGGAACCACCACGAGTGCGCCATCACCTGCGGTGTCAGCTGCCTCTATGGCGTCCTGGATCACCTTGTCGTGGGCGCCGACCCTGGCTGCTGCCTCGATGACATTCAGGTCGTAGCCGGTTCCGAGCACGTGGAAGGTGATCGTGTTGGTGGGTGAATCCACAGGGGCTGCGCCCTGCCCGAAGCTCAATTGCTGAGGTCCAGGCGTCAAGTCGTTCTCATACTGAGACAGGTCGATGACCATCTCAGAATAGAGGTTGTTGGGCGAGTCGATCGCCGAGCGCAAGGTGACAGTGATGTCGACTGGATCGATGGTGACACCACCAAGGGTGACATCGACCGGAACGAGTTCCAGGTCGGCGACAGGGTCAAGCGTGCCGGCAGGCAGGCTGCCCAGGTTGATGCCGTAGATCGTCCAGTTCTCAGGCAGGTTGTCGTCGTCGGCCCAAACCTGATCGACCTCGAAGAGCTGGGGCGTGGCCGTCGGCAGCGAGCAGGGGCCCGCGGCCAGCGACAGCACCGGCGTGTCGGCCTTGGTCATGTTGCCAGGCCAGGTGTCGAGGATGTTGGGGTTGGTGATGTAGGTGCCGTCGTAGCCCCAGTTGATG
>JAJCXY010000014.1 GCA_029263215.1 Acidimicrobiales bacterium
ACTGTGTCGGCACCGAAACCGCAGCAGCCCTGCTCATCGCCGCGGGCGACAACCCCAACCGGCTCAGAAGCGAAGCCGCGTTCGCAGCGCTCTGCGGCACCAACCCGCTCCCCGCCTCCTCCGGAAACACCCAACGACACCGCCTCAACCGAGCCGGCAACCGCGACGCCAACAACGCCCTATGGCGCATCGTCATGGCCCGCATGTCCCACGACCAACGCACCCGCGACTACGTCACCCGACGCACCACCGAAGGCCTCTCCAAACGCGAAATCATGCGCTGCCTCAAACGCTACGTCGCCCGCGAACTCCACCCCATCATCGTCAACGACCTCAACCCCTGAATCAGACCAAGATCTCGAGGTGGCCTGACCCCAGACACAAACGACCGCCACCCGGCGTGTCCTTCTGCAGAACCGTCGACCACCCCGAACCCCGCCGGACCTGGGAATGACCTCATAGGAGCACGCACCCAAAGCCCATCATTGGTACGTCTCCCAGGACCAGCACCAACCCCTTGACACATAGGAGCTTCTGGAGGTGCCGCACAGCGGCACCTCCGGTGGTTCGAGCAACCCGGTCGCGCCTACCCGCTGGTTACCGAGAAATCGACCGATGTAACCCGCGCGCCTACCCGTCAGTAACCCTGGTTTGCGACTGTCGGGCCATGACGACAACACCGAGCCCCGACTCCTGCGACCGTTCCCTTGCCAAGCGCCGGCCCCGGCTGGCTGCACGGCCGCTGAGCGACTACCCCGAACTGATGACCATCGCCGAAGCCGCGACCTATCTGAGGGTCAAGACAAGCACCGTCTCCCTGCTCGCCCGCCTCCACCTTGGAGGCCTCGGCCAAGACTGCCTACCTGCAGTTCGCATCGGCAACGAGATCCGGATCAGCCGCGACCGCCTCGCACACGGCGTCAAGGCCATCGAACCAGGCACCGACCGATGAACGTCACACATCTTCACGCAGCGAACAACACATCGACCGTGACAGCCGCACCCAGGGCTGGTGCGCACGAGCGGGCGACCATCACGGTGACCGAAGCCGCAGACGTGCTTGGCATCTCACGCTCCACCGCATACGAACTCGTCCACACAGGAACAATCCCAGCCCTTCGACTCGGCCGACGAATCGTCGTCCCCACTCACGCCCTCGACCAACTCCTCCACAGCGCTCGCCCGACGAGCTGACGCTCAACCCCGAGCGGTCACCCCGGTTTACATCGGCAACAAGGTGAGCGATCAGGACCTGGGATATCCACCGCCGCCGGAGGGCGGCCTACTTGGATCTGTGCACCCCGTCGAGAATTTCAGCCGCCTCGCGATCGCGCTCCGGGAGGAAGGCTGCGTAACGGTCGAGCGTGGTGGCCGGGCGTGAATGCCCCAACCGGCCAGCAACAGTTCGAACGTCCACACCAGCCGACAGCAGCTGTGTTGCCGCATAGTGGCGGAACTGCCGCAGTTCGACGTGATCAAGGCCCTGTCTGCTCCGAAGCCGTCTGAACCGAACCGAAACCGTGTCTGGATAGATCGGCCGCGTCCCTTCGATGTCTTGACCCCAGATGAAACCCGTGCTGTCGAACGCTCGGCCAAGCCCTTCCATGAGCTCGACACGCCCCTCGCGATGTGTCTCGAGGATCCCGAGTACACGCGCACTGACCGCGACTCGTGTCACCGCTCCCGTCTTCGTCCGCCGGACGACTGCACCTTCACCGCCTCCCTTGGCAACGGCCGAGGCGAAAGTAACGAAGCTCCCCTCGAAGCTGACGTCGCGCCATCGCAGAGCACAAAGTTCACCCCTTCGAGCTCCGGTGTTGGCAGCGACGGCGAGGAAGACGAACAGCTCAGGATCCTCGGCTTCGGCCGCATCGAGAAGCTTCGCCACTTCTTCGGGCGTAGGAGGGTTCGGTTCCACCCGCCGCCCCTTCGGAGCCCGGGCTTGGTTCGCTGGAGAGACAGCAATCAGCTCACTTCGCACCGCGTCGTTCAACGCCACCGACGCCACTGTGTGAATCTTCTGGACGCGTGCTGGCGAAAGTCCTCCATCCACGAGCTCTCGGTAGAACGCCTCAAGATGACGAACACGAAGCTCAGACAAGACCGTCTCACCCAACCGCGGCAGGAGGTACTTGCGGATGGCAGAGCGCCAGGGCGAAACGCTGGAGGGCGACAGGGACCTCTCCTTCTGCTCCCACCACTGCTCGAGCCACGCCCCAAAGGTCAGCTCCAGCCCCGACCCCTCCGACGCCAGACAGCGTTCGTTCTCGATCTCCTCAACGAACGTTCTCGCGACTGCCTGGGCATCGCGCTTCGACCCACGAACAGTCCGAGACGTGTAAAGCCTCTTTCCCGTCTCGTGATCCCGGCCCCGATACACACGCACTTCCCACACGCCGCGTGCCCGTTGACGAACCGATCCCTTCATGAGGGCCAAAGTACATCCCATCTGATTCAGATGGGATGCAGGGATGGGATGGGATGTGACCCGGTGGATGATCTGAGCTCGGAAATGGTCTTTGACCTGGGGTTTTGTTAGTGGGCGATGGGGGACTTGAACCCTCGACCTCTGCCGTGTGAAGGCAGCGCTCTAGCCAGCTGAGCTAATCGCCCGGGGTCGCTGACGATATCGGATCTAGGGATGGATGGATACGCCTAGGGGGCTATGGGATCGAGGCCCAGGAGGTCTTCGGCCCAGGCGGTGAGCTCCACCGTGCGCAGATCGGCTAGTTGGTGGCCGACGATCTGGAGGCCCACCGGCATCCCGTCGGCAGTGAATCCAGCGCAGGTCGTGCCGGCCGGGCGGCGGGTGACATTGAAGGGGTAGGTGTTACCCACCCACGCTGGTGTCGACTCACCGTTGATAGTGCCATCGCGCTCGCTCACCGGCGTCTGACCCACCGCGATGGGGCTGATCAGAGCATCGAAAGCTCGCATCGTCTCGGCCAACCGAACCGACAACATCTGGGCGGTGACCCTCGCCGCCTCGAGTGCCTCCACCGAAAGACGATCGGCGGTGCCGACGACCAGGGCCTGCAAACCGGGAGTGACCTCGTCGAAGGCCGGAGTGCCCATGAGATCGCGATACCGCGGTACCATCCCGCCGAAGAACAACATCAGGAACGCGTCGATCGATTCGACCATGAAGGGCTCTTGCTCAACCACCTCCACACCCGCAGCGCGGATCTGGTCGACGGCGGCCTCACACACGGCGCTCACCTCGTCGTCGACCGCGGATCCCTCCACGCTCGGGCACCACAGCACCCGCCTCGGCGCGGCCGGCTCATCGCAGGCGGCGCGAAACGAACCGTCGAGTCGATCGAGCGACCGAAGATCCCCAGGGGTTGGGCCGGCCACCACATCGAGTGCCAACGCAACGTCACGGATGCGGCGGGCCAACGGGCCGACTGTCGATAGGTCCGCAGCACCCATGGGCGAAGGCCCCGAGGGCACCCGGCCCTGGCTGGGCTTGAACCCTGACAGTCCGGTGACCGCCGACGGGATCCGGATCGAACCGCCACCATCGGAACCGGTGCCCAACGGCACCATCCCCGATGCCACCGCAGCCGACGTTCCACCCGAGGAACCGCCCGGCGATCGACCCGTGCCCCACGGGCTGAGTGTCGGCCCGAACAGCGGATTGTAGGTGTCCCCCAGCCAGCCGTTCTCGGGCGTGTTGGTCTTGCCGATGACGACGCAACCGGCGGCGCGGAGACGGGCGACTTCGGTGTCGTCCTCGACCGCCACCGAGACATCCTTCAGATGCATCGCTCCACGGGTGGTTCGGAACCCAGCAGCCGTGGCGAGGTCCTTGACCCCGATCGGGATTCCCGCCAGCGAGCCGACATCCTCTCCGCCGGCGATGCGTTGGTCGATCGCAGTCGCCTGAGCGCGGGCCGCGTCGGCGTCGATCGCCACGAAGGCATTGAGTGTGGGGTTCAGCTGCTCGATTCGCTCGAGCGCCGCTTCGGTCATCGCGGTCGCGCTGAGCCTGCCCGCCTTCACCTCGCTTACGAGATTCTCGATCGTCGTGTGTCGGAAGTCGGGAACGTCGGCCATGCGCGACCCTACGCGAACGGCTTGTCCAGACGCGAAACGAGCCGATGCGTACAGTTACACGAACAAGTCTGGGGGTCGCCGTGAATATTCGTGGTCGAATCCGAGGTGCGATGGCGGCAACCGTCGCTCTCCTCATCGCAGTCGCACCGACAACCGCTACCGCACAGGACACCGACTCGATCATCGTGGTTGATCAAGGCGCCGGCGCGGTATTGGTCGTCGTCGATGAGGCCACATCCATCGCCCTTGCCACCGATCTCGTCAATCCGCGTGGCGTCGCGCTCGCCGCGGGCGGGTCGCTGCTGGTGGTCGCCGAAGCAGGGGAGAACCCAGGTGAAGGCAGACTCATCGCCATCACGCCCGATGGCGGATCCGAGGTTCTGGCCGAAGGACTGAACTTCCCCGAGGGGGTCGCCGCCCTCGATCAGCAGGCTGTGCTGTTCACCACGATCGGTGATCAGAGCGTGTGGGAGGTCGACCTGCTCACCGGCCAGGTCGAACTACTCGTGCAGTTGGAGAGTGCTCCCACAGGCTTGGTGATCATCGACGACGGACCCGCCGGGGAACCCTTCCTGGGTGTATCCACATGGAACGGGCTCGGCCTGCTCTTCGATTTCCAATCCGGCGAGTTCCAACCCTTCACCGGCATCCTCGGAGGTGGCGGCCATCCCGACTTCCATCCCGATCTCGGGATGTGTATTCCCGAATTCGAACAGAGCCATGTGTCGTGCTGGCCCGCTGAGGGCGGCCAACCCACTCTCATCGAGGGCATCGAGGCACCGGTCGGCGTGGCGGTGCTACCCAGCGGCCTTCTGGCGATCAGCCACCGCGGCGGCGTCAGCGTCGTAGATGCTGTCACCGGCACGGTGCTCGACACTCTCCCCTTCGAGAATCCCGCGGCCATGGTCGTGCCAGAAGGGCAGGCCGAGATCTGGGTTCCGTTCCCTCCCGCGGACGACACCGAGGCCGCGCCCTCCGAACCGGCAGACTCTGCTTCCGCCACCGAGGAACCGAACTCCGACACCGACGCCGACCCGTCCACCGACGACACCGCAGCCGACGAATCCACGGAATCACCGGACACCGCCGCCTCAGCCGACGACCCCACACCGGGAGGGACCGCTGAGTCAGACGATGGCGGTGGCAACCTCGGGCTGTGGCTGGTTCTTGCAGCCTTCCTTGTGGCCTTGGCCGGCCTACTGGTCTGGCTCGCCCGTTCGAGGCAACGCAGCGAGCGATCCGACGACGAATCGTTCGACGAGACGAGCATTCGATACGGTGCGACCGATTTCACCGAGGACCGGCCGGCCTTCGACGGAAAGCCGGCCGACATGGCCCCGCCGCCCTCGGCCACCGAACCCGATCCATCACCTCCGGTCGGCGCCGAGAACGACCCGTGCCAGGAGCTCTGTGACGCCGCAGCCAAGGCTCAAAGAGAGGCGGACGCGGCAACGGCCGCAGCCGAAACTGCTGAGACAGCAGCCGCCGAGGCGGAGCGCGAAGCAGCGACCGCGGAAGGCGAGGTCAGTGACGGCGAGGGCAAGGCGGAGGCGGCCGACAAGGCGGCCAAGGACGCCGCCCGGGCCCACGACAACGCCAAGAACCCGCCCGAGCACAGCGGGGGCTACGCCGCCAGTGGCGATCGCGAGTACACCGGCGCCGACCACGATCGGGTCGAAAGCGAACGCAGCCGCATCGACGACGAAGTGGCCGCCGGCGACAAGACCCAACAAGAAGCACAGGCCGAGAAGGCCGAGCTGCGCGATTCGGAGAAGTGGAAGGAGCTTCGAGAAAAGGAGGAGGCAGATCAGGTCGACCGTGTCGAGCAGGCCCGCATCAAGGCAGAGCAGGCCGACAACGACAAACAGAAGGCCGATGCGGACGCCGAAATCGCCCGCAACGCAGCTGACGACGCGGCCACCGGAGCTCGCGACCTTCGTCAGGAAGCCGATGATGCCAAGCAGAAGGCCGACGATGCTCGCCGCGACGCCGAGGCCAAGAAGAAGGCGTGCGACGAATGCCGGAGCAAGGCTGCCGTCACAGCCGCCGGTGGCCCCGACTCCTGGATCACACGCCAGGCCGGCGTCGGCGAACCCTGCGGCGAGGACGCCAACGCCAAGACCGTCGAACGCACCGAAACGTTCCTCGAACTCGATGAGTCACGCGAGATCGAGGTGGAGGACAAGTCGATCCGCCCCCAACGAATCAGCTCGGAGGAGCTAGACGGGATCAGGCGAGTGTTCACCGGCATCGGCGCCTTTCTCGGCCTCGTCTCGAAGGTCCCGGTGATGCCCGTGGTCGCGAAGATTCCGATGGGGTACCTCGGCTTCGTCTCCCACGGAGCGGCCCACATCATCGACGAGCTCGAGAACGCAGTGACGAACTCCCGTCGCAAGGGTGGACTCAGCGACTACTACTTCGTGAAGATCACGGTTCCCCGGAGAAAGGTCACCGTCACCTGCACCTGCACCATCGAATGCCAGAAGGGTGTGTGGACATGCACCGGCTGTGTCTCGGCCGAAAAGGTGTTCAACGGCGACCTCGTCAAAGAATCGGAGGGCACTCGCGCCGAGGTCGAGCAGTTCATCGCCGGGATGCAGGCCCAGGCCAGCCGGGCCAGGGTGGCCCGCGACGAGAAGGTCGCCTACGTGGCCGACTGCAAGTGCGGTTGAGCGAGATTCGATTCAGGCTTCGTACTGCTTCAGTTCCACCGTGTTGCCATCCGGGTCGCGCAGGTACAACGAGAGCCCATCGCCTCGAGCGCCCCATCTGGGGACGGGCGAGGTAATGACCTCGAAATCTTCGGACTCGGCGATGGCTCGCAGGTCGGTATCGGGGGTTACGGCAAGGGCAAAGTGATCGAGATTCGTGCCCGAGCGCTCACCGGCGAAAAGATCGATGATGATGTGTTCGTTGATACGCACACTCGGGAAGAACACTTCCCCGGCCCGCCACTGCTCCAGTCGCTCCCCCTCCAGACCGAGCTTGTCGCAGTAGAACGCCAGGCTCGCCTCCACATCGGCGACCATCAAAACGATGTGGTCGAGACCCGTCACGTTCACCATCGGTTCATTCATCGGGTTCGACGGTAGTCGCATCGCTACGCTCATTTCATGCCGCTGGTTGCCTGCCCCCACTGTGAAGAGGACGAAAACCTCCAAGGCGACAATGTCGACGGCACGATCACCATCACCTGCGGCGAGTGCGGCGCCGTGTGGGAGCGGGACTTCACGCCCCGGTGCCCGACCTGTGGCCGAACCGATGTGCGCGACGCTCTCCAGGCGATCCTCGACAAGAGCCGCGGCACCCAACTCTCGATCCAGTCGATGAGGGTGGTGTGGCTCTGCCCGGGCTGCGATGCCGAAAAGCTCCGCAGCTACCTCGACTCCAATGTGCCCCTGCCACCCGACGAGATGCCGGTCGACCCGCGCTGATCGAAGGAGACAAGAAGTTTACCTTTCTTCGTTGTGAGCGAACGTATGTTCGTATACAGTAGTCACATGTTCGATTCCTCGGAGCGGCTGAAAACGGAGATGGCGAGCGACCACCTCCGTGGGCTCAGTCGGCCTGAGCTCTGCAACCGAGTGAAGGCAGCGGCCGAACTCAAGGCGGCAGTCACCGCTTTCGAGGCGCGGCTCTGCCTCGCCATCGATGATCTGGACGATTCTGGGGTCGACGGTGCGGGTGTGCTGCGCACAGTGGGGCGGACTTCGTCGCGAAGCGCATCTGCCACCGCGCAGCTGGCGTCGGGCTTGGCGGAGCTTCCGATCACCGGGGCCGCATTGTCCGCGGGGCAGATAACCAGCGAACACGCCCTCACCCTCACCCGCGCCGCCGCGAAGATCTCAGCGGATCAGGCTGATTCGGAGCTGGTCGACAAGGCCCAGTCGTGTCCGGCCGACGTGTTCAGCAAGTACGTCCGCGAGTGGATCGCGGCCAAGGCCGAACCCGACAACGGAGCCGACGAACTCGCCCGCCAGCACACACTTCGCCAGGCATCGTCGTGGACCGATGACGACGGCCTGCTCTGCCTGCTGACGAAGTTCGATCCCATCACGGGCAAGCAGGTCGAGAAGCGAATACAGCAGAAGTACGACGAGTTCTGGCGCGAAGACGGGGGCCGCGAAGGCACGCCATCTGAGGTGCGATCGCGTGAACAACGTATGGCCGACGCAGTGTCAGCAGTGATGCTGGAAGCCGCCGGGCAGGCCGCTACGAGCCGCCCCCACCCCAAGGCCCAGCTGATCATCTCCGCCGACCTCACCCGGCTCTCCCTCGACGACCCCACTGGTGCAGCCAACCTGATCGGGCACGGAGCGATCCCACAGAACGTTCTCGAACGGCTTGCCTGCAACGCAGAAATCGCCGGTGTGCTGTTCAACGGGGCGGGCCGACCGATCTGGGTCGGCCGGGATCACCGACATGCGACCGTCGCCCAGTGGAAAGCCCTCGTCGCCCGAGACAAGGGCTGTGTTGGCTGTGGTGCCGACGTCTCACGATGCGAGGCCCACCACATCGTGGCCTGGCACCCTCTTGGCCCGACCGACATCACCAACCTGGCGTTGGTGTGCAGTCGCTGCCACCACGATCTCCACGACCGGGGCGCAACCCTTTCCACCGATGCCGATGGCGAGTTTCACATCGACTACCGAGCCGGGCCCTTCGAGCTTGCGGCCTGACCGCCGCCCGATGATCGGTCAGAGCCTCAATATGCTGTCATCCCCGATCCGGCAGAGGCCACGGCAGATACCTAGGATCGAGCCATGACCCGGGTGGTGGACACGGCTGGACTCGACGAGATCGTGCGTCTCCTGCGGGCCGCGGGCCGCACCGTCATCGCCCCGACGGTGCGTGACGGCACGATCGTTCCCGCCGAGATCGAGTCCGGCGCCGAGCTCCCGATCGGCTGGACCGAGGATCAAAACGGCGGCTACTACCGGTTGGCGGCCACCGACACCCCGGAGCGGTTCGCCTTCTCGAGTCCGTCCGACTCGTGGAAGCGATACCTCCATCCGCCCCGCACCCTGCTGGTCCGCACCCGAAGCACCGAGGCCGGGATCGATGTTGAGCTACCCGACCCCTCGGCCCCGTCCGTTGCCCTCTTCGGTGTGCGCTCGTGTGATCTCGCCGCGATGCATGTCCTCGACCAGGTCTTCCTCGATGACGCGGCTACCGACCCCGGTTACGCGGCTCGCCGAGCCGACGCGTTCATCGTCGCCGCTGGGTGCGCCCACCCTGGCAATACCTGCTTCTGCGCTTCGATGCAGACCGGCCCAACACCCAACGCGGGCTACGACCTGGCCGTAGCCGAGCTCTACGACAACGGCCAACACCGTTTCCTGATCGACTCCGGATCTGATCGTGGCGCAAACCTACTTGCCGAGGTCGACTCCCGACCCGCCACCGAAGCCGACACCGCCGCCGCAGCCGCAGCCCACGACAACGCCGTGCAGCACATGGGCCGCACGCTCTCCCCCAGCGACCCGCCGGCGGCTGCCGCCCACACCGACCATCCGCGGTGGGACGACGTCGCCGAGCGATGCCTGGCGTGTGGCAACTGCACGATGGTTTGCCCCACCTGCTTCTGCAGCTCCACCCAAGACTCCAGCGGCCTGATCCCCGGGGAAGCCGAACGCTGGCGCGTGTGGGACTCATGCTTCACCGCCGACTTCTCCAGCGTCCACGGCGGACCGGTGCGATCCACCACCCGCTCGCGGTACCGCCAATGGCTCCTCCACAAGCTCGTCACCTGGCACGATCAGTTCGGCATGTCGGGTTGCGTGGGCTGTGGCCGCTGCATCACCGCCTGCCCCGTCGGGATCGACCTCACCGCCGAGATTGCGGCCCTGGCTCGCTCTGGCTCCGAATCCGGCGAAGCCCCTAACACCACGAATGCGACGGTGACCTGATGTCCGACCTTGCCTCCCGTCTCAGCGACTACTCGGTGTTCGCCAGCCTCGCCCCAAAGGTGGTGGCCGAAGTGGCCGAATGCGTCACCGAGGTGCGGTTCGACGAGTTCGAGCAGGTATTCACCGCGGGCAAGGATGCCGACTCCTTCTACTTGATCGAGCAGGGCCGGGTCGCGATCAGCGTCCAACCGCCCAACGGCGATCCGGTCACCATCAGCACCCTCGGCCCGGGCCACGTCCTCGGTGTGTCGTGGATCCTCCCTCCCCACCGGCTGACCTTCGATGCCACCACCCTCGCCCCCACCGACGCCCTGATGATCGACGCCCGACGCCTTCGCGAGAAGTGCGAGCACGACAGCGAGCTGGGATTCGCTCTGTATGCCCGGTTCGCCGGTCTCATCCGCGACCGCCTGGTGGCCACCCGCCTGCGGCTCCTCGATCTCTACGGCAACACGGGCTCTTCATGACCCTTCATGAGGACCATGCGGTGAGCATCGGATCCACCGACGGCGCCGGGCCGATGGTGCCGGTGATCCATCGAGTCGTGGCCGCCACAGCCGACCTCGACGACACCACCACCCTCACCGTGCGCCCGGTCGACAACGCGCTGCCGCGTCCCCAGCCCGGCCAATTCAACATGTTGTGGCTGCCGGGAATCGGTGAAGTGCCTATCTCTCTGGCCGGCCTCGACGGCGACGATCTCGTCCACACCATCCGCAACGTCGGCGCGGTAACCGATGCCCTGTGCTCACTACAGGTCGGCGATTTCCTCGGCGTGAGAGGACCCTTCGGCGCCGGCTGGAACCTGGCTCGGGCTCGAGGACGAGACGTACTCGTCGTGGCCGGCGGCCTCGGCATCGTGCCTCTGGGGCCCCTCGTCGACGAACTCATCAGCGACCGAGCGAATTTCGGCCAGGTTTCGGTCGTGATCGGTAACCGCTCACCCGACACCCTGCTCTACCCAGAACGGGTAAAGAGCTGGGCGGAGTCTCTGGAAGTCGAAGTCACCGTCGATGTCGCCTCACCCGACTGGACGGGCCATGTCGGTGTAGTCACCGAACTGCTCACCGCCGTGAATACCGATCCCGCCAACCAGATCGCGTTCGTGTGCGGCCCTGAGGTGATGATGCGGTTCGCGGCCGAGGCCGTGATCGACCGCGGCACCCCGGCCGAAAACGTTCTCGTGTCGCTCGAACGCAACATGCACTGCGCCATCGGCCACTGCGGACGCTGCCAACTCGGCCCGATGTTCATATGCAAGGACGGCCCGGTATTGCCCTGGAGCCGGGTGGATCCCGTACTGAAAGCGAGGAGCCGATGATCGACCGGAAACCCTCGCTGGCGGTGTGGAAATTCGCCAGCTGCGACGGATGCCAACTCACCCTTCTCGACTGCGAGGACGAACTGCTCGCCGTCGCCGAACAGATCGATATCGCCTACTTCCTCGAAGCAACCAGGGCAACGGTCGAGGGCCCCTACGACGTCTCCCTCGTGGAGGGCTCGATCACCACTGCCGGCGACATGGAACGGATCAAGGAGGTGCGGCGCCAATCACGCTTCCTGATCACCATCGGCGCCTGTGCCACGTCCGGCGGTATCCAGGCCCTGCGCAACTTCGGCGATGTCGAAGAACTCATGCGGATCGTCTACGCCACCCCGTCGTTCCTCTCCACCCTCGACACGTCCACCCCCATCTCCGATCATGTTCCGGTCGATTTCGAGCTCCGAGGCTGCCCGATCGACCGCAATCAGCTCCTCGAAGTGATCTCCGCGTACCTGGCCGGACGCAAGCCGGCGATCGGCGAACACAGCGTGTGCATCGAGTGCAAGCAGCGCCACAACACCTGCGTCATGGTCAGCCATGGCACCCCCTGCCTGGGCCCCGTCACCCACGCCGGCTGCGGTGCGCTCTGCCCCACCTTCCACCGCGGCTGCTACGGCTGCTTCGGTCCCGCCGAACAAGCCAACGTGAAATCGATGAGCGGTGCCCTCGCCCAGCTCGGCGTATCGCCCGACGAGATCCAACGTCTCTTCCACACCTTCAACGCCTGGTCAGAAGAGTTCCGCAACCCACCGGTGCAAGTCGCCGCTCCCACCAGGAAGACCCCATGACCCATCGGGCATCAGGATCACGCGCCCTCAGCACGGGTGCTCTCGCCCGAGTGGAGGGGGAGGGGGCGATGCACGTCGAGATCGTCGACGGAAAAGTCGCCGACGTACAGCTCAACATCTACGAGCCGCCCCGCTTCTTCGAAGGTTTCCTGAGAGGCCGCGGCTACGCCGAGCCGGCCGACATCACCGCCCGGATCTGTGGGATCTGCCCGGTCGCCTACCAGATGAGCGCGTGCGCCGCGATCGAAGATGCCCTGGGAGTCACCGTCGACGGCCCGCTCCACGAGCTGCGCACCCTGCTCTACTGCGGAGAATGGATCGAGAGCCACACCCTCCACATCCACTTCCTTCATGCCCCCGACTTCCTTGGCTTCGACGGCGGCGTCGAGATGGCGGCGGTGCATCGCCCTCTCGTCGAGCGCGGCCTCGAGGTCAAGAAGATCGGCAACCAGATCCTCGAAACGATCGGCGGCCGGGCCATTCACCCCGTCAACGTGAAAGTCGGAGGGTTCTACCGGGTGCCCAGCCGGCGCGAGCTCGAACCCCTCAGAAACGATCTCGTCCGCGGCCTCGAAATGTCGATCGAGATCGTCGACTGGGTCAGCGGATTCGACTTCCCCGACCAGGAAATGGACTACGAGTTCGTCTCCACCGCCCACCCCACCGAGTACCCGATCATGGGCGACCGGGTGGTATCTGATCGTGGCCTCGACATCGATGTCGCCGAGTTTCTCGACCATGTCGAGGAGTACCAGGTGGAGCACTCCACCGCCTTGCAGGCCCACCTGCTCGAACGGGGCGAGTATCTCGTCGGGCCCCTCGCCCGCTACAGCCTCTTCTCCGACCGGCTGGCCCCCGCCGCCGCCGAAACCGCTCAGCGCGCCGGCCTCGGGCCCACCTGTCACAATCCCTTCCGCAGCATCATCGTGAGAGCCGTCGAGGTGGTCCACGCCTTCGAAACGGCGATCGCGGTGATCGACCGCTGGGAACAGCCCGCCCAGGCCGCGGTCGAGGTGGTGCCCCGGGCCGGAATCGGCCACGGCGTCACCGAAGCACCACGAGGGCTCCTCTACCACCGCTACGAGATCGACAACGAAGGCCTGATCGCCGACGCCGTGATCACTCCTCCCACCTCCCAGAACCAGGCCACGATCGAGCACGACCTCTGGCACTTCGTGGAGAACCATCTCCACCTCGACGACGAGGAGTTGCGGCAGCGCGCCGAGGTCACCATCCGCAACCACGATCCGTGCATCAGCTGCGCCACCCACTTCCTCGACCTCACCGTCGTGCGGGAGTGAACGGGAAGGTCCGGGCCCCGGTGGCGGTGATCGGTATCGGAACCGAAATGCGCGGCGACGACGGCTTGGGTCCAGCCGCCGCGGCCCTGCTCCACGAGCAGCTGAGAACCGGCGACAACCCCGACATCGATGTGGTCATCCTCGATGGTGAGCCGACGCGCCTCATCGAGGAATGGCGCGACCGCGAGATGGTGGTGGTGATCGACGCGGTCAAGAACGGGGGCGACGGCGGCGAGATCCACCGGGTCGAGATCGGCGACATCGCCGGCATCGATCGGGCGCCAGCCGCGAGCTCTCACCATGGGGGCCTGGCCGACGCGGTCGCTCTCGGGAAGGTTCTCGACCGCCTCCCCCGCCGCCTCGTGGTCTACGGGGTGGAACCCGTCGAAATGGCGACAGGGTCGGGGCTGTCGCCAGAAGTCCGACGGGCCCTCCCCCGGGTCGTCGACGAGGTACTGGCGGAGGTCCACCGAGACGCACCGGCGACACCGGCGTCACCGACGATTCGCCGTCGAATCGATGTGATCGGTGTGGTGCAAGGAGTCGGTTTTCGGCCCTTCGTCAACCGACTCGCCACCGACCTCGGCCTCAACGGCTATGTCCGCAACGAGACGGGGTCTGTGCAGGTGGAGGTCGAGGGCCGGCCGGACGTCATCGACCAGTTCCAACAGAGGCTCCGAGTCGAGGGCCCGCCGATGGCCCGAGTCGACGAGTTACAGATCGGCTCGGCCCTCCCTCGTTCAGAGTCCGGGTTCGTGATCGCCCCGAGCCGGGTGGCCATTGCCAGCGCTCCCTCGATCATCCCCGCCGATCAAGCAACCTGTGAAGACTGCCTGCGCGAGCTCCTCGATCCGATGGATCGGCGCTACCGGCACCCCTTCATCACCTGCACCAACTGTGGCCCCAGGTTCACCATCACCAGGAATGTCCCTTACGACCGGGCCAACACCACCATGGCCGAATTCGCCATGTGTCCAGATTGTCGCGGTGAATACGACGACCCCACCGACCGTCGCCATCACGCCCAGCCCCTCGCCTGTCCCGAGTGCGGCCCCCGTCTCAGATTCACACGACCGGGTCTCGAACCGGAGTGGGGCGACTCCGCCATCGCCGTCACCCAGACCTCCCTCGCCGACGGCGCGGTGATCGGCGTCAAGGGAATCGGCGGGTTCCACCTGGCCGCCGATGCCACCAACGAAGCAGCCGTCGACCGATTGCGGGCCAGAAAGCACCGGCCAGACAAGCCCTTCGCGGTGATGGTGGCCGATCTCGCCACGGCCCGCCGACTCGCCACGGTGTCCGATGCTGAAGCCACCGCGCTGGAATCGCCCGAGCGGCCGATCGTGCTCCTCGACGCTCTACCCGATTCGCCCCTGGCCGAAGCGGTCGCCCCCGGCTCACCCCTCGTGGGAGTGATGCTTCCCTGTGCTCCCCTGCAGCACCTCTTGTTCATGGCGGTTCCGGACGCCACGGCACAGCAAGGTCTCGCAGTCCCCGAGATTCTTGTGATGACCAGCGGCAACCTCGCCGGCGAACCGATCTGCCACACTGACGCGGATGCGGAATCTCGACTCGGTCCGCTGGTCGACGCTTTCCTCACCCACGATCGGGCCATCCACCGGCCCTGCGACGACTCGATTGTCAGGCTCGTCGACCACACGGTGATGCTGGTGCGCCGGAGCCGGGGCTACGTGCCCCTGCCTCTACGGCTGCCCTTCGCGGTGGCTCCCACCCTCGCCGCCGGGGGCGACATCAAGAACACCTGCTGTGTGGCGTCGGGGCGCGCAGCCTGGCTCAGCCAACACCTGGGCGACATGGCCAACCTCGAATCGCTCGACGCCCTGTCGGCATCGGCCGATGTGCTGGCCGAGCTCTCATCCACTCGACCCGACACGATCGCGGTCGACTTGCATCCGGGCTACCGGACCCGGTCATGGGCCGAAGCCCGCCAACTTGTCGGCGAAGGCACCCCTCATCGTCTCGATGTGGCCCACCACCACGCGCACGCTGTCGCCCTGATGGCCGAGCACAGGTTGGCGGAAACCGTCTCCCTGCTCACGTTCGTGTTCGATGGCACCGGCTTCGGCCCCGATCACCAGCTGTGGGGCGGTGAGGTCCTCCTGGCCCGCTACGACTCCTTCGACCGGCTCGCCCACCTCACCGAGGTGCCCCTGCCCGGAGGCGATGCCGCCGTGATCAATCCATGCCGGTTCGCCCTCGCCCACCTCCGCGCCGCCGGGATCGACTGGGAACCCGACATCGGTGCGGTGGGGGCCTGCTCGTCCGATGAACGCCGAGCCGTCGCGGCCCTGATCTCGAAGCCCACGGTTCGCACCACCAGCATGGGTCGGCTCTTCGATGCGGTTGCCTCGATCCTGGGGATTCGCCACCGGATCAGCTACGAAGCTCAGGCCGCTATCGAACTCGAGGCGTGGGCGGCGCGTTCTGCCGGCACCGACATCACGCTTCGCTTTGCCGCCGCCGACCACGGCACCATCGATGCCGCTCCCGTGGTGCGCGGCCTGGTCGACGGCCTTCGCTCCGGCGTCGAAGTCGCCGATCTGGCTCTTGCCTTTCACGAGGCGGTGGTCGCCGTCGTTGTCGACATCGCGGTGAAGGCCCGAACCGACCACGACTGTGAAGTGGTGGGGCTCTCCGGTGGGGTCTTCCAAAACGTGGTGCTCGTGCGAGCCACCCGCCATGCTCTGATCGGGGCCGGGTTCGAAGTGCTGGTGCACGAGCGGATTCCCCCCAACGATGGTGGACTGGCCCTGGGCCAAGCTGTCATAGCCGGCCGGCACGGCCACCACCCCCGAGAACCCCACCGCCAAGAAGAGGAGCCTGATCGTCGATGTGTCTAGGGATACCGGGTGAGGTGCTGGAGCGGTACGACGACCGGGGGACGGCGATGGGCCGCGTCGCGTTCGGCTCCATAACCAAGGAGGTGTGTCTCACCCTCGTCGACTCCGTCGACGTCGGTGAGTATGTGATCGTCCACGCCGGCGTGGCGATCACGGTGCTCGACGAGGTCACCGCGGCCGAGACCATCGACCTGTTCGAACAGATGATCGAGGCAGACCAGCCATGAAGTATCTCGAAGAGTTCGGCGACCCCACCCTGGCCGGTCACATCCTCGCCGACATCCACGCCACCGCATCGCAACCCTGGACGATCATGGAGGTCTGCGGAGGCCAGACCAATGCCATTCTCCGCAACGGCATCGATCAACTCCTCCCTCCCACCCTCGAGCTCGTGCACGGGCCCGGATGCCCGGTGTGTGTCACCCCCTTGGAACTGATCGACCGCGCCCTTGCGATCGCTGCAATCCCCGGCACCATCTTCTGCTCGTTCGGCGACATGCTCCGGGTCCCCGGAAGCGACGGCGACCTCTTCGCCGTTCGCGCCGCGGGGGCCGACGTGAGGGTGGTCTACTCGCCACTCGATGCCCTCACGGTGGCCGAAGCCAACCCCGACGCCGAGGTGGTGTTCTTTGCCGTCGGATTCGAGACCACGGCTCCGGCCAATGCACTGGCCGTGCGCGAAGCCCAACGCCGCGGCATCCACAACTTCTCGGTGCTCGTGAGCCACGTGCTCGTGCCACCGGCCCTACGCTCGATCCTCGAATCGCCCGACTGCCGGATCGATGGCTTCCTCGCCGCGGGCCACGTCTGTACGGTCATGGGCCTAGAGGAGTACGAGTCGCTCGCCCATACCCACGGTGTCCCGATCGTCGTCACCGGCTTCGAACCCCTCGATGTGCTCGAAGGCATCCGCCGCACCGTGCACCAACTCGAGGAAGGCCGCACCGAGGTCGAGAACGCCTACGCCCGGGCAGTGCGGCCCGAAGGCAACCTGGCGGCCCGCCAACTCGTGGGGGAGGTTTTTGAGGTGACCGATCGCCAGTGGCGCGGGCTTGGTCCCCTTCCCGCCAGCGGCTGGCGCCTCACCGAGTCGTACCGTTCGTTCGATGCCGAGTCACGGTTCGACGTCGACCGCATCGAGGTCGACGAAGATCCGCGCTGCCGCGCCGGGCAGGTCCTGCTCGGGCTACTCCGCCCCAACGAATGTGAGGCGTTCGGCGACTCGTGCACCCCTCGCCATCCCCTCGGGGCGCCGATGGTGTCGGCCGAAGGCGCTTGCGCCGCCTACCACCGCTACCGCCGCACCGAAATCGGCGCCACCCGATGAGTGCAAGCTGGTCGTGTCCACTTCCTCTCAGAGATCATCGTCGCATCACGATCGGCCACGGAGGCGGGGGTCTGCTCGGCGCCGATCTCATCGAGCACCTGTTCCTCCCCGCCTTCGGTGAGGCGGCCCGAGATGCCCAGCCCCTCGACGCCGCCGTTCTCGACATCGACGGTCCGGTCGCGTTCACCACCGACAGCTATGTGGTGACCCCCCTCGAGTTTCCCGGCGGCTCTATCGGGGAGCTGGCCGTCAACGGAACCGTCAATGACCTCGTCATGGCCGGTGCCCGCCCGGTAGCCCTGTCCACTGCCTTTGTGCTCGAGGAGGGTCTCGAACTCGAGACGTTGGCGCGGATCGCCACCGCGATGGGGGCGGCGGCCACCGCAGCCGGCGTCGGCCTCGTCACCGGCGACACCAAGGTGGTTGATGCCGGGCGGGGCGACGGCATCTACATCACCACCGCCGGCGTCGGATCCATCGCCGACGGCGTCGACGTCAGACCCGCCCGGATGACGCCCGGCGACAGGATCGTGCTCAGCGGGCCCATCGGACTCCACGGCATGGCGGTGCTGAGTGTGCGCGAAGGGGTGGCGTTCGACACCACGATGCAGTCAGACACCGCTCCCCTGCACGAGCTGGTGGGATCCGTGCAGGCCGCGGGAATCGACGTCCACACCATGCGCGATCTGACCAGGGGCGGGATGGCGGCCGGGTTGTGTGAGCTCGCCGCCCAAGCCGGCGTGGGAGTCGTCTTCAACCAGGATTCTGTGCCCATTCCCGAAGCCGTGGCCGCGGCCTGCAACCTGTTCGGCCTCGACCCACTCGAGGTGGCCAACGAGGGCGTGTTCGTGTGCGTGGTCGATGGCGACTCGGCCGACTCGGTGGTGGAGATCCTGCACGGCCATCAGGGCGGGCACCACGCCGCCGTCATCGGCGAGGTCACCGATCAGCATCCGGGCATCGTGGTTCAACGCACCCGCCTCGGCGCTAACCGGGTGATCGACCGGCCGATGGGTGAGCAGTTGCCTCGGATCTGCTGACTAATCCAGCAAGCGCTCCACGAGGCGTTCGAGTCGGGCCACCCGAGAGCCCTTCACGAGCACAGCATCCATGGCCCCCACCGGGCCCAGACGCTCGAGTGCCTCTTCGATGTCGCCCGCGGGCTCCACCGCAGGGTGCACGTACTGGGCGGCGTCCACCGCGATCACCCGAATGCCCAGGTCGGCGGCTATCTCGGCCATGCGCCGGTGCTCCGCCGCCGACTCATCGCCCAACTCTGCCATGAGCCCCAGCACCGCAACGCGATGAGCCGCCGGGAGGTGGGCGAGAGATCTGAGCGCGGCCTCCGTGGAAAGAGGATTGGCGTTGTAGGAGTCGTCGAGAATCAGCACACCAGAGTCGGTGCGATGCAGATCCATGCGCATCGCCGACAGCACCGGCCGAGCCAGGCCTGCGGCCACCTGTTCGACCGTGAGCCCCAGCGCAAGCGCGGTGGCCGCCGCGCCGAGCGCGTTGTCGACGAGATGCAGGCCGCGGACACCGAGCACCACGTCGGCACTCCCCCACTGCGACACGAGCCGGAAGCTGGGGGTGAGATCATCATCGAGCTGGATCTGCTCGGCCCGCACATCGCCGGACCCTCCGTAGGTGACCACCCTGGCCTCGGTACGACCGGCCATCGCGGCCACGAGGGGTTGGGCGGCGTTGAGGACCGCAAGGCCACCCTCGCCCGCGGCGGGCAGACTCTGCACCAACTCGCCCTTGGCCCGGGCCACCGCCTCGACCGAACCGAACTCGCTGGTGTGCACTGCGGCAACAGTGGTGACCACGCCGACATTGGGCCTCGCCATGGTGCAGAGATCGGCAATGTGGCCCGGCCCGCGTGCGCCCAACTCCACAACGACGACTTCAGCGTCGTCGGGGGCAGCCAGCAGGGCGAGCGGCAATCCGATCTCGTTGTTGAAGGATCGGGTGTTGGCGTAGGTATGACGAGCTTCAGCCAGCACCGCCGCGAGGAGGTCCTTGGTGGTGGTCTTGCCCACCGAACCCGTAACCCCGATCACCACAGCGTTTTCGAGGCGGGCCCGCGCCGCATGGCCGAGATCGGTGAGTGCAGCGCCGGTGTCGGCCACTCTCACCACCATCGCGGGGCACGCCGGCAGCTCCCGATCAGAGAGGGTGGCCACCGCCCCCGCCGCCACCGCATCGTCGATGAAGTCGTGGCCGTCGCGCTCGGCGATGAGGGGCACGAAGAGATGGCCCGCTCCATCGGCGCCGGCCAATGTGATCTCCCGCGAGTCCTGGGTGATGGCCCGCACCACCAGACCGGCGACGGGGGCCGTCCCGGCCAACACGGTGCCGTCCACGGCAGTGGCAATCTCAGCGGGCGTCCAGCGCATATCGAGAGTGTGGCACGACTACGGTCGAGCCGATGACCTCCCCGCCTCCCATCCGCCTGGTCGTGTTGTTCGGCGGGCGTTCGGCCGAACACGACGTGTCGTGTGTGTCCGCTCGTCACGTGGTCGCCGCGGCCGACCCCACCCGCTACGACATCGAACCCGTCGGCATCACCAGAGATGGCCAGTGGGTACTCGCGGAGGCCGCCTCCAAGGCCCTGGAGGCCAGTGTCGATGCCATGCCCGATCACCTCACCGCCGACGGTCCTGTCGTCGACGCCCTCCCGATGCTCACCGACCAGAGCAGGCCGGAGATCACGGTGGCCATGCCGATCCTGCACGGCCCGATGGGTGAGGACGGCACCATGCAGGGCCTCCTCGAGTTGGCCGGGGTCCCCTATGTGGGAGCCGGCGTGCTGGCTTCGGCTCTGTGCATGGACAAGGTGGCGTGCAAGGACCACCTCGCCAGCCACGGAGTGCCCCAGGGCCGCTACCGCTGGGTAACCGTCGACACCACCGACGACGGCGACGAACTGGTCCGCCGGCCTGACGGCTCGCTCTCTCCGATCGATACCGAAGTGGCCGCCGCCATCGAGGATCTCGGCCTGCCCCTGTTCATCAAGCCCGCCAACATGGGTTCGTCGGTGGGAGTGAGCAGGGCGACGCGCGCCGAGGAAGCCCGATCGGCGATCCGCGAGGCCGCGTCGTACGACCGCGAGGTCATCATCGAAGAGGAGATCCGCGGCCGCGAGATCGAGGTGGCAGTCCTCGGCAACGAAGACCCCGAGGCGAGTGTGGCCGGTGAGATCTTTCCCGGCGCAGAGTTCTACGACTATGCCGACAAGTACCAGGACGGTGCCGAGCTCAGCATTCCGGCCTCCCTCAGCGCTGACGAACTCGCCGAAGTCCAGCGCCTGGCCATCGCCGCCTACCGCGCCTGCAAGGTGGAGGGGCTCGCCCGGGTCGATTTCTTCTACGAGGAGAACCGGGGCTGGCTGGTCAACGAGATCAACACCATGCCCGGCTTCACGCCGATCTCGATGTATCCGAAACTCTGGGCCGCCAGCGGGGTCGACTACCCCACCCTCATCGATCACCTGATCGAGCTGGCCGTATCGCGCCATGAGCGCGATCACCGCCACACGCGAACAGATCACTGAGCCGATGACATCGCGATGGGTGCAAGGCGAGGCTTTCCCCGACGGTTCATGCTTCGGCTGTGGCCCGGCCAACACGGAAGGTCTCGGCGTGCAGAGCTTCACCGATGGGGCGGGGGTGACAGCCATCTGGCAGCCCGAACTGATGCACCAGGCCGTGGCCGACGTGCTGTGCGGAGGAGTGATCGGCACCCTGCTCGACTGCCACTCCGGGGCCGCTGTGTGGTGGTGGCTCCACGAGAAGCACGGGGCGTGGCCCAGCAGCAGCATCACCCCCGATGCCGACGGTGGGCCGACCTACCTGACATCGGGTTACAGCATCGATCTCCTGCGGCCCACCTCCATCGCCTCTCCCGTCACCCTTCATGCCGAGGTGAGCCGCCACGTCGATCCCGAGATAACGGTGGTGGGTGAACTGGAGTCGGAGGGCAAGGTCCGGGCCACGATCACCGCCAACTTCCGTCAGTTTCGTCCCCGCTGAACCTGAGGGGCGAGCGCAGCCCGCAGGAATCGGATCAACTCCTGACGGCGGGCGACGGTGGTTCTCAGCGTTGGAGCGAGACCCATCGCCCTCTGCACCTCGAGTTCGGTGGCCACACCGACCACCGTGGAGTACATCGACAGCAACAACATCGTCGGATCCGATCGGTGCAAGCGGCCGGCGTCCATTTCCCGCTGGAGAAAGTTGCGGGCCCGATCAAAGGCGGGTGCCACCTGCTGGGCGAGTCGGTCGACCGACAATGAGCCGGGTCGGGTCACCTCGCGCACCAGGCCCAGAAGTTCGGGTCGGCGCACGGCCAGCCGAAATACCTGCCCCACGATCGCCTCCACCTGATCGAGACCGGTGAGTCCCCTCGATGCTTCGGCCTCGAAAAGTTTCACGAGGTCGAGCGCCGCCGCGTCGATCACAGCCTCGAACAGGGCCTGCTTCGATGGAAACCAGTAGAGAATCGTCTGCTTGCGGATCCCGAGTTGTTCGGCCAGAGCATCGAGCGATGTCGCGGCGAACCCGTCGGTGCCATAGGCCCTGAGGGCGGCGGTGAGGATGCGCTCCCGGGTCGGCTGGGTCATCAGGGTCGATTATTAGCAGGCTGATTCCACCTACGTCTACCAATTGGTAGAGAGATTTGCTAAAACTGACCCCTGTGATCCGTGAGCAGCTCAACTCCAAACGCATCGCCGTCACCGGCTCCACCGGATTCCTCGGCACCGCCCTCGTCGAGCGACTCCTTCGCGCCGCGCCCGACAGCCAACTTGTGCTGATCGTGCGCCCCGGACTCCGCGGCGCCCAAGCCCGGGTCAACCGCGACATCCTAAAGAACGACGCCTTCGATCGGCTCCGCGCCGCCTTCGCCGACGACCCCATCGAAGCCGGCGGCCAAGCGGGAGAGACCTTCGACGCCATGTGCGCTCGCCGCATCATCGGCCTCGCCGGAGATGTCGGCACCGACGACCTCGGCCTCGACGACGAGGGCATCTCCATCCTCGCCGCCTGCGATCTGGCCATCCACTCCGCCGCCACCGTGAGCTTCGATTCCGCTCTCGACGACGCCGTCGAGGTCAACCTCCTCGGCCCCGGCCGGGTAGCAGCAGCACTTCGCAGCGCCGCCGCCCGACGATCCGAAGCCACTCCCGGCGGCCTGGCTCCCGGAGAACCCGCTCACCTCGTGGCGGTATCCACCTGCTACGTCGCCGGAAGCCGACGTGGCAAGGCACCCGAGCAACTCGTCGACGAGTCGCCCTTCTTCGTCGACGTCGACTGGCGGGCCGAGGTCACCAACTCCCACCAGGCCCGCAAGGATGCCGAACAGGCGAGCCGCACCCCCCAACGCCTCACCGCGCTTCGTGAAGAGGCGGTGAGATCACTCGGCGCCGCAGGCACCCCCGCCATCGCCGCTCGAGTCGAGAACCTCCGCCAGAAGTGGGTCGGCCAGGAAATGACCGATGCCGGCCGCGCCCGGGCCAGCAGCCTCGGTTTCCCCGATGCCTACGCCTTCACCAAGGCCCTCGGTGAACGCAGCCTGGTCGAGTGTCGCGACGGTGTGCCCGTGAGTATCGTGCGCCCGTCGATCATCGAATCCGCCCTCGCCGAACCCAAGCCGGGCTGGATCCGCGGGTTCCGGATGGCCGAGCCGGTGATCGCCGCCTACGCGCGCGGCCTCCTCAAGGAATTCCCGGGGGTGCCCGAAGGGGTGATCGACGTGATCCCCGTCGATCTCGTCGTGGCCACCATCCTCGCCGTCGCGGCCCGAGGCCCCCACCTCGATGCCGACGGCAACGACTCACCCGACGTCACCCAGATCGCCAGCGGCGCCGGCAACCCCCTCAAATACGGCGAGCTCGTCGACCACGTGCGCAGCTGGTTCACCGAACACCCCGTCTACGACGAGAAGAACCAGCCCATCTCGGTGCCCGAATGGTCGTTCCCGGGACGAGGTCGGGTGGCCCGCCAACTGGGCCGGGCCAGAAAAGGACTCGACCTCGGTGAGCGGGTCCTCGACGCACTCCCCCTCCGCGGCCGCCAAGCCGAGTTCGGAGCCGAACTGGAGGAGAAGAAGGACCAGCTCGAGCGAGCCAACGGCTACGTCGAGCTCTACGGGGCCTACACCGAATGCGAAGCGCTGTATCAGCTCGACCGGATGTACGAACTCTGGAACACCCTCGACGAATCAGACCAGCGCGACTTCTGCATGGACCCGAAGACCGTCCACTGGCCCACCTACGTCCACGACATCCACCTTCCGTCGATGGTGAAGCAGGCCCGCCTCAAGATGGCACCCGGCTCACGCCAGTCGTCGGGCCGCAACGAAAGGCTGCGCCAACAGGTGCTGTCCGACGAGCGCCAGCTGGCGGTCTTCGATCTGGAAAACACCCTCATCGCCAGCAACGTCGTGGCCAGCTACGCCTGGCTCGCCACCCGCCATCTCGACACCCCCGACCGGCTCCGATTCACCCTCAAGACGCTGCGCGAAGTGCCCACGCTCCTCTCCCTCGACCGGGCCGACCGATCCGACTTCCTGCGCTACTTCTACCGACGCTTCGAAGACGCCCCCGTCGAACTCCTCCACGACGACTCCCTCGAGATGATGAGCGACCTCCTCATCACCAAATCGTTCCCGGCCGCCATCCGCAGAGTCCGTGAACACCGTCGACTCGGCCACCGCACCCTGCTCATCACCGGCGCCCTCCGCCTCGTCGTCGAACCCCTCAAGCCCCTGTTCGACGACATCGTGGCCGCCGACATGAGCATCACCGACGGCACCTACGACGGCCAACTCACCGCCGTGCCCCCCACCGGCGAAGCCCGCTACCAGACCCTCGCCGACTACGCCGACGAACACGGCCTCGATCTGCGCCAGGCCGTCGCCTACGCCGACTCCAGCTCCGACCTGCCGATGCTCGAAGCAGTCGGGTTCCCCGTGGCGGTCAACGCCGAAACCAAGCTCGCCTCCATCGCCCGCCGCCGCGGCTGGCTCATCGAACACTGGTCGAAATCGGCCGGTGCCCCCAACCGCGTCATCCCGATCGGGCCCCACACCCTGCGTGGCCCGATCCGCAACCGCAGAGCAGTCTGAGGAGGGCTCGCTCACATGGCTTCTGATCCCCGCCGCAAGGCACCCCGTCCCGGTTTCGTTCTCGACGTCGATCGCTCGACGCCTCCGATCTTGTTCCACCACGGCGACAACTTCCGTCTCGAGAAGCTCCCCGCCGACCGCAGCCGGGTGATCTACCCCGCCGAACCCCTCCCCGGTCTCCCCGACCCCGAGGAGTCGATCTATCAGGCCCTGATCAACCCCATCGACGACGATCCCCTACCCAGCCTCATGAAGCCGGGTATGAAGCTCACGATCGCCTTCGACGATCTCAGTCTTCCCCTGCCGAAGATGCGCAAGCCCGACATCCGCCAACGCATCATCGAGCAGGTTCTCGACATCGCCGCCGCGGCGGGAGTCGACGACGTACACCTCATCGCCGCCCTCGCCCTGCATCGACGCATGACCGAAGCCGAACTTCGCCACTGCCTGGGCGACCGGATCTACGACGCATTCGCCCCCCAGGACGCCCTCTACAACCACGACGCCGAAGACCCCGACGGCATGGTCGAACTCGGCACCACCCGTCACGACGAACTCGTCACCATGAACAAGCGGGCCGCCGAGTCCGACCTCCTCGTCTACGTCAACCTCAACATCGTGTCGATGGACGGCGGCTGGAAGTCGACCGCCACCGGACTGTCCGGCTACTCCGGCATCAAGCATCACCACAATGTGGCCACGATGCGCGAGTCCAAGAGTTTCATGGACCGCCACAGCTCCGAACTCCACCACTCCAACTGGCGCCAGGGTGAGGTCATCAAGAACCACGGCCCGCGCGTCTTCCAGATCGAGACCACGATCAACAACAACACGTTCGGCTACGACGGCCCCCTATCTGTGCTCCAGAAGCGTGAGTGGGAATGGACCGCCCGAGACCGCGCCACATTCATGGGAATGAAGAAGGGTCTCGATCTGATGCCCACCAGCGCCCGGCGCAAGATCTTCAACGGCTGGGAAGCCCCCTACGAACTCACCTCGGTACAGGCCGGCAATGTCGACTCCGTGCACGAAGTCACCCTCGAGCACTGCTTCAAGCAGCACCTCGTGCCGGTGGAGGGCCAAACCGATGTGCTCACGTTCGGCCTACCCTACATCTGCCCCTACAACGTCAACTCGGTGATGAATCCCCTGCTGGTGATGTGCCTCGGGCTGGGCTACTTCTTCAACATGTATCGCGGCAAGCCCCTGGTGAGGGAGGGCGGAGTCCTCATCATGAGCCACCCCACCCCATGGGAGTTCCACCCGGTTCATCATCCGAGTTACATCGATTTCTTCGAGCAGTTGCTGGCCGAAACCACCGACCCGCTCGAACTCGAAAAGAAGTACGAGAAGCAGTTCGCGGAGGACGAGTGGTACATCCACCTCTACCGCAACAGCTACGCCTACCACGGCGTCCATCCCTTCTACATGTGGTACTGGGGAGCCCACGCACTCCAGTGGCTCGGCCGGGTGATCATCGTCGGCGGCGACCAAAGGGCGGTGAGGCGCCTCGGCTTCCAGCCCGCGTCCACGATGCAAGACGCCCTCGAAATGGCGAGCGATGTGGTGGGACCCCGCCCCTCGATCACCCATCTCCACAACCCGCCGATCCTGATGGCCGACGTCACGTGAGGCGGTCCCAGTGAGCCGGCTGGCCAAGCAGATCGGGCTTCCCCGCCTCCCGGCCGTCCTGTCGCCGGTCAGACGCTTCCGCGCCCTCGACTTCCCCCTACGGGCCCCGTCCACCCCCAGAGGGGTCGCACCCCTGCCGGCCGTACGGCGCACCGGGGTCGATTACGACACCGAATGGGCTCGCCGTAAGCCGGCTCGGATGGTGCGGGCCGCGATCATCGAGGGTCCGATGCGCTTCGCGGTCAGCGGCTTGGCCGCTCCCGACCGAAGGGGCCAGGACCGCCTCCTCGGCCTCGAGGGCCCCATCATTTTCGCCGCCAACCATCACAGCCACCTCGATACACCACTGCTGCTCACGTCGATCCCCGCCCCCTGGCGCCACAAGGTCGTCGTGGCCGCCGCCTCCGACTACTTCTTCGGCACCAGGGTCACCGGCACCCTCTCATCGCTGGTGATCGGAGCCATCCCCATCGAACGCACCAAGGTCGAACGCCGCAGCGCCAACACCGCCGCCGAACTCATCGACGAGGGATGGAGCCTCCTCATCTTTCCCGAAGGCGGGCGCAGCCCCGACGGCTGGGGCCAGACGTTCAGGGGTGGAGCCGCCTACCTCGCGGCCAAGACCGGAGTGCCGGTGGTGCCGATCCATCTCGAGGGCACCGGTCGCATCCTGCGCAAGGGCCGATCCCTGCCCCGTCCGAGCACCACATCGGTCACCTTCGGACGACCACTGAAGCCGACCGACGACGAGAACGCCGTCCGGTTCGGTGCCCGCATCGAGCGGGAAGTCGCGGCCCTCGCCGACGAGGCCTCCTCGGATTGGTATCGCGCCCGACTACGAGCTCACGCCGGCACGAGCCCGGGCCTCACCGGCCCCGAGACCGGCCGCTGGCGGCGGGCCTGGGCCCTCGGCGATCGGGCCCGAGGCGCCAAGCGTCGCACCCGCAACTGGCCCGACATCTGACCCTCGAGCAGGGCCCTCCAGCTGGGGCCTCCAGCTGAGTGGTCAGGGGCTGGCGGACGCGGTCCTTTGACATATCGCAGCTGCCTCGCTCAAGAAGTCGAGATCCTCCACCGACTCGTGGGGATCCTCGCTCGCCCATACCGCTGCCCTGAGGCACTCGGCCAGCACGGGATCGAGTCCCCCCACCACGAGTTCGTCGATCTTCTCATCGACGTCGGAGCCGGGGTCGAACCCCTCCAGATCTGCGGGCAGCCCGGTACCGGCTACGACGCCGGCCGGCGAGCCGGTGTCGCTCGCACAACCGGCATTGGTTTGCGCCAACAGGGCAAGTTCTTCGTCGGTGATCTCAGAGTCGATACCGGTGATCTTTTCCAAGCCGATCGCACCATCCAGCGACGTGATGATGCAGTCGGCCTTCTCCCGAGCGACACCGTCGAGCACGAGGATCTCGATCGCCTCGTCACTGCCGAGGGCATCGCCGCGAGAACATCCAGCAGCGAGCAGGGCAAGGGCACACGCACCCAGGATCATCGGGCGCGCTCGGCGCCTCGGTGTCTGGGTGTTCATTCGACCAGCCGGAGTCCGGCCGGCGCTTCGCTGCTGCCCGCCGATGGCATCTCGACAGTGAAGGCCGTGAGATGAGCGGGGTAAACGTGCTCGCTCAGCAACACCGCCTTCCCGTCGGCTGATCGGGTGACCCGTTCACACACGAGCACCGGACTCCCTTCGGGTACACCGAGAAGCTGGGCGTCAGCGGCCGACGCGGCGCCCGCTCCGATCGTCTGCTGCGCGCCGCTCAGGGCGATGGACAGCTCACGAGCCAACAGGTCGTAGAATGGGCGAGCCTCCACGTCGTCGCGCGACAGCGACGAGCCGATCTCCTCGGGGCACCACACCGTCACCCGTGCGAACGGCTCACCATCGGCGAGGTTGAGGCGGCGAACCTCCAGGACCCTTCCTTCGCCGAGTACCTCGCTCGCCCGAGGCGGGGCATCGAGAAAGGCGAAGTCGAGTACCTGGCGTTCGGCGACCACACCGGACGCGGCGAGCTGGTCCTCGATCGTGTCGAGCGCGCTGAGAACCTGACGTAGCGGCTCGGTGGCCACGTACCAGCCGAGGCCCTGACGCGAGTCGATCAGGCCTTCGGTGCGCAACTGTTCGAGGGCGCGGCGCGCGGTGACGCGGCTCACTTCGAACTCCTCGCTCAGGTTCGCTTCGCTGGGCAGGAGGCGGCCGGTGGGGTAGCCACTGGTCGCCAATCGAGAGCGAAGCTCGTCTGCTATCTGTTGATATCTCGGACTGCGCACTTGTATACTACTTGTCTATCCTGCTGGCAGCGGCCTGGTCGACCGACAAGACATAGGCTGCCACGAGTCAACCGCTTTCCACGTGAACCCGAGGTATCCAATGGCTGTCGCGGCATCCACCCCGATCGAACTGATCCACGGCGTCTACGCCACCCTCGACGAACGCATCGGCGCGGCGCGTACCCGCTTCGGCCGCTCCCTCACCCTCGCCGAGAAGATCCTCATCAACCATCTCGACTCCCCCGATCAGGAACTCGAGCGGGGCGACTCATACGTAGACCTCCGCCCCGACCGTGTCGCCATGCAAGATGCCACCGCCCAAATGGCGTGGCTCCAGTTCATGACCGCCGGTCTCGACGAGGTGGCGGTACCCACCACCACCCACTGCGACCACCTGATCCTCGCCCGCCAAGACGGCAAGACCGACCTCCTCGCCGCAGTCGACACCAACGAAGAGGTCTACGACTTCCTCCAGTCGGTCTCAGCGAAGTAC
>JAJCXY010000015.1 GCA_029263215.1 Acidimicrobiales bacterium
GCATGTGCGTTGGCCTTTCCGCCCGCGGTATCGGGCCGCGCGATGCTGACGGCGCGGCTCGGCAGCATCGTACGGGTCTTTCGACTGTCGGAAAAGATTGGGAGGGTGAGCCGGCGCAACCACCCAGCCCCTTCTGAGTCCATTCTGTGTCTCATTGCACCCGAGGCCGAGGCATCTAGGCGCTAGCCACACATGAAGAGCTCCACCGCCAGGCCAAGCACCAGTTGGCGTTCCTGCGTCACGATCAAGCCGGCCCGGAGCAGTCCTTCTTGACGCGGTGGTCGAGCTGTTCTGGGGGCTGTGGGTGGCCGATGTGGTAGCCCTGGGCAAGATCACAGCCGAGAGCTTTGATGGTGGCGAGCTGTGCAGCTGTTTCGACTCCTTCGGCGACCACGGTGAGTCCGAGGTCGTGGGCGAGTTTGATCGTCGATTCGACGATGGCGGTGTCTGTGGTGTTGGTTCCGAGGCCGCTGGTGAAGCTGCGGTCGATTTTGATGTGGGAGAGAGGCATGGTTTGTAGGTGGGTGAGCGATGAGTATCCGGTGCCGAAGTCGTCGAGAGCGATCTTGGTGCCGAGTTGACGCAGTTGCTGGAGGGCTGCTGTGGCCTGGGTTGGATGCTCGATGAGGGCTGTCTCGGTGACTTCGATGAGGATCCGGGTCGGGTCGATCCCCGTAGAGCGAATGATGTCGGCTACGTGGTTGGGGATGGTGGGGTCGACAAGGTCGTTCGCGGACAGGTTCACGCTCACATCCGGCTTGTCAGCGCTGTGGTCCCAGGCCAGAGCCTGTCGTGCGGCTGTCTGCAGGACCCACATGTCTATGGCCCCGATGAGTCCGGTATCTTCGGCGACCGGGATGAACTCTGCGGGGGCGAGTAGTCCCCGGTCGGGGTGTTGCCAGCGAACGAGGGCTTCGAAACCCTTGATCGTGGCGGAGGCGACCTCAACGATTGGCTGGTAGTAGACGCGAAGTTCGTCGCGTTGGAGGGCCGTGCGCAGTTCGGTCTCGGTTTCGAGTCGGTGCTGGAGTCGATCTCTGAGGGAGCTGTTGAAGGCCTCGACACGGTCGCGACCGGAATGTTTGGCTTGGTACATGGCGGCGTCGGCGTTGCTGAGCAGGGTCGCGGCGTCGTGGTCGCCGTCGGTTGAGCAGGCGGTGCCGATACTGGCAGTTGTGTGGAACCAGCTGCCGCCTACGCGGACTGGGTCTTGAAGGACGTTTCTGATCCGATCGGCCAACATATGTACACCGTCGGCGTCGGTATTGTCTTCCACGAGTACGACGAACTCATCGCCACCGTGGCGCGCAAGAGTGTCGCCGTCGCGAACCACTGTCCGCAACCGTTCAGCGACCGCAACTAACAGCTGGTCTCCGATGTTGTGACCGCGGGTGTCGTTGATGAGCTTGAACCGGTCAAGATCAAGGAACAGCACCGCCACAGCTCCGCCGTGGCGAGCTGCCCGAGCCAAGGCATGGTCGACTCGGTCGAACAGCAGCTCCCGGTTCGGGAGCCCGGTCAGGGCGTCATGGGTTGCCTGATACGTCAACCGGATTTCGAATTCATGGCGATCGGTGATGTCGCGCACCACAGCAACGAAGCGGGCACCGTGCTCGGCTGATGTGACGTATTGCAGGGACACATCCACCGGCACCAGATGACCGTCCTTGCGACGGTGGACGGTCTCGAACCTGGTCTGGTCCTGCTCGCCAGTGAGCAGAGGCACGAGCATTTCTCTGAATTTCGGTTCGGGGAACTCCGGTTTGATGTCATAGGGGTGCATCTGCAGCAACTCGGCTGGGTCATAGCCGAGTTGCTCGATCGCACCTTGGTTGACGTAGCTGAACCGGAGCGACTCGGCATCGAACATGAAAACGCAGTCGAGGATCTGGTCCAACGTCTTTTTGAACTGACGAAGCTCCTCACCGATCAGATGTTCTTCGGTGATTTCTCGGACCGTGCCGAGTGAGACCAGCGCGGTTCCGTCGGCGGCAAAGTCGGTAACGCAACGCTCCTCCACCCACTTGACACGCCCATCGGCCATCAACAGGCGATGGATGATCTGGTACGGGGAGCGATCGACGAGCGAACATGAGTAGGCAGAGTTGACGCGTTCGCGATCGTCGGGGTGGATGACTTCCAAGAACGCTTCATAGGTGGCTGCGAACCGTGTTTTATCGAGCTCGAATAGTTCGTAGATCCCCTCGCTCCACGACAACCCGCCGGTAGTGATGTCGAGTTCCCAGCTGCCCACCTTCGCGACCGCCTGAGCCCGGCTCAGCCGCTCCTCGCTGAGGCGGATCGCCTCTTCTCGGCGCGCGTCTTCTTCTTGCGCGGCCTTCTCGGAGTCGATGTTGCGTATGACCTGCAAGACATGGTCTTCGTCGAAGCTTCGAAACCGCGCCTCGAACCACGAGGAGCGGCCCTGGATCTCCAGCGAATACTTGAACATGACGTGCTGATCGGAGTCCAGTGCCTCCTCGACGGCGCGCATCGACCGGTCGACCAGATCGGGAGGAAGCAACTCGCCCATCAGTCGGCCGATCACTTCCGCCCTCGGCGCGATCAGATCCGTATGCTCGTTGCAGTCAACGACGCGACCCTGCCGGTCTAGCACCAGCACGATGTCGGGCATGGCCCACAGCACCCTCCCGAGGCCGTCATTGGCGCGCTCCACCGAAGTCTGACCCTGACAACGCCTCACCTCGTCAGAGAATTCGCGGCCCGTCGAATAGCTCATGTCCCACCACGCCGGCGTCGGGACCACCCGCTCATCTCCCAAGATGTGCCGTAGACACGGGTAACGTCAGCCATCGCTCACCGCCTGGTCACTTCCGGATGCGACTCGCGCATGGTTCTGCTCCTGCTCGGTAAAGAATCGGCGGAGTTGCTCAAAAGATGAGTCGTCCGCTGGCGATTCGGGCACTCCATCCCTGTGCATCCGGGCAGCGGGTAGTCGGTCACCACGACAAGCTGCCAGCGGTCGAGCATGCGAGTGACTACTTGGACAACGTGCTCCTGCTCAGAAATGGGGAGAACTTGCATTGCTTGCACCATGACAGAGAAGTCGGTGGTGAAGGCAGGTATTGGAGCACCCTTGTTGATAGGTCTAAGCATCGCTCCGCCCAATCTTGCCAGTAACTGTTGTTCACCACCCGACACCCATGGAGTGTCTCGAGGGAAGGGCGATGACCCTCAAGCAGGCTGCGTTGCACCTTCAGGTTCACTATCAGACGGCCTACCGCTGGGTACGCTAGGGAGAACTCGCCGCGATCAAGGTAGGCAACCGCTACGAGATCAGCATGGCGGCGATCGACCAACTCACCCTCAGGCGAGACGCCGACCAAGTTCAAACTCCAAGCGCTCCAGGGAGCGAACGTGTCGACATCCTGAAGCTCACCGGTCATTGCGCAGGCTCTCGTCCGTGGCAGGATGGAAACACGAGCCTCTGTGCACTCTTCGTGCCCCTATAGTTTTCGGATCATTCTTGTCGAGAGCTATAGCACGTAAAACACCTGGTCAGAGGGTGCCCGGGGCGGGATTTGGACCCGCACGACCCCTCGGGATCCGGGGGGTTTAAGACTGCAGAAAAGTGTCGATCCTGTCCGCTCCAGTCCATAAGGGCTGGTCAGGTCCACCGCCGAATCCGTCGAGTCCGGCTCCGTGCGGTCAGATCGGTCTGGTATCCGCGAGTCCTGTGCACCTACTGTGCACCTGAAGCATGCGCTCCTCCGTTCTGGGATCTCGCCCATGAGCGATGATGCAGTCACCAAGGGCGGCCTCGGTCTTCGCAAGATCCGAAAGATCGTCGGACCCATACGAACATCGGCGGCCCAGTCCCGTCCAGGCCCCGACTCCGGCCCATTCCGATCATTGCAGTCATCCTTCCCAGACCACGACCTCACGTCACGGACTAGACCAGACCATGCTGGTTACACACTCCCTGCCACAGTCCCCGTCGGGGTCGAGCCGGGCCGCCCTCAGAAAACCGACGATCCCGTCTTGGTAGTGAGAAGCTCAAGTGCGTGCGTTCCGGCGATGGAGTTGCCGGATTCGTTGAGTGCTGGCGACCAAACGGCCGCACACCACGCCCCGGGCATGATCGCGGCGATTCCGCCCCCTATCCCGCTCTTGGCCGGAATGCCCACGCGGTAGGCGAAGTCTCCGGCATCGGCGTACACACCTGAAGTGAGGAGGACAGCATTGGTCCGCTTGCTGAGGCTAGAGGTGAGGATTGCTTCCTCGGTGAGAGGATTCCGGCCCCCCTGCGCGAGGTACTGGCAGGCCTGAGCGAGATCCGCACAGCTCATCTCGATCGAGCAGTAGAGAAAGTACGACTCCAGCACCTCCTCCACGCCACGATGTAGCCGTCCGTTGTCAACCAGCAGGTGAGCCAACGCGGTGTTGCGATGACTCAGCTCGCGTTCGGACCGGGCGAGCTCGATGTCGTAGTCGATAGCGGAGTTACCGCTCAGGGAACGGACCAACTCGAGCACTTGTTCGTCGGCATCGGGCAAATGGCCCATGATGACGTCGACGAGTACCAGTGCGCCGGCGTTGACAAACGGATTCACCGGTTTGCCGCCGTACTGCTCGAGCACCGCCAGCGAGTTGAACGAACCATCCGTCGGGCGTCGACCGATCCGGCTCCAGAGCGCTTCGCCTTCCAGCTGCAACGCCAGCGTGAGGGTGAAGAGTTTGGAGATGCTCTGTATGGAGAAACTCTCAGCCGAGTCGCCTGCCGAGTGTCTTTCACCCGCGACGGTCTGGATGGCGATCCCGAAGCGATCGGTGGGTCGTTTGGCGAGCGCAGGAACCTGTTGTGCGGCCCGACCCCGGCCCACGCTCGGGCCGACGTCAGTCGCGATCTCATCGAGGATCGTGGCCAGATCGGGAGCGGCTCCGTCGAGAACTCGATGCGCGCGCCTCATCGATGTTTCCAAAGCTCTGCGAGTCTGGCTGCGGCCGGATCAGTCCGCGCCAGCCTTTGAAGTGTCTCGGTGAGATTGGGGTTGAGGGCGACAACGGAGTCCAAGAGCTGAGCTGCCTGAACGGTCGATCCCAGTCGGGTGAGGCCGATGGCCTTCCAGAATCCGAGCTCGGCTCGGGCTCCCACCTCCTCTGGATCGCCCAGCATCTCAAGCGCCGCCGCCGAGCGGCCCTCGGCTATCGAGTCGAGGGCTCGGCGGAGCGAGCGATAATCACGAGACAGGTTGGCTAGTCGGCTCAGCTCGCCGAGCGGGTCCTCGTGATCGGCGACGCGAAGGTCTTCCCCCTCATCGTCGGGATCAGCGGTCGCTGCTGGAATGATGCGAAGGGCCGCCGATTGGACTCCGCGGAGATCGCCGCCCATGGCCTGAGCCGCTTCGAGCGCGGCGAGTAGCCGTCGCGCCAAAGGCCCCTCCGCCGTCTCGTAGCCGTGCGCCATCGCCTCGATCACGGACGGTGTGGCGAGCAGGTTGCCCTGCACGGACCATCCATCGCCGCTCAGATGGTCGGCGTACGCGACGCACTCCGCCCCGGTATGAGCTGCGGCGCTCCCGGCCGTATCGATAATCGCGACCTGTCTTTGAGGGGAACTCGCGTCGCCTTCGACGAGAAGGTGCAGTGCGGACTCTGGGGCTTGACCCTCGGCCATCAGGTCGAGCCCCCGCCACCCGTAGGTCCGGTCGGTAGTGGCCTGGGTCACCACGGCACCCACACCGTGCCGCAGCCAAACGACATCGCGTCCGACATCGAACCAGTGAGACTGCACGGCCACGCCGATCGACCCGGTTTGGGGATCGCGGGCGATGATCGAATAGGTCATCGGGTGCTAGTCATAGAGATGGCAGGCCACCTGATGACCGCCGCCCAGGTCGCGGAGCGACGGCTCCTCGTTGGAGCACCGCTCGGTCGCGTACGGGCAGCGAGTGTGGAATCGGCACCCCGGGGGCGGATCCAGAGGTGATGCAACATCGCCCTCGAGAAGTATCCGCTCCCGTGTCCGCTCCAGATGCGGATCGGGGATCGGCACCGCTGACAACAGTGACTCCGCGTAAGGGTGCTTCAGCCCGGCGCTGAACTGTGAGCGATCAGCGACCTCGGCGATCCGTCCCAGGTACATGACCGCGACGCGGTCGGAAAGGTGCTGCACCGCCGAGAGATCGTGAGCGATGAACAGATAGGTCAGCCCGAGCTCGTCCTGGAGGTCCTCCAGGAGGTTCATGACCTGAGCCTGAATCGACACATCCAGAGCCGCGATCGGTTCGTCGCAGACCACGAAGTCAGGTTCGGTGGCGAGCGCCCGAGCGATACCAACCCTCTGGCGTTGGCCGCCGGAGAACTCGTGGGGGAAGCGGTCGCGGTAGTTCGGGCTGAGGCCCACCTTCTCCAACAGTTGACATGTTCGGTCGATCCGGTCGTTTCGATCGGGGAACAGCTTGTGAATCAAGAGGGGCTCGCTGATGCTGTCGCCGATCGACATTCGGGGATCCAGAGATGCGAACGGGTCCTGGAAGATCATCGCGGCCCGCTTGCGAAGCTTGCGTAGCTCACCCTTCGACAGGTTGCCGACCTCATCGCCGTCGAACGATACCGAGCCATCCGTCGGCTCGACCAGGCGCAGTATCGCGAGGCCGGTCGTGGTCTTGCCACACCCCGACTCACCGACAAGTCCTACCGTTTCGCCCGCACCGATCGATAACGAGACTCCGTCGACGGCTTGCACCCGGGCCACTTCCTTGCGCCTGATCCCAGTCGAGTAGATAGGGAAGTGCACTCGAAGGTCCCGCACGTCGAGCAGTGTCTCAGTCATGGAAATCCGCGGGATCGAGATGGCACGCCACTCGGTGCCCTTCTGCGGGCGCCCGTAGCCGAGGTGCATCGTTGGAACACCGCTCCACAGCATGGCGGCAGCGGGGAGCGAACGGGCACCCGGGTGGGAGTCGCGTTGGGTCGGGAGGAAGCCCCTGGATCGCCTTGAGCCGGTGAGGCCGGTCTCCGCCCGAAACAGGGACAGACTCGAGCAGCGCTCGGGTGTACGGATGCCGGCGTTCGTCGAAGATCTGGTCTATGACGCTCTCTTCCATCATTGAACCGCCGTACAGGACGACCACGCGATCGGCGATCCCTGCCACCACCCCGAGGTCGTGCGTGATCCAGATGACCGCAAGGCCCATCTCCTCTTGGAGCCGCCTGATCTCGTCGAGGATCTGGGCTTGGGTGGTAACGTCGAGCGCAGTCGTGGCCTCATCGGCGATCAGCAGGTCGGGGCTGCAAGAGATGCCCATCGCGATCATCACGCGCTGACGCATGCCTCCCGAGAACTGGTGTGGGTAGTCGTCCACGCGACCGCCTGGCGACGGAATCCCGACCGTGTCGAGCAACTCGATAGCGCGTGCTCGAGCCGCAGTGTCGCTCATGCCCATGTGGATCTTGAGCGGTTCCATCAGCTGGAATCCGATCGTGCGAACCGGGTTGAGCGAGGTCATCGGGTCCTGAAAGATCATGGCGACGCGGTTCCCACGGACCCCGCGGATCTCGGACTTGGTCATGGAGATCAGGTCCGCTCCCCTGAACAGGGCTCTTCCCTCGACGCGAGCCGGTGGTGTCGGGAGGAGCTGGAGCAGGGCCAGCGACGACACCGATTTCCCGGATCCCGACTCGCCGACGATCGCTAGGGTCTCGGCCTCGCCCACGTCGTAGCTGAAGTTGTTGACCACCTTGGCGCGACCGCGACGGGTTCCGAACGAGACGGTGAGTTCGTTCACCGAGAGCACCGGATCGCTCATCCCTGTCCTCGTGACTCGATGACGGATCGCTGCTGGGGGTCGAGGGCATCTCTTAGTCCGTCGCCGACGAAGTTGAATGCCATGACCGTGATGACGATCGCCAGGCCGGGGAAGATGGCCATCCAGGGGGCCTGTTCGAAGAACCCACGACCCTCTGCGAGCATCCGACCCCAAGCAGGATCGGGTGGTTGCACACCGAGGCCGAGGAACGAGAGCGCCGCTTCGGCGAGGATGGCGAAGGCAAGACTGAGGCTCGTCTGGACCGTGATCGGCGCCACCACGTTGGGCAGGATATGGGTGCGCAGGATGCGAATATCGGTGGCTCCAAGCGATCGAGCCGCACTCACGAACACCGACTCCTTGATGGTCAGCACGGAGCCGCGCGTGATCCTCGCGAAGATCGGTGTGTAGACAATGCCGATCGCGATCATCGCGTTGCCGATCCCAGGACCCAACACCGCGAGCACCGCTATTGCCAGCAGGATCGCGGGCAGGGCGAACAGTATGTCCATCAGCCGCATCAGCCACGAGTCAACTGCGCCGCCGTAGAACCCTGAGGCGAGCCCGATCGGCACTCCGATCAACAAGGCGATCCCGACCGCGATGAAGCCGACCATCAGCGAGACCCGAGAGCCGATAATCACCCTCGAGAAGAGGTCGCGGCCAAGGTCGTCGGTGCCGAACCAGTGACTGGCGGACGGTCCTTGAAGCCGGTCGGGGATGCTGATCTCGTTGATCCCGTACGGAGCGACGAGCGGTCCGATGGCCGCCGCGATCACAAGCAGCAGCAAGATGATCAGCCCTGTCACGGCCAGCCGATTGAGAAGGATCGTGTCGACGGTCGCGCGTAGCCTCGAGCGGTGTTCGGCAATGGGCTCTCCGGCATAGTGGTCGTCACGCGACGAGGTAGCAGTCACTTCTGCCTCACCCTTGGATCCAAGTAGCCGTAGAGAAGGTCGACAATCAGGTTGACGCTGAGGAATACGAACGCGATGAGGAGCACCGCACCCTGCAGAACGGTGAAGTCCCGGTCCTGCACGGAGAGAAGGGCAAGGCGCCCGAGACCGGGCCAGGCGAATATCACTTCGACGACGATGACGCCGCTGAGGAGAAATCCGAGCTGGAGCCCTACGACTGTCACAATCGGAATCCACGCATTCGGCATCACATGGCTCCAGATCACCTGCCGTTCGGTCAGGCCCTTAGCCCGAGCCGTGCGTGTATAGGGCTGGTGAAGCGCCTCCAGAACAGCGGAGCGAATGAAGCGAAAGAGGATCGAGCCGGAGATGAGGCCGATGGTCAGCGCGGGAAGCGTGAGGTGCTTCAGCCACTCGACAGGGTCATCGGAGAACGACACGTAGCCCGACGGTGGCAACCAGCGCAAGGAGAGGGAGAAGAGCAGGATGTACATGATCCCCGCCCAGAAATCGGGAACCGAGACCGCAACCTGGCTGGCGGCCGTCGCCCCGTAGTCCAGCTTCGATCCTGATCGCACCGCAGAGAGGATGCCGAGCGGAACGCTCACCAGAAGGGCCACGAAGAGGGCCGCCACCGCCAGAGTGATCGTGGCTGGCAGACGTTCGAAGAGAAGGTCGGCAACCGGCTGACCGCTCCGAAAGCTGACACCGAGGTCGCCTCGAACCGCGTCGCCGAGCCAAGAGAAATACTGCACCAGAATCGGCCGATCGAGGCCGGCACGCTTGGTGAGCGCGGCATGGACATCAGGATCGAAGCGTGTCCCGAGGGCGACCCGGACCGGGTCACCTGGTACGAGATGTATGAGAGAGAACACGATGATGCTGACACCAAGAAGTGCCAGCGCCATCTGGAATAGCCGACGCAGGACGTAGGCGGTCATCGAGGGTGCTCTCCCCCGATGACCGCGCTACACGCCGCGTGTCTGCTCTCAGCCGTCAAGCCAGGTCTCCTCGAACCTGACTGCGTTGTCGCCTCGAACCACATATCCCTGCACGTTGGCACCCCAGGCATTGATGTTCTCAGGGTTGTACAGGTAGATGTACGAAGCGTCGTCGATAATCGCTGTCGCTGCTTCTTCATAGAGGGCCTTGCGGGCCGATTCGTCGGTCTCCACGCGGGCCGCATCGAGGAGCTCGTCAACATCGGGGTTGTTGTATCCCTGGAAGTTGAAGCCCCCGTCGGAGTGATGCTGTGCATAGTAGAAGTCGTCGGGATCGATGTTGCCTATCCAACTCAGCATGAATGCATCGAACTCTCCACTGCCCTGAACATCGAGCCAGGTGCCGAAGTCGACATCGCGGATCTCAACCGCAACTCCAATCGCGTCGAGTTGGGCGGCAATGACTTCGGCCTGGGTCACCGTCTCGGGGAACTCCGATGAGACCAGGAACTCGATGGTCAAGTCGGTGACTCCCGCCTCATCGAGCAGAGCTGCTGCCGCGTCGGTGTCCGCAGCCGGGAACGGTGAGTAGTCGTAGGTCCAGAACGTACCGGCGGGGATGGCGGCCTGGTTGGCCGTTGCCGCTCCGAACTGGGCCGCTTCGGCAATCTCTCCCCGGTTGATCGCGGTGGCGATCGCCTGTCGGACGAGGACGTTGTCGAACGGCGGGCGGTTCTGGTTGAGAGCGAAGTAGTGATAGTCGCCACCAGGGACCCGCATTACCACCAGCGAATCGTCGCCCTCGAGACCCGCCAACTGCTGTGGCGGCACGGTGTCGACCCAGTCGACCTCACCGGTCTGAAGGTTGGTCAGCTTCACGGTCTGGTCCGGGATCTGCGTGAAGGTGACGCCGTCGAGATAGGGAAGTCCCTCATCGGCGCGCCAGTAGTCGTCGTTGCGTTCGAGAACAATGCCCTGGTCGGGGCTAGAAGAAACAAACTTGAACGGCCCGGTGCCCACCGGCTGGGTGTCGATGGTGCCATCCTCGACGATCTCCCTGGGGACAATTGCCATGCCCTTGAAAGCACCGATACTCACCAAGAGGTTGGGTGTCGGCCTCGAGACCTTGATCTCGAGGGTTGTGTCGTCGACAGCGCTGACCGATTCGACCGAGCCGAACCGCCAGGCATTCGCAGCCCCGGCCTCGGGGTCGAGAATCCGGTTGTAGGAGTATTCGACATCGGCGGCGGTAAACGCTCGACCGTTATGCCATGTGACACCGTCGCGCATGGTGAATGTCCAGGTCAGATTGTCGGCTGACACCTCCCAGGACTCGGCGAGTGCGCCCTCCATTGAGAGATCGGCGCCGGGCTGCACGAGCGTGTCGTACACATTCTCGAGGACCTGGAAGCTGGCGAACGCGCTGGTCAGGTGCGGATCCAAGCGGTCAGGCTCTGCTCCCTGAGCCGCGAGGAGTACGCCACCGCTGCGGCTGTCACCGGAATCGTCGTCACCGGTGGCATCGTCGCTGGTGTCGTCGTCACCGGTGTCGTCGGCGGGTGCATCGCTCACATCGATGCCGTCGTCGCCGCTGCAAGCGGAAGCAACTAGGGCGAACGCGAGAAAGAGCATCAGCAAGGAACTGACTCTCCTTGCTCTGGTTGGTGGTTTCACTTGGGTCTCCTTCGGTGAATGGACTGTGTCTGTTACGAATGGGGCATCAGAAGCTGGGAGGTGTCACCACTCCCAGCACTCGCGCTGGGCTGTCGGTGTTGTTCTCCCACCAGTGCGGTATCGACGAGTCGTAGGTGATCGCGTCACCCAGGTTGAGATGCTCAACCACCCCGGCGACTGCCACGTCGACCTCCCCGCTGACGACCACCACGCATTCCTCCCCCTCATGGACGAAGGGTTCGTCTCTGTTGGAGAACCCCGGAGGAAGGGTCGTCTCGAGCACCTCAAGACGACCCTTGAGGTTGGGAGTGAGCAACTCGTAGACAGGGCCGGCGACAGTTGTCTGCAGGCGGGCTCGAGCGTCGCGCCTCACGATCATGGCTTCTGAGTCGCGGCCCGGGGATGCGACTTCGACCAGATCGCCGATTCTGAGGTTGAGCGCGCCCGCGATGCGTTGGAGAGTGCTGAAAGAGGGGTTTCCGATTCCGCGCTCAAGCTGGCTGATGAGCCCGGTACTGACACCGGCAAGTTCGGCGAGCTGCTGGAGTGTGTAACGGCCCGATCTGGCGTCATGGATGGCGTTGCCGAGCCGCTTCGCCGCCTCGGCGTCTGCGTCGTCGTTGTCCGGGCCATCGGTATCGAACGGGTGTTCATGTGAATGCACTGATGTTCAACATAGTGAAATCGATCTTCACCGTCAATACTCGCCTCAGAGCACCATGGCCAATAGAGCCCGTCCGGTACCGGCTCGAAAGTGACACCGCGTTTGAACCACGCTCGCCGCGGCCGCAACCGCGACCGCTGACTTGATTGTCGGGCGGCACCGGATCCTCAGCTGCCAGGGCCTCGATGCGGGTGCGGAAGGGATCGGCTCACACCCTCAGCATCACCACCGTGCCCTTGTGGCGGAATTGACGATTCGCGGTGTGTTACGCCGCACCGAACCGATCGAACCGACCCAAAGAAGCGACCGAAGTCGTCCAGACGCCGAGCCAGGTCCACCCAGGCTCTGAATCGTCAACTTGGCTCGGTGCGACGGCTGATCAACGAGGACCGAAACGCCATCTGACCAGCCACGGCCTGGGAGCAGGACGCCGGCACGATCTATCAACCCCGCACCATCCACCACATCACCGACCCCCAACCCGACATCGGAATCAGCATCGACCTCCAGCAGGACACTGATGGGCACTGGCTCGACAGCCGCTCGGTGAGATCGCAGCACGCCTACTGTGCCGCCGTCGAGATAGACGAGTCGGTGGCTTCGCTTCGTCTTCGGAGTGGTGACGACCGGCTCGTACCAGGTCAGAGCGTGCCCGGGGCGGGATT
>JAJCXY010000016.1 GCA_029263215.1 Acidimicrobiales bacterium
CCGCCAAACAACTCACCACCAGCCTCGACGAAACCTACGACCAGCTCTGGCGCGGCGACGGCGGCCGCGACGGCACCCCCAACGACATACGCACCGTCGAACAACGCCGAGCCGACGCCCTCACCCAACTCGCCACCCCCACAACAGCGACAGCCGCCTCGGGGCAGGCCCCGCCGCGACGGCCTCACCCCAAACACCTCATCATGATCGCCGCCGACACCAACCAACTCAGCACCAACCCGACCGGCATCTCCCAAATCATCGACGGTGAGCCTCTCCCCCAAACCGTTCTCGAAGAAATCGCCTGCAACTCAGCCTTCGCCGCCGCCATCTACAACACCGAAGGCGCCGTCCTATGGCAAGGCCACACCAAACGCCTCGCCACCGACGACCAATGGAACCAGTTGATCGTTCGCGACCGCGGCTGCGTCATCTGCAACGCCCCCGCCGCCCACTGCCAAGCCCACCACCTCACCCCCTTCGCCCCACCCACCAACGCCAACACCAACATCAACCAAATGATCCTCATCTGCCCCACCGACCACCACATGGTCCACACCGGCAGCCACCAACTCACCCAAACACCCACCGGCTGGACCCTCCAACCCAAACACCACCAACAACCCCAACAACCCCAACAACGAAAACCCCAACCAGAACCCGAGGCGGCATGAACACGCCGGCCGAGCCCGCCTCGTGTGGCGCTGGTCGTGCCGGCTGCTTACCCTTCCCTCATGGCCACTCTCACCCCCGAAACCCCGAACTGGACCGACACCGCTCCGGTGAAAATCAGCGCCGTGCGGGAGATGGCCACCACCGCCGATCGCGTCTTCGCTGCTCTCGCCAACCATGAGGCGTGGCCCAACTGGTTCGATGCGATCGATCGGGTCGACGTACTCGGCGAGCAGCGGGAAGGCATCGGGGCGAGGCGCAGCGTCTATCTCGCCCGTCGACGGATCCGCATCGACGAGGAGTTCATCGAGTGGGAACCCGAGAAGGTCTGGAGCTTCACCGTGGTGGAAGCCACCGGGCCGTTCCGGCTGCTCGAGACCCTCAACGAGAGGGTCACGATCCAGGTGATCGGACCCGACCGGGTGAGAGTCACCTACCTGATGGCCCTCAAACCCCGAGGTCGCTCCAAGCTCCTCTTCGACAAGGTTCTCAGACGCGGCCTCGAGAAAAACCTCGGTAGCGCCCTCGACGAGCTCGGCCGAAGCCTCAGCTGATCCAGGACTTCACCTTCTCGATATCTCCCAGGGGATCGCTGCCCGCAGGCGAGATCTGGAGATGGGTCACGCCGGCCTCGCGATAGGCCATCACCCGCTCCCGCACCCAACCCTCATCGCCCACCAGGGCGGTGGCATCGAGGAAGTCCTGGGGAATCAAGGCCATCGCCTCTTCCTTCTTGCCCGACAGGTAGAGGTTCTGGATCTCCTCGGCTTCGGACTCGTAGCCGTACTTGTGGAAGATGTTGTTGTAGAAGTTCTTCCCCTTGGATCCCATGCCGCCCACATAGAGCGCCGTCATGAAGCGGGCCCCATCGCGGATCTTGCCCGCTTCTTCGGTGTCGTCGGTGATGGCCAGAGCCCCGCCGGCAACGACCTGGAGCGGGCCCAGAGCCTCGTCGCGCTTCGCCAGCCCCGCGGCGAGGTCGTCGCCCCATACATCGTTGGATTTGCCGGGATGGAAGAACACCGGGAGCCAGCCCTCGGCGATCTCGGCGGTGAGCTCGACGTTTTTGGGTCCGAGCGACGCCAGATAGATAGGTATCTCGTTGCGCACGGGATGGTTGATGAGCTTGAGGGGCTTGCCCAGGCCAGTGCCCTGATCCTCGGGCAGCGGAAGCTGATAGTTGGGCCCGTCGTGCAGGAGCCGTTCGCGCTTCCAGACCTGGCGGCAGATCTCGATGATCTCGCGCTGGCGACCGAGGGGCTTGTCGTAGGGAACTCCATGCCAACCCTCGATGACCTGGGGCCCCGACGCCCCGAGGCCGAGGATGAAACGTCCGCCCGACACCGCATCGAGACCAGCCGCGGTCATGGCCGTGAGCGTAGGAGTCCGGCTGTAGATGGGAAAGATCGCCGATCCCAGCTCCATCGTCTGGGTCTGGGCCGCGAGGTAGCCGAGGATGCTCACCGAATCGAAGCTGTAGAGCTCCGCCACCCACCCCACATCGATCCCGGCACTTTCAAGATCACGGGCCTCCGCAGCAGCCATTCGTGGGTCGCCGGAGTAGCTGAGCATCATCGAAATCTTCATGGGGCCTCCTGTCGGCGATCACGACAGTAACAATCGGCTCACACATCGTGGCAATGGGGCCGATACCAAAGTGAACGCCGCGCTCGCTACCGTTGAGAGCGCAGCGGGCCCGAGGCTGCATGTCCAAACATCGTCGTCACCAGATTCGACGCCCTTTCGCACTATTGCTGAGCGCCGCCGTGCTCTCGTCGATCACCGCTGTGGTGCCCACCGCGGGAGCGGTGGAAGGCTTCCAGAGCCTGCTGGCCCCCTTCGAATGTGGAACTGAGTGGTCGGGCGGCACCCGGGATTACCACGGTTTCAACAACTGGAACCTCGATATCAACCGAACGTCGCGGACCTACTCCGACCCCCAGCACGACCTCGGCCAACCCCTGCTGGCCCAAGCCGACGGTGTCGTGACATGGGTCGGCCTTCAGGAGAACGCAGGCACCTATCTCGACATCGACTATGGCGACTACACCGTCCGCTACGTCCACCTGGTCCACGATTCCATCCCCGCTCACCTCGACCAGGCGGGGGCCTCGGTGGTGGTCGGAGAACTCATCGGACTGCTTGGCGACACCGGCAATGCCACCCACGCCCACCTCCATCTCGAGTACTTCGACAGTCGGGGCCAAGAAGCTCAGCGAATCTGGCTGATCCCCGACGACAAGCAGGTCCAGATCGCGATGGCCGGCGAGCTCATCGATCCGGGAGAGACCTTCGTGAGCACCAACTGCTCACCACCGGTCGCCGAGACGCCGCTCGAGAGGCACATCCAGTCGCTGGTGGTGCCAGGGGGCCGCGCTTCGACATCCGCCGGAGCGGAATCGGCGCGCGCCTATCTGGTCGAACAACTCCAGCCCTATGCCGAAGCCCTCGATGCCACCACCGACCCTCTGTCCTACGAGGACGGCTTCGGTGACGGAACCAACGTGATCGCCCGGATCCCGGGTTCAGATCTAGGCGACGAGATCGTGATGATCGGTACCCACTACGACACCCCGGCCGACTGCGGCGGCGACACCGATCCCGGCACCGTCGCGCCATGCCCCGGAGCCACCGACAACGCAGCCGGAGCAGCGCTCCTCCTCGAATTGGCCAAGACGATCGGTTCAGCCGAAACCGGACCACGACGAACCCTTTTGTTCGCGTTCTGGGACCGCACCGAGACAGCCCTCGCCGGGGCCAAGGCCTGGACCGACACCAACTCCCCCGGCATCGTCGACGACGTAGTGGTCTACCTCGACTACGACAAGCAGGGCGCCAGCCTCTCCCTGCCCCTCAGAAGCACCACGTTCGCGATGGGTGCAGCCAGTGGCGGAGACCCCCTCCGCGCCGCGGTAGAGAGCGCCGACCAGGCCAGCCTGCCCCTCGACGTGACGCGATTCGAGACCGCTTCGGAGCTCAGCGGCGACGCGGCCATTTTCGTCGACCTGGGTATCCCCACCGTCGGGTTCACCGATCGGTCGACGGCGTGCACCAACAGCGTCGACGACACCGCCGACCTCATCGACAGCACCAAACTCCAACGCCAACTCGCCACCGCGATCCACCTCACCGACCAGCTGGCCACAGCCGACTCGGTACCGGTGTTCGAACCCCTGACCGGGCCCACCCCAACCGATGCATCAACCCTTCTCGCCCTGGTCGACCGCGCCGCGATGGGCGGGCTCACCGACTTCGACGAACTGGCCGCTATCGTCGGAGAAGCACCCACCGCGCTCGACCCCACCCAGTCAGCCGCGGTGACGGCCGCCTTCACCGCCTTCGCCGCTCGAGTCGCGACCCTTGCATGCTCCAGCCATCGCGCCCCGGCCCCGTTCACCGACCTTGCGGCCCAGTCCTATGCCCTAGCCGACGTCGGCCTGCTCTACGACCTCGAAATCACCACCGGCACCAGCGCCACCACCTACAGCCCAACCAACTACGTCACCCGCGAACAAATGGCCGCCTTCCTCGCCCGACTCTGGCAAGCCCTCAACCCCGACCACCCCACCCCACCCGACGACCACCCCTTCACCGACATCGACCCCGACTCCTTCGCAATCACCGCAATCAACCTCATCTACGACCTCGAAATCACCACCGGCACCAGCGCCACCACCTACAGCCCAACCAACTACGTCACCCGCGAACAAATGGCCGCCTTCCTCGGCCGACTGTTGAGAGCAGCCAGGGCCGGCTGACCCGAGAAGCACCAACTCAGCCTCGGGTCCCGGTTGATTTCCACCCGCGACGAACAATCGGGCAGACTGCGACAATGAGCGACGCCGATCTCCAAAAAGTCGAGGATGCCCTCGACGCCCTCCTCGCCCACCACGATCCCACCAGTGAGGGATACGAGGAGTTCCGAGGCCACCAATACGACGCAGGCCTCGCCTGGGTCATGTACCCCGAGGGCTTCGGTGGCCTGGGCGTAGCCCCCCAACTCCAACGAGTCGCCAACCAGCGCCTCTCCGACGCCGGCGCCCCACCCATGGACCCCGCGATGTTCTTCATTGCCCTCGCCGGTCCCACCATCGTCACCCACGGGTCCGACGAGGTGAAGAAGCGTTTCCTTCGTCCGATGTTCACCGGCGAGGAGAAATGGTGCCAACTGTTCTCCGAACCGGGCGCGGGCTCAGATTTCGCCGGGCTCGGCACCAAGGCCATACGCGACGGCGACGAATGGACCATCAACGGGCAGAAGGTGTGGAATACACTGGCCCACGTCACCGATTTCGGAATGCTCGTCACCCGCACCGACCCCAACGTGCCCAAACACCGGGGCATGACCTACTTCGCACTCGACATGCGGGCCCCGGGCGTGGAGGTCAGGCCGCTACGCCAGATCACCGGCGAGGCCGAGTTCAACGAGGTCTACATGACCGACGTGAGGGTGCCCGACGAATACCGCATCGGCGAAGAGGGTGAGGGTTGGCGGGCTGCGCTCACCACCCTGATGAATGAGCGCAACGCAATCGGTGGCGGTGGCGGTGGTGGTCCCCGACGCGGCGGAGGAGCGATCGGGAGCCTGGTGCACACCTGGAAGGCAACAGCCGATCAAGCCAACCCGGCCAACAAGGACCGGGTCATGAAGCTCTGGGTCAGGGCCGAAGCTCTGCGACTCACCAACCTGCGGGCCGCCCAGCAGGCCAAGTCCGGCAACCCCGGACCGGAAGGCTCGGTGGGCAAGTCGATGATGGCCAACCTCAACCAGGACATCTTCGAGGCCACCATCGACCTTCTGGGCATGAGCGGACAGATCGACTACGACTACACCTTCCGTCGACCCGAGGCCTTTGATCTTTCCGGCGAAATCGCGGGGCCGGGCCACGCCTTCTTGAGGGCCCGAGCCAACACGATCGAAGGGGGCACCACCGAGGTCATGAAGAACATCCTCGGTGAGCAGGTGCTCGGCCTGCCCGGTGAGCCTCGCGTCGACAAGGAGATCCCCTGGATCGACGTTCCCAGGGGCTGACGCTACTGAGCCGGCTCAGGCGCCGAGGTATTCGGCGACATCGGGGAAAAGTTGGCGCTTGATCACGCTGAGGTTGGCGCCCGCAGTGGGGCCGAGGGGACGGCCCAGTTCGGTCGCGACGTCGATCAGATCCTCGGCCGACGCGACCACATCCACGATCCCGGCCGCCACGCAATCCGGGCCGGAATAGCGTCGGCCCGAGAGGGCCGCCGATCGCCGAGTGTTGCTCGGCAGGGTGGCCCGGAGTACCGACATCAGGGAGCGAGGAAACGACATCTGGAGGTGCACTTCCGGCAGGCAGAAGAACCCTCGATCGGCCCGCATCACGGCCTGATCGTGAGCGAGAACCAGGAACGCACCCATACCGAACGCATGGCCATTCACCGCGGCGACAGTTGGTGCGGGGAAGAGCATGAGCCGGCTCACGACCGCCTCGATGCGTTTCACGTAGGCAGCTATCTCATCGTTCTCGGATGCGGCCATGTAGGGCACATCGAGACCGTTGGAGTAATGCTTGGCCGATCCCGTGGTGACCAGCACCTTGGGCCCCTCGGCCGCCTCCACCTCATCGAGCAGCGCATGCATCTCAAGCGCCCAAGCGTCGGTCGTGACGTTTTCGTCGGCGCCGAAGTCCAGCACGAATATCTCATCGGTCCGGGAAAGACTCACCATGGCCGCGCACCCTAGCTCCAGACCTCCGCGGGACTCGAACCGATCACCTATCATCGGCGCCGCTTCACTTCCCGCCCCGATCGTCCCATGAGCCCAGCCAACGGCAACTTCATCGAAGACCTGATGGCCGGCTCGGCCCAACAGCCCGAAACTCCCTTCCTGATCGTGCCCGGCGGCCCAACCGTCAGCCACGGCGAGTTCTGGAACCGTGTCAGCCAGATGGCCACCGTGCTCACCAATCGCGGCGCCGGCCCGGGCACTCGCGTCGTATCCCAAGTCGACAAGTCGATCGACGCTGTCGTTCTCTACGCCGCCTGCCTCCACGCGGGAGCGGTTCATGTGCCCCTCAACCCCTCGTTCACCGACGACGAACTCGACTACTTCGTGGCCGACGCCGATCCGGCGATCGTCGTGGTACCTCGAGATCGAGCCGATCGCGTCGCCGGCGACCACGCCGTCGAAGTGCTGAGCCTCGATGCCGATGGGGACGGCTCTCTGCTCGACGCCGCCCACCGAGCGGGTCGTCGCGCTTCGGAGCCTCGGTCCGCGAATGACCTAGCCGCCCTGCTCTACACCTCGGGCACCACCGGACCGCCCAAGGGCGCGGCGATCACCCACGCCAACTTGAGACTCAACACCACGGCATTGCACCAGACCTGGCGCTTCAGCAGCGACGATCACCTGATCCACAGCCTGCCGATCTTCCACGTGCACGGCTTGTTCGTCGCCCTCCACTGCCCGATGCTGTCGGGCGCTCCCATCACCTTCCTACCCCGTTTCGATCCCGCGGCCGTCGTTGCCGCGCTGAGGAGTGCCACCGTGTTCATGGGGGTCCCCACCCACTACAGCCGCCTGCTCTCCACCCCCGGATTCGACCGCGCCACCTGCGCCGGAATGCGCCTCTTCACCTCGGGCTCAGCGCCCCTGGCCGGCACCTTGTTCGACGAGTTCACAGCCCGCACCGGCCACGTGATCTGCGAGCGCTACGGCATGAGCGAAACCCTGATCACAACGAGCAACCCCTACGAGGGCGACCGCATCGCCGGCACCGTCGGTTTCGCCCTGCCCGGCATCGAGTTGCGCACCACCGACGAGTTCGGGCACCCCGTGCCAGTCGATCAGACCGGTGTGGTCGAGGTGCGCGGAAGCCAGGTAATGGCGCAGTATTGGCGTCGACCGGAGGCCGACCTCCTCTGTCGGCGCGACGGCGACTGGTTCGTCACCAGCGATCTCGGTGCCCTCGATGAGCAGGGCCGCCTCACCCTGCACGGCCGCACCAGCGATCTGATCATCAGCGGCGGCGAGAACGTCTACCCGAAGGAAGTCGAACTTCTCCTCGACGCCATCCCCGGAGTAGTCGAATCAGCGGTCGTAGGCCTCCCCCACCCCGACCTCGGCGAGGCGGTCACCGCGATGATCGTGGTCGACACCGACTCTCCCGACGACGCCACGATCGCCGACACCCTCCAGAGCTCTCTGGCCCGGTTCAAACACCCGAAGGCAATAGTTCGTCTCGCCGCCCTGCCCCTCAACTCGATGGGGAAGGTTCAGAAGAAGGAACTACGCGAGCTCTACCTGACCCACTACTCCGCTTCGAGTTGAGCGAGTTCCTTCTCCAACACCGGCCGGCGGCGCTTCACTACCCAGTTGACCAGGGCAAACAAGGCCACCAACGCCACCGAAGGAATGACCAGGCGGAGCGTGCCTCGGGCGACAGCACTGTCGATCTTCGCGATCAGGGTGTGGGCATCGTCGGTGACGGACTCGAAATCGCCTTCATTCCAGGCCCCGACGATCTCGTCGTATTCAGCGCCGGTATCGACCCCCGCGAGGCCTATCCGCGAAAGGAGGCCGCGGTCACCGGTGGTGAGTTGGCGGGCCTCCGCGAGAGCTTCCAGGGCCTCTTGTTGTAGGGCCAACAACTCAGCCGTTTCATCAAGATCTTCGTCGGCCGCCTCGAAGAGATCGCGCGCGAACGACCCGAGTGGGAGTTCGATCTCGCCTGCTTCGATCCTCAGCTCGTCGCGGGCCTCGATCACCTGCTGCACTCTGGGGCGAACCCGGTCGAACTCGTCGAAGTCCCAGTCGGCCATGGGCACACGGACCACGGGCGGTAGAGACCAGCCGTCGCTCTGGGTGACCAGATCGAAGTAGTCGAGGCGGGTGGCGGCGCGTCGATCGAGTTGGGCAGCGGCCTCCACCACCCCACCGAACAGGTCTGCCGCCTGGGTGTCGGCGAGGTTCTCGACGATGTCGAGCACCACCCTCCAATCGAGAGAACCGGTGCGCTCCACCAGAGCCGTGCCCTCATAGGCGATCGTCCCCCCGTCGAGCAGGCCGATCATCGCGGCGATCTCACTGTCGTCGAGCTCAGCCAATGCCGCGCTGAGAGGATCGAGCCACGGGTTGTCAACGGCAACCTGGTCGGGCGCTTCGAGGCCGAGTCGGGTGGCGGCCTCACGTCCGAGGAATCCGGCGAGCGCCGAGCCGATACGGGGATCCTCCAACTCGATGGGGGAGATCCACTCGGCGGCCAGCTCACGGGCAAGCGCGGCCGGGTCGACCTGGGGAGACACCACGATCACGGTGGGGTCGGTGTCGGCGGCCGGCTCGATCCGCACCGCATCATCGGGTCCGGTCCACCCATGGCGGACCTCGATCGGGCCGGGTATCTCGATCGGTAACCACGCCTCGAGGACCGGTACGAGATCGCGGATCTGGGCGAGGAGTTCTCCCTCCGACACCGACAGGGTTGCCAGGGTCAGGTCGAGAGCGATCTCATCGACCTGGATCCGAATCATCCGTTCGGAAGCGGTGAGCACCACCCGATGCGCGCGGTAGGGCTCGGCCACCGCCGACCGCAGAACGATCCGGCCGTCGACTTCGCCGGCGATCAACCCGGAGTTCTCGGTGACTTCGTAACCCGCCGGGGCATCGATGGTGAGCGAGGCGGTGCCCCCACCATGGCCCACCGCGAAGCCGTCGATGGCCACCAGGGCCGACGATGCGTGCACGAGCTCGTTTGGGTCTCCGTCGAGCCCCGATCGCAACCAGCTGAGTTCCGCCGAAGCCCGATCACCCGGCTCCAGCACGCTGGGAAAGGCGATCCGTACTTCGAGAGTCCGCTCGCTTCGAGTGCCCCGCAGAACGAGTGCTTCTTCACCGTCGACACGAGCGACGATGTCGACCGCGTCCACCGGAACCGTCTCGAAGAAGTCGCTGAAGACCTGGTCGGCGCTGGGGTTGGTGAACTCATACAGATGGGTGCCGGAGATGCTGCCGGCATCGGGGTCCACCACGATCAGGGTGCCGGTGTCGGCGACGAGCGCGTCGCCGGTTGCGTTCTCGTCTTGGCCGTAGGCCGGGTCTGCGACGCCCGCCCAGGTGCCCATGATCAGCACCACGGCCAATGCTGGTACCCAGCGGACGATTAGGGGTCGAGCGATGGGCACGTCGTCAAACGCTACCGCACCGATCGCCCGGCGCCGCCGCGTGTTCTACGGTCTCGGAATGGAACTCAAGACGACAAAGTGGGAGGCAGCCGACGGCATCGCAACCCTCACCTTGTCGCGTCCGGGCCACCACAACGCCTGGACGGGACGCATGCACACCGAGCTTCGCCACCTCCTCGAGCTCGCCGACCCCGAGCCTTCGGTGAGGGTGATCATCATCACCGGTGATCCGGCCGGCACGACGTTTTGTCCGGGGGCCGACAGCCGGGCATTGGAGGGCCACGTCGAGCGGGGCGGCTACGACGCAGGTACACCCGATGATCTGGCCGAGCCGGGTTTCGGGGTGAGCCCCGAGTTCGATGCCGACTTCGCGTTCTTCTTCGGCCTCCAGACCACCACCATCGCCGCCCTCAACGGCGCCGCGGCCGGAGTCGGACTCGCGGTCGCGGCCTGGTGCGACCTGCGCTTCGCCGCACCCGGCGTCAAGCTCACCAGTGCTCACGGCCGACTCAACCTTCCCGCCGAGTACGGCCTGTCGTGGCTCCTCCCCCGGCTGATCGGCCACGGACGAGCGAGCGACCTGCTCCTCTCGAGCCGAGTCGTTCTCTCCGAAGAGGCCGCCGAGATGGGCCTTGTCAACCGCGTCATCCCCGCCGACGAACTCCTCGATGAAGTAGCCACCTACGCCGCACGACTCGTGGCATCGGTGAGCCCCCACTCGCTTCGTGCCACCAAACGCCAACTCTCGATCGACTCGATCCGACCGGGTCCGGCCGATTCGGTCCGCGACGCGCAGGCTCGCCTCGATCAGATGACAACCGAAGCCGACTATCGCGAAGCAATCGCCGCGTTCGTGGATCGCCGTGCGCCGGAGTGGACCGGCGCCGATTGAACCGTTGGGTTCAAGGTTGGCCTTCAGGCGTCGATACAACAAGCGACCGGCGGTTTCGCCCCCGCTGGTCGAAGAGGAAGGGTGGGGGTTGGACACTCCCTCCAACGCATCGCCACCAGCGCTTTTCCAGGGTGCTGGCGCACTCGTCTGGCCTCCGCCCCCTCACTCTCCCCCACTCCCAGTGGCCCTTCGGTGGGTTTGACTCAAGCACGGCGTCGCCGCGCCGATGGAACCGGGTCCGGCGGCTTCGCCCCCGCCGGTCGATACGAGGAAGGGTGGGGGTTGAACACTCCCTCCAACGCATCGCCACCAGCGCTTTTCCAGGGTGCTGGCGCATTGCTTCGGCCTCCGCCCGTCCTCTCCAACCAGCCCTCAGGCTGCGAACAGGCTCCCCAGGGCCCAGATCGCGGCGACCACACCGAGGCCGATGAACAAGATGCTCCGGGCCAACGGTGCGCGGTCGAGGTCGTCGTCTTCGCGTCGGGTGTCGGGGGGTCTCAGAAGGGCTGCCAGATTGCCGGCGGCCATGGCGCCACCGATAGCGAGAACCAACCAGGCCAGAAGATCATCTCCGAGAAACACGCCTCATGATTGCGTCCCCGAAGACGTATCGCCAACCGGGACCGCTCGCGGCCGAGGGGTTCAGCCGAAATCGGCGTCGGTGACCTCGGTTCGAATGATATCTATGACCTCCAGATCGATGGCCGAGGGCCGGCGGACCAGAGCCGATGCGAGCGCTCCGCTCGCCGGATCGAAACAGAACTCGGCCCATCGTCCCCATGGGGCCGCGAGTATCGGCTCGATCAACTCCACCCGGTAACACCCCGGCTCACCCCGGTCGACGTCGTAGAGCCGTCGCTCACCCTCGACGTAGCCACTCACCAGCGTCAACTCGGCGGCCACTCGGTCGTCGAACGAGAGACCACTATCGCCCCCGATGCAGGGAGGAGCGATCAAGTCGTCGGACGAGGAGTCGCAGCTGGCCACGCTTCGGTCGATCTCCTCCACCGTCGACCCGAGCCGTACCACCAGGCGTCGGGGAGGACGCTGGGCGGTGTAGACGGGGCCGATCAAGGGCTCCTCGACCCCATCGATGGTGCGAGTCCAGGTGCCCTCGCTGACAAAGGTCGCGGTGCGCCATCGCCGCCACGCCGCCATAAGGCCGTCGGCTGACACCTCGTCGTGATCGAGGGCGGGAAAGGAGGTCTCCGGGGGATCGCCGGAGTCGCCGGTATCGACGATGAAGAGGGCAAATGCCCCCAGCGCGACGACCACACCGACAACAAGCCCCAGAACTGCAACCAGACCTCGTTCCATCGCACCCGACGGTAGTCCTCTGTCACGAGTTCATGGGCCACACGGCCTATTGCTCAGATTTCCTCTCAGGCCGCCCGCGACCCGCTCCGATCAGTTTCCTCATGGGCCCCCTCAGCAAAGTCGTGGATCTCACCGCCGCTTCGGCCGTCGACCTCCACGCTGAGCTGGCGGCCGGGTGGGAACGACTCGAGATTCACGCCCACGACATTCACAGCACCGCCGATACCGCCGTCTACGCCACCGAAGCTCTCCTGCGGTGGCGTCGAGCCCCGGGGGAACTCTGCGCGGCGACGATGGTGATTCCGATGGCCGAACAGATCGGCATCGTCGCCGAGGCCACGAGATGGGCAACCGAACTATCGCTTACCACTTGGACGGGCACCACCCGCCGGGCCGGCGGCGGGCGACTCGCTCTCAACCTCCACCGTTGCGAGCTCGAGGATCCCACGTTCGCCGACTACACCCTGATCATGTTGACCGAGCTGGGGATCGATCCGAGCGAGCTGGTCCTCGAGATCCCCGACGCACTGGGGCCCAACGGCTGCAGAGCGGCTCTAGACGCTGTTGGCCCCCTTCTCGATCGAGGGTCGCGGGTTGCCCTCGACGATCATCGCGGCTCGGCCTCGCGCACTCGACCCACCCCCGCTTGGTTCCCGACGGGTTCGGTCGTCAAGCTCGACCCCGCACTGACGTCGGCCTGTGACGATCCCCTGGGCTACGAACTGCTCCAGATGGCCGCCGACAAACTCCTCGCCGAGGGTTACGAAGTGGCAGCCGAATCGATCGAGCGTCAGGCACAGCTCGACGCGGTGATGCGATGCAACGTGGGCTGGGCCCAGGGACACCTGTTCTCCCGCCCGGCTCCGCTCGTCTGACCCTCTGGCCGGCCGTGGGCCGCGGCGGATCAGTTGTCGCGGCGGGTGAGGTTTCGAAACGAGGTGAACCTCGGGACGAATCCGAGCTGGATCGTGCCCGTGGGGCCATTTCGATGCTTGGCGACGATCACCTCGGCCATGCCTTCACTGTCGGTACCGGGGTTGTAGACCTCATCGCGGTAGAGGAACACCACCACATCGGCGTCCTGCTCGATCGATCCCGACTCGCGTAGATCGGCGAGCATCGGGCGCTTGTCCTGACGCATCTCGAGGTTTCGTGACAGCTGGGAGAGGCCGACGACCGGACACTCCAGCTCGCGAGCCAGGATCTTCAGACCACGCGAGATCTCGGCCACCTCGACCTGACGACTCTCCGCACCGGCCCGCCCGGTCATGAGTTGGAGGTAATCGACCACGATCAGGCCGAGGTCGCCGGCACGACTCTTAAGCCGTCGGGCCTTGGCTCGGATCTCCATGATCGTGAGATTGGGGTTGTCGTCAATCCACAGGGGCGCCTCGGCCATACGGCCGATCCCGTTGGAGATACGTGTCCAGTCGTCCTCGTTGAGCTTGCCGTCGCGCATGTTTTTGGCGTCGACGTTGGCTTCAGAACAGAGCATGCGCTGGGTGAGCTCGAGATGGCCCATCTCCAAGCTGAACACCAGGGTGGGCTTTTGCTCACGCACCGCCGCGTGGGCGGCGATGTTGAGAGCGAAGGCGGTTTTGCCCATCGCGGGACGGGCCCCGACCACGATGAATGCATTGGGCTGAAGCCCCGAAAGCAACTCATCGAGATCGATGAAGCCGGTGGCGGTGCCGGTGATGCCCTCACCGAGTTCGTAGAGATGCTCGAGGCGGTCGAGGGTTGCGTCGAGCAGGTCGCGGATTTCACTCATCGTGTCGGCCACTCGCCCCTGAGCCACCTGGAACATCATGTTTTCGGCTTCGTCGACGGCGCGGCTCACATCCTCGGGCCGGCTGTATCCGATCTCCGCGATCTCACCGGCCGTTTCGATCAGCTTGCGAAGGGTGTGACGCTCAGAGACGATGCGTGCGTACTTGGCCGCATTGGAGGTGGCCGGGGTGTTGACCTGGAGGCTGAGGAGCCCGTCGAGGCCGCCGATCGAATCGAGTACACCGACCCGATCCAGCTCGTTGGCCACTGTGACCGGGTCGGCGGGATCGCCGGCCGCGTAGAGGGCCGAGATTGCGTCGAACACGTGGGCGTGGGCCGGCCGGTAGAAGTGCTCGGTGTGGGCGTGCTCCACGGCATCGGCAATGGCGTCGCGAGAAAGCAGCATCGCGCCGAGGAGCGACTCCTCGGCTTCCAGATTGTGAGGCGGAACCCGCGAGGCCCTACCAATGTCGACTTCACTCATCACCATGATTTGTGGAGCCCTCCCGACGCCTCAGTGATCGTGCCTCTTGTGCCCTGTGTGATACCAGTGGAAGGGGTGGTGATTAACCCCTGTTTCGTGGGGGAAATCACTGTGGACAACCAGTGGACAGCCATGAACACATTCTTCAGCATGGGCGCGCCGAACCCGGAGACCCATGGACAGTTGCTTGTGTGTCGCCGACGCAGCGGCGACGGATGGATCACTCTTCGACTACCTCGACGGTGATCGGGAACTGCACGTCTTCGTGCAGCTTGCACATGACCGTCGACTGACCCAGATCCTTGAGCGGATGCTCCAGATCGAGATCACGACGGTCGATCACCACACCGGAGCCGGCCTCGACCGCCTCCACCAGATCGCCGGCACTGACCGAACCGAACAGTCGACCACCGTCGCCGGCCTTGGCCGAGATGGTGAAGACCATGGGCACCAGCTTGGTGGCGATCTCCTCGGCATCGGCACGAGTGGCTGCGTCACGCAGCGAAGCCGTGCGACGCATGGCTTCGGCCTGACCTTCGGCGCCGGCAGTGGCCTTCAGAGCGAGCCCCTTGGGCGACAAGAAGTTGCGGAAGTAGCCGTCGGCCACGTCGAACATCTCGCCCTTGCGGCCGAGGCCGTCGACATCACTGCGCAGGATCACTCTCATGATTCCGTTGCCTCTACGCTGTCGGCCGAGGTGAACTCGACGCCTTCGACGTCTGCGACTGCTGCTGCGTTGTCGACTTCGGTCTCGATGTCGCCATTGTCGCCTTCCTCGTCGTCACGGGCCGGCGGCGGTGCGCTCGGGCGCGGCGCCGGACCCTCGGCGCGGCCACCACGATCACCGCGATCGCCACGGTCGCCGCGATCGCCGCGACCACTGCGCTGGCTCGTCACCCTGGTTGCGTAAGGAATCAACGCCATCTCCCGGGCGACCTTCACCGCATCGGCGCACAGCTTCTGCTGCTGGGCGTTGTTGCCGGTGACACGGCGGGCCCGGATCTTCGACCGCTCCGAAACAAAGCGACGAAGCAGGTTGACGTCCTTCCAGTCGACATAGTCGAGCTTCTCGGAAGTGAGGACGCTGACCTTCTTCTTGGCCCTGCGGTTGTTGTCCTTGTTCTTGCCGCGTTTCTTGACCTTCGGCATTATCTACTCCAGTACTCTCGTTCTCGTTTTTCGTTCTCGGTTGGGGACAGAGTCCCTAGAAGGGCTCTTCGTCCATGTCGTAGGCCGGGGCAGATTGATTGGAGACCTGGCGGCCGCCACCCTGGGGTGCAGCAGCACCGCCTCCACCACCCTTGAATTCGTTCTTGCGGATCTCCGCTGATGCCCACCTCAGGCTCGGTGCCACATCGTCGGCGATGATCTCCACCTTCGAGCGACGCTCACCTTCCTGGTTCTCCCAGCTGCGCTGGGAGAGGGTGCCGTAGATCACGACACGTGCACCCTTGGTGATGGTCTCAGCGACGTTTTCGGCCAGTGAACGAAAGCAGCTGACGTCGAAGAACGAGACCTCGTCCTCACCGTCTTGCTTCTTCTTGTTCCAGGCGACACCGAAGTTCGCTACGGCCATGCCGCCCTGGGTGAACCTCAGTTCAGGATCGCGGGTGACGTTTCCCACGACGGTGACGGTGTTGTCGAATCCCATGTCAGGTATCTCCGATCAGCCGGCCGGAGCCGGCTCAGCGCCTCCGAGAAGACCACGACGCGTGGCCTCCTTGTCGGGGAGGCGGAACAGTTTGTGGCGGACAATGTCGTCCGCAAGACGGAGCTGGCGCTCGGTGGTGGGGAGACCGGGCGTCTCGGTGACGATCTCCCAGACCACGTAGGTGCCTTCGTTCTTATGATTGATCTCGTAGGCGAAGCGGCGGCGACCCCAGTTGTTGGTGGACGCGATGCGGCCGCCCTCTTCGGTGATGAGGGCTTCAGTGCGAGTGATCACCGCGTCGACATCGGCCTCGGCCACGTCACTGTCGATGATGATCATCAATTCGTAAACCCGTGTGATCACGAGTAGCTACCTCCTATGGACCCGATTGTGTCGGGGCCCCTTCCCGGGGCAGGGGTTCTCGGTTGTGAAGCCCACCGCAGCGGACCCCGTCCCGCAAAGGGACTCATAGAGGGTACCGGCGTGGGCGGCCGCTCACGACCGGGATGGGCGAAACGAGACATGGCCCTACTAAATCACGGGGGTGTGACAAGGTGCCTGCACACCCCGCCCCCTAGCGTCTCGACATGGCGCACCATCACACACCATGAGCCCCAGCGAAACCCCGAGTCGTCGCCACATCGTTCGCGGCACGGTCGTCACGATGAACGCCGATCGCGACATCATCGCCACCGGTGGCGTGCTCGTGTCCGGCAGCCAGATCGAGGCGGTCGGCCCTTACGCCCAGCTGAAGTCCACCCATCCTGATGCCACCACCTCGGGAGACCCCCATGATCTGGTGACACCGGGCTACATCAACACCCACCAGCACCTCACCGGCGACCGCCTCGTCCAATCGTCGATTCCCGACGGTCTCGCCCCGGGGGAGTCGATCTTCAGCTGGGCCGTGCCCGTGCATGCCGAGCATCAGCCCGAGGACGACCAACTGTCGGCCACGCTCACTCTCGTCGAGTCGCTGGCCAACGGCATCACCACCACCGTCGAGGCCGGCACGGTGGCTCACCCCCATCGGGTGGCGGCCGCCGCCGAAACAGTCGGAGCCCGCATCACGCTCGGAACCTGGGGCTGGGACGTCGAGGAAGGGCCGTTCGCGGCACCGGCCGCGGAGGTGATCAGGCGTCAGGAGGCGGTACTCGATCGCGACCACGGATCCCTTGTCACCCCGTGGGTCACCCTTGTGGGTCACGATCTGATGAGCGACGAACTCGTTGTGGCTGCCTCGAAGCTGGCCCGCGAGCGTCAAACCGGGCTCACCTTCCACATGTCGCCGAGCACCACCGACACCGAGCAGTATCTCGCTCGCACCGGGCGTCGACCCATCGAGCAGCTCGCCCACCTCGGTGTTCTGGGGCCCGAGGTGCTCATCGCTCATGGCGTCCATCTCTCCGATTCCGAAGTCGACCTCGTTCTCGAATCACGCACCGCGGTTGCCTCGTGCCCGTGGGCCTACCTCCGCCTCGGGCAAGGGGTCTCCAAGGAGTTTCGCCATCTCGAGCTGTGGCAACGGGGCGGTCGACTCGGCCTCGGCTGCGATGCGGAGAACGCGGGCGATGCGGTCGATCCCCTGCGTACTGCGGCGCTCTTCGCGGGCTTGGCCAAGGACGTACCGGTCGACCCCACCGGGTTCGGCGCTCACGACGCGTTCGAGCTCGCCACCATCCGCGGGGCCGAAGCAATCGGTGCCGACCATCTGGTGGGGTCGCTCGAGGTGGGCAAGCAGGCCGACATCGTCGTGCACGACCGCACCGGCACGGAGTGGTACCCCCACGCCGACGATGTGGTGCTCCAGCTGTTGTGGGGAAGCGATGGGCGCTCGGTCCGTGAGGTCTACGTCGCCGGCGACCGGGTGATAGCCGACCGCAGACCCACACGAGTCGACCTCGAACGGCTCGGTGTCGAGGCCCAGGCCGCCCGCAGCGCCCTGCTCCGACGTTCCGGCATCGACCCCCAGCCCCGCTGGCCCGCGTACTAATGGTCAGACCAACAGACCGCGGTTAGTGTGCGGCGAAGCACGGATCGATCCCAAGGACAGCGCCCATGACCTATCCCAACATCCTCGTCTTCGTCGACTTCCCCACCGACGATGTCGACGCCGCCAACGCCTTCTACGGTGAGGTCTTCAACTGGGAGGTGGAGGAACGCATCCCGGGCCTGTTCCACCGAATCGTGCCCGGCCAGAACTTCAAGCTCGACGACGGCACCCAGGGTCCCACCGGCAACCTCCACATGGGGATCTCCAACGCCGCCAACATGAGGCCCCACCCCGACCCCGAGCCGAGCGCACCGATCCACCTCAACCCCGGCGGGCGGTCGATACGAGCCTGGATTCTGGTGAGCGAGGACGACTCGTTCGATCGGATTCTCGACACCGCCGAGCGTCTCGGTGCCACGATCCTGTGGCGCGACCACTTCTGGACCGAATTCGGTGGCGCCGGAGCATCCTTTCGAGATCCGTGGGGTCACGAGATCAACCTCTGGCAGCACCTTCCCGATGTCGAACGAGACGACGAAAGCCACCAGGTCACCGGCGAAGTCGCAGTACCCGAAGGCTGGACCATCGAATAACCCCGATCGGGGGATTACCAGATCGGGTACTTGGCCTTGTCGGGTAGGCCGCTGCGGGCGGTGATCGCCTCCCCCGCCCTCTGGGCCTCGACGTAGAGAGCTGCCTCGTCGATCGTGGTCATGGAGCCGTTGTCGACCACGACCCGACCGTCGACCACCACGGTGTGCACCCCGCGCCCGTCGGCCGACCACACGAGCTGGTTCATCACGTTGAGAAGGGGCCTCCATTCGGGACGATCGGTGTCATGGAGCACGACATCGGCCTTCTTGCCCACCTCCAACGATCCGATCTGGTCGCTCATCTGCAGGGCCTGGGCCCCTGAGAGCGTCGCCATCTCATATGCCTTCTCGGCCGGGAACATCTGGGGATCCTGGCGAGCGTCCTTGAACAGGCCGGCCACGAGATAGGTGGCCCTCATGAGGTCGGAGTAGTTCGACGCATTGTTGCCGTCGGTGCCGATTCCCACATTCATCCCCGCCATCACCATCTCCGGCATCTTGCCAACCTGGGTGATCCCGTAGCTGACCTTCAACGCAGTGGTGGGACAGTGAGCGACGTTGACGCCCGTGTCTGCCATCACAGCCAACTCTTCGTCGTCGACCTGCACACAGTGGGTGATCGCCACGTCGGGGCCGAGAATGCCGAGTTCGGCGAGGTGGATCATGGGCCGCTGCCCGAATTCCGCGACGAAAGCCTCGGGGTCGAGCTTGGCCGGCGACATGTGGAAGCTCATCCCGGTGCCGTGCTCGGTGGCCAGCTCACGGGCGGCCCGCCACAGTGGGTCGGAGGCAGTGGTGTGTCCCACCAGGATCGACCAGGCCCCAAGCCGGCCGTCGGCGACCGATGCGTATGCCTCGAGCTGACTCTGGAGCATACCGATCGCCTGATCGGTGTCGTGTTTGTAGACGTCGGGCTCGGGCGGCAGGTCCCACACCCAGCTACCCACCCGGCCCCGGATGCCGACTTCGGTGAGTCCGTCGATCACCTCATCGAGGAAGCGGATGGTGCCCGCTTCGAGGAAGCTGGTGGTGCCGCTCTTGAGCATCTCCACCGATGCCAGCTGGGCCGAGAGTCGCTCCTCCGCCGCGGTGTACACCGAGTAGAGAGGGCACAGCCACACGAACACGTTCTCCTCGAACGGCGTGTCGTCGGGCACGTAGCCCCGCGTGAGGGGTTCGCCGGTGATGTGGATGTGGGTGTTGACGAGGCCGGGCGTGACCACGAACCGTTCGCCTCCCACCGACCGGGCCGCGGTGAAACGCCGATCCAGGTCGTCGGCCTTGCCCACGGCCACGATCTCGTTGCCGCGAACCGCCACCGCCCCATCGCGGATGATGTCGCGCGTCTCGTTCATCGTGACGACGTACCAGCCGCGGATGATCAGATCGACGGGCTCGCCCTGCTGCTGCTCAACCATTGCTTCTCCCCGGCTTGGTGGCCACGAATGTCTGCTGGAAACCGATGGGCTCGATCAGGCGCAGGGCGATGAACCCCGCCGCGGTGAGCCACTCCGAAAAATCCTTGTGGGTGAAAGTGAAGCCACGGATGGTGCTCGCCATCATCGTGGTTCCCATGAGGACGGCGTGGGGGTTGGCCTTGCGTGCCATGTCGGGGAAGTAGTCGGCCAACAGGAGTCGTCCGTGGGGTTTGAGCGCGGCGAAGGCCCGTTCGATCAGGCGACGCGCACCATCGGCGCCCTCCGTGCGACACACGTGTCCGAGCACCACGAGGTCGTAGCTCTCGGGCTCGACATCGATGGTGTGGAAGTCGCCGGGGCGGAACTCGCAGCGATCCGACACGTCGTGCTCGGTGGTCTTTCGTCGGGCCACTTCGATCACATCGGGGAGATCGTTGATCACCGCCGAGCCTTGCGGGCAGGCGTTGAGTACCGCGATGGCCCACGGCGCTCCGCCGGCTCCGAGGTCGAGCACCCGGGCAGTGGGCTGGGCGGAGTAGCGGATCTTGAGATCAGCCCGACTGGCGCAACGAAACATGGTGGTGAAGGTGCCTTCGACCAGGGGTATGTAGAAGGCGGCTGGATCATCTTCGATCGGTGTGGCGGGGCGGCCGTTGCGCACCGTATCGGCGAGGCGGGTCCAGTTTTCGTGGGGGCCGGGGGCCACCGCGATCAGGTCGGCCATGGCGGCCGGGCCTTCGCTCACCAGATAGCGGCGGGCGGTGTCGTTGAGTTGGTAGATGTCGACGAACTGATCGAGCAGTCCCTGGGCGACGACCCCGTCGAGCAGGGAGCCCAGATGGTCGACCGGCGCACCGAGTTCGGCGGACAACTCCTCCACCCGAGAGGGGCCCATTCGCTGGAGGGTGTCGAAAATCCCGAGCTCGAGAGCTGCGAGCAGGATGTAGTAGCGCCCCAGCCCCTCTATCGCCGCCCACACCGGAGCGGCGGGCGGGGGTTTGTAGTCGGTCCAGGGCCGACCCTTGCGGGCCATGGTGTGCGACTTCTTCAGCTCCGGGTAGGGAGGATCGCGAGACTCACTCATCGGCGACAGCCGCTCACGGTTTCAGGATGATCTTGCCGAAGAAATCGCTCGACAACATCTTGTCCTGGGCTTCAGCCGCGTCCTTCAACGCGAACTCGGAGTCGATCACCGTCTCGAAATCGCCCTCGCAGAAAGCGGCCCACAGGGGCCCCATCTCGTCGGGTCGGTAGGGATCGGATCCCAAGATGGCGATCCCGGAGTGGAAGATGTTTCCCAACGAGGGAATGGTGGCCTCGTCGCCCGACGCATTGCCACAGTTCACCAGCCGGCCGTGGATACCAAGCGCAAACAGCGACGGCCCGAACAGGGCGGTACCGACATGGTCGAACACCATGTCGACCCCTGCTCCCTGGGTGATCTCGCGGGCCCAACCGGCCACATCACCTGTTCGGTTGTTGAACACGTGATCGGCGCCGAGGCCGAGGGCCCGTTGACACTTCTCATCGCTGCCGGCGGTGGCGAAAACGGTTGCACCCGCCTTCTTGGCCAGCTGGATCCCGGCGGTGGACAGACCCGAGCCGGCTGCGTGGATCATCACCGTCTCGCCCGCCTGTAGTTCACCGACTTCGAAGAGAGCGTGGTTGGCGGTGAGATAGCAGGTGGGGAAGGCGGCGGCCTGCTCGATCGAGATGTGATCGGGAATCGCATACGCGTGGCTGGCCGGAACGAGGCACATCTCGGCGTACCCACCATCAACGGTCGCTCCGATGACTCCCAGGTCGCCGAAGAGCTCGCCGCGCTCCGCGAGCTTGGAGTTGGCGGCCACCCCGGCCAGGGAGGGGTCGATGACGACCCTGTCGCCGACGGCCACGCCTTCCACATCGTCACCGATCTCCACGACCGTGCCGGCCACGTCCATGCCTGCGATGTGGGGGTAGCTGAACCCGGGCATCTGGAACCATCCATTGCGCTGGACGACGTCGAGTCGGTTGAGGGCGGTGGCGCCCACCTCCACCACCACATCGCCCGCGCCCGGACTGGGGTCGGCCACATCGACGTATTCGAGCACCTCCGGGCCACCGGCCTCGTTGTAGAGCATTGCTTTCACGGCGTGTTTCTCCTTCGTCGGTGCGCGGCAGCGAGCGCCGGGGGTGTCCAGCCGATGTCGGCGGGATTGATGGCATGACCGGCAGGCACCGCTTCATCAACGGCATCGAGCACGTCGGTGGACAGGGTGAGATCGGCCGCGCCGAGCAGGTCGGTGAGTTGGGCCTCGGTGCGGGGCCCGATCAGGGCTGCGGTGACTGCCGGGTGCTCCACATTCCACGCGAGGGCAAGGTGGGTGAGAGACAGGCCTGCGTCTGCAGCGATCCGGGTGAGGTGTTCGACCGCTTCGAACTTGGCCTCGTTGGCTCCGTCGAAATGGTCGGGGTTGGTGGAGGCTCGACTGTCGGCCGGAGCAGTTCGATCCCGACGGTACTTCCCGGTGAGCCATCCTCCCGAGAGGGGGCTCCAGGTGAGCACACCCATGTCGTGGCGACGGGCGACGGGGAGAACGTCTCTCTCCACCGTGCGACACAGGATCGAATAGGGGGCCTGCTCACATTGGGGGCCGACGGCACCGTCCTGCTCGGCGAGCCAGTGGGCGCCAACCAGCTCCTCGGCCGGAAAGGTCGACGTTCCCCACGCCCGGATCTTGCCGGCCCTGACGAGATCGGTGAGCGCACCGACGGTCTCCGCGAGAGGAGTGTCGGGATCGGGTCGATGGGCCTGATAGAGATCGATCCTGTCGGTGCCCAAGCGACGCAGACTGTTGTCGACGGCCTGCATGATCCACCGGCGAGAATTGCCCCTCCGGGTCGGGTCGCCGTGGTCGCCCACCGGATGATGGAACTTGGTGCAGAGCACCACCTCGTCGCGGCGCTCACGAATCGCTTCGCCCACTATCTGCTCATTCTCGCCCGCCCCATACATGTCGGCGGTATCGACGAGGTTGATTCCGCCGTCGAGGGCCTGATTGATGATGCGGCTACAGGCGTCTCGGTCGGTGTTGCCCCACGCTCCCAACACCATGGTTCCCAGGCCGAAGCGGCTCACCTCCAGGCCTGTACTACCGAGGCGGCGATACTCCACGGGCCCTACTTCAATCCCCGGATGAAGGGGCGGGCCAGCGCGGCGGGGGGCCGCACCCGGCGGGCGAATATGGCCATACCAAAGATGGTGACGAGGAACGGCAGGGCCTGGAGCAGCTCGCTGTTGACGTCGTAGCCGAATCCCTGCACCGAGAGTCGGAACGACACCGCTCCGGCGAACAGCACACATCCGGCCACGGTGCCCCGCAGGGTCCAGCCTCCGAAGATCACCGCGGCGATGGCGATGAAGCCCCGACCGCTGACGGTGGGTTCGAAGCGGCCGATCTGCACGAACACGAAGTAGGCACCGCCGAGACCGGATGTGAGCCCGGCGAAGTAGATCGACTGGCGACGCCGCTTGTTGACATCGATCCCCGACACGTCGGCGGACTGGGGATCTTCCCCCGACGCTCGGACCTCGAGACCCCATCGAGTGCGATACAGCAGGTACCAGCACACCGGCACGAGGGCATACAGCAGGTAGAACGGCCAGGGCTGGCCGAACAGAGCAGTGCCGATCAGGGGAATGTCGGACAACAGAGGGATGACGAGCTTGGACGCCCTGCTGGTCTCCAGATCGATCTCGCGTTCGAGGAAGGCGGCCAACCCGACGACGAGGATGTTGAGGGTGAGGCCCACCACGAACTGATCGGCGACGAGTCGGTGACTCATCTCGGCCTGAACACCGGCGACGATCATGCCGCCCAACGCTCCGGTGACCAGGGCCACCACCACCGAACCCGTGACATCGAAGCCGACCGCAGCGGTGAACGCGCCCCCCACGAGCATCCCTTCCACCGAGATGTTGATGGTGCCGGCCCGTTCGGCGATCAGTTCCCCGGAAGCAGCGAACAGGAGCAGGCCCGCGGCAACTGCGGCGCCTTCGTAGGTGGAGTTACTGGTGAAGATCTCCCAGAGGGCATCGAGAAGCGACGACATGGTCTAGGTCCTCGCCATCGTGGCGGCGCGAGCGCGTCGCCGATCGCGTACGAACATGACGGCGGGCGGTACCAGCAAGGCGAGCACCAGGAGGCCCTGGATCACATCGGTGATGCGAGCCTCGACCCCGGTGCTGCTGACGAATCCCGATCCTGTGCGCAGGCCCCCGAAGATGAGAGCCACGACGATCGCGGCGGCGGGCTTCTCGCGGGCCACGAGGGCAACGAGGAGGCCGGTCCAGCCGATGCTGGCCGAGAAGCCCGGGACCAGTCGATAGTTGCCGAACTGGAAGCCTCCACCCGCAAGCATCACCGCGCCGGCCAGGCCGGCGAACGCGCCGCTGAGCAGCATCGCACCGAGACCGAACCCTGATTGCGACACACCGGCCCGCTGGGCCGCCCTGGGGTTACGGCCGAGCATGCGGAGGCGAAAGCCCCAGATCGTACGACTGAGAGCGAAGCCCAACAGCACGGCTGCGCCGACCGCGATGAAAACTCCGAGCGGGATCTCGTTACCGAAGATGTGAAGCCGAGGAAGCCGGTTGTCGGTGGCGAGTTGCTCGCTGACCTGATTGCGGTTGCCGCGATTGGCCTCGGGAGCAAGCAGCAACCATTGGTTCTTGAGTCCGTAGGCCACCACCTGGGTGGCCACTGTGACGAGGAGCAGGGTGGAGAGCACTTCGGGCACCCCACGACGGAACCGCAGCACACCGGCCACACCGGCCCAGACCGCACCTCCGATCGCACCGAAGATGAGCAGAACCACCACATTGATCGGTCCGGGTCCACCTATCCGGAATCCGAAATACACCGCGAACGCCACACCGATGAGGAGTTGGCCTTCCTGGCCGATGTTCACCAATCCGGCTCGTCCGGAGATGATCGTGCCGAGGGCCACCAGTAGCATCGGCGCGGCCGCACCGAGGGTCTGGCCCCATCGCCCCGCCCCGAAGAAGCTGCCTTCGAGCAGGGCGTCGACGACGGGCCACCAGTCGCCTCCGGTGGCCTCCACGAGAATCGCCGACAGCACCAGGGCCACCATGACACTCAGGAAATAGAGGGTGGACAGCTCCACCAGCCGAGCCTTCATGCCGCCGCTCCGCCCATCAGCAAGCTGATCTTGTGGAGATCGGCTTCGGCTCGGGTCATCTCGCCCACGATCCGACCGCGGTATATCACCGCGATGCGATCGGCCAGATCCATGATCTCCTCGAGTTCGCTGGAGATGAGAAGGACAGCGACATCGTCGGCTGCCGCCGCCCTGAGTCGTTCTGTCATGTACTCGATCGCGCCGACATCGAGGCCTCGCGTGGGTTGAGCAGCCACGAGCACTTTGGGGTGGCGCCACAGCTCACGGGCGAGCACGACTCTCTGTTGATTGCCGCCCGACAGCGACCAGAGCGGCGCATCAGGGCCCTCGCATTGGATGTCGAACTGCTCGATCAGGTCGCATGCGAGAGCGTCGAGGCGAGCAGAGTCGATCACACCGCGCCGTGCCACCCCTTTGGGGTCGACCAGGACGAGGTTCTCCGCCACCGACATATCGAGGACCACACCTGAATCGTGGCGGTCCTCGGGAATCACGCCGATCCCGGCCCTGGCCATCGCTCCCGGGCGCTGGGTGGCAATGACCCGGCCGGCCACCTCGACCTCGCCGGCCGAAAGCTGAACGAGGGAGGAGAGCAGGTCGCCCAGCACCCGCTGGCCGTTGCCCTCGACGCCGGCCAGTCCCACGATCTCCCCAGGACACACATCGAGGGAGAGACCGTCGAGCAGTCGGGCGCCGCCGCTCCCACTCGCCGAAGCGTTGCGGATACGGAGAGTCGGTGAGGCCGCCCGTTCGATCGGTGCAGGAGCGGGCGCCGATCCGTCTTGATCCTCGACGATCATGCCGAAAGCCGCCCGCTCAGACCTGAGTGCCACATCACGGCCCACCATCGAGTGAGCGAGGGTGGGTGCATCGGCTTCGGCGGTGGGTCGGAAATCAACCACCGAGCCCTGACGCATGATCGTGATCTCATCGGTGGCGCTCAACACTTCATCGAGCTTGTGACTCACAAGCACGACAGCCCTGTCCTCCACCGCCACCACATCGCGCAGCGAAGCGAAGAGCTGCGACGATTCCTCCGGAGTGAGCACCGAGGTGGGTTCGTCGAAGATGACGATGCTCGGATCGCGCCGCAGGCACTTGATGATCTCCACCCGCTGGCGCAGTCCGGCGGTGAGTTCACCCACCCGGGCCTCGGGATCGATCACCAGGCCGAAGTGCTCGCCGATCTCACCGATGCGCTCCCGAACCGCCCCATGATCGAGTTGGCCGACATCGCCGAGAGCGACGTTCTCCCACACGGTGAGGGCATCCACCAGACTGAAGTGCTGATGCACCATGCCCACACCGAGCTTGGCCGCGGTTATCGGATCGTTGATGTGTCGGAGTTCACCGTCGATGTGGATCGTGCCATCGTCGGGAAGAACGAGTCCGATGAGGATCTTCATCAGGGTCGACTTGCCGGCCCCGTTCTCTCCGAGGATGCCGTGAATTCGACCGCGGTGAAGCCGGAGGTCGACTCGGTCACAAGCGGTGACCGCGCCGAAATTCTTGGTGATGCCGCGGAGTTCGACGGCGGGGACGGGAGCCACATCGGCGCCCGTCCCCGTCTCGTCGGGAAGAGTAGGGATCACCCTCCGGCGTAAGCCTCACCCGAGATCCCGCCGAGCTGGCCCATGAGATCGTCGTCGAAACTGGCCAACAGACCGAAGGCATCAGCCAGCGCGGTGCCGGCATCAGCGGACGCGTCGCAGAGCTCGCCACCATTGAGACCCTGCTCGGTCGGGAACGCAAACGTGGAGCCCTCGGTGAGGGAACCCTCGACGATCAGGCGCAGGGCCTGAGCGGCGTAGAGACCACCGTCGAAGACGACCGCTCCGGTCCAGTCGATGCCGTCGTCGCGGCTGCAGAAATCGGCTGCACCCGCACCGAACACGGCCATACCCTCTTCGGTGGCGAGCTGACCGACAGGATCGGTCGCGCCTCCGAGGAACGCATACGCCAGGGTGGCACCGTTGGCCTTGGCCGCGGTGAGCGCGGCGGTGGCGTTGGCGGAGTTGTCGAAGTCAAACGGGAAGTCGCCGGTGGCGACGTATTCCATCGTCAGGGCCGGATCGACTGTGGCCATGCCCGCAAGGGTGGCGTTGTAGGCCTCCTGCTCGAAATTGAGATCACAACATCCGAGGAACACCGACTGGGTGCTTCCCTGCTCGACCATGATGTTGCCCATCGCCACACCGGCGGTGTAATGGATCGCCGCACCCCAGTCGGTGGCCTGGGCCAGTCCAGGGAGTTCCTCGAACCCGGCGCCGCAGTTGCAGTACCAGAAGAGGTCGGGGAAGGCTTCGGTGAGATCAGGGAGAGGCTCGGCGATCTCGCTGGCGCCGACCATCATGATGTCGATGCCCTGCTGGGCGAGGTCAGACATTGCCTGAGCGGCTTCTTCGGCGCCGATGTTGTCGCTCACGATCGGGGGCTCGAAGCCGTTGTCGGCGGAGAACTTCTCCGCGAAGTCGACCAGCGACTGGTAGTAGCCGTTGTCGTCACGGGGGCCCGCGGCGGCAACGCCGATACGGACCGTTCCGTCGCCATCGGCGTCGAAGGCTGCGATCAGCTCGTTGGTCTCGGGCTCGTCGGGCTCGTCGGCGGGCTCATCGGGCTCATCAGCAGGCTCGTCCGGCTCATCGGCCGGTTCGTCGGCGTCGTCGCCATCATCACCGGCATCATCGCCGGAGTCGTCGCCTGCGTCGGCGGTGGACGAATCGTCGTCGTCGCCACACGCTGCAGCGACGAGGCTGAACGCCAACATCACAGCCAACAACCACTTCAAATTCTTGGACATGGATCCCCTCCTGGGTTAGACCCGCTGACCCCACTGTTTGGGCCACCGGCATTACATACCTCGCGGGGGATCATTCCCCCACGACCTTCAGCGGGAGCTCTTGCTCGCCGCCCGGCCAGGCATCGCGATAACGACGCACCAGCCAGCGATTGAATTGAACATGGCTTTCTTCTTGCCACGAGTATCGGCCTCGCGGCGCGAAACGCGACTTCAGGCCCCTCTGTACCTTTTCGGTGACGTCCTGGTCTTGGCGCACGAACACCTGCACCCCGACATCGGACAGCACCAACTTCTCTTCGAACAGGGGGTCGTCGAGGCTCGACGGGTGAAAGATGTAGCCGATCTCGACGTCGATGGTTTCGGGACCGGTGGGCCGCACGAGAAAGAAGAAGCACTGATCGGCACCGGTGCCGAAACACAGCATCGGCGGTATCAGGGCAAAGGTGGATCGGGTTCGCTCTTCGTCGGTGAGATCAGGGTAGACGTCCATGATCACCTGATGGGTGGCGTTGAACCCGCCGTCGATGTGGGTGTACCCGGCGGTGCGGAACACCACGTTTGAGTCGTCGTTCCACGGCTCGGGGAACGCCGACATCTCCGAGGGACAGAACTCCTGCACGAACTGATGGAGCCGGGTGGCGTGGTAGCCGTCGTTGAAGTTCTCGAACATCACCTTCCAGTTCCAGGGCATGGCTTCGAGGGTGAAGGTGCTCGGACAAACCGCATTGGGTAGGTCGTAGTTGGAGAGATATGGGCTGTAGCGCTCGAGGGTGGGGGCGAGCGGTGCTGCATCAAGATCGAAGTTGACGAAGATGAACCCCATCCATTCCTCCACCAAGAGGGTGGGGAGCCCATAGTCGTCCTTGTTGAAACCTTCGGTCTGTTCCATTGCCTGAGCGCCCAGCAGACGGCCGTCCTGACCGAAGATCCAGTGGTGGTATGCGCACTTGAAGGTGGAGTCGTTGCCGCTGCCCTCACAGAGCTGCATGGCGCGGTGCTGACACACCGCCGACATCGCCCGAACCTCGCCCTCCTTGGAGCGCAGAACGATGATCGGTTCCTCCATCAGGGTGACCGTGAACCAGTCGCCCGGATTGGCAATGCGTTCGGCCCGGCCGACCGCCAACCACTCCTTCATGAACACCGCTTCACGTTCGAATTCGAGGAACTCCGCCGAGGTGTAGATCTCCGGGGGAAGGGTTTCGGCGTGGGCGACATCGCTCACTGACGACTCGAAGCTGGCGAGCATCTCATCGGTGAACAGGTGATCATCGCGGCTGGTCATGCAACCTTCTCCTTCAGGATGAACTTGCGGATCTTGCCCACGCTGGTGCGGGGCAATTCGTCGAGAAACGTGATGTCGCGGGGGATCTTGGCCTTGGCGAGGCGATCGGCGCACCACTGTTCGAGCTCATCGGCCGAGGGCGGGTCGGCCGGGTCGGAGGCGACGACGAACGCCACCGGCACCTCATCGCGGACGGGATCGGCGGCGCCCACCACCGAGGCCTCCAACACCCGGGGGTGCGAGGTGAGTACGGCTTCGACTTCCACGGTCGACACGTTTTCGCCTGCCACCTTCAACACGTCGGAGCGACGCCCGTCGAAAAAGAAGCGGCCGTTGTCGTCGCGGCTGGCGCGATCGCCGGTGAGGAACCAGCCGTCGCGAAAGCTTGCGTCGGTGGTTTCGGGGTCGTCGAGGTAGCCGGCGAACAGGGTGATGCCCCGCTGGCCGCGAACCACCAGCTCGCCCACTTCTTCTGGCTGCACCGGCTGACCCGACCGGTCGAAGACATCGACCTCGCAACCATGGGTGACGTATCCCATCGAGTCGGGAACGGGGGCTTCGGCGTGATCGGTGAGCACCGCGGGAATGGTCTCGGTCATGCCGTAGAGCTGGCGGGGCTTGCACCCAAACCAGTCGACCACCGTGCTGTATTGATCCTCGGCGATGTTTTGGGCGTACCAGCAGTGGCGCAGGGTGACGCCACCGGTCTTCTCACCTCGGGCGAGGATCATGCGTAGGGGTGCCGCGAACAGGCTGGCGCAGGTGGCCTGATGGCGAGCGCACTGGGCCAGAAACCCGCTGGCCGAGAACGTGGGCATGAGGGCCACACTGGCGCCGGCCCAGATCGCCGAGGCGAAGGAGTAGTACTGGGCGTTGGCGTGAAACAGGGGAAGGGCCACGATGTGGCGGTCGTCGGGGCCAAGTGATGCCGCGGCAGCCATGGTGCGGCCCGCGAACGCATAGTTGGCCTGGGTGATCTCGACCCCCTTGGGTCGGCCGGTTGTGCCGCTGGTGAACATCACCGCCGCCCGATCCGTCGGCTCGAGTTCTGGCCAGTCGGCGTATTCGACCGACCCGAAGGCCGCCAGATCCACATCCGCCTCGTCGATCTCCATCACCTTCATCGAACCAGCCGCGGCCCGATAGGGGTCGGCCCGCTCGGCTGCACAGAATCCCTTGGTGGGGCGGGTGCGGGCGATGTGGTCGACCAGCTCCGGAGTCTTGGCCATGGGATCAGACGGCACGATCCACGCGCCGAGGCGAGTGGCTGCGAGCCACACCGCCACGAAGGTCGGCGAATTGGTGAGAGCGAGATGCACGGCGGAGCCGCGGCTCACTCCTTCGGCCACCAGGTGGGCTGCGACGCGCGCCACCTGGGAGTCGAACTCGGCGTAGGTCCACTCGGCCACATGACCGTCGGGGCCCTCGAAGGCGAGGAAGGACTGGTGGTTGCGTGAGGCAACCGCAGCCGCCCACACGTGGGCGAACGTGGTGGGATCGTCCCCGCTGCTCACTGGTCCCCCGCTGGGCCGTAGCCGCCACCGCCAGGAAGTTCGAGCCTGACGACATCCTCACCCGACAGGGAGATGCGGGCCTGGGTCTGCACTGGCTCCCCGTTGACGAGGAAGCTGCCGGCCGAACCTGCTTCGCCGCCGAAGATCCCCTGGGGCGGATCCGACAGGCGGCTGGTGACGGCGTTGAGCTGCCATGCCTTATCGGTGTCGACGGTGAACTCGATCACCTGACCGCGGCCTCCCCGCTGGCCGCCCGCGCCGCCCGAATCGAGGCGCAGCGACTTCTCCCGGAACCGGATCGGTGCAGATGCCTCGACGACCTCGATCGGAACCGCAGACACGCCGGTGGGGTACGAGCAGGCGTCGAGACCGGGCTTGGCCGCCCTGGCTCCCACGCCGCCCGCATAGGTGAACATGGCGGTTATGAATGGGCTTCCATCAGGATGGTTGCCGTTGACCTGCATGGTCCACACCGCCCCCGAGCCCTCGGCCATGGCCTGATCGGGCTTCACCTGAGCGAGAGCCTTGAGCAGGGCATTGGGCAGGAACATTCCGACGACGTGACGGGCGGTACCCGGCTGGGGACTGACAGCATTGACGATCGACCCCTCGGGTGCCTCCATCTTGATCGGGCTGAGACTCCCGTGGTTGTTGGGGATGTCGGGGTTGAGCACCGAGCGCACCGTGAAGGTGGTGTAGGCGTGGGTGTAGTTCTTGACCACATTGATGCCCCAGGGACTCGCCTCGGACGTGCCCTCGTAATCGACGGTGATCTCACCGGCGTCGGGGTCGACCTGCACCGAGCAAACAATGTCGATACGGCTTCCGTCGGCCAGGTCGAGTACCGCAGACGCGTCGTAGTTACCTCTCGGAAGAGTCCGGATGCTCTCGCGGGTGGCGGCCTCGGATCGATCGATGATCTCGTCGGCCAGGGTTTCGATGTCGTCGAGGGAGTGGGAGTCGCACAGGGTGGTGAGGCGTTGAGCGCCCACCTGACCCGAGGCCATCTGGGCGTGGAGGTCTCCGGCCATATGGTCGGGCTGGCGCACGTTGGACAGGATGAAACGCCAGGCGTCGTCGTTGCGTTCGCCTGCCTTCATCAGCTTGCAGATGGGGATCCACAGGCCTTCCTCGAACACGTCGCGTCCGCCTGCTCCGATGCCGTACCCGCCCACGTCGGTGTGGTGGATGGTGGATCCGAAGAAAGCGATGGGCTTGCCGTTGCGCCAGGCGGGCACGAGCACCGTGACGTCGAGGAGTTGGCCTGCTGTCTTGTAGGGGTCGTTGGTGATCAGTACATCGCCGGGCTCGAGCTCGTCGACGGGATACTCCTCGAGCATGTTGGCCGCGCCGATGGCGAGGGAGTTGATGTGACCGGGAGTGCCGGTGACGGCTTGGGCCACCATCCTCCCCCGTCGGTCGAACACCGCGTTGGCGAGGTCGCCGGCCTCGCGCACGATCGGCGAGAAGGCGGCCCGTTGAAGGGCGCGGGCCTGCTCGTTGACGGTGGCGATGAGCGACTGCCACAGGATCTCGAGCTCCACCGGATCGAAGGGCGACCCGCCGGATGTGGCCTCACCCTCGGTGAGCGTCATGGCCGCGTCCTCTCTGCGATCAGGGATCCATCGGGGGCGACCTCAACGGTCCAGCCGGGACGGATGACGCTCGTGGTTTCGCGCTCCTCCACCACAGCGGGTCCCTCGAAGGTAGCCCCGGAGCCGAGCTCGCTTCGCTTGTAGACCGGAGTGTCGATCGGGGCGTGACCCCGGTCGAACACCATGGGCCGGTGCGAAGCCGGATGCGCTTCTCCTGCCGCCAGCAGGGTTGCGTCGGGATCGACATCGGCGGCCTCCGCGGTGGCCGACAGGCGCCAGGTGACCGCCTCGACCTTCACGTCGGGAATCGCCAAGCCGTAGATACGGCGGTACTCGGTTTCGAAAGCGTCGTGCACCTGCTGGGGTGTGGCCGGCCAGCTCTCACCTTCGCCTACCCAGATCGTGATCTCATTGCCCTGGCCGGCGTAGCGGGCATCGACCCCGTAGCGGAACACAACCGCGTCGTCGGCCACTCCGGCCGCCGAGAGCACCCGACGTCCTTCGTCGCGCAGCTCTCCGAGCAGGGCGTCTCGCTCGCCGGGGTCGACTTCATCGATGAGCCGGGGAAGGGAGCGGGCCAGATCGATGCGAACCGGCGACACGAGGGTGCCGAAGGCCGACAGCACGCTGGCATTCACCGGGAAGATGACCTTGTCGGACTCGAGCAGGTCGGCCACACCACAGGCATGGACGGGGCCGGCTCCACCGAAGGCGATGAGGGTGATGCCTCTCAGGTCGACACCCATCTCGACGCCATGCATCCGAGCGGCGGCCGCCATGTTCTGGTTGACGACCTCGTGCACACCAGCGGCGGTGTCGATGGTGGACAGGCCGAGGGCATCGGCAACCGAGGCCGTGGCCTCGGTTGCGAGAGTCTCGTCGAGGGGCATGTCGCCACCGAGAAACGCGGCGGGGTCGAGCAGACCCAGAACGATGTCGGTGTCGGTGACCGCCGGAGTGGCGCCTCCCTGGCCGTAGCTGGCCGGACCGGGATCGGCGCCGGCTGACTCCGGACCCACCTTCAGCAGGCCGAACTGGTCGACCCATGCGAGACTGCCGCCACCGGCACCGATCTCCACGAGATCGACCGAGGGCACCGAGACCGGGAACCCTGATCCCTTCTTGAACCGGTAGGCCCGGGCGACCTCGAAGGTGTTGGTGAGTTCGGGCTCACCGTGCTCGATCAGGCAGGCCTTGGCCGTGGTGCCGCCCATGTCGAAGCAGAGGAGCCGATCTTCTCCGAGGCGACGGGCGAACCAGGTGCCAGCGAGGGCACCGGCCGCCGGCCCCGACTCGACCAGCCGGATCGGGCCGCGGGCCGCATCGTCGGCCGACACGACACCACCGTTGGAGAGCATCATCAGCACCGACCCGCCGAAGCCTTCGGCCGACAGCCACTTCTGGAGCTCGTCGAGATAGGGACCTATCACCGGCATGGTGGCGGCATTGCATGCGGTGGTGACCATCCGCGGGTATTCGCGGATCTGGGGCGAGATCTCAGCGGAGATGCAGACCGGCACGCCGAGTTCGCGTCTCAGGTGCTCGGCTACCAGCTCCTCGTTGGTGGCGTCGACGTAGGAGTTGAGCAAGCAGATGGCGACGGCTTCAACGTCGGCGGCGGCGAGCCGGCGGGTGAGTTCTTCGAGGTCGGCGGCGCCGGGTGTCTTCAGCACCACTCCTTCGGCGCCGGTCCGCTCGTCGAGTTCGAAGGTGAGATCCCGGGCGATCGGCGGGGCCGGGAACTCGATCTGGAGGTCGTACATGTCGTAGCGGTGCTCGTCACGAATCAGCAGGGTGTCGCCGAACCCCTTCGTGGTGACCAGGCCGGCTCGCCCGGTCTTGCCTTCGATGAGTGCGTTGGTGATCAGGGTGGTGGCGTGGACGATCGGCTTGGTGATGTCGCTCGGCACCACTCCGGCCTTGGCGAGCAGTTGGGTGACTCCGGTGCGCACTCCCTCGAGTGGCGCTCTGGGGGTGGTGAGGGTCTTGTCGACGATCACTCGCCCCGTCGAGGTGTCGAGCAGGACCACATCGGTGAAGGTGCCGCCGATGTCGACAGCGAGTCTCCAATCGGGACCCGTCATCACTTCTCCCTCAAGTCGTCGCGGGGGGGCGAAAACACATCGAGGATCCAGCATTCCTGATACTCGTCGTCGCCGATGAACACACTGTCGCCGTGCCACACCCCCTGGGATGCGAGGTAGAACTCGTTTTCCTCGAGCACGACCCTGTTCTGATCGTCGCGCTCGCCTATGCGGAAGTCGAGTTTCCCGCGGGCGATGATGCCGAGCTGCTCGTGATCGTCGTGCTTGTGCAGGAAGGATCCGGTGGCCCCGCCGTCGATTCGCCAGAAGCACAACTGGAGGAAGTCCCCTGTGATGACTCGACGACGGAACCCCGGACGATCTGTCTCGCTGAACTCTGCGGCATCGTAGAAATGGCAGAACTGATTGCTGAGATTCACGAGCTCTCGGTTTCGAGCTGGGCGAAACGGGCCTTGTCGGCCGCGATGTCGAGGGGACGGATGATCGCTTCGTGTTCCTCGTCGCCCCAATGTCGGGCGGGAGTGAGCCACATCACCTCGAACTCGATCCCGTCGGGGTCCTTGGAGTAGAGCGACTTGTTGTTGCCGTGGTCCGATGCCCCGACGAAGGCGCCGGCCGCGATCAGTTTCTCCTTCATTTCCTCGAGCTCGTCGAGGGTGCCCACTTCCCACGCGAGGTGGTAGAGGCCCACCATCGCGGCGCCCGCCTGGGACGGTCCGGCGTCGGGGCCGACGGTGAAAAAGGCGATGTCGTGGTGGTTCTCCGAAGCCGGGCAGCGCATGAACACATAGGAGCCGGGTTCGTCGATGATCGTGCGAAATCCGAGCACGTCTTCGTAGAACTGCTGATGACGCGCCGCATCGCGCACGTAGAGCACCGCGTGGTTCATGCCTTTGATGGCCATCGTTCGTCCCCGTTGTGAGCGTTATGGACTGATGGTCAGACCATAGCGGGGGTCGCGTGATCAGGCAATCAATTCCCGATCCGACCGTTGCACGCTGCTCAGGACTCGACCAGGGCGAGGAAACGCCGACGCCATTCCACCGAAGGCTTGTCGGACTGGACGCTTGCCATGTCGGTCTGACCGAGCGCCAGGGAGCCCGGAACCCGCTCGAGCATCACCTTGTCCTCCGCCCCGATCGCCCGATCAAACGCGATCGTCTCTTCGGCATCGACGGAGTGATCGTCGTTGCGCCACACCACAAACGTGAAGTAGCTGGTGACATTGTCGATCGGTGTGCTGCACAGCAGCAAGATGTGTTCGAGGCCGTCGTCGTAGCGGATGGTGCTGCGGGTGATGAGGGGCAGGGCATAGCCGGTCGACATCCAGCGATGCACCAACGCCTCCTCGGACCCACTGATGATGTTGGCCTCATCGGGATTGTTGACATCGACCTCATACGCGTAGCCGAAGAAATCGTCATCGAGCTGTTCGAGATTGATCAGGGGCACCTCGGTGGCCAAGCCATCGCCGAAAGTGCCGGTGTGCACCCACGGGAAATGGCTGATGTCGAGGAAGTTGTCGACCATGCGGGTGGCGGCCACCTTCCAAACATCGACGCCGGTGTTGATCCGGCGAAACGCCGGGTCGGAGTCCTGAGCCACTGCGGGAACCGACCCGACCGGCTCACCGGGACACAGCCACACCAGCCCGTACTTCTCCTCCACGTTCACGCACGGAAGATGGGCGGCAGGCGGTATCGCCGCGCCTTCACCCGACGACGGCACATCGACACAGCGGCCCTCAGTCCCGAACGCCCAACCGTGATAGGCGCACACCAGGCCCGAGTCATCGACATACCCGATCGAGAGGGGAGCCTCTCGATGGGGACAACGGTCGGGAGCCGCCGTCACTCGACCATCGTCTGATTGCCACACCACGTACTGGCTACCGAGCAGGGTCACCGCCAGAGGTCCCGGCCTGACATCCTCGATCTCGGCAACCGGGTACCAATAATTCTGCAGTGCCTCGGCCTGGACGAACTCCACAGGGACTCCTTTTGGTGCGACGCGAACCATCCGCGTCGATCGTGTAACAGTGAAGCCATGTCCGACACCCCGTCAAGCCAGGCCGAATTTGTCCGCTCCTACTTCGCCGCCTTCGACTCAGCCGACCCCGATCAGATCGCGGCCCATGTGTCGCCGGATTTCACCAACGATCACACCGCTGCACTCGGAAGCGGATGTGTCGGCCGCGACGCTTACCGCGAGCGCCTTCCCGGTTTCCTCGCCTCGATGCCGGGCCTGCACTACGAGGTCGAGACCCTCGTCCATCAGGGCGACGCGGTGGCGGTCTTCTACACGATGACGGGCCGCTGGCAGGGCGAGCACGAGTTCGAGATCCGCGGTGCTCAGCACCTCGCGTTGCGAGATGGCCTCATCGCCGAGCGCACCGACTACTGGGACAGTGCGGTGTTCCTCGGCCAGGTCGACGAGGCCGCGGCGGCCACCCTGCGGGGCCTCGGCATCGGCTGACCCGGCTCAGATGAGATCGTCGACCATGGCCTGAGCCACCGCTCCGACATGATCACGGGTGCACCGCTCCATCTCCTCGATGTCGCCGGTGGCGAAGGCGAGAGCGATCGATTCGTGGGCCGCGGCCGCGTCGCTCACGATGCGACGCACCTCCGATCGATTCTGCTCGTCGCTGAGCAGAGCATCGAACTCCTCGGAACGAAAGAGCCGATCGAGCACCTTGCCGTAGAGCTCGATCAGCAGGGGGTTACCGCACGCTGACGCCACGGTGGTGTGAAACTCGCGGTCGAGACGACGAAAGTCGCTGATGTCGAGGTTGGCGTGGAATCGGTCGGCGAGATCGGTGACCTGGGCGCGCGCCGAGTCGTCGGCTCGAACCGCGGCGAGTGCGAATATCGGCACCTCCAGGACCCGCCTGGTCTCGAACAACTGGGCCACAAAATCCTTGCGGCCGTCGGGCTGATCCACCACCACGTCGGGAAGATGCTCGGCGACAAAGGAACGATTACCGCGCCGCTCCACCACCCCGAGCGACAGGAGCCCCTGCATCGCCTCTCGTACCGATGTGCGGGCCACTCGGAACTGCTCGGCCAGCTCGCGCTCAGAGGGCATCCGAGCACCGGGAGCCAGCTCGCCGGTGATGATCCGCCGGAGAAGCTGGGCCCGGATCTGGGAACTGACCGTCTCGCGCGAGATCGGTTCGAAATCGAGCGCGCCGGACTCCCCCCGGGATTCACTAGCAAGTTCGCTGTCGGGCATCGACTCGGTCCCCCCATGGCCCAATGGTCGGACCAAAGGTCCACCGTAGCCCGTCGAGACCTCGGCACAAATGGTCTGACCGTCTGACCGTGCTAGCGTCTCGGTCCTGGCACCGACGAGGAGCGCTATGAGCGAACCCACCTACGACATCCATCCGCCCAAGGCCCGCTGGACCCACGTCGCCCTCAGAGTCAACGACATCGACGCCACCATCGACTGGTACACCGACTTCACGCCCATGGAATTGCTCGATCGGCGCGAAGACAAGGACGGCTTCGGCGCCTGGCTCGGCATGAGCGACATGATCGACAATCCGTTCATCTTGGTGGTTGCCCAATTCCTCGAGGGCCACGACCCCTTCGCCGACGCCCCCCACGCCGTGCTCGGACCCTTTGCCCACTTCGGCGTCGAAATGCCGAGCGAGTCCGACATCGACGCGATCGCCGAACGGGGCCGCGAAGCCGACTGTCTGGCCATGCCGCCCACGATGATGCCCGCACCGATCGGCTACATCTGCATGCTGCGCGATCCCGACGGCAACACGGTGGAATTCTCCTGGGACCAGGGCGTCTACACCACCGTCCGAGACCGTTGGGGAAGCGGCGCAGCCTGAACACTCCGGCTTAGCCCCACGGCGCCAACTAGCGTCGGGCCATGTGCGGCAATCACCGAGCCGACGGATCACCCATCGATCACCACCACGAGCCGGTCTTTCGCGCCCGCCCTCGATCGCTCCCCCGGAGGACATTTCTCGGTGAGGTGAGCCGAGGCACCCTGGCCCTGGCGATCTTCACCCCCACCGTCCTCGCCGCCTGCAGTTCCGACTCCGGCGAGAGCGCTGGCACCACAAGCACCACCACGAGTACAGGTGCCGAGGGCGCCGGGAGCGCCGACACCGGGCCCGACAACACCAGCCTCCAGTGGGGGCGAGCCAACCTGGGTTTCGTGTCGGCCTATGTACTCGTTCGCGGCACCGAAGCAGCAATCGTCGATACCGGCACCTCGGGAAGCGCACCCGCCATCGGCGAGACCCTCGCCGACTTCGGCCTCGGCTACCGCGACGTCGCCCACGTATTTCTCACCCACCATCATCCCGACCACATCGGATCGATCGATGCCGTGCTCGGCCTCGCCGAGAGCGCCCTTGCTCACGCCGGTGAGGCCGACCTCGACGAGATAGCGCGCGAAACGATCAATCCCCTGGTCGGAGGCGAGGAGGTCTTCGGACTCGAGATGCTCGCCACCCCGGGCCACACCGACGGCCACATGGCGGTGATCGACCATGAGGCGGGAATCCTCGTCGCCGGCGACGCCATTCTCGGCTCAGGCGGAGGGGTGCAAGGTCCGAGCCCCGATTTCTCGACCGACATCGCCGTGGCCAACGAGTCGGTCCGGCAGTTGGCCAAGCTCAGCTTCAACACCCTGCTCGTCGGCCATGGCGACCCGGTGGAAGCCAACGCCGACACCGCCGTATCTCATCTGGCGGCATCGCTCGCCTAGCCCTGGTGGCTAGTACAGGAACATGGGCTTCCCGCCGACATGACGCACCTTCGGCCGATACGCGTCGGTGTCGTACAGCTCACCGATATCAACCCGCTTCACACCCGAGCCGGTGACGTCGATCGGAACATTGGTGTAAGTGCCGTTTCTCAGGGCCACCATCCGGCCCGATGATCCCTCCTGGGCGAGATCGGCGGCCATCACCGCATAGTTGGTGCCCACCATCAGGTCGAGGCTGTCGGGCCGTCCCGACCGCATGAGATAGGCCACCTCCTGAAGGATCGTTCCCTCGCCGGTGCGCTCCTTGAGCAGCTCACTGGTGAGGTTGCCGATGCCGCCCAACTTGCGGTGGCCGTAGGCATCTTCCTCACCGGAGAGGTGCAACTCTCCCCCCTGGATGGTGGCACCCTCAGACACCGTGACCATCGCGTAGTTGGAGGGGTTTGCCCCCTTGTCGCGCATGATGAGCTCAGCCAGCCGATCGATGTCGAACGGCACCTCCGAGATCAGGGCCCGATCCACCCCGGCGAGATAGGCGGTGATGAGAGAGGTCTCGCCCGAGTAGCGGCCGAACAACTCCACCACGGCAATCCGCTCGTGGGAGCCGGTGCTGGTGCGGAGGTTGTGGATGAACTCCACGCCTCGGGTGACCGCGGTGGAAAAACCGATGCAGTAATCGGTGCCATGAACGTCGTTGTCCATGGTCTTGGGGATGGCGATGACCGGCACACCCTCGTTGTGCATCCGGAGGGCATACGACAAGGTGTCGTCGCCCCCGATGGGCAACAGAGCATCCACGCCGAGAGCGTCGAGAACCCTCAGGACATGATCGGTGAGGTCGTGGGGTGCTTCGCCGCTGACGGAGTCGGCGAGAAAGGCGGGCACGTTGCCGTCGGTCACCCGGCCCGGATTCGTTCGTGAGGTGTGGAGAAAGGTGCCGCCGGTGCGGTCGATCGTGCGGACAGTGGCTTCGTCGAGCCCGATCGTGTTGTGTGCTATCGAAGACGGATCGTCGGGATTGCACTCCACCAGGCCTCGCCAACCCCTGCGAATGCCGATCGTCTCTCCGCCGGCCTCGCTGATTCGGGTGACCGCCGCCTTGATGCACGGGTTGAGACCGGGGACATCGCCGCCTCCGGTGAGAATGGCCACTTTCATGATCGGTAGAACCCTCCGGCTAGGCGAGAACGTGAACGCTACCCACTTCGGTGCCGGCCACGTTGCGGATCGGTTCCGGTTCGATCCCTTCAAGGGCGCCCAGGTCGGTGAGGGTCCACAACACCGCGGCCTCTGCAGCGCGACCCGCGCCGTCGCGGGCCTTCACGGCCACGCCGATTCCTGAGCCGGGAACCACGCCCGCGTAGACCCCTTCGGCTCCGCTCTTCACCACCACATCGCCTTCGGTCTCGATGATCACCCGCGTGCAGAGTCGACCGCTGCCGGCCACCAGCATCGGCGCGGCGGTCATGGCTTCGAGCAGGCGCACCCCGGTGGCGTCGGCACTCAGGCCGGCCCAACCCGCCGCCAGCCGGTCGAGCGGAATTTCCCACAACGGTATGCCGCAGCCATCGATGGCCGGATCGGCCCCGGCCAGCGATACCCCACACAGGGCTTCGATCGCTGGGGTCACATGGTCTCGCTGAACCGGATGGTTCGGGGCGAGGTAGCCCGACGGTGACACTCCGACGTGCCGGGCCAGGGTGAGGAAGCCGCAGTGCTTACCGGAGCAGTTGTTGTGTCGGGCATCGAATCCGGCTCCGGAGACGATCAGGGCGTCAGCGGAAGCACCGTGCATCGGGTAATGGCCGCCACACTCGAGAGCCGAAACATCGAGCCCCAACTGGGCCAGCCAGGCATCGACCACCTCGATGTGGGCTGGTTCGCCACTGTGGCTCGCACATGCCAGTGCCAGCTGCTCGGTACTGAGGGAGAAGGCGTCGGCCGCGCCGCTCTGCACCAGGGCGCTCGCCTGGATCGGCTTCATCGACGAACGGGCCAGCACGCCACGGTTCGGCACCCCCCACCCCGAACGGTGGCCGTCGCGGCCCACCACGGCCACATCAACCTCGTGGCGACTCTCAATGTGACTACCGCGGAGGACCTCGACGATCAGGGGGGGCGACATGGCACGCATCATGACAGACACCGCGGCCATGGAGAGAAGTGACCAAAGCCCCGAGTCCCGCTGAGGTGTTCGCGCCCCGTTGCCCGCTACATTCCAACGGGCGGGCAGAGGCAAAAACGAGAGAGAGTTCCATGCGAATCGCGGTCCTGCGCGAAGGGTTGGAGGAAGAGCGCCGAGTTGCGCTCACGCCCGACGCGTGCGCCAAATTGATCGCCGACGGCCACACGGTCGCGGTGCAGACCAATGCCGGCGAGCAAGCCGGATCCCTCGACGGCGAGTACCTCAACGCCGGTGCCACTGTGGTGGCCGACCGGCGAGAGCTGATCACCAACGCCGACGCCGTCCTCACCGTCACCCGCCCCGAGGTCGCCGACCTCCCCGGCCTCGGACCCGACCAGGCCCTTTTCAGCCTGCTCGATCCCCTGTGGAGACCCGAGCCGATGGCGGAGCTCGCCGCCACCGGAACGTCGGCTCTTTCCCTCGAGCTCGTGCCGCGCATCACCAGGGCACAGTCGATGGACGTCCTGTCTTCGATGGCCACCGTGGCCGGCTATCAAGCGGTTCTCACCGGAGCCCAGAAGCTTCCCCGCATGTTCCCGATGCTCATGACCGCCGCCGGCACGGTGCCCGCAGCGCGGGTCTTCGTTCTCGGGGCCGGGGTCGCCGGCCTCCAGGCCATCGCCACCGCCCGCCGCCTCGGAGCGGTCGTGGAGGGGTTCGACATCCGTCCCGCCGCCGCCGAGCAGATCCGCTCGCTCGGAGCCAAGGCGGTTGAGCTCAACCTCGATACCGCCGACTCCGAGGATTCGGGTGGCTACGCCAAAGCCCAGGCCGACGACGAACAGACCCGCCAGCGCGAAGCACTCACTCCCCTGCTGGCGGCCAGCGACGTGGTGATCACCACCGCCGCGATCCCCGGGGTTCGCAGTCCCCTGCTCATCACCACCGAGATGGTGGAGGCGATGCGGCCCGGCTCGATGGTGATCGACCT
>JAJCXY010000017.1 GCA_029263215.1 Acidimicrobiales bacterium
ACAACGACAGCATCCAGTACACCGGCATTTCCGGTGGCGAGGTGTGGAACCCCACCATTCGCAACAGCACGATCCTCGGAGCCTCGTCGGCGGGTGTTCAGGCCAAGCATGTACATGGTGTTTTCACGATCGAGAACTCCACCCTGTCGGAACGGTTCGAGTCGTACCACGCGGTGATAGCCAACCCCGGCGACACCAACTCGTCGGTGTTGTGGCGCAACAACACCCTCCTCGACGGAGCATCTGCGGCTTTCACCGAGGGCTGGTCGGTGCACTCATCGTCCGACAGCCCACTACCACCCGGAGTCACCATCATCTGAGCCAGGTTGAGCCGACCGGCTCATCCCTCCCAGCTCGATGGTCCAGTAGCATTGACGCCGTGGTGGCCGATTCTGAGACTGATGCTGTGCCCTGTCCGGCGTGTAGCTCCCAATCAACCGAGACCCTGCTGCGGCTCCCGTCGGTACCGGTGCACGTGGGCCTGTTGTGGAGTTCGCCCGAGCGTGCGGCACAGTGTCCGAAGGGCGAGATGGTCCTGTCGTTGTGTGCTCATTGCGGGTACGCGTGGAACTCGGCATTCCAGATCGCGAACCTCGACTACGAACAGGACTACGACAACGCACTCCACCACTCGCCTAAGTTCGCCGAGTGGGAGGCCGCGTTGGCCGAGGGACTGGTGGAGCGTCACGATCTGCACGGCCGTCGGCTCGCCGAGATCGGCTGCGGCGACGGCCGCTTCCTGTCGAGCCTCTGTCTTGCCGGTGAGAACTTCGGGATCGGGTTCGAGCCCGGCCACAATCCTGATCGGGTGAGCGATCTCGTCAGCCGCGCCGGGGTCGAGATCATCGACGAATACGCCGACGCGACCAGCCTGAGGGGTTATGAGGTCGACTTCGTCGCATCTCGTCATGTGCTCGAACACCTACCCGAACCCCTGATGCTGGTCGAGGCGATCCGAGGCGGACTCGTCGGTGGCGGCGCGGTCTACGTGGAGGTCCCCAACTTCTCCTGGGCGTTGGAGCGCGGCGCATTCGAAGATCTCATGTACGAACACTGCGGCTACTACACCCCCGAGACCCTCGCCCATCTCCTGCACCGCACGGGTTTCTCCGAGGTTGTGGCTTCCTCGACGTTCGACGGGCTCTTTGCTGCGGTCGAAGCCGTCGCCGCTGATGGTGTCGCCTGCGACGATCCGATCGACCCCGCGGTGGTGGAGAGGATCCGGCACGATGTCGTTGCTCTCGGGACACGGATCGAACGGGTTGCCACGGAGTTCGCCAAGCGTCGCGACGAGGGCCAGCGTCTCGTCGCCTGGGGTGGCGGAGCCAGGGCAGTGGGGCTGATGAACCTCGTCGAGTCGGCCGACGCAGTCGACTTCGTCGTAGATATCAACCCCCGTAAGCAGGGCACGTTCGTCACCGGTACCGGGCATCCGATCGTGGCACCGGAGCATCTTCGCCACGAGCAGCCCGATGCGGTGCTGATCGTCAATCCCGTATACACCGATGAGATCGCTCAAATGCTCACAGACCTCGGGGTCGATGCCGACTTGATCAGCATCTGAGAGGAGCAATGCCATGAAAGTCGTGTTGTTCTGTGGTGGCCGCGGAATGAGGATGAGGGAGTTCTCCGAGAACATTCCCAAGCCGATGGTGCCCGTGGGCCCGCGCCCGGTGCTGTGGCACCTGATGCGCTACTACGCGCACTTCGGACACACCGATTTTGTCCTCGCCCTCGGCTATCGGGGCGACTACGTGAAGCGCTACTTCCTCGACTATGAGGAATGGCAGTCGAACGACTTCATCCTTCATGGCCGCGATGGAGTGGAGATGCTCAACACCGATATCGACGACTGGAGCATCACCTTCGTCGACACCGGAATCGACTCCAACATCGGTCAGCGGCTCTCCGCGGTTCGCGAACATCTCGAAGGTGAGGAGATGTTCCTCGCCAACTATGGCGACGGGTTGTCCGACGTCCCGATCGATCTGATGGTGAAAGAGCTGGAGGACACCGACTGCGTCGGCAACTTCGTCTGCGTGCCACCGAGCCAGAGTTTCCACGTCGTGAGTGTCGATGATCGTATGAGAGCCACCAGTTTCGACGAGGCCGGCGACGCCGGGATTCTGGTGAACGGTGGCTACTTCGTCTTCCGCGACACGCTCTGGGATCACATGCACCCCGGCGAGGAACTCGTCTACGAACCCTTCCATCGACTGATGAGCGAGGGCCGACTTCTGGCCCATCGCCACGATGGTTTCTGGATGGGGATGGACACCTTCAAGGACCGTCAAGAACTCGACGAGATGCATCAGTCGGGGCGGGCCCCGTGGGAGATCTGGAATCGCGAGGCGTTCACGGACACGTGATGCAGTTCACCTGTCGGAGCTGCGGAAGCTCCAGCGCAACCCGGCTGCTCAGTGCCGCCGACGTGCCCGTCGAGAACTCGCGTCTCTACGACACTGCCGCCGAGGCAGCGGCGGTTCGCCGTGGCGATCTCGTTCTCGAACGTTGCGACACCTGTGGATTCGTTCAGAACAGCGCCTTCGATCCGGCCCTGGTGATCTACGACGACGACTATGAGGATTCCCAAGGCCACTCCGCCTACTTCCGAGCGTTTGCCGACCGGGTCATCAAGGAAATGCTCGACCGCTACCAGTTGAGGGGTGAAAGGGCGATCGAGATCGGCTGTGGCCGAGGCGATTTCCTCCGTGCCTGGTGTGCTGAGTCGGGCGGCTCCGGCATCGGTATCGACCCCTCTTCAGCTCGCGAAGAGGGTGTCGACGGGCCCGTGGAAATCCGGGCCGAGACCTACCGCGCCGGGTCGGGTCATCACGACGCTTCGGTGATCATCTGCCGGCACACACTCGAACATGTCGCCGATGTCGCCGATTTCCTCGCCGCCATCCGGTCCGAGTTCGATGGCCGGCCCGACACGGTCATGTACCTGGAGATCCCCGACACCGGCCGCATCGCTCATGAGGGTGCCTTCTGGGACCTCTACTACGAGCACTGCTCCTACCTCGACCGAGACGGCCTGGCCGACCTTCTCCGACGGACCGGCTGGGAACCGGTCGAGTGCCGTCTCGACTACGACGGCCAGTACCTGGTCGCCCACGCCCGCATCGCCGAGCCGATCACCGGCGTCGAGCGTCGCAGCGAGACGATCGACTTTGCTGCGGTCGGCGTCAATCTCGAGCACTGGACGAGGTGGGCTGACCGCCAACGACAAGAAGGCCGACGCATAGCGGTGTGGGCTGCCAGCAGCAAGGCTGTTGCCTTCCTGTCGAACATCCCCGCGCTCACACCTGTGGTGGCGGTCGATATCAATCCCGCAAAGACAGGCAGGTTTCTGCCCGGAAGCGCCCTCGCGGTGTGTGAGCCCGCCGACCTGGCCGGCTATCAGGTTGATACCGTTCTGGTGATGAACCCCGTCTATCTTGAGGAGATCACGGCCGATATGGCCCGTCTCGGGATCGATGTCGAACTCGTCGCAGTCGGAGTGTCGTGATGCGGCGCACGGTATGGATGCTGATCGTCGCCGCTTTGGTGACGGCGGGGTGCTCATCCCCCGAAGAATCGCGGGAGCGAACCGAACTCGTACTTAAGCGCCAGCCGATCGTCGTGATCGACGGGCAGCCGGTAGCCGTCGATCTCGATGGTGATGGCCGAGAGACGGTCACCCTCGATGCCTCTGGAAGCACCGATGTCGATGGCGCTGTCGTCAACTACCGATGGTCGATGGGGCTCGAAGATCTGGGGCGCCAACCCACTTACACCGGCGAGTTCGAAGTGGGCGAGCAGGTGATCACCATCACCATCACCGATGATGATGATCTCAAGGATGTGCAGACGGTCGTCGTAAGGGTGCTCGAGCCCTACACCTCAACCGAAACAAGCCCGGTGATCGACCTCTGGAGTGGCTTCTCGATGCACACCGGCGATGGAGTGGGAGAACGCTGGTTCAACATCGCAGGCAATGTTGCCGACCCGGATGGCATCTCAATGCTCACCTGGAGCTTCAACGGAGTGTTCGTCGACAGCCTGAATCTGGGCCCCGACAATCGTCGGCTCGTGAGAGCGGGCGACTTCTTGATCGACATCCCCCGCGATTGGCTCGAGGTGGGGACCAACACCGTCGAGGTGGTTGCCACCGACAATCGGGCCGAGATCACGACGGCCTTGATCAGCATCACGGGCGAAGACGACTCGCCCCCGGCCTTCCCGGTCACGATCGACTGGAACACCCAACCCGTCGATGGGCTCGTCGAGGTGGTCGATGGGGGATGGTTCGTCGACGGTGGTGAGCTGGTTTTGGCCGAGGAGTACCAGGGCTACGACCGCCTCTTGGCCATTGGCGATGTCGGATGGACCGAGTTCGACGTACGCACCTGGGTGGTGCTCGATGCAATCGCCGACAGTGTCGGACCCTTCTCGAACACTCCAGGACTCGGATTGCTGCTCCGATGGAATGGTCACAACGACTCCGTCGCTCCCGGATCGCAACCCGAGGCGGGATTTCGGCCCGATGGAGGGCTCACCCCCACTCCCTATGGAGCGTTCCCGTTCTACACCTTCGACCCCATCGACAATTCCGGCCTCTTCGAGATGCAGAACCATCGCAGTACGGTCATCTCCAGCGACGATTCGCTTCAGATCCGGAGGGGCGTGAAGTACGAGTTGAGGGCCGACGCCCAGGTCGTCGTGGGTGGCACCGTCTATCGGGCCAAGCTGTGGCAGTCGGGTCTACCCGAGCCCGACGAGTGGGCGGTGGCTTACGTAGCCGGCACCGGTGATTTCGAGGCACGCTCGGGGAGTGTCGTGCTCGTCGCCCATGAGGTGGCGGCCCGCTTCGGACCGGTGACCATCTCGTCGATGGCCGATGCCGACCGACTCACCGTGACAGAGGTAAATGCCCTACGGGCCACGCTTGGTTGAGCGCCGAACCAGACGTGTGGCCCCCCACTTGGTGCCGTCGAGCAGTTCTCCGCCCACAAGTCGAGGCCGCCGCTCACCCAGCGACCAGCGTAGAACGTCGGCGGCGATGACGGCCCTGGTCGCGGCCGGGAGCGGAGCGGCCTTGATCGCGCCCAGAAATCCCTTGATGAGGCGGGTGGTGGGCATTGGGGGACCTTTTGCTGCGGGATCGAACCACCTTCGGCGAGCCTGATCATCGCGGTTGGCGACCACCGACGACTGGGGGTGGCGGCGTCGCTCGAAGACTGCATCCACCGGTGCGAGACGGCCCCGCAATGCCATCTCGACGATCAGGATCTTGTCGGATCCGCCGAAGGGCCGGATGAGTTCGGTGTCGAGCAACACGTCACGTCGCATCAGACCTAGAACGGGTGTGCAGACGTGGAGGTGGGAACGCTGCGGGTCGGCGAAGAGATCCCGAATCCTCTGTCTTGGGTCCCCTGAGTCCGACCAGATCGCCGCTTGGGGGCAGCCGTCGTCGTTGCCCTCGGCGTCGATGTAGGCGGTGGTGCCGTAGGCGACCGCGACATCAGGCTGCCGGAATGCCTCGAGTTGGTCGTTGAGCAAGCTGCTCGACCAGCGGTCGTCGTGGGGTGCCCACGCAAACAGGTCGGCCTCACACACTTGGACGAGATGATTGAAGTTGGCCGCGGCGCCGATGTTTTGTTCGTGGGTGATCAACTCGACGATGGGGTCCGCCGCCGCCAGACCTTCTCCAATACGGCGGGTGTCGTCGGTGGAGGAGTTGTCGGCGATGACTATCTGATCGGGAACTCTCTCGCCATCGAGCAGAGAGCGCACGCATTCCTCGAGATAATCCGCTCCGTTCCACGTGGGCACACCGACCGCGACACTGGTCATGGAGTCGACCTCGTGAGGCGACGGCGGACCGGTGCAAGCAGGGTGGCGAAGTCGGCTTTCCCGGCCCGGGCGAGGTGGACCAGGCCGGTGGGCTTCGCCTGCTTCAGGTCGTGACGGGCAAGGCCCATGTGGCCGCGGGCGAGGCGGCGGGCCAGGGTCGAGCGGTCGGTGGGCGAGAGTTGATCGCCGTGGCGGTCGAGGATGTCGTCGTACAGCCAGACGGTGTGGTCCCAGTAGAGGCGTGAGCGGGTACCCATGGCGTCCATCTGGCGCATCCCGGTTGTGTCGTCGTCGGTCATCTGGCAGCCGAATCCGGCCACCGCACACATGGGCCGGCCGATTCCGAGACGGAGAAAGATGTGGGTGTCGTGGCGTGATCTGAGCTTCGGCCAGAGCCCCCCGACCTGATCCCAGGCGTCGCGGGCGAACACGCTCGACTGGAGCATCGTGGGTTGGCGGCGGCGCACCACCCATGCGGTGGCATCGTCGAGCAGCAGGTGGGGGTTGTCGATCGAGAAATCGGCGAGCTCCCAGAGCGAGGCATCGTCGACACCGTCGGCGGGACGGCATGTGTCGTCGAAGTAGACCCCGGCGCGGCCGCTCGTGGCGTTGATCGCAGTGGTGATGCGTTCGAGGTGACCGGGTAGCCAGAAGTCGTCAGAGTCGAGGAAGGCGATCCAGTCGCCCCCAGCGTGGGCCACTCCGATGTTGCGAGCGACCGCTGCTCCGGAGTTGGTGAGGGTTAGGATCTTCACCCGGTCTGCGTAGCCCTCGAGTATGGCGGAGGTGGCATCGGTGGAGCCATCGTCGGCGACGATCACCTCGTCGGCCCGATGGCTCTGATCGAGAACGCTGTCGAGGGCGCGTTCGAGTGTGGATGCCCGATTGTAGGTGGGGATCACCGCGGTGATCCTCCGACCATGACGTTGCTGATCGATGGCGCTCATGACCCCTCCTCGCCTTGTCCTTCGGCGTCGGTGGAGGAGCCTTGAGGACCCGTCTTCACGAGTCGGAGCACATCGTGGCGAATCGGTGCGATAGCGGCTGTCAGTGCGAGATAGATCGAGCCGGTGATGCCGCAACGGACGACGAGGCGGGGCAGGCGGGCGAGTCCGTCGGTGAGCGGTTCGAGAACGAACCAGGTACCGGCGACCACCAGGCAAGCCGCAACCACGGGGGCCAGCAGGGTGAGGCTACGCCACGGGCTGACAGGCACGAGTCGACCCACTACGCCCACCGCGAGCAGCACCGTGGGTACACCTATCACCACCCTCGATGCAGCAACGCCTTCGATACCCCAGCGCACGCCCACCGCGAACCCGATGAGCGACAGCACCGTGGTGAAGGAGGACCACCAGAACTGCCACCCGGGCCGACCCAACGCCACGAGCGTCATCCCGGTGTTGCCGAATCCGAGTTGGAGGATCGCGGCCATGGCTATCCATCGCATAGCGGTGGCGGCGCTGGTCCATTCGTCGCCGAGGACCAGGGCGATCCCATCGGGGGCGGCCAGAGCGATCACCACCAGGGGACCAGCCACAACCGCGGTGATCGCTCGTTGGGAGCGGTAGTAGAGGTCGGCAACGGCGTTCACGTCGTGTTGGAGGCGCGAGAAGATGGGGAGCAGGGTGCGGGCCACGGTCTGGCCGACGATCTGCAGGGGAAGTGACAGAACCCGAAACGAGAGCGTGTAGTCGGCCAGGGCGACATTGCCCTCGAAGCGACCGACCACCACGTTGTCGCCGTTGCTCGAGGCGAAGTTGACGATATTGGTGCCCAGAAGTTTTGTCCCGAAACCCACCAGATCGCCGAGTTCGGATCTGGTCGTACGCCACTTCATCGCGGGCTGAGCCCATATCACGCCGAGCAGGATGATCGAATCGGTGATCAAGAACTGCCAGACGATCGCCCAATACGACTCGGTGGTGATCGCCACGATGATGCCGGCCGAGGCACCGAGCACGGCTCCGATCAACTCGGCGGTGGCGAGAGGGCCGAAGCGCATCTCCCTCATCAGCAGGCTCGACGGCACGATGGCGAGGGCCTTGATGACCACCAGGATGCTCAGCACCCTCAACAGGCTGGTGAGTTCCGGCGTATCGAAGAAGTCGGCGATCACCGGCGCAAGGAGCAAGGTGAGCGCGGCGAAGAGAGCGCCGGAGCCGATCGAGAGTCGCGTAGCCGCACCGATGTGGCCAGCCTTCAGTTCGGGCCTTTGCACGAGTGCGGTTCCGAACCCGAACTGGACGAACAAGATGACGAAGCCGACATAGACGGTGGCCAGCCCGATGATGCCGTAGTTGTCCTGGCCGAGGATGCCAGCGAGCAGCAGCGACGTAACGGCGCGTATTCCCTGACGCCCGGACAGCGAGAGGGTGTTCCAGCGGACCGATGATCTGAGCGACCCCGTGAGGTTGGTCGGGTGCTCGCCCGGGGCGCCGGAGTTCACCGGAGAGCGATCTCGAGAGCGGCTTCGTGGCGACCGGCCCATGACGTGGCCTTGATATAGCGGTTGCGTGCCTCGTCGGAATCGCGGCCTCGACGCGCCGCTTCGGCTGCGGCCCGGGAGAAGTCGTCGGCCCGGCTCGCAGCGAGGAAGATGGCGTTGTCGTCGGCGGCCTCCAGAGCTATCGGCGGAAGATCGACGGACACGACGGGTAGCCCTGCGGCGCGGTATTCGTAGAGCTTCAGGGGACTCATCGCGGTTGTGAGTTCGGTTGTGCGATGGGGGATGAGTCCGGTGTCGCTGGCGTGCACGATCGCAGCCAACTCGGCGCGGTCGGCGGCGCGATACAACACAGCTCCCGCTTTCTCGAGTCGGCTGCGCCGTTCGTGTTCGATCGGTCCCACCAGGAGCACGGTTCCCTCAGCTCGCGCCAGGCCATCGATGAGAGTCTCGTCGACTCGCTCGTCGATGGTGCCTACATAGGTGTGGACCGGGCGGGCCAGCTTCTGAAACCACTCGGGCGGCGGCGCGGGCCGACGCCATTCCTGGGGATCGATCCCATTCGTGATGACCGCGGCCGGGCCGGTGGGGGCGATACGAGCGAGCAGGGGAGAGCTGACCGCGAGCACGCCTCTCGATGTGTCGCGCAAGGCTTCGTAGGCGGCTTCGTAGGCGGGCCACCATGGCTCTCGGGGAGGAAAACGTGACCAGTCGTCGCGGCCATAGAAGGTGACGGGGCCGGCCCAGTCGAAGCGCCCGAAGGCGGCGAGAAGGGGGTCGAAGGTGATGATGACGGGTCTGTCGAGCCCGTGCTTGTGAACGGCTCGCTGCAGTTGGTTCTCGCGCCCGCGGATCGAAGCCCTGACCATGTCGACGCGATGAGGTTCGCGTCGGGCCAGTCGCGTGGGACGAAAGTGGGGGCGGGGCGACCCGAGTTCTGAGGGCCAGGCGGGGGCCGGGCGTCGAAGGCGGGCCGGCAACCAGCGCGGGGCATCGACCACCAGCAAATTGCCCACGCGTGGACTCGAGCAGAGGGTCTGGAGCATCCGGCCGGGTGGCCGGGACAGGCTACGGGCGATGGCGTCGGCGAAAGTCTCTGTCGAGAAGGTGAAGACTACGTCGGCCTGCTCGGTCACGAACGATTCATTCGTCGTCGAGGGAGCGCACGACTCGGGCGGGTGCGCCCATGGCGATCGATCGGTCGGGGATGGTTCCACGAACGACGGAGTTCGCACCGATGATCGACTGGCGCCCAACCGATGCGCCGGGCAGGAGCACGACATTTTGGCCCAGCCAGGCACCGGCACCGATACGAACCGGATCGATGCGGTCGATTCCCTGTCGGTGGATGGCGGTGTCGTCGGCTTCGAAAGCGTGGCCATGATCGGCGACGTAGACGTTGCGGGCGAGGAGGGCACCATCTTCGATCACTATCGACCGGGCTCCGGAGAGCACACATAGCCCGGAGATTCGAACATCGTCGCCGATCTGGATCACGGTGCCGCGAGGGTCGCTCGCCTCATCATCGCCTTCGACCACCTGAAGCCAGGAGCCGGCTCCGATGTAGACGCCGGAACCGATGGCGATCCGATTCGCCGACCCGAGGCGGACGGGATGGGCGAGGACGGTGTTGGATCCGTACTCGGCGAAACCTCCGCGAACCAGCAGCGACACGAACTTGTCGCGAAGGCGGTTGTAGCCCTGGTAGAGGCGGTAGCCGTTACGCATCGACGAAATCCCTGATGGTGTCGAGCAAGCGAGGTGAAGTGGTGGGCGCGGTCGGGGCTTCGGTGCCGAGTCGGGAGCGATCATCGAGGAGGCGAACCAGTTCGTCTTCGTCGCTGGCAACCCAGATTCCGGCGCGGTTGCCGAAGTGCTCGGCGGTGGCCACCTGGTGGTCGTTGCGGGTCTCGCGTCGCGCTCCTTCGCGGGGAAAGATAATCAGGGGCGTGCCGAGCTCGAGGCAGGTGATGATCGTGCCCATACCTGCGTGGGATACGACGACTTCGGCTTCAACGATACGGGAGCGGAGCTGCTCGGGGAGCAGCATCGCGACATGGTGGAGGTGGGCCGGGGGAGGGTCCTGATCTCCGATCTGGGCGAAGACCGAGGCGTCGGGTCGTTGGGCGGCCCAGCGGTCGACCGAGTCGACGAGGCGAGCGAACGGCATTTGGGCACCGACGGTGATGAGGATCGCGGCCTCGCTCATGCCACCGACCCTACGTAGCGGGGTCCGTCTTCGGAGGCCAGGTGGGCCCACTGGGTGAGCCACAGGTCGGCGTGGCGCCCGATTCGGCGACCGGACAACGACACTTCCTCGCAATTGGCGATCGAGTCGACCCAGACCGTGCGAACACCGAACAGGCCTCCGATTCGCAGAGCGATCAGGCCAGGGGCCGCGCCGGTCGATATGACGATGTGGGGGCGAACACGAATGAGCGCCCAGACGATCTGGAGGGAGAGGATCACCACGCCGAACTTGTCCCAGCGAGTGGCGTCGCGCACCACGATCATGCGGTCGCCGGGATCCAGATCACTACGGTATTGTTCACGAACGGTGACGAATGTGGTCTCTTGGTGTGAGAATGCGGGCCGTAGCCTCAGCAACTGCACCCAATGACCACCCCCAGAGGCCACCGCCATCACCCTTCGTGATCGTAGTTCAGTCATGCGCCCCCTTTCGGTTTCATTGCGACTATGCTTCAGTTCTGTTACGGGCAGTATGAGTCGGCCACCAGCGTCGACAGGTATTACGTCGGCAACCCCAGAGATCGATCAATGACAAGGCGAGCAATTTCAGCAGTGATACTGCTAACGCTAGTTGGCGCCGTGCTCGCTGCTGCGCCAACTGCGGCAGGGGCCGGTTCGGGTCCACCCGATACTTCGGGTTGGGCGGTGGTGGCGGCTGATTCTGCAACGGTGTTGGATCAGGCCAATACGATCTACGACTTTCGGTTCGGGTCGCCGGGTGAGGTCGTGATTTTGGCGAGCAATGTGGAGGCTCGAAACATTCGGGGTGCGGGGGCGCGTCGAATCGGAGAACGTAACGGAGTGAGCATCACCGATTCGGGGTTCCGCAACTTCGAGTTCACGTTTGCTCATATCCAGATGTCGGGTGGGGCGACGATCACTCGGCCCTATTTCATCGACGGTGTCGATGTGAATTCTCAGCCCCACGTCGGTGATGGCGACATCCTTCAGATCTTCGCCTATCAGGGCAGGATCATCGAGCCGTTGATCGACAATGTGACGGTCTACGGCAAGCAACGGCCGGCTGGTTCGGTGGCTCACAACGATGCCATCAAGTACACCGGCATTTCCGGTGGTGAGGTGTGGAACCCCACTATTCGCAACAGCACGATCCTGGGCGCGTCGTCGGCTGCGGTGCAGGCCAAGCATGTTCATGGTGTGTTCACGATCGAGAACTCCATCCTGTCGGAGCGGTTCGAGTCGTACCATGCGGTGATAGCCAGTCCTGGCGATAGCAACTCGTCGGTGTTGTGGCGCAACAACACCCTGCTCGACGGAGCTTCTGCGGCTTTCTCCGAGAGCTGGTCGGTACATTCATCGTCCGACAACCCGCTACCACCCGGAGTCAGCATCGGCGGCGAGACCGGCTGCGTCGGAACCAATCAGAACTGTGCGTTCTCAGCCGAATTGGTCAACGCCGTAAGTTGGATGCACGGATCCGGCATCACCACCGAGGGGCCCGCAGTCGGAAACTTCGACCCCAACGGCACCAACACGCGGGCCCAAGCCGTCACCTTCCTCCACCGTGCCGAGGGTGAACCAACGGGATCGGCCGGCCTGTTGTTCGACGTGCCGGCCGGTTCCTACTACGCCCGGGCAGTCCGGTGGGCGTTGTCGGACGGTGTGGTAACCGGATTCCCCGATGGCTCGTTCCGTCCCCTGGCATCGATAAGCCGAGCCGACTTCGCCGTCATCTTGTGGCGCCGTGCGGGTGGCCAGTCCACCCCCATCGCCAACATCGTCGATCTCGACCCGAACCGTTACTACGCCGAGGCGATTTCGTGGGCC
>JAJCXY010000018.1 GCA_029263215.1 Acidimicrobiales bacterium
TTCTGGAGCTTGCGTGATGCCGATCGAGTCGGATCTGCCCCCTTCGACTTCCTGTGCCGTGGCGGAGAGAACCCCCGCTGGGGACTCTCCGAGTTGGCGCTCGCTGTAGAAGACTCCAGCGCCGTACCGGCCGCGGATGCCGGCGCGGCGCCGTCGGCCCCGAGCACAAGCACCCCTCCGGCCCAGCCGGGCCCGGGCGATCAGGGCGACGACATCGTTGACCCCGAATACAACACCGAAGCGGATGCAGAAGACCTGGACGCCGACGACAGCGACGTACAGACTGCCGCACTGCGGGCGGTTCGCCCCGGCTCTCGTGAACCGAGCAACGCTGCACCCCCCACCACTTCGACCACGACCCTTCCGCCGGTGGTCCGCGCCGGTGAAGCCGAGCCCGATGAGGTCGTCGCCGTGGTGGGCGATGCTCTCGACATCTCATCGCTCGGCGATGCCGGATTCCGCGGTTCGCTCGGCGACATCGAACTCGATGGTGTGGTCGACATCGCCCGCACCGACTCGGGTGAGGGTTTCTACCTTCTCGATCAGTGGGGAGATGTTCAAGAGTTCGGAGATGCGGTCTACTACGGCTCGCTCGACGACTCTGAAACCACTGGCACAGCAGTCGCCATCGCGATCACACCCGACGGGGCCGGCTACTGGGTTCTGGAGGCCGACGGCTCGATTCACCCCTTCGGTTCAGCCGTCGACATCGGCTCGCTCGGCACCGATTGGCTCTCGGCTCCTCTCGCGGACTTCTCGCCATCACCTTCGGGTGAAGGCTTGATCCTCGCCGCCGAGGACGGCACCGTGTTTGCTCTCGGCGATGCTCTCTACGCCGGCTCGGTGCTCGACCTCACCGGGGTCGGCTTGGTCACTCCGGTTGCGATCCAGACCACCATTACCGGTCAGGGCTATTGGATCCTCGCCGACAGCGGCTTGGTCATGACGTTCGGTGACGCCGCATTCCAGGGTGCCGACCGGGGCGGATCGGCCTGCAGTTGGGAGCACGCCATCGGCACCGTCACCTTCGTCGATGGCACGGGAACATGGGTCATCGCCGATGATCTCCAGGCCTGGGCGTTCGGTGAGGCTCGCGAAACCGGGCCACTCCGGGCCGAGGAGCCAGAAGGGCTCACGCCCCCGCCGGAGACTCCCGTTGTTCTGCCGAAGGACGACGACGATGACGACGACGACTCAGATGACGACGATGACCATGATGACGATCATGGCGACGACGACTCGGATGACGACGACTCCGACGATGACGATGACGATGACTTCGATGATGATGACGACGACGACTCAGATGACGACGACGATTCTGATGATGACGACGACTCTGATGACGACGACTCTGATGATGACGACGACTCTGATGACGACGACTCAGATGATGACGACGATTCTGATGATGACGACGACTCAGATGATGACGACGATTCTGATGACGACGACGATTCTGATGATGACGACGATTCTGATGACGACGACGATTCTGATGACGACGACGACTCAGATGACGACGACGCCGACTCGGATGCCGATGGTGACGACATAGGCGATGGTGACACCGCCGGCGGCGCGGGTGATGGCGATGTCGACCCCGATGATCCGGGTGCAGATGACGGCTCGGGGGCCGACGATGGCGATGACATCCCCGACGACGGTTCAGAGGGTTCGGGCGGTTCGGGCGCCGATGGCGATTTGGATCCTGATGATCCCGCTGCCGGTGACGGCTCGGGCACCGGTGACGGTTCTGGCGCTGGTGGCGCCGGAGCCGCTGCCGATGCCGATGCCGATGACATTCCTGACCCGGACGGCGACTCGGGAGCAAGCGGCGGCGACGGCGGCGATCTCGATCCCGACGACGACCCCTCCACGATCGGGCCCGACGCCGACGACATCGACGAGGGCGATCCCACTCCTCCCGCCGACACAGGTGACGGCGGCGATCTCGATCCCGACGATGGTGAGGTGGCGCCATGAGAGCCCGCGTGACCCTTGCGGTTCTGACCCTGCTCCTCGCCCTGGCGTCCACTCCAGCGGTGGCGGCCCAGGAAGCGCCATCGGTGAGTGTCACCCCCGACACCACCCTCGAGGATGGCGACAAGATCGATGTCACAGGTGCCGGCTTTCCCGCCGATTCCACCGTGTTTGTCATGCTCTGCAACAGCGATGAGCGACTCGGCGATTCGGTCGGTCGTTGCAGCCTCGTGGGCACCGGCTCCACCGGGTATGTAGTCGACGCCGCCGGCGGTTTCGTCGGCGCGAATGTGGCTGTGCCCGTCGGTCAGGTCGGTGCGAGTGATATGGCCACCTGCCCGCCCTCGGCTGCTCAGGCGGCCCGCGGGGTGACCTGTGAAATACGGGTGGTCACTTCCGACTTCGCCGAGGTGGCTGGAGTGTCTGTCACCTACGAGGGCCAATCGCCGGCCGCACCCGATGAACTTGCCTTCACAGGCCTGCGCGGCACCGGCTATATCCGAGTGGGAGTCATGCTTCTCATCGTGGGCCTGCTGCTGCAGGGAGCCGCGGTGGTGCTGCGTCGCCCCGATCACGCCAACATCGCCCGCGCTTAGATTTGGGGCAAGAACCCACGCCGCGAACCAGTCCGGGGCGGGCAACAGCTTCGCTCTGGTGGTAGACGAGAGGCGACGCCACGCGCGGCCGCTATGCGTTGACGAAAGTCAGACGATTGCGACCGGCGGTCTTCGAGTTGTACATCGCCGCGTCGGCCTTGCGGATCAGGTCGTCGATATCGGTCACATCGGAGGTGGGAAACGACGCGGCCCCGAGGCTGACCGTGACCCGTATCTCGACCGAGCCGTCGATCACCACGCTCGACTCCACTACCCGTCGGATCCGCTCACCCAGGCTCCGCACGTCGGCCTCGCCCGCGCCCGGAAGCACGGCGAGAAACTCTTCGCCTCCGTACCTCATGAGTGTGTCACCCTCTCGCAAGACGGCCTTGACTCCGTCGGCGACGTCCCTCAGAACCAGGTCACCGGTCTGATGTCCATATGTATCGTTCACCGGTTTGAACTTGTCGATGTCGAACAGGACCAAGCCGAGCGGCTCATTGGAGCGAACCGATCTGCTGAACTCCTGGCTCAGGCGCTCGAGCCCGAACCGTCGGTTGTACAGACCAGTGAGCGGGTCGATGGCGGCGACATGCTGCAGACGCTCGTGGCTGAGGGCATTGTTGAGGGCCACCGCGAAGTTGGGGAGCAGCTGTTGCACAAGGTGATCTACGTCGTCGTTGAGTGGCTCGGTCGAGGCGAGCACCACGACTCCGATGGGGACGAGCCGGATGTGGAGGGGATACACCACGACAGATCGTGGCCTGAACGTGACGACGCCGCCGTCGAGACGAATATCGTCCGGCAAGTCGACTTCGATCCTGTCGAGCATGCGGTACGACCGTTGAACCAGTTCGCTGGTGGCCAGTTCGGCCTCGTTGACGATTCCATTTGCGGTAACGGTGACGAGCTCGCCGTCGCGTAGGACACACAGAGCGGACGCCGAGAACCCACCGGCTGTTTGGAGGTTTGTGAGCGCAGCGTCGACCAGTGGCGTCAGCTCGATGTGCGATGAAAGGGTGGTCCCAAATCCTCGCGCCAGCATCGTCGCCCTCTGCGATGCTGCCAGGGCTTCGACCAGGTGATTGAACGCCGCCGCAGCATCGCCGAGTTCGTCTTTGGAATCGACGGGGATCGAGCACTTTTCGGGGGTGCAGTCGTCTCTGTCGTCGAATGTGGCATCTCGAAGAGTTGCCTCGACCTTCGACATTCTCGATCCCATGAAACGGAGTCGTGATCGCACAACCAAACGCGAGAGCATGTGGTTTGTCATCCCGACGACCAGGCCGGCCCCGATCGTGGCGCCAAAGAAGAGTGGCGTGATGACGTACCGGCTGGGGACCCCGAAGGCCAAGACAAAGAACGGAAACGCGACACCCATCAGCAGGCCGAGGCCGGTCATCCAGATCGCCAGATCGGTGAATACCTTCTTGGTGAGCCGCGGCAGAGGATTGCGGAATTCGGCGCCGACCGCGAGGTCCAGAGCCGTAGTGTCGGGACTCAGCGGGTGCGGCGTGGTCTTGGCCATACCTGATATTCGGTAGAGGCACCGAAGATCTGAGGCTTGAACGAGCCAGACAGGGGCCACCTGAGTTGTGCGCGAGGGGGTGTGTGAGTTCAGGACATCGGAAACACATGTGTCGCGACATGGGAAACACTTTGTTGGTGATCGTGGTGGATGTCGAAGCGCAGGTCGATCATTTTGTCGGTCGAGGTTGAGGGGCTGACTCAGGCGGAGGCGGCCCGGTTGTATGGCGTGTCGCGGGGCTGGGTATCGAAGCTGATTGCCCGCTATCGCGTGGAGGGCGACGTGGCGTTCGAGCCAGCATCACGCCGGCCGAAGAGCTCGCCGAACAAGACGCCGGAAGCGACGATCGAGGCGATCATTGAGCTGCGTCGAACCCTCACCAAACAGGGTCTTGATGCCGGCCCGGAGACCATCGGTTGGCACCTACGTGAGCATCACGGCGAGATCGTTTCGGTCTCGACGATCCGCCGCCATCTCATCGCGGCTGGGCTGATCGAACCGGCGCCACGTAAACGGCCGAAGTCGTCCTACATCCGGTTCCAGGCCGAACTGCCAAACGAAACGTGGCAGAGCGACATGACTCATGTCGCGCTTGGTGACGGCACCGACAGCGAGGTGTTGACCTGGCTCGATGACCACGCCCGATTCGCTCTCTCAGTGACTGCACACGACACCGTGACGACCACCGTTGTCATCGACTCGTTCCACGAAACCGCAGGTCAACACGGCTATCCGGCGTCGGTTCTGTCTGACAACGGCATGTACTACACCGCCCGATTCGCCCGCGGCGGCCACGCGGGACGCAACCGATTCGAGACGCTGCTCGCCGATCTCGGGATCACCCAGAAGCACTCCAGACCCAACCATCCAACCACCTGCGGCAAGGTCGAACGCTTCCAACAAACCCTCAAGAAGTGGCTCCGAGCACGACCACCAGCCGCCACCATCAGCGACCTCCAGGCCCTGCTCGAGGAGTTCGCCGACGAATACAACCACCGCCGGCCACACCGCTCGCTCGGCCGCACAACACCCGCCAGCGCCTACACCCGGCTCCCAAAAACCGGACCCCGAACTGGCCCCACCATCGAGTACCGGATCCGCCACGACCGCATCGACACCTCCGGCAAAACCACCCTCCGCTACAACGGCCACCTCTACAAAATCGGCGTCGGACGAGCCCACGCCCAAACCGCCATCACCATGCTCATCATCGACCGCGACATCCGCATCATCACAACCGCTACCGGCGAACTCCTCCGCCACCTCACCCTCGACCCAAACCGCACCTACCAACCCACCAGAAAACCACGAAACCCCCGAACCTGAGGGTTCGAGGGTTTCCGATGTCGCGAGACATCACAACGGTGCCCGGGGCGGGACTTGAACCCGCACGCTCGTTAAAGCAACGGATTTTGAGTCCGTCGTGTCTGCCAATTCCACCACCCGGGCAGGGGGAGAGCTGTCGGCGCAGCGTAGCCTTCAAGCCATGAGGCCGGACACGACAAGGCGCTTGATTCGCCTGGCAACGGCCCTCGGCCTTCTAGCCGTGATCCGAGCGATCTCGATCCGGTGTCATATCGATGATCTCGACGACTGGCCACGGCAGCAAACGACGCAAACGTGACACATCTCACGCGCCTTACTGGCAAGTAATGAAACTTCGAGCCAGTCTTGAGGGTCAGAATGCCTGGACCCCCGGCGATCCGTGGGGGCCACACCTGCCGGAGGGGCTCGGAAATTCCATGACTGGTGCAGCCACATGATCGTCTTCACCTACCCGGGACAGGGTTCCCAGAAGCCCGGAATGGGCGAGGCGTGGGCCGACCATCCGTCGTGGGAACTCGTTCAGGAGGCCTCCGACGTCGCCGACCGCGACATAGCGGCCCTTCTCCTCCACACCGACGCCGAAGAACTCACCCAGACCCGCAACGCCCAACTCGCCACTTTCGTCACATCTATGGTTGTGCTCGATGCCGTGAGCCGCACCGGCACTGAAGCCGTCGCCCATGCCGGCCATTCGCTCGGCGAATACTCCGCCCTCACCGCCGCTGGTGCTCTCGACTTCGCCGATGCCGTCACCCTCGTCAACGAGCGCGGCGATGCCATGCAGTCTGCGGCCGACGATCAGGAGGGCACCATGGCCGCGGTGCTCGGCCTCGAAGACGACCAGGTCGACATCGCCTGCCAACGAGCTGCCGGCGACGTCTGGATCGCCAACTACAACGCACCGGGCCAGGTGGTCATCGCGGGCGTGCCCGAAGACCTCGACCGCGCCTGCGTCATCGCCAAGGAACTCGGCGCCAAGCGGGCCATGAGGTTCCCGGTCGGAGGTGCCTTCCACACCCCGCTGATGGCGCCGGCACGCGATCGACTCCGCAAGGCGATCGATCAGGTCGAGTTCCGCTCACCCGAACAACCCGTCTACGCCAACGTCGATGCCACCGCCCACGCCGACCCCTCCGATTGGGCCGGCCTGCTTGGCGCCCAACTCTGCTCCCCCGTTCGGTGGCGCCAGACCCTGCGAGGCCTCGAAGACGACGGCTTCACCACCTTCGTCGAGCTGGGCCCCGGCACCATACTCACCGGCCTCGTGAAGCGGGCGGTGAAAACCGCCGAGCGAATCAGTGTCTCGACCCCCGACGATCTCGACGGCTTGCTCGAAGCGCTCTCGGGGCCCACCGCCTCCGACGCGGCCGGCATCCTCGAGGGCGAACACCTCTTCGCGATCGAGCGCATGGTTGTCTCGCCCGGCGCCGGCATCTTCACCCCCGCCTCCGACTGCTCCGACGGCGAAGTCATCGAGGTCGGTCACGTCCTCGGCATGGTCGGAACGATGGAAGTCCGCAGCTCCTTCGCCGGTGAGATCAAGGGAGTGCTCGCCTACGAGGGCGAACGCGTCACATCACGACAGCCCATCGCCTGGCTACGAACCCGCTGACATGGCCATTCGTATCGCAGGGATCGGCACCGCGCTTCCCGAGAAAGTCGTAACCAACGACGATCTTGCCCAGCACATGGACACATCCGACACCTGGATCCGCGAGCGCTCCGGCATTGGCGAGCGTCGGGTCGGTGGCACCACGTCCACCATGGCGATCGAAGCCGCACAGAAGGCTCTGGAGGCCGCCGAAGCCACGCCCGCGGAGATCGGGCTCGTCGTGCTCTGCACTACCACCCCCGACCAGACCTTTCCCGCCACCTCCGCCGCGGTGTGCGAGGCACTCGACCTCACTTGTGGCGCCTTCGATCTCAACGCCGTCTGCGCCGGTTTCCCCTACGGGTTCGTCACCGCCTACGGGATCATGTGTGCTCCCGGAGGCCCCGACAAGGTGCTGCTGATCGGCGCCGACGCCATGTCTTCGATCGTCGACTGGACCGACAGGGGAACTGCGATCCTGTTCGGCGACGGGGCCGGAGCGGTGGTCATGGAGAAGCACGAGCAGGGTGAGCTGCTGTCGTTCGACCTCGGTGTCAACGGCAGCCTCCAGTCGATCCTCTACTGCGACTCGGGCGACACCATCAAGATGGAAGGGCGTGAGGTCTTCAAGCGTGCAGTCAGGGCCGTCACCGCATCAGTAGAGAAGGCCCTCGACGACGCCGGTATCAGCGCCGACGAGGTCGACGTCGTCCTCCCCCACCAAGCCAACATCCGCATCATCGACGCCATGTGTAAGAGGATCAATATTCCAATGGAGAAGACCTACAACGTGTTGGAGTTCACCGGCAACACCTCCGGAGCCAGCATTCCCCTGGCCATGGCCCGAGCCCATGAGCTCGGCGCCCTCGCCCCCGGCAAGATCGTGCTCATGACCGGCTTCGGTGCCGGCATGGCCTGGGGCACCGCGGTGGTGCGCTGGTGACCGGCCGGATAGCTCTCGTAACCGGTGGCAATCGTGGAATCGGTCTGGCAATCGCCAAACGCCTCTCCGCGGCGGGCCATCAGGTGGCGATCACTTCGCGCAGCGGCACCGCGGAGGGCGCGGAAGGACTGCTCGTGGTCACCTGCGACGTCACCGACAAGGCATCGGTCGATGCCGCGGTCGACGAGGTGGAAGAGAAGCTCGGCAAGGTCGAGATACTCGTGTCCAACGCCGGGATCACCAAGGACGGCCTCGTACTACGAATGACCGACGACGATTTCGGCGCCGTGCTCGACGCCAACCTCACCGGCGGATTCCGCATCGCCCGCAGGGTCGCCAAGGGCATGATGCGTGGTCGATGGGGCCGCATGGTCTTCATCTCCTCGATCGTGGGACTCGGCGGCCAGGCCGGTCAGGCCAACTACGCCGCTTCGAAGGCCGGACTCATCGGCCTGTCGAAGTCGTTGGCCAAAGAGTTCGCCACCCGCAACATCACCGCCAACGTCGTGTGCCCCGGCCCGATCCAGACCGACATGCTCATGGAACTCACCGATGACCAGCGCGAAGCAATGCTCGCCATGGTTCCTGCGGGCCGTCTGGGTCAGGCCAACGAGATCGCGGCAGCGGTGGAATTCCTCACATCTGAGGACGCGGGCTACGTGACGGGTACCGTTCTTCCCGTCGACGGTGGCCTTTCGATGGGCTGACTAAGGTCCACACCACAGTTCGATTAGATGCAGTCTCGGTGAAAGAGTCCGGGGCACAAACAAATGGAGAAATGCAAGTGAGTGACGACAACTTCGAACGATTCAAGAAGTGCGCAGTCGAGGTACTTTCGGTTGAGGACGCTCAGGTAGTGCCCGAGGCGACCTTCGAGTCGCTCGACGCCGACAGCCTCGACCTCGTCGAGCTCGTGATGGCGCTCGAGGAAGAATTCGACGTCACCGTCGAAGAAGAAGAGCTCGAGGGAGTCCTCGCAGTGAAGGACGCCTTCGACCTGATCGTCACGAAACTCTGATGAAGGGGCGGCGCGTAGCGGTCACCGGCATCGGCGTAGTTGCGCTGGCCGGCGTCGGCAAGGACGCATTCTGGAAGGGACTCACCAGCGAAGCACCGGTGGGGTTCCGCGAGATCGAGGATTGGGATGCGAGTCCCTACTTCGACAACCCCAAGGATGCTCGCCGCAGCGACCGCTACACCCAGTTTGCTCTGGCCGCCGCAGCCGAGGCGGTCGAACAGGCAGGCGACATCAACGTCGACCCGGCCCGCCGAGGCACGTTCATCGGCACCGGAATCGGTGGAATCGGCACTCTCGAGACCCAGATCGAAGTTCGCCTCAACAAGGGCGAACGTCGGGTCTCCCCGTTTCTCGTGCCCATGATGATGCCCAACGCCGCCCCCGCGGCTGTTTCGATGCGCTATGGCTGGCAGGGTCCGTGTGAGGCCACCGTCACTGCCTGCGCGGCTGGCACTCATGCCATCGGCAACGGTGCCCGAGCCATAGCCGACGGTCGCTGCGACGCAGTTATGGCGGGCGGAGCCGAGGCTCCGTTCACGCGCACCGCTATCTCGGGGTTCGCCAACATGACGGCCCTGTCCAACAGCGGCGTGAGCCGCCCGTTCGATTCCGGACGCGATGGATTCGTCATGGCCGAAGGATGCGGGATCCTCATCCTCGAGGAATGGGATATAGCCGTCGAGCGCGGCGCCACCATCCTCGGCGAGATCATGGGATCGGCCAGTACCGCCGACGCCCATCACATCACCGCTCCCGCCCCCGGAGGTGTTGGGGCGGTCACGTGCATGCAACTAGCCATGGAGGATGCCGGCGTCGACCCCGCCGACATCGTCCACATCAACGCCCACGGCACCTCCACCGACAAGAACGACGCGGCGGAAGCCGAAGCGGTAGCCAAGGTGTTCGGTACCGACGGTGGCCCTCTCGTCACTTCCACCAAGGGAGTCACCGGGCATGCCCTCGGTGCGGCTGGAGCCCTCGAAGCAGTCGCCGTGCTCCTCGCCATGCAACACGAGCTTGTTCCGCCCACCGCCGGACTCATCGATCCCGATCCCGAGCTTCCCGCCATCAATATCGTGAGCGGCGAAGCTGCTCGGTGGGTGCCCGGACCCTCGCTGTCGAACTCGTTCGGCTTCGGCGGCCACAACGGCACGATCGTCATCGGTCCTGCCGGCGCCTGAGATCCGGCCGCTCGCGGTCTCTCAGACGATCACGAACATCAGCTCACAGTTCACTGCCACCTCGCCATTGAGTAGGGCCCTGCCCTCTCCCTTGCCTGCTCGCGCCGAGAGACGTGTCATCTCGGCTTCGAGAATGAGGGTGTCGCCGGGGCTTACCTGGCGACGAAAGCGGGCCTTGTCGAGTCCGCCGAAGAGGGGCAGCTTCCCGGCGTAGCGCTCGTCGGTGAGCACCGCTATGGCTCCCATCTGAGCGATCGCCTCGCACATCAGCACACCCGGAAGGGTGGGTCGTCCGGGGAAGTGACCGGCGAAGAAAGCCTCATCTCCGGTGAGCGTCCAGGTTCCCGACGCGCTCACACCGGGATCCAGTGCGGTTATCTCGTCGACAAAGAGGAACGGATCTCGGTGCGGGAGTATGTCGATCGGTACGGGCAGGCTCATTTCTTCCTCCGATGGGGCCGGGATTGGCCGGACCGAACCTAGACGATCGACCTCCAGGGCGCGCCACGGGGACGGCCACGTGCCGTCCCCGTTGGTTCAGATCGCCAAGCCGCCGCAGCGGCCCAGATCAGCGCTTGCCGGCTGCCTTCAGCTTCGAGCCGACGCTCACCTTGGTGCGGGTGCCGGCGGGGACCTGGATGGCCTCTCCGGTCTGGGGGTTGCGACCGGTGCGAGCCGATGTGTTGGCCCTCTCGATCTTCATCCAGCCCGTGATCGACACCTCATTGCCGGCACTGACCTGGCCCGCAATGGTCTCGAACATCGCGTCGAGACACGCGCCTGCATCCTTCTGGCTCACGCCGGCCCCGTCGGCCATCGCTGCAACAAGTTCGCCCTTGTTCATCTTCGTACTCCTTGGTTAGTCCACGGCTTTCGCGGTCTGTGAACTACACACGAGTCGATTTCGCGGCGCGAGTCAAGCATTTCCGGCATTCTCGGTTCCCCGACTCCCTTGAAACGACAACGCAACGGGGCGGCCTCATCGACGCCGCGACCAAATTACAGGGCTTCCGGAGGAGGCGTCTCGTCCTCCTCGACGTTGCGCATGAACTCCGCCGACTGCACAAAGTAGTCGACCATCATCTCCATCGCGGCCTGGGGGGCCTCCATGGAGTCGAGGGCGTCCGTCATGTGGCTCAGCCAAGCATCGCGTGCCTCGCGGGTGACGCGGAAGGGGAAGTGCCGCATCCGGAGTCGGGGATGGCCGCGACTCTCGTTGTAGGTGGAGGGTCCACCCCAGAACTGGATGAGGAACAGGGTCAGACGTTCACGGGCTCCCGACATGTCGTCGGCGGGATACATGGGGGCGAGGATCGGGTCGGACTCGACCCCGTCGTAGAACCGGTCTACGAGATCGAAGAAGAACTGTTCTCCGCCCACGGCCTGGAACACGGTGATCTCGTCCGCCACGCGATGGACGGTACCGGGCGCGGACCGGCAACGAGATACCGGGCGACCGGCTCAGGAGACTCCGAAATGACCTTCGATCAGGCGACGCAGCGTGGGCTCGTCCAAAAACCCGGTGGTGTCGACGTGGCGACCAGAAGCGTCGTAGAAGGCCGTGATCGGCATACCCCGCACACCAGGAAGCAGCACCGACTCGTAGAGCCCCGACCCGCCCGACTGCTGGCCGTTGATATCGCGGGCGATCGGCCACCAGCCGGTGCCGAGCTCCATCAGGCGCTTCCAGTCGCCGGTCTCCTGGGTATTGACGTGTACGAAGTTGACCTCATCGGTGAGATCGGCAGACACGGATGCGAAGTCGGGAAGCTCGCTCTCACAGGCCGAACACCAGTCGGCGTAGAAGTTAACGACGGTGGGCTTGCCCGCGAAGTCGGCGAGCTCGATTCGGCCGTCGCCGTCGCCGTCGTTGTCTCGGGCGGGCAAGTCCCAAGCGCTTCGCGACGTATCGCCGGCACGGGGCCGCGCATCCCACACCGAGGCGCCCACAATCCCGCCGACGATGGCCACGCCCACGAGGACGACCGCCGCCCACTGGAGCCTGGCCTTCCTCGCCGCCTTTTGGGCCGCGAGCCGGCGATCCTCGGCCGTTGCCTTCTTGGACTTGCGTCTCGGGGCGGTTTGGGTGGAGGTCTTCTTCTGGGAAGCCATGGGTCCTTCTTGGGTGATCAGCCGAGCTCGACGAGAAAGTCGAGTCCGACGGTGCGGGCCAACCGCTGAAGCTGGATCGTGAGCCAGCTGAGGCGATCGAGGGTGAGAATGGCGCCGAAGAAGGCGAGAGAGAGCGCCGAAAACCAGGTGAGGCCCTTCATGTGGCGCTTGACGAGGTCGAGGGCGCCAGTGACGCGGGCAAAGGCGACTCCGGCGATCATGAAGGGCAGCCCGAGTCCGAGGGAGTACACCCCGAGCAAGAGGGCACCACGGCTGGCCCGGCCGTCAGCGGCTGCGAGGGCCAAGACCGACGTGAGAACAGGACCGACGCACGGCGTCCAGCCAAACCCGAAGGCTACGCCGGCAACCGGCGCGGCGAATGGTCCGTAGCGGGACATTTGGGGTGCGAAACGCGCCTCGCGATACAGCCACGGAGCCTGGAGGTAGAGCGATCCGAGCACAAACAACCCCATCGACATGACCAGCACTCCCGAACCACGGGTGAGCAAACCCTGATGGTCGATGAGTACCTGCCCGATTGACGTTGCCCCGAGCCCGAGAAGCACGAACACCGCGCTGAAACCGGCGATGAAGAGCGAAGTGTTGCCGACGACTCGGCCCATACGCTTACGCCCCGGCGCCTCCAGCTCCGAGATGTCGAGACCTGTCACCAGCGACAAATAGCCTGGAATAATGGGCAAAACGCACGGCGAGAGAAAGGAGATGATCCCAGCCCCAAAGGCGGCAAACAGGGTGACGTTCTCTGTCATCGGACGGGACCGATCATCTGCCCTCGAGGCGAGACAGGGAACGCTTCAGCCGAACGAGAGCCTCCAGGTCGCGGAAACAATCGCGACAACCGGTGACGTGGACGAGTACCGCCTCGGCGCGCGTCGAGTCGAGCTCTTCGTCGAGCCATTGCTCGATATGCGGTCCCCAGCGGGCTCGATGGAGTCGACCCATGGCTCGGGAACCCATCGCCGTTCGCGGCCATTCCCGCGACCAGACCGCAACTACCGATACCGGGTTGCTAGGTTGCCACGATGGGCGACCCCGGAATCGACGAACGCACCCAGCGCGCCGCGTTCGATCGCTATGTGGTGCCCGAGATCGAAGTGTTGTATCGCGTGGCCCGTTCGATCACACGAAACCCCACAGATGCCGAAGACCTGGTGCAGGACACCATGCTGCGCGCTTATCGCGGGATCGCACGTTTCGATGGCCGCCATCCGCGAGCCTGGTTGCTCACCATCATGCGCAATGCCCAGATCAACCGCGTGAGGCGCAAGCGGCCCGAGCTGCTCCGCGACCCCGACGCCACCATGGAGCGTCTCGCCGACGAAGACTCCGGAGATCTCGGTCCCGAATATCAGGTGATCGAGCGTGGCTACGACGCCGCGGTGGAGGCTGCAGTTGCAGCTCTTCCCGAAAAGTTCAGAGCGGTCGTCGAACTGGTCGACATCCAGGCCCTCTCCTACCAGGAGGCCGCCGAGATCATCGACGTTCCCACCGGCACCGTGATGAGCCGCCTCCATCGGGCCCGCACCCGGATCCGCAACCATCTCGAAGACAGTGGCGCCTACGTGGACGGACGACCGACATGATCACCCGCCGCTGGTATCGACGCTCCGGCCAGGAGGCCAACTGCCGCGAGGTCGGCCAGGTGCTCCAGAGCTACCTCGATGGAGAGGTGGAGGCCGGGTTCACCGCGAAGATCGAGGCCCATCTCGAGAAGTGCCGCGACTGCGGCCTCGAGCGCGATACCTATCAGCAGATCAAGAGCTCACTGTCGCGCCAGGCTCCCGCGGTCGATTCTGCGGCGATCGACCGCCTACGAGAGTTCGGCGAGCAGCTCACTTCGGAGTGAGCAGAACCTCGTAGAGGCGACGATTCTCCTCGTCGTGGCAGACGAAGGTCACCTCGATGATCGAACCTCCGGTCACGCTCTCGCTTACCGCGGCGATGACGATCGGCGCCGCCCGCTCCTTGGGGAATCCGTACACACCGGTACTGATGTTGGGAAAGGCCACGGTGGCGGCCCCCAACTCACGGGCCACTTGGATGGAGCGCCGATAGGCCGACGCGAGGGTGAGGTCGTGTCGTGCGGCATCGGTGTCGGTGAATATTGGACCTACCGCATGGATCACCCAGTGAGCGGGCAGTAGCCCTGCACTCGTGGCGACGGCATCGCCGGGCGCGCACGGCCCGTGCCGGCTTACGATCGTTCGACATTCCTCGATGATCGCGGGGCCTCCGGCCCGGTGGATCGCTCCGTCCACCCCTCCCCCGCCCATCAGCGAGGAGTTGGCCGCGTTGACGATCGCGTCGACCTCCAAGCGCGTGATGTCTCCGGAAGCCACCGAGAGCTCGACCATGGGTCAGATTACCGACGAGCGGCGCCGTAAACTGGCCGAACTGATGACCAGCTCATCCTCGCTCCCTCCACCGCCGCCACCGCCGCCCTCCCTGCCGCCGCCACCGGCCCCGCTCGGCCATGGCCGACCACCCCAGATATCCTTCGACCCCTCTTGCCGCTGGGGGCTCGGTGACGGTTTCGCCAGCTACGGCTTGTTCCTGCTGGGGTCGCTCGTTGCAGGGCTGCTCGCCTTCGGCGCCCAGGGCGACGCCGCTCGTCTCACCGGAGCTTGGCTGCCGTTCGTGGTGATCCTCCCGCCGATCCTCCAAGCCATCCACGTCAAGTGGGTCGCCACGGCCCGCGGCACCGGCCTCGATCGCGACTTCGGCTTCGCGTTCCGGGGCCGAGACTTCGCGATCGCCGCTGGGTTGTGGCTCGTCGCTCTCGCCGCCGCCACGGCTTCTCTCTGGCTCCTCGAACTGATCGGCGTGGGCACTCCGACCGCCGCGGTGGCCGAGCTCGCCGAGGACTCCGAAGGTGGTGGCGGGATCACGATCTGGATCGTCATCCTCGCAGTCGCCGCCTCCACTCTCGTGCCTGTCGTCGAGGAGCTCGTCTACCGCGGACTCTGGTGGAGCGCCCTGCTCAAGCGGGGCATGAGCGAACGCTGGGTGCTGGTGATCACAGCCGCTGTGTTCGCCGCCGCTCACATCGAACCCCGGCGCAGCCTGGTGCTGTTCACAATCGGTCTCGCTCTCGGCTGGGGCCGGATGCGCACCGGGCGGATCGGTCCCAGCATCCTGGCCCATGCGTTCATCAACGCAACGGGCATGATCGCCCTGCTCGGTTCGCTGAGCTGAACGACGACCGGCCCAACACAGGGCGGGTGGCTGCTAGCGTCACGTCCACGTCGTCTGCAACGGCGGGAGAGCCCTCACCTCGGTGAGGCGCCGAAGGAGCAATCCACCCGGAAACCTCTCAGGCACCCCGACCGCTGTTGCGCGGACGTCTCGGGAGAGTGACGCCTTGAGCGTCCGCCGAAGGGGAAATCCGTGGCCGCCACGGAGAAGCTCTCAGGCACACGGACCGAGCGGGTCAGCCATCCACCATGCCTTGTTGTCTGGAGACCGCCATGAACGACCCCGCCGACCGACTTTCTCTCGCCGACCTCCACGGCCGCGATGCCTTCGAGAGTCGTCATATCGGGCCTCCCGAAGCAGAACGCCAGACGATGCTCGACACCATCGGAGTCGCCGACCTCGACGAGTTGATCGAGCGCACCGTCCCCGACGACATCATCATGCAGGCTGCCCTCGACCTGCCCGCACCCGTGGGTCAACTCGATGCTCAGGTAGAGCTCCGCGAGATCGCGGGGGCCAACCGCCAACTCGTGTCCCTGATCGGCATGGGCTATCACGAGACGGTCACGCCTCCGGTCATCCGTCGCAACATCTTGGAGAACCCGGGTTGGTACACCGCTTACACGCCCTATCAGCCCGAGATCTCCCAAGGCCGACTCGAGGCCCTTCTCAACTTCCAGACTATGACCATCGAGCTCACGGGGATGGAGGTCGCCAACGCCTCCCTGCTCGACGAGCCCACCGCGGCAGCCGAGGCGATGACCATGCTGCACCGGGTCAACAAGGGAGCGCCGGGAGACCGGTTCATCATCGACAGGGCCTGCCATCCCCAGTCGATCGCGGTGATCGAGACCAGAGCCGAGCCGATCGGACTCATCACCGACGTCGCCGACCCGGCCACTGCAGATCTCGACGGCGCATTCGCTCTGCTGGTGCAGTATCCGGGCAGCACCGGTGCCCTCCCCGACCTCGCCGCGATCGTCGAGCGGGCCCATGCCGCCGGCGTGTTGGTGGCAGTCGCCGCCGACCCCCTCGCTCTGGCCGTTCTGACTCCTCCCGGCGAACTCGGGGCTGATGTCGTGGTTGGTTCCACCCAGCGCTTCGGTGTGCCGATGGGCTTCGGTGGACCTCACGCGGCCTACTTCGCCACCCGCGAGAAGTTCCAGCGTTCCCTTCCTGGTCGAGTCGTCGGGGTATCGGTCGACGAGGCGGGGCGGCCTGCTCTGAGGCTGGCCCTTCAAACTCGGGAGCAGCACATCCGCCGGGAGAAGGCAACGTCGAACATCTGCACGTCTCAGGTCCTCCTGGCGGTGATGGCTTCGTTCTTCGCGGTTCATCACGGTCCATCGGGGCTGCGCGGCATTGCTCGGAGGGTCAACCTGCTCACCGCCATCGTCGCTCAGGGCCTCCGCGATGGAGGGATCGATGTCGTCAACGACACCTTCTTCGACACCGTGTGTGCGCGGGTGCCGGGTCGGGCCGACAAGGTCATGGCCCTCGCCCTCGCCGATGGGATCAATCTCCGACGCGTCGACCAGGACACGGTGGCAGCCTCTCTCGATCAGAGGACGGGGCGCGACGTGATCGAGACCCTTTGGCACGCGTTCGGAGTGGAGGCCGACCTCGATGCCCTCGAGGAGAGTGTGTCCGACCCGAGGCCGGAGGCTCTCCGGCGAACCACTCCGGTTCTGAGCCATGAGGTCTTCGAGGCCTACCACAGCGAGACAGAACTGGTTCGCTACATGCGGCGCCTCGTCAACCGCGACATTGCCCTCGACCGGTCGATGATCCCTCTCGGGTCGTGCACGATGAAGCTCAACGCAGCCACCGAAATGGAACCGATCAGCTGGCCGGAGTTCGCGGCCATCCATCCGTTCGCACCGGTCGACCAGACGGTTGGTTACCAGCGCATGATCGACCAGCTCGAGCGCTGGTTGGTGGAGATCACCGGCTACCACCAGGTGTCTCTCCAGCCCAACTCGGGGGCCCAGGGCGAGCTGGCCGGCCTTCTCGCTATCCGCGGGTATCACCACAGCCGGGGTGATGAGGGCCGCGATGTATGCCTGATCCCGAGTTCGGCCCATGGCACCAACGCCGCCAGTGCGGTGATGGCTGGAATGCGGGTGGTGGTGGTGGAATGCGACGCCTTCGGCAATGTCGACGTTGCCGACCTCGACAAGAAGGTCTCCCAGTGGCGCGAGGAGTTGGCGGTGCTGATGATCACCTACCCCTCAACCCACGGTGTGTTCGAGGTGGAGGTGCGAAGGATCTGCGAAATGGTCCATGGCGCCGGTGGACAGGTTTATCTCGACGGTGCCAACCTCAATGCCATGGTTGGCGTGGCCCAGCCGGGCCGCTTCGGTGCCGACGTTTCCCACCTCAATCTCCACAAGACGTTCTGCATCCCTCATGGGGGTGGCGGTCCCGGTATCGGGCCGATCGGCGTGGGCGCTCACCTCGCGCCCTTCCTGCCGAATCACCCCCTCAACCCGGTTGCGGGTCCTCCCACCGGGCCGGGCCCGATCGCGGCGGCACCTTGGGGGTCCGCAGGCATCCTCGCCATCCCGTGGATGTACATCCGCATGATGGGCGGGTCCGGGCTGCGCCTCGCGACCGAAGTTGCGATCCTCAACGCCAACTACATCGCCGCCCGCCTTGACCCCTACTTCCCGGTGCTCTACCACGGCGACAACGGTTTCGTCGCCCACGAGTGCATCCTCGACACCAGGGTGCTGCGCGACGACACGGGCATAACCGTCGACGACATCGCCAAGCGTTTGATCGACTACGGCTTCCATGCCCCCACAATGTCGTTCCCTGTCGCGGGCACTCTCATGGTCGAGCCCACCGAATCGGAGAGCCTCACGGAGATCGACCGCTTTTGCGACGCCATGATCGCCATACATGGTGAGGCGATGCAGGTGAAGTCGGGTGAATGGCCCGCGGACGACAACCCCCTGGTGCACGCCCCGCATCCCGCCGCCGAAGTGATCGCCGACGACTGGACTCACCCCTATTCACGGCGCGTCGCAGCCCACCCGAGCGCGGCCAACCGAGCCAACAAGTACTGGCCACCGGTGAGCCGGATCGACGGGGTCCAGGGCGACCGCAACCTGATCTGCTCATGTCCCCCGCTCGACACCCTGGTAACTCTCAGCTGACACCCGGTCGTGGACGCGCGCAGGGCGCCACGGTAGTGAATACTGTTTGCCAGGCACGAAACCGACCGGAGATCGAGTGACCGACACGTACCGACTCGCCGACCGCTACACCGCCGATACCGGCACGGTGTTCATGACGGGGATCCAGGCTCTCGCCCGGCTCCCGATCGAGCAGCTCCGAGTCGACCGAGCCAACGGATTGAACACCGCCGCGTTTGCGGCCGGCTACCCGGGTTCACCGCTGGGAGGTCTCGACGGTGCGTTCACCGCCGCTGTGCGCGAGGTGCCCGACCTGCCGATCCGCCACCGGCTCGCGGTCAACGAGGAATACGCGGCTACGTCGGTGATGGGGAGCCAGATGGCGGCTTCTCGGCCCGATGCGATCTACGACGGCGTGGTTGGGCTCTGGTACGGCAAGGCGCCCGGTATCGATCGGGCCAGCGACGCTATCCGTCATGCGGTGTTCGCGGGCACGGCCCGCCACGGTGGAGCTGTCGCCATCGTGGGCGATGATCCCAACGCCAAATCTTCGTCGGTGCCATCGTCGTCGGCCGGCTCACTCTCCGACATGCACATCCCCGTGCTCTACCCCGGCACCCCAACCGAGGCTCTCGATCTGGGCCGTCATGCGATCGCGCTGAGCCGGGCCACCGGGCTGTGGACCGGCCTGAAGATCGTGGCGGATGTCGCCGACGGCTCGAGCAATGTCGATCTCGACCCCCGCCGTGTGCGCCCGGTGATCCCCTTGATCGACGGCGAACCCTACGAACACCAGCCCGACGGTCGCCTCGTACCTCCCCACGTCGTCGACCTCGAACGCGAGATCTACGAGGTCCGCTACGGCCTCGCCTTGGAGTACGCCGCGCTCAACGGACTCAACCACGTCACCATCGACTCCCACGACGCGTGGATAGGGATCGTGTCTTCGGGCATCACCTACGGAGAGGTCCGCGAAGCGCTGCATCGGCTCGGCCTGGAGACAGAGGCCGAGATCGCCGCCGCTGGGATCCGGATGCTGAAGCTCCAGATGCCGATCCCGTTCAATGCCTCCACCATCCGTTCGTTTGCCCGGGGACTCCAGGAGATCCTCATCCTCGAGGAAAAGCATCCCAACATCGAAACCCTGGTGAAGGACGCTCTGTACAACGAAACCCACCGGCCCCTGGTGGTGGGAAAGGCCGATGAGCATGGTCACCAGCTCACTGCCGGCTACGGGTCGCTTACTGCCGACCAGCTCATCAGCGCGATCCATGCTCGCCTCACAGCCAAGCTCGGCGACCGGATCAGGCCTCTGCAGCCTGAGCGCAAGCCGATTCCCCTGTCGGTCGCCCGCACTCCTTTCTTCTGTTCGGGTTGCCCCCACAATCGTTCCACCGTGGTCGACGAAGGAACCCTCGTCGGTGCCGGAATCGGGTGTCACACGATGGTTCTGGTGATCGACGACGAGCGCTACGGGGACATCGTCGGCATCACCAGCATGGGCAACGAGGGTCTCCAGTGGGTCGGAATGTCGCCCTTTGTCGAGACCGATCACCTCGTGCAGAACCTCGGCGATGGCACCTACTTCCATTCGGGTCAACTCGCCATCACCGCTGCTATCTCAGCCCAGGTCAACATCACCTACAAGCTGCTTTGGAACGGTGCGGTCGCAATGACCGGCGGCCAGGAGGCGAGCGGGCGGATCCCGCTGGCCGACGTGGCCGGCAACCTGCTGCGACAAGGCGTTGCCAAGATCATCATCACCAGCGACGATCCCGACCGCACACTCACCGATGCCATTCCCCACGGCGTCGACGTGTGGCGACGCGACCGGTTGCAGGAGGCCCAGCGTACCCTCGCGGCGGTTCCCGGGGTCACGGTGTTGATCCACGACCAGGGCTGTGCCGCTGAAGCGCGGCGTGATCGCAAGCGGGGCCGGGTCGCCGCTCCCGCCACCAGGGTGATGATCAACGAACGAGTGTGCGAGGGCTGCGGCGACTGCGCCAGGGTGTCCAACTGCTTGTCGGTGCACCCGATCGAAACCCGTTTCGGACGCAAGACCACGATCGATCAGGACAGCTGCAATATCGACCTGTCGTGCGCCGACGGCGATTGCCCGGCTTTCGTTGCCATCACGAAACGGCCCGAGCGCTGGTGGCGCCGATCGTCTCCGCCGAAGCCCATCGCGGTTTCGTTCCCCGATCCTCCCACCGACATCGCTGACCCGCCGCCCGCTCTCGACCACGACGTCAGCGTTCACATCACAGGTGTAGGTGGCACCGGCGTCGTCACCGTGAGCCAGATCATGGGCACGGCCGCGATGCTCGAGGGCGCCGAGGTGTCGGGGCTCGACCAGATCGGGCTTTCCCAGAAGGCCGGCCCGGTGGTGAGCGATGTGCGCATCACCCACGATCTCCCTCCGGACTCGAGCCGGGTCGGTGCCGGTCAAGCCGACCTTCTGCTGGCCTTCGATCTCATGGTGGCGTCGTCGTGGGCGGGGCTCGCAGCGGCCGATCCCCACCGCACATCGGTGGTCGGGTCTGTCGATCTCACGCCGCCGGGCAAGAAGGTGGCCCACCCCGACCTCCAGATGCCCACCGCCGATGAGTTGCTCGCCCGGATCGACGACGCCACCATCCCGGAGCGTCGCCATTGGGCCGATGCCACGGCGCTGGCCTCGGCCCTGGTCGGCGACACGGTCGCCGCCAACATCTTCGTGGTGGGGATGGCGGTTCAGTCGGGGCTCCTCCCTCTGCGCCCGAGCAGCATCGAGGAAGCCTTGGCCCTCAACGGCGTGGCGGTAGAGCGAAACCAGGCCGCTTTCCGGTGGGGACGCCAATGGATCGCCGACCCTGAAGGCGTCGAGACGGTCGTCGAAGCCCAGCATCCGGCCCCAGCCGCACCTCCAACGGTGGGCAAGGCGTTGGGAGACTCCATCGACAAGCTGGCCGCACCCGGTTCTGGGCTCCACGCAACGCTCACCATGCTCTCCGCGGAGCTCACTGCCTTCCAGAACGAAGGGCTCGCTCACCGCTATCTCGCCGACCTCGAGCCTGTGCGAACCGCTGAGCAGAACGCCGACCCGTCGAGCGACGTTCTCACCGATGCCGCGGCCCGTGGCCTCCACAAGCTCCTCGCCTACAAGGATGAATACGAGGTGGCCAGGCTTCTCCTCGAACCCGACGCGCAGGCCGCCATCTCCACCCTGGCCACCAGGGGCGACCGGGTGGCCTGGAAGCTGCATCCCCCCTCGCTGAGAGCGCTGGGCAAGAGTCAGAAGGTCGGGGTGTCCACCCGCTGGGGCCGGCCCGCGATGCGTCTGCTCGTCGCCGGCCGCCGCTTGCGGGGCAAGGCCATCGACCCCTTCGGCAGGGCTTCGGTTCGCCGCGTCGAGCGCCAGCTGGCCGGCGAATACCTCGATGCGTTGACGGGCGCGATCGTCGGTCTCGACGAGGCCGGCCTCGAACATGCGGTCACCATCGCCGAGACCCCCGAACTCGTCCGTGGCTACGAGGACATCAAGCTCGCCAACATCGCCATCTTCCGCGACCGGCTGGCTGAGCTCACCTCCAACTGACGTATCGTCTGGCCGTGCCTGCCATCAATCGCATCCGCTCGCTACTCTTCGCTCCCGCCGTCCGACCCGACCTCGTACGCAAGGGGCCGGCCACCGGCGCCGACGCGATCGTCATCGACCTCGAGGACGCCACTCCGCCCAACGCCAAGGATGAGGCTCGCTCTATTCTTCGTGAACTCGTGGATGAACTCGGCGCCAGCACCGCCGTGTTCGCCCGGATCAACGACATCACCAGCCCCTGGTACGGCGACGACCTCGCTTCGCTTCCCCACGGCTTGACCGGCATCGTGGTACCCAAGATCGAGACGGGCGAGGGCCTCGATCGCCTGCAACGAGACCTGGCCGCGCTCGACATCGTGACGAGCACCATCATCGGCGGACTGGAAACGGCCCTGGGTGTGGCCGACGCACGCGTCCTGCTCACTCATCCGATGATCGACATGGCCTACTTCGGCGCCGAGGACTTCATCGCCGACATGGGTGGTGTTCGCACCGACGACAACACCGAAGTGATGTATGCCCGCTCCCAGGTCGCTCTCGCCGGACGCCTCGCGGGCACACCCACCATCGACCAGATCGTCGCCGACTTTCGCGACGATCACCGCTTTCACCGTGAGGCCGTCGAAGCACGATCACTCGGGTTCGCGGGCAAACTCTGCATCCACCCCGCCCAGGTCACCATCGCCAATGAGGCTTTCACCCCGAGCGTCGACGAGGTCGACCGGGCCCGTCGCCTCCTCGCCGCCTACACCGAGGCCGCTGCGTCAGGCGTGGCATCGATTGCTTTCGAGGGCCAGATGGTCGACGAACCGGTGGCAGTCCAGGCTCGGCGGGTGCTCGCCCTCGCCGACATCGATCACCGCGACGAAGGCGGCTGACCGTCGGGTGCCTGCTGATCAGTCGGGTGCCACGAGATCGAGGGCCAGGGCGTCTCTCTGCTCAGTGGTGAGTTCGACCTCACCGGCCACGTCGTCATCGAAGTCGCAGCCCACCGCCACCGGCGGTGTCGGCGTCGCGAAGCGGAGATACTGAACCGCAGAAATCCGATCGGTACCGACCTGGGACGGGTCGTAGGTGGCGTAATGTTTGTCGCCGGCTTCGTCGCGCACGTAGAGGGTGGCTTCGAGACCGAGCCAGCGGATCAGAAGGGGCTTGCGATCCTTGGCATCTTCGATCTCGATGAGAAGGGCGCAGCCCAATTCGCCCTGGTGACCGAGCATCGAGTTGTAGACCGTGATCTCGTCGAGAATCGCCGATTCTCGGGCGATGCGCTCGGCCCGCATGATCTCCTGGACCTGGTAGGTGAGGGTCGCCCGGTTTTCGAACAGGAAGGTGAGATGGTCGCCGAGATGGATACGGCGGACTCGTTTCGCTTCGAGCACGCTGGTGCGCATGGCCTCACGGAGGTCTTCGTAGGTCTGATAGTCGACAACGTCATCGCGCTGGACGAAGCGGCTCATCATTCTTCGGTTTCGGCGGGAACGACAGGCTGGGGGAACCCATCGGGGCGGTAGGCCCGGGCCAGGATCGACATGGGGTGCATGGGTCGACGGCCGGCGTGCTGGCCAAACTGGATCGCGGCCAGAGGACAGTCGGTGGCCCACACTTCGGCCTCGGGTTCCGCATTCATGCCATCAAACGCCTTGCGCCCGATACGCACCGACACTTCGAACCCTTCGGTTTTCATGGCGTAGGTGCCGTCGTGGCCACAACACTCCATGGTGGTGGTAGGGGTGACTCCGGGAATTCGTCGGATCAGGTCTCGGCCCTTGAAGCCCACCGACTGGGCCCGCAGGTGGCACGGCGTGTGGTAGGCGACGGTGTCGCCGGGCGAGCTCTTGAAGTCTTGATTGAAGCGGTCTTCGTTGCGGATCGACCACAGATACTCAGAGGGATCCCTCACTGCTTCGGCGAGCTTCTCGGCCCGCTCACGGTCGGCCTCGTCGACGAGGGTCGGGTATTCCTGGCGCAACATCATCGAGCAGGTGGGGTTGATGGCCAGGACCACCTTGCCGGCGTCGACGTGGGGTTCGAGCGCATCGAGATTCCTCTTCGCCTTCTTGCGCACCGTATCGATGTCGCCGGACTCCCATGCCGGCATGCCACAACAGTTGAGACCGGCCTGGCAGGTGACCTCCACCTGGCTGGCCTGCAGCACCTCGATGGTGTCCTTGCCGATCTCGGGCTCGTTGTGTTCGACGTAGCAGGTCTGGAAGAGCACGGCCTCGCCCACCGACGGGTCGACCATCAAGCCCTGCTTCTCGGCCCACTTCTCGAAGGTGGAGCGAGCGAAGTCGGGAAGCTCCTTGTCGGGGTGGATGCCGAGCACCCTTTCCAAGAAACGACGGTGGAGCTTCGAGCGGGAGTTGAGCACATTGGCCGCTCCCAGACTGGCGCGGGCGGCCTTGGCGGTGCGGTCGGGGTCGCCCAATACCTTGTCGCGAAACCCAACGCCATCCCGCCGCACCCGTTGGGCCTTGTAACGGTGGACCAACTTGGGGAAGTCGAGCTGGTAGTCGTGGGCGTCGCGCACCGTGTAGGGACACTGCACTTCACAGAGCTTGCATTGGAAACATTCGTCCATCACCTGCTCGGTTTCCTCTGTGGTGACCGCCCTGACGCTGCCGTCGTGGCGGTCGTCGATGAAGGAGAACAGAGACGGGAACGAGTCGCAGTACTTGAAGCACAAGCGACACCCGTGGCAGATCTCGAAGGTGCGCTCGACCTCCCCTGCGAGCGCACCCTCATCCCAATAGACGGCCTCGGCCGGATCGTAGGAAAGACCCGGAGTGGGGGAATAGGAAATCGAACCGGAGCCGTCAGCCATGATTTGATGCTCTCCCGGTCAGCTGACCGAGTCGAGCATGTCCTGGAACCGTCCGGCGTGGGACTTCTCGGCCTTGGCGAGGGTCTCGAACCAATCGGCGATCTCGGTGAATCCCTCGTCGCGAGCGGTGCGGGCCATGCCGGGGTACATCTCGGTGTACTCGTGGGTTTCGCCGGCCACGGCCGACTTGAGGTTGGCGACAGTGTCGCCGATGGGTTCATCGGTGGCCGGATCGCCCACCGACTTGAGGTAGTCGAGGTGGCCGTGGGCGTGGCCCGTCTCGCCTTCGGCTGTCTCGCGGAAGTTGCCTGCCACCTCGGGGTAGCCCTCTACGTCGGCGACCTTGGCGAAGTAGAGATAGCGGCGGTTGGCCTGGGACTCGCCGGCAAAGGCGTCCTTGAGGTTCTGGTGGGTGCTGGTGCCCTTGAGGGTCATGTTGCGGTGTGTCTCCTGTTGAGAGGGGTTCGAAACGGAGCCGCTGACGGCGTCCGGCTGTCACTCTATCCCGCTGTCCGGTCTGGACAAAGTCCAGATCAAGATCGACAGCCAAGCGATGCCGGTTATACTTATCGACTGTGCCCAGCCACCTCGTCGACCGTCTCCGCAAACGCGGCTATCGACTCACCGCCCAGCGGCGCGTCGTTGCCGAAGTGCTCGATGGCGAGAACCTGCACCTCACCGCCGATGAGGTGCACAAGCGGGCCGCTGTGCTCCTGCCCGAAATCAGCCGAGCCACCGTGTACAACACCGTGCAGCAGTTCGCGGAGATCGGCGAGGTCCTCGAGCTGTCGCTCAACGGCAGGTCGAAGCACTACGACCCCAACATCCACCCCGCCCACCACCACCTGATCTGCGACCACTGCGGCCTTGTTTACGACGTCGCCCACAGCATCCCCGCTCCCCCGCTCGATGAGTCGGAGCTTCACGAGATGGTGATCGAGCGCACCGAGATCGTCTACCACGGCACCTGTGCCGGGTGCCGCTAGCACCCCACACGGTCAGCGCACGACGAGGCCGGCCTTCTCCCGCTCGGTCGGGTGAACAGGATGATCGAATGGGTGCACCATGAAGCGCCCGAACACCTCTCGATAGCCGGCGTACAGGCCCGCACCCTCGGAGGCCGCTGAGTCGGATCCCAGCTCTTCGGCCAAACGCGGGAGGTCGTACCAGGCGGCGCGAGGGCGGGCGTGATGGGCGTGATGGAGGTTGTTGTTGAGGAAGAGCAGGGAGAACCCCTTCCCGGCTCTGACAACCGCAGACCGGCTGGCATCACCGGGAATCCAGCGGTGCTCACAGTAGGACCGGACCAGGCTGAGCGATTGGGACAGGTAGGCGGCACCGAGGATGTAGATCCATGCCGGCATGCCGGCCACACCCACCACGAACACCATCACCGCAGCGATACCCGCGAGATGGGCGACCCACCACCGGACTACCGTGAGATTGCCCTCACGGGCCTCCCGGTACTGGCTTCGCACCACATGGAGTGTGGCCACCACGGGGCCGAGCATCATCCTCCCGAGCATCGAATGATGAAACACCATCAGCGCCCGCCGGGGCCTCGACCAGCTGATCCACTGCCGGGCGTCGACGTAGTAGCTCTCCCGATCGTCGAGAGGATCGGTGAGGATCTCGTCTTGATGATGGAGTAGATGATCCCGGCGATACAGCTGGTAAGGCAGGCAGAGCGACAGGGGGGGCGCCCCGACCTGATCGTCGGCCCGTCGCAAGCCGAAGGGATGACCGTGAAGCACCTCGTGGCGAAGCGAGCCGTGCCATGCCACCACCACCGCCAGGGCAACGATCACCACCGGGGTTGGTATCGAACGATGACCGAGCACGATGGCGAACCAGAGTGCGTAGATCGTGATCGCCAGCACGACGGTGGGCCACTCGACCTTCTGCTTCACTTCCGGCCCTTTCCCGACGCGACTCGTCGTGTCTCGTGAGCCGCCAGTGCACATCATCGGCGACCGGGTCGCCATAGGGGTTTGCGCACACCATGCTGCGTTTGCGCACGTTGTACCCTGTCTGTGGCGTTTACACAGCAGATGTCGTAAAGTCACCACACATGGTGCAACGTCAGGCGGTGCTCGACCGCTTCCGCGAGCGTCTCGGCAACATGCTCGACGCCGATCCCCAGACCCACTCGGCCTTTGCCCGATCCGCCGGGATCGATCGTTCCACCCTCTCCCAGCTGCTGTCGCCGCAAAACCGCCGGCTCCCCCGTGCCGAAACGCTGGTCGCCCTGTCGCGAGCAACCGGAGCGTCCATCGACTGGCTCCTCGGACTCTCCAACGACGGCCCGGCCCGCACCGACATAGTCCGCGAGGAGCTCTCCTTCAGCAGCCGAGAGCTCAGCCCCTTCGATGAATCGCTCATCGAGTGGTACGACGAATCAATCGGCCAGAAGGTGAGGTACGTCCCCGCCACAATCCCCGACCTGCTCAAGACCGAAGCGGTTATCCGCCACGAGGTCACCCGATTCGCCACCGTGCGTCCCGAACACAAGATCGAAACCGCCGAAGCTCCCCTGATGATGGCCCGCGCGCCGGGCAGCGATGTGGAGTGCTGCAGTTCGATCCAGATGCTCGAAGGATTCTGTCGCGGCCACGGAGTGTGGGCCACCCTCGATCGCCAGCAGCGCATCGAGCAGCTCGACCACATGATCGAGGTCACTGAAGAGCTCTACCCCACCCTGCGCTGGTTCCTCTACGACGCACGCAAGCGATACGCCGGGGCCATCACGATCTTCGGACTCACCCGAGCCGTGCTCTACCTCGGCCAACTCCACATCGTGCTCACCAACGAGGAACACATCATCGCGTTCGTCGAACAGTTCGACGACCTCGTGCGAGCGTCCAGCGTCCAACCCCCGGACATACCTCGGCTCCTGAGGCGTCTCCGCGCCGAACTCGGCTGACCCCGGCTTGGGCGACCGACGATCACCTACTCGGCCTCGGGCGGCCGACGATCACCTACTCCGCCTCGGGCGGCCGACGATTCATCAGGGCATTCCTCACGGTTCGACACACGAGCACATTGTCCTGGTTGAAGGCCCGATGCTCGAAGGTCGTGACACCCTGCTCTGGTCGAGACCGCGACGCCCTCGACCCTACAACCTCGGTCTCCACCCGGATCGTGTCACCATGAAAGAGAGGTGCAGGGAAGTCGGTCTTGTCGAAGCCCAGGTTGGCCACCGTCGTGCCGAGAGTGGTCTCGTGCACCGAGATGCCCACAACTAAGCCGAGGGTGAGAAGTGAGTTCACCAGAGGGCGGCCGAACTCGGTTTCCTTCTCCGCATAGTCGGCATCGAGGTGAAGCCACGCAGGGTTCATCGTCATGGTGGTGAAAGCCACATTGTCGGCCTCGGTGATGGTGCGCCTGATGACGTGATGGATCACGAGACCGACGGGCAGATCGTCGAACCAGCGGCCGGACACGGGTCTTTGCATGTCGGAGAGTCTGCCAGGCCCGATCTCACCCACCCGGATCGGGCACCAGATCAACCGCGAGCGTCTCTCCCTCGGCGGCTTCGATCCAGCAGATCACGCTGCGATCCCCATCAGCCCAGGCGGGAGCGTCGGGCACATAGGCAGACAAGGCGACACCAGGCGCACCCACCACATCGACGAGGGCCGCGGCAGCCGACGCCGCGGCTTCCGTGCAGCCCGGGGTGGCCTGCTCGATCAGGGCATCGGCACCGGGCCAGGGGCCTTCCGCGGTGACTGTCAGCCGGGCCACCACCTGGGCGTCGTGGGGGTCGGCACAAGGCACGCCGGCCACCACCCGAATCGATCCCGACGACGGCTCGTCGAAGCAGTCGCCCACCTCCAGTCGGGTGGTGCCGACGGACCCTGCCTCCACGATCGTGCCCTGCGAATCTCGCACCGTCTGATCGACGAGCGCATCGGCGCCGCACGCGGCGAGAAGGCTCCCGGCCAGAAACACCACTACCACCGGCGAGCTCTGCGTCACGAACACCGACGTTACCGACCAGTACCCTCACCGCATGCGTTCGTTCGATCTCATCATCATCGGGGCGGGTTCCGGCAACTCCGTCATCGGCCCTGAGCACGACTCCTGGGACATCGCCATCGTCGAGCGGGGGCTCTTCGGTGGCACCTGCCTCAACGTGGGCTGCATTCCTTCGAAGATGTTCGTCTACGCCGCCGAGGTGGCCGAGCTGGCCGACCGGGTCGGACCCGCCCTCGGAGTGCACACCCGTTCCGACGGAGCCGACTGGGACGCCATCCGGGATCGTGTTTTCGGACGGATCGACCCCATCGCCGAGGGCGGCGAGGAATACCGCCAGGGCCTCGAAAACGTCACGGTCTTCAAGAACGACGCCAGGTTCGTCGGCCCCAAACAGCTCGATGTCGGTGGAGAGATCATCACTGCCGAACACATCGTGATCGCGGCCGGCGCGAGATCGTTCATCCCCGACATCCCCGGCCTGGCCGACGTCGACTATCACACCTCCGACACCATCATGCGGGTGAAGGAACGGCCCGAGCGATTGCTTGTCATCGGAGGCGGTTACATCGCCACCGAACTGGGACACGTGTTCAGTGCGTTCGGTTCTCACGTCACCTTCGTGCTCCGCAGCGACCGTTTCCTCAGAGCGGAGGACGAGGCGATCAGCCACCGATTCACCGAGGTCTACACACGGGAATACGACGTGAGGCTCCGATCGGAGATGCACGGCGTGCGTCGCGATGGCGACGACATCGTGCTCGACATCACCACCCACGGCGAACGCATGGAGCTACGCGGTGACGCCATCCTCGTGGCCACGGGCCGGATCCCCAACGGCGACCGGCTCGACGTTGCCCAGACCGGTGTGGAGATCGGCGACGACGGCTACATAGTCACCGATTCCCAACTTCGCACCAACGTCGGCGGGATTTTCGCACTGGGCGACATCACCAGTCCGGTACAGCTGAAGCACTCCGCCAACCATGAGGCGAAGGTGGTCGCCCACAACCTGGTCAATCCCCACGACCCGATCGAGGTCAACGACCAGTTCATCCCCCATGCCGTATTCGGGCATCCCCAGGTAGCGGCGGTGGGCCTCACCGAGCGCGACTGCATCACCCACGGGCGACCCTACGTCAGCCACGTTCAGGAGTATTGCTCCGCGGCCTACGGCTGGGCGATGGAAGACACCGACAGCTTCGTGAAGCTGATCGCCGACCCGAATAGTCGGCTCCTGATCGGTGCTCACATCATCGGCCCCCAAGCCCCCACCCTCATCCAACAGTTGATTCAGGGGATGGTCTTCGGCCAGACCGTCGATCAGATGGCCCACGACCAGTACTACATCCATCCGGGCCTTCCCGAGGTGGTGGAGCAGGCCCTGCTGGAGCTCTGAAGTCAGAGTCCTGCGAGCTCCTCAGCAGTTTCCTTCGCCCACACATAGTCGGCCTTGCCGTTGGGTCCTCGATGCACCGAATCAACCCGCAGGATCAGCTTCGGCGACTTGTAGGCCGCGATCTTGGTGCGGGTATGGGCGACGAGTTCAGCGTCGGACACATCGACGCCATCCACAACGCTCAATACCGCAGTGACCGACTGGCCCCACTTCTCGTCGGGTAGCCCCACAACGTTGCAATCAAGGACCGCTGGATGGGTCTTCACCGCCTCCTCGACCTCCTCGGGATAGATCTTCTCGCCGCCCGAGTTGATGCACACCGACCCCCGTCCGAGGAGGGTGATGGTGCCATCGAGTTCCACCGTGGCGTAGTCGCCGGGGATCGAATAGCGGACACCATCGATCGTGGGGAAGGTCGCCTCTGTCTTCTCGGGATCCTTGTAGTAGCCGACCGGGATCGTTCCCTGGTTGGCGAGTCGTCCGACCTCACCCGAGCCCGGCTCCACGAAGTGGCCATCGTCGGCAATCACGACGGTGGTGGGGCTGAGCATGAAGCGTCCGGTGTCGGCCGCCGATTCACCCCGCCTCGTCACCTGGTTGCCCTGACCGACGCTCTCGCTCGAGCCGAGCGAATCGAGGAGCGTGAGGGCCTTGTAGTCGAGGAATCTCAGCTTCGATTCCTGAGACCACATCACGCCCGAGGAGGTGATCTGGAAGAGACTCGAAAGATCGTGAGGGGCGCCGTCGGCGGCGGCGCGGTCGAGCTCTGCCAGCATCGGTCGGGCGAATGACTCGCCCACAATGGTGAGCATCGTGAGTCGGTGGCGTTCCACCTGGCTCCACAATTCCGCGGCATCGAAGGAGCGGCTCTCGAGGGTTGCGACCGCTCCGCCGGTGCTCAGTACCTGAAGGGCGATCATGCCCGAGGTGCCGTGCATCAGAGGTGCGGCGGCGAGAACACGAGTGGTCCTACGCCGATCACGTAGTTCGACAGATGCCGAGACCGCCTCTTGCACAGTTGCGGGAACGCCGCGACCGAGCGGCGCGTAGAAGGGCGCCGACGACGACTGAAGCTGCTCGTGGGGCCACATCACGGCCTTCGGGTTGCCCGTGGTTCCACCGGTATACAGAAACCACAGATCGTCGCCGGAGCGCTCCAGCCGCGGTGCAGGTTCGAATGACGAGAGGAGATCCTCGTAGGCAACCGCACCGTTGAGCAGGTCGCCTCCTCCCACCTGCACGCAGAGGCCGAGCTGGGGGCACCGACCCCGTATTTCGTCGAGGCGACCGGCAAGGCTGTGATCGAAGAACACAACCTTCGCGTCGGCGTTGTCGAGAAGATAAGCGAGCTCGTCGGCGAGGTAGCGATAGTTGACGTTGAACGGCACGGCGCGCTGCTTGAACGCGGCGAACTGGCCCTCGAGATACTCGAAGCCGTTGAAGAGGAAGAGTCCGACCTTGTCGTCGTGGCCCACGCCGTGGGCGTCGAGAGCCGCTGCTATCCGTGCCGCTCGATCCTCGAACTCGCTCCAGGTGTGAGTAGCCGGGCCGTGGGCCGCGGCCAACTCATTGGGCAGGGCATCGGCGTTCGCTTCCCAAATCGACGCATAACTCGGCACTGACCACCTCCCCGAAGACAAGGGAGCATACGCTTGGGACCGATGGGATCGGTACCCGGCTCGCTAGGGCCCCGACAGCGCAGCTCTGATCTGGAGCGACTCGCCGCCGAAGAGTTCGATGTGCTCGTGGTGGGCGGTGGGGTCACCGGCGTGGGATGTGCGCTCGATGCCGTCACCCGAGGACTGTCGGTCGCGCTCATCGAACAACGAGACCTCGCCTCCGGCACATCGAGCCGGTCCTCGAAGCTGCTCCACGGCGGGCTGCGCTACCTGGAACAGAAGGATTTCGCACTCGTTCATGAGGCCCTGCACGAGCGAGGCCTGCTCATGAGCGTGATCTCGCCCCATCTGGTTCGCCCCGTCTCGTTCCTGATCCCCCTCACCCATCGGGTCTGGCAGAGGCTCTATTACGGCGCGGGAGTGCTCCTCTACGACATCCTCGCTCTGGGACGGCGAAACTCATTGCCCCGCCATCGCCATCTCAGCCGCCGGCGCGCCCTCGAGCTCATGCCCGGGCTCAAGCGCTCATCCCTGGTCGGCGGCATCGTCTACCACGACGCCCAGGTCGACGACGCCCGCCACACACTCGCGGTGGCCCGCACGGCCTCTCGCCATGGCGCGGCCGTCGTCACCAGCGCCCGCCTCGACGACCTCATCATCGAAGACGGTGCGGTCTGTGGTGCACGGGTGGTGGATGTGGAGACCGGCAACGAAATCCCGGTTCGGGCCCGCAAGACCGTCAACGCCACCGGCGTCTGGATCGACGACATCCAAGATCTCGCCGGCCCGAGCGGGCTGAAGGTCAACGCGGCCAAAGGGGTGCACATAGTTGTGCCTCGCGACTGCATCAAAGGCGACAGCGGTGTCGTGTTGAGAACACCCGCCAGCGTGCTGTTCATCATCCCTTGGAACCGGCACTGGTTGGTCGGTACCACCGACACCGAGTACCAGTTCGACCGAGCCCATCCTGCGGCATCGAGTGCCGACATCGACTACATCCTCGAACACGCCAACGAGGCGCTCCAGCGACCCCTCACCCGCGAAGACATAGTCGGCGTCTACGCGGGTCTGCGCCCCCTGATAGCGGGCGAGGGCGACGAGACCGCCCGGCTGAGTCGGGAGCACGCGGTGGCCGAGCCCGTGAAGGGGCTCATCTCGATCGCAGGCGGGAAATACACCACCTACCGAGTGATGGCCGCCGACACCATCGACATGGTCGCCGATGGCCTCGATCGACCGGTGTCGTCGTCGATCACCGAGGAGATCGAGCTCGTCGGGGCGAGCAACTGGCACCAATGGTCCACAGCGGGCCCCCGGCTCGCAAGAGAACACGACTTGCCCCTCGAGATCACCGAACGCCTGCTCTGGCGCCATGGATCTCGCATCATCGATCTCCTCGCCCTCACCGATGAGCACCCGGCTCTTCGAGAAACTCTTCCCGGCGGCGACTATCTGGCCGCGGAAGTCGTTCACGCCGCGCGCCACGAGGGAGCCCTCCATCTCGAGGATGTCCTCGCCCGCCGCATGCGGTTGTCGATCGAACATGAGGAACGCGGTCTCCTCGTGGCTGAGCGAGCGGCTGAGCTCATGGGCGACGAACTGGGCTGGAGCGCACACCGCAAGGCCGACGAGGTGCAGGCCTGGCAGAGTCGGATCGCAGCCGAACTAGCGGCCAACCAGGCCCCCGACGACGCGGCCGCCAATGAGGCGCGTCGCGCCGCGGTCGATGCCCGCGGCCTGCTCGACGCCTGAAACATCGGCCGACCGGACCCACCGAAGCCGTACAATCGCCATCGATGGCCAGCACATTCGGAACCCTCTTTCGCGTCTCCACCTTCGGCGAGTCCCATGGGGGCGGTGTCGGCGTCGTGATCGACGGCTGCCCACCCCGGTTGGCACTCGATCTCGCCGACCTTCAGCACGACCTCGATCGCCGACGGCCCGGCCAGAGCAAGCTGGTCACCCAGCGCGACGAAGCCGACCGGGCAGAGATCCTTTCCGGGGTGTTCGGTGGCTTCACCACCGGCACGCCCATCGCCGTGCTGGTACGCAACAACGACCACAAGAGTGGCGCCTACGAGCATCTCCGCGATGCCTACCGCCCATCCCATGCCGACTTCACCTACGACGCGAAATACGGTTTCCGCGATTGGGCCGGCGGCGGTCGAGCATCCGCTCGCGAAACCATCGGACGGGTCGCGGCGGCAGGGATAGCGCGGCGTCTCCTCCATGAGGTTGCCGGCGTGGAGGTTCTCGCCTGGGTGAGCAGTGTCCACGCGATCGACGCGGAGGTAGATCCGGCCCAGGTTTCACTCGAGTCGGTGGAGGCCCACCCCACCCGCTGCCCCGACCCCGACGCCGCGGCCCGGATGACCGAGGCGATCGAGCAGGCCCGCCATGATGGCGACTCCCTCGGCGGTGTGGTGGACTGTATCGCCCGGGGAGTACCGAAGGGGCTCGGCGAACCCGTCTTCGACAAGCTCGACGCCGATCTCGCCGGCGCACTCATGTCGCTCCCGGCCGCCAAGGGGGTCGAGATCGGCAGTGGGTTTTCGGGCACCCGGATGACTGGCCTGACCCACAACGATCCGTTCGTGCCCGGGCCTGAGGGCTCGATTCGCACTGCCACCAACCACAGCGGCGGCATTCAGGGTGGGATCTCCAACGGCGAGGATGTCCACGTTCGCGTCGCGTTCAAACCAACCGGCACAATCGCCAGCGAGCAGACCACCGTCACCCGCCATGGCGAGGCCACCACGCTCGCCGCCAGGGGTCGCCACGACCCTTGCGTGCTGCCTCGCGCCGTGCCGGTGGTGGAGTCGATGGTGCTGCTCACGCTTGCCGATCATTGGTTGCGCCAGCGTGCACTCGACGTGCTCCCGCCACTCCCCGAGAGGCCCTGACGCTCAGGCCGCGAGCTGGAGCGTTTCTTCGTAGCCGAGGCGAGCCGCGATGGCGGTGGCCTCGAGTTCGAGTTCGGCCGCACGACGCCGATAGGCGATAGCCAGGGGGCCGGAGAACGCAACGGCGCCGCTCCTCAGCTCGGCGGCCTTGGAGCGACGGGTGGTCACCTCGACGGGAAGGACAGTGGTGTCAGACATACGCTATCTCCTGGGGGGGGGGTCGGAGCACTCTCACGTCTTCAACGCCGGACCCCGCCCCGGTGTTCCCGACTCGGGCAGGAAATCTCTCAGGTGTGAAACGGCGGCTTGGTGACGACGGCCGCTACTTCGGTGCCCCTCACATCGATGGTGACCGAGTCGCCGTCGTCCACATCGGGGCGGAGGAAGGCGAGCGCCACGCCCTGTCCGAGGATCGGAGAAAAATTGCCGCTCGAGATCTCACCGATGGCTTCTCCACCGAGGAGAACCGTCTGGCCCTCTCGGGGCGGACGCCGCCCATCGACCACAAGGCCTCGCAGAAGCCGATGCGGGCCCCGGGCCTGCTCGGCGAGTAGGGCATCGCGCCCGCGGAACTCCGGCTTGTCGAACCTCACCACCCAGCCGAGTCCGGCTTGCAGGGAGGTGATCCCCGGGCCGAGTTCGTGCCCGTGCAGGGGTAGCCCCGCCTCGAGGCGAAGGGTGTCGCGTGCGCCGAGACCGGCCGGCGAGATACCTGCGGAGGTGACGAGGTTCCAGATCTTCTCGGCGGCGTCGACGGGTACGGCGATCTCCACCCCGTCCTCACCGGTGTAGCCGGTGCCGGCCACTACCACCGGAACATCGTCGATCTTCACCTCTGCCACTCGGAAGCGTCGCACCGCCGCGGCTTCGGGTGCTACCTCGGCAAGCCTGGAGCGGGCCTGGGGTCCCTGGACCGCGAGCACGGCGCGAGTGGAGGTGACGTCGTGGATTTCGGGGGCCGAGGCTCCCCCACCGAGGGCCTCGCCCACCCGTGAGGTATTCGATGCATTGGGCATCACATCGAATCGATCGGAGTCGACCCACCAGACGATGATGTCGTCGAGCACCGACGCATCGTCGGGATCGAGGAGATGGGTGTATTGGGCGCGACCCGGCTCGATGCGGTCAAGGTCGTTGGTGAAGGCCCGTTGGAGGGCATCGAAGGCCCCCGGTCCGGTAACTCTCATCGTGCCGAGATGCGACACGTCGAACACCACCGCCGACGATCGGCACATCGCATGCTCGGCGAGGGTGCCCTCGGAATAGTTGAGCGGCATGTCCCAACCGCCGAACGGCACCATCTTGGCACCGAGCTTCACATGGGTGTCGTGAAGAGGTGAGCGGCGGGTCTCAGGCGGCGGCGAGTCGGTATTTTGCATCGAGGCGCATTATGTCGCGTCGATAGAGCAACTTCACCCTCACCTCGGGACGAAGCTCGGCGAGCTTGCGAATCTTGCGGTGTTTGCGCGTCACCAGGGGCTGGCGCATGGTGGTGACTTCGACATAGGTGTCGAAGTCGGGGAGATAGAAATCGGGGGTGAACGCCGACGCGACGTTGCCCTCGGAGTCTTCTTCCAGCACGAATGTGGTGGGCTCGTATTCCCACTGCACGCCGTAGCTGTCGAGCAGCAGGGACAACTCTCGCTCCGAAGGATGAGCAAACTCGGCCATACGGTTCAGCGCTCGCCCGCCGCCGCTTGGGTGGGTGCGGTTCGGATGACGTCGGCCGCGATCTCGGGATAGAGCGAGATGATGCGGGTGTCGACCTCTTCCTTGACGCCCGCGAGTGGCAGGACGTTGAGGACACCCTGGCCATTCTGGAGAAGATCGATCAGTTCCTCACCGGTGTTGACGAGCACCGAACTGGATCCGTCGATCACGAGATTGGCGGAAGCAACGTCCTCGCCGAGCTGGTTGCGCATGTAGGAGAAGACCTTGCGGACCTGCTCGAGGCGGATACCCGAGTCGAGAAGGCTCTTGATGACCTTGAGCTCGAGCAGATCGCGGTAGCTGTACTGGCGACGGCTGCCGCTACCACTGGCTTCGGTCATCGAGGGGCGAACGAGGTCGGTGCGAGCCCAGTAGTCGAGCTGTCGATAGGTGATGTCGACGATCTCGGCGGTGCGTTTGCCGCTGAATCCTTGCTCGTTCATTGGCCGTCTCCCTCAGCAGCTGACAACGACGAAATTACGCCGGTGTGATGTGAGGTGAACTCTACGAGACTCGCCGCGCGAGGTCAACGACCCGCGCGCAAATGCGCGCGGAGCGCGCGAATCCTCGCGCTGTCGGCAGGTTCGGCGGCTCAGTCCTCGAAGTCTTCGGGCGAGATCGTGTCGAGGAACTCCTTGAACTCCTCGACCACCTCTTCGGGGCGATCATCGTCGACGGGTTCGTCGCCGTCGCGCAAGCCCGCCTCTTCGAGAACCGAGTCGGAGGCATAGATCGCGGTGCCGGTACGGACCGCCAAAGCAATGGCATCAGAGGGGCGACTCGAGACGACGTGACGTTTGCCGTCGCTCAGCAGGTGCAGCTCGGCGAAGAAGGTCTTGTCGTGGAGGTCGGTGACCACCACTCGCTCGAGCGCGACCGAGAGACCATCAAGAACATCGCGCAGCAGGTCGTGGGTCATGGGCCGCGGCGTGGCGACACCATCGAGAGCGAGCGCAATCGCGGTGGCCTCGGGTGCGCCTATGAAGATGGGGACCGTTCGCTCGGCGCCAGACCTCTCGCGGAGCAAAACCATGGGCGCATTGGCAGGCATCTCCACTCGCACACCTAGAAGCTCCATCTCCTGCATGGTCCCACCCTACGCCCCGTAGAGCTCCTGCACGTAGGCGTCTGGATCTCTCTCCAACACCGCGGTGTCGGCGGTGGCCAAAACCCGCACATTGCGGTAGCGGCCCTTGTGATCGAGCCCGTAACCGATGACGAACTCGTCGGGGATCTGGATGCCGACATGGTCGAGATCGACAGGTACCACCCGCCGAGCCGGGCGGTCGACGAAAGTACAAATCGACAACGACTCGGGTTGGCGTCGACTGAGTTCACCGAGCAGGAAAGCCGATGTGAGACCGGTGTCGACGATGTCCTCGACCACCAGCACATCGCGATCGGTGAGATCGGTGGTGATGTCCATGAGGAATCGAACCCTGCCGGTGCCCGGCGTGTAGGGAGTGATCGCCACGAAGTCGACAACCGACCGGATGGACATGGCGCGAACGAGGTCGGCCAGAAAAGGAACGCTTCCGCGCAGCACCGCCACGAGCACGACGCCGTCGTCGTAGCGCTCGGATATCTCGCCCGCGACACGGTCGACGATGGCGTCGATCTCCTCTGTCTCGAGGAGCACCTCGAGTCCTTCGGCTGCCATCGCCCTGCTACTCCGGCGACGCGCCGAAGCTGCGCCGCAGGATCGAACGGTGGATGGTCTCGCCCAGACGGACCAGCTCGTTGAGTTCGGCCCGGGCCTTCACCTCGGCCTCGCCGCCCTTCTTCATGAAGGGCCCGACGAGTTGTTGGAGCGCTCCGGCCTCCCGGTCGGCCGCCACCTTGAACATGCGGAGGTGACGGGGCTGGAGACCGCGGCTCTGGAGCTCCACCGCGGCCTTGGAGACCACCAGCGCCTCGTGATCGAACACCGCTCCGTTGTCGGTGGGCATCGACGCGATCAGGCCGAGCTTTTCGAGCTCTCCCAACAGGGCGAGATCGCAGCCAACCGCGGCCGCGAGTTCGCCGGCACTCATGCTCACCGAGCCCGAAGGTGTGGAGAGTGGGTCGCCGTCGGCGATTGGAGATGGTTCTGCTGAGCTGGGATCTACATCCACCGCCACTACTTTCTTGCCCTGTTTGTCCTGTACCACTGCGGGTTCGCGCAGATCCACGGTTGCATCGTCGTCGACCACCAGGGGCACCGCCGCTTGGTCGGAAGGCCGGGCGAAAAGCGTGGGCTCGGGGAGCGGGCCGACATCACGCGCCGGGAGATCTGATGCCGGGTCGAATCCTGCATCGGCGAGCCTGCGCTTGATCACCTTCAAGGGCAGGAAGTTGTCGCGCTGCTGGGCGAGGATCCATCTGAGCCGTTCGATGTCGGCGTCGTAGAACTTCCGATAGCCCGAAGGAGTACGTTCTGGCTCGATCAGCCCCTGGCTCTCCAGGAACCGAATCTTCGAGATGGTGACGTCGGCATACTCACCCTTCAAGAGCGAGAGGACTTCACCGATCGAATGATGAGCTGCGTCTGCCACAGGGGTGCCTTTCGGTCAGCTGCCTGTGCCGTGGACAAAAACTAGCTTGTACTTCCCGACTTGGAGCTCGTCGCCGTCAACGATTTCGTGGTCGTCGGTTCGCTCGCGATTGAGGTAGGTGCCGTTGAGCGAACCGGCGTCGCAGACCCAGTAGCGAGCTCCGTCGCGACGTACTTCGGCGTGCCGGCGCGACACCGTGATGTCGTCGAGGAAGATGTCGCTCTTGGGGTGCCGGCCGATGCTGACGAGGTCGGCGTCGAGGGCGTAGCGGGCTCCGGTCTTGGGGCCTTGCAGCACCACGAACAGGCCCTCGTGAGCGCCGAAGGCAGACCGGTCGATGGCGTCGATTCCCGAAGGTGCATCCATGCCCAGCACAGGGTTTTCGCTGGTGGCGTCGCCCCTCGACAATTCCTCTCCACACGAGGAGCAGAAGTTTGCCGTCGAGATGTTGCGATGGCCGCACGCCTCACACACGAGATCACTCATGCGGCTTATCCATCGATCAGGGTCTGGTACCCGTCTGCGTCGAGCAAGGCGTCGATCTCATCGGGGTTGGACATCGCGATCGTGCAGATCCAGCCATCACCGTATGGATCGGTGTTGAGCCTCTCGGGCTGGTCGGCGAGTTCGTCGTTGACCGCCGTGATCTCTCCGGATATGGGAGCGAACAGATCCGAGACCGACTTGGTCGACTCGACCTCGCCGAACGAAGCCCCCGACACGACCGTTACGCCGGTGGCCGGTAGGTCGATGTAGACCACATCGCCCAGCGCATCCTGGGCGTAATCGGTGATCCCGATCTTGGCGACCTCGCCGTCGATCTGCACCCATTCGTGATCAGTTGAATAGCGGAGTCCTTCAGGCACGTTCATTCTTGGAACCTAACCCATCTTTGGCGGCGTAGTGCACTACGGCTTGCTTCATGCCCGCACGAGTTGTTCGATTCGGCGGACGTACTCGTCCGCGAGGTGGCGGGCCCGTTCATCGTTGTCGGCTTCAGCCACAACGCGGGTGCTGGGATCCTCCGGATCGGGCAGTACCAGAACCCACCCGTCGTCGTAGTGAATCCGCACGCCATCCACCAGATCCAGGCGTCGATCCTTCGATTGCTCGACCAGTACGCGCATCACCGAACCCTTGCGTTCCCATGGCGTGACCACCTCGCGGCTGACCATGTGGACCGTCGGGATGGCGTCGACGATCTCCGAGAGGGGCTCTTCGGTCACCGCGAGCATGTCGAGCAGGGTGACGAAGGTGGCGATCGCGTCGAAGGCGGGCATGAAGCCGGGGACAACGAAGCGACCTTCGGTGTCGGCCGCGAAACACACCAACGGATCTGATGCCCCGGCCATGACCGCGGAGGCGGAGGTTGCGGTGAGGGTGACGGATCCGTGGCGGGCCTCGACCAATTCGGCGACCTTCGCGGTGGCCGACACCGGTACGGCCACGCGAGATCCCTCGAGGCTCGGACCGCGGAGCGCGATGAGTGCCAACAAGAGCTGGGAGTCGTCGAGCAGGCGGCCACGGTCGTCGATGACGGTGAGCTGTTGACCACCAGGGCTGAACATCACGCCGAGCCGTGAACCCGAGGACTTCACCAGCCCTGCCACCCTCTCGGCGTGGCTCTCACGTTCAAATGCCGCGGAGCCCGATGTGGACGCGTAGGGATTGATGGCGAGAACGTCGGCGCCCAACTTGGCCAGGAGGTTGGGCATCATGAACGAGACCGCACCGAACCCGTAGTCGGCCACCACCTTGATGCGCGCGTCGCGGATCGTGCGTAGGTCGACCATCGACTCGATGGCGGTGGCGTAGTGCTCGAGTGCTCTGGGCGCATAGTCGATGTCGCCGATTTCCGCCGGGATCACACGGCGGTAGTCCTCACGATTGAATATGCGCTCGATCTTGCGATGCTCGCTCTCGGACATGTCGGCGCCGTCGGCCCCGATGAACTGGATGATCACGATGTTGGGGTCTTCGCGATCCACTCTCAACGCCACCGCTCCGGAGAGGGCCGGACGGCGGGTAACGAAGCGGGTGACGGGGATCGGCACCACCTCGAGGTCCTGGACCGACACTCCCGCGGCATTGAGACCGGCATGCACGGCCCGCTTCAGCATCCGGGCCGACCGCGACGAATCGCGAGCGGTGATGACGGTTGCGCCCTGGGGAAGGGTGGACCCGTAGGCCATGGCCAGGCGGGTGACGAGCTCTGGGGTGATGTCGACGTTGGCGAGGCCGGAGACGCCGAACTTGCCGAAGAGGCTGCGTGCCCCCTTCGATTCCCAGACGATCGACGAGTTGATGGCCGCGCCGGCTTCGATCGTCTTGAAGGGGTAGATCTTCACATCGGCGCCCACCGTGGCGCCGTCGCCGATGAAGCACTCGTCGCCTATGACCGCTCCTTCGGCCACCGAAACACCCTTGCGCAGGTCGCAGGCCCGGCCCACCACTGCACCACGGATCGACACGCTCTCGCCCAGGTAGGCGTTGTCGGCCACCACTACCCGCTCGAGGTTGGCTTTGGCCCGCACCCTCACGTTGTCGCCGAGCACCGAGTAGGGGCCGATGCGGACCCCCGCCTCGATCCGGCAATTGTCGCCGATGACTCCCGGCCCGATCACCTCGGCATCGGGGTGAACCTTGACGTTGTCGCCGATGAAGAGCGACTCGCTCTGCTCGAAACCATCGATGCCGACTATCACCCGACGGTCGAGGATGTCGGCGTGGGCCCTGACGTAGCTCTCGAGGTTGCCGACGTCTTCCCAATAGCCCTCCCCGACCGCTCCGTAGAGGGGTTTGCCGTCGGCCAGCAGGGCCGGGAACACCTCGCTGGAGAAGTCGACGGCACGATCGGGAGCGATGTAGTCGAAGATCTCGGGTTCGAGGACGAAGACGCCGGTGTTGATGGTGTCGGAGAACACCTGACCCCAGCCGGGCTTTTCGAGGAATCGTTCGATGCTGCCGTCGTCGCGTGTGATCACGATGCCGAACTCGAGGGGATTGTCGACCCTGATCAGGCCGATCGTGGCCAGCGCCCTCTTCTCCTTGTGGAACTCGACGATCTTGGTGATGTCGAGATCGGTGAGAACATCTCCTGAGATCACGAGGAACGGCTCGGTGAGTTCATCCATCGCGTTGCGGACCGAGCCTGCCGTGCCGAGCGGGGTGTCTTCCGCCGCGTAGACCATCTTCACGCCGTACTCGGAGCCGTCACCGAACCAGTTGCGGATGTGGTTGGCCATGAAGGCGACCGTCACGACGATCTCATCGAAGCCGTGGCTCTTGAGAAGGTCGAGGATGTGCTCCATCATCGGCCGATTCGCCAGAGGCATCATCGGCTTGGGCACATTCGACGTAAGGGGTCGGAGGCGGGTTCCCTCACCACCGGCCATGATTACCGCCTTCACAACACCGAACCTACTACTCCTTGTCGAGTCGGCCCTCTCGGAGCGCCACCCGAGCCAACGGAATGTACTGCAGGGCCGACAAGTAGCTGTAGATCAGCGACGGAACGGCGAGGATCCATCCACCCCACCAGAACCAGTCGGCCGTGCTGTGATCGCTCGCACCACCGAGCAGGAACGGGAACGCGAAGTAGAGCCCGAACGTGGCGACCTTGCCCCACCAGGTGACGTCGATGCGTCGTGCTCCCATCGCTCCGAGCACGAGACCGGCGATCGCCACCAGCACTTCGCGTGCGAGGGTGAGCACCACCAGCCACCAGGGGACCGCTCCGTCGATGCCCACCGCCAATACACCCACGATCAGGACCGCACGATCGGTGACGGGGTCGATCAGCTTGCCGAGTTCGCTGACGACATCGAAGCGTCTGGCCCACCAGCCATCGACCCAGTCGGTGGCCCCCACCGCGCCCCACAGCCAGGCCGCGGCCCACCGATTGTCGTCGGAGAACAGGAGCCACAGAAACCAGGGGATGCAGGCGAGGCGAGCCAGCGAGATCAGATTGGGAACGGTGAAGATCCGATCCTCGAAGACGCCTACTTGACGCTGGCGCGGTTCGTTGGAGTCGTCGTCGTCCATTGTCCGCAGCCTACGATCGAATCGTGACTTCGATCTTTACCCGCATCATCAACGGCGAAATCCCGGGCCGGTTCGTCTGGACCGACGACGTCTGTGTGGCATTCCTGGACGTACGACCACTCGCCCGTGGCCACGTTCTCGTGGTGCCTCGAGCCGAGATCGACCAGTGGACCGAACTCCCCGCCGACACCGTGTCTCACCTCATGGGGGTTGCGCACACGATCGGCAAGGCTCAGAAGATGACTTTTTCTCCGGCGCGGGTGGGCCTGATGATCGCGGGTTTCGAGGTTCCCCACGTGCACGTACACATCGTGCCGCTCCAGTCGATGGCCAACCTCGATTTCACCCAAGCCGACACCAGTCCCGATCAGGCCGACCTCGATGCCGCCCATGTCGCCTTGCGAGCGGCGCTCGGTACCTGAAGTCAGTCGTCGCTCACGAGCGGCGCTGGCTCGATCAACTCCGGGCCGTTGTTGCGAACATTGTTGACATCGGTCGACACCGGGTGGAGCGTGATCAGCTGGGAAGGGGCCGGCACCAGTAGCTGCCCGAGTGAGTCTGTATCGTGGTTGTCTCGGTCGAGCCAGGCGTCCCAGACATCCGGGGGAAGTATCACCGGCATGCGGTCGTGGACCTCGGCGACCTTGTCGTTGGGTTCGCCGGTGATGATCGTGCACGAGTAGAGCTCCATGGGGTCGCCCTCGTCATCGACATGGTTGGGGTCCTTCCACACCTCCCACAGTCCGGCGAACGCCAGTGGTTCGCCGTCGACCCGGCTCATGTACATGGGCTGCTTCTTCTTCTGCCCCTCCACCTTCTTCCATTCATAGAAGCCATCAGCCGGAATGACACAGCGCCGTTTCGCGAACGGCCGCTTGTAGGAGTTCTTCTCTGCCAGCGTCTCTCCCCGAGCGTTGATCATGCGGTTGCCGATCTTCGGGTCCTTGGCCCAGAAGGGCACGAGGCCCCAATGGAAGGTGTCGAGGCGGCGCACACCGCCATGCTCATACACCGTGTAGACGGCCTGGGTGGGCGCCACGTTGTGGTTTTCGGGGAGCAAACGTTCCTCGGCGGGCGCCTCAGCTCCGAAGTACTTCGCAAGCTGGTCGGGAGGAGTCGCCGAAACGAAGCGTCCGCACATCAGACGCGATCCGGGAACTCGCCGGTGAGAGTGCAGGTGCCGACGCGGTCGGCTCCGAGGTCGAAGGTGATCTCGTCGCCGATCTGGCCCCCGAATCGGGGAATCACGACGCCAGAATCCACGTCGACCTCGATCGTGGCCCGGATCGTGAGCAGCTCGTACTGGTCGCCACCGTCGGCCACGAGTTGGAGCCGGACAGCATCAGCGAATCCGGTACCGCCCTCGGGGAGGTTGACGGCTCCATCGGGAAATACGAGGTCGAGGAGTACGGCGTCGGTGCCGAGACAACCGACCGCAGGTGTGCGTCCGATCGGATCGATGCACGGGCCATGGGTCACGGTGTCGAGCGGCCTCAGGTCGGAGGTGACGACACTCACGCGAAGGCATGCCGTGTCGACGAACCCCGGCGGCCCGACCACCACCACGTGCCCCGAGCCGGCGTACTGGAACAGCGATGCGCGCAGGGCTCCGGGCGGGAAGGGGAAGCTGGCAAACGGGGCGACGGTGATGCGGTCTTCAGGCGGTGCATCGCCGGTGAGCAGGGCGACGGTTTCGGTGAGAGCAACCGTGACCGCCGGTTCGGTGCTGGGCGTACCACCCGTGACGGCGGCAACCTCCGGTGGCTCATCGGTGTTGGCGAACTGAAGCGCGCCCCGGCTGCGAGTCTCCTCGTCGGTCAGAATCGTCCAACCCACACCGAGGCCGCCGGCCACCACAGCCAGTGCCACCACGGCCATCGCGAGATTGACGATGCGCTGCTTGCGGCCCTCGACCATCGCTTCTTCGACCTGGCGCTCGTCGAGACGCTCGGCGAGCGTGAGGGGACCGAAGGCCTCTGAGCTGGCGCCGCCGGCGATCAGATCGCGCCACACCTCGACCCGCGGCTGGGGCATACGTGCGAGGAAGGTTTCGAAAGCGTCGGCCGCCTCCGCGGAGTAGAGGATCATCAAGCCGTTGGCACGCACGAACTCGACTGGGTCGTCGTGGTGAGTTGTTTCGCGACCCCCCTGGAGTACCGCGAAGAAGCGATGAGCTTCGGCGTCGGCCTCCTCGTAGGAATACTCAGGCCCGGGGTCGGCCCTGGGAATGTCGAGCGCACCATCTCCGGCGCGCAGAAATCCCGAGGTGACGATGAAGCTGTCGGGACGAATGTCGTCGCCGGTCGGGGGAGGCAGCTCGTCGGGAAGTTCGGGGGTGTCTGAGCTTTCGTCGATTACGAGAGGGTACGCCGCATCTGGCCCGGGCGGGTGGCGCCCGCACCCTCCATGGCAGACTCCGAGCGTGTCTTCCCTCCGCCTCGTTCTCGCTTCCGGCTCACCTCGCCGCGAGGAGATACTGGCCCGCCTCGCCATCCATCCCCTGATCGAACCGGCCGACATCGATGAGACACCCCTCCCCAACGAGGCGGCTCCTGTCTATGTCGAGCGTCTCGCCGTAGAGAAGGCCTCCACCGCGCTCCGACCCGGCGTGGCCGTGTTGGCCGCCGATACCGCGGTCGTGCTCGGTGGCGCCATCCTCGGCAAGCCCGACGATCCCGCCCAAGCGGCAGAAATGCTGCGATCACTCTCGGGCCGAGTGCACGACGTTGTCACCGGGGTGGCGGTTGCGGTTGGTGGAGATCTGCTTGCCTCCGCGGTGGAGTGGACCGAAGTTTCGGTCGGCCCGATAAGCGAGGCGCGTGTCGGCTGGTATGCCAACAGCGGCGAACCCGACGACAAGGCCGGTGCCTACGCCCTTCAGGGAGCGGCGGGCATCTTCGCCGACCGGATCAACGGCAGCGCATCCAACGTCATCGGCCTCCCGCTGCCACTCGTCGACCGACTCTTCGCCGAGGTTGGGTTGGATCTTCTCGACTTTCGCTCGTAGCCGTAGCCTTGTGGTGTGACCAAAGCGAGTCAGGCCGATCCGGTCGCCCCACCTGAAGCTCCGGCTCACCGCGGAGAGTTCGCGCCCGTCGCGATCGGCGCTCTCGAAGTTTGGCCGCCTGTGGTCCTCGCCCCGATGGCCGGTGTCACCAATGCTCCTTTTCGCACTCTGTGCCGACGTTTCGGTGCGGGGCTCTACGTCAACCAGATGATCACCGCTCGAGCCCTTGTGGAGGGCCACCGCAAGAGCCTGGAGTTGGCGGCATTCGCACCCGACGAGACGCCGCGCAGCATCCAGCTCTACGGCACCGACCCCTATTCCATCGCGGAGGCCACCCGCCTTCTCGTGGCGGAGCAGGCCGTCGACCACATCGACATGAACTTCGGTTGCCCGATGAAGAAGGTCACCCGTCACGGGGGCGGCGCGGCGCTGCCATGGAAACGAGAGCACTATCGCTCAATCGTGCGGGCCGCGGTGCAGGCGGCCGGTGAAGTTCCGGTCACGGTGAAGTTCCGGGTCGGCATCAGCGACACGGCCATCACCTTCCTCGACGCAGGGCGGATCGCTGAGGACGAGGGATGTCGGGCGGTGGCTCTCCACGCCCGCACCGCCAACCAGCTCTACAGCGGCTCCGCCGACTGGCACCGAATCACCGAACTCAAGCAGGCAGTCACCTCCATCCCGGTGCTGGGCAACGGCGACATCTGGGAGGCCGACGATGCGCTCCGAATGATGCGCTCCACCGGCGCCGACGGGGTTGTCGTCGGTCGAGGTTGTCTCGGCCGGCCCTGGATCTTTCGTGACCTCGCCGCCGTGTTCAACGGCGAGGCCGTCGCCGCACCACCCGATCTCGGTGAGGTGCTCGACGGGATGATCGAACACGCCGAGTTGCTGTGCGGCTGGATGGGTGAGCAGCGCGGTATCCGAGACTTCCGCAAGCACACCGGTTGGTATCTCAAGGGCTTCCCTGCCGGGGGCGAGACCCGACGCCGTCTGAATCGTGTCGAGTCACTCGAGGAGATGCGCGAGCTGGTCGCTGGCCTCGACCGAGACACCCCGTTCCCCAATGGGGGGATGCGGATGGTGCGCGGCCACCACGGATCACCCAAGCAGGTTCAGCTTCCCGAGGGCTGGCTCGACGCCCGTGATGATTCGGTGGAGCTGCCCCGCGGCGCCGAAGATCTGGTGTCGGGCGGCTGACGCTTCGCGGCTACCGGCACGATCACGGGGCCGTCGCCGTCGTCGAGCACACGCACATTGGCGTTGAAATGGTGACGGATCAGCTCCTCGGTGAGCACCTGTGCAGGGGGCCCGGACTCGGCGATGATCCCCTGCGACATCACCGCTATCCGGTCGCCGTAGCGGGCCGCGAGGGTGAGGTCGTGAAGGGTCGCCACCACGGTGAGTCCACTCTCACGGCGCAGCTCATCGACGAGATCGAGCACGTCTTGTTGGTGGCCGAGGTCGAGGGCGGTGGTGGGCTCATCCAACAGCAGGATGCTCGACTCCTGCACGAGGGCTCGCCCCAGCACCACCCGTTGGCGCTCGCCACCCGATAGTGATCGCACCGCTCGACTCTTGAAGCCGACGAGATCGAGACGGTCGAGCACCCGCCGGACCACTTCTCTGTCGTGACGACTGTCGCCGGAGAACACTCCTCGGTGGGGCGTACGGCCGAGCAAGAGGTAGTCGATGACGGTCATGCCGGGCGGGATCACCGGCACCTGGGGCACATAGGCGATGGCTCGGGCCCGCCGCATCGTGTCGTGGGCGACTGTGTCGACGCCGTCGATCTCAATCTTTCCCGTGAACCCCACACCGCCGAGAATCGCCCTCAGGAGAGTGGTCTTGCCTGCACCATTGGGTCCGATCACATTGATCCACTCGCCCGACGCGATGTCGATCGACAGTCCGTCGAGCACCACATGGTCGCCGAGGGTCACGCCCACATCGCGGGCTGTGATGGTGGTGGTCACCACACCTCCCGGCGACTCGAGCGAAGGACCAGCACAAAGAAGGGCGCGCCGAGGAACGCCGTAACGACACCAATCGGGAGTTCGGCCGGCTCCAGCACCGTTCGGGCCGCGAGATCGGCCAGCACCATGAAAGCTCCCCCGAGCAGGATGCAGAGGGGCAGCAAGACCCGGTGACTCGTGCCGAACGCGAGCCGCACCGTGTGGGGAACGATGATGCCCACAAACCCGATCAGACCCGCCACGGCCACCGCGGCCGCGGCTCCGAGCGAACTCACCACCACCACCGTGGTTCTAATCCGGCGAGGATTGAGACCCAGCGCCGCGGCCTCTTCATCGCCCACCGCGAGCACGTCCAGTGCTCGCCCATACAGCATGACCACCACGCAGGTCACCACGAAGTACGGAAGCATCAGGGCCACCTCGGACCAACCCGAAGTGGCGATCCGGCCGAGGATCCACGAGTAGACCTCCCGGATCACATCGGTGTTCGACTGCAGCACGTAGGTCTGAGCAGCGGTCAGGAAACTGGCCACCGCCACACCGGCCAACACGAGCGACACGGTGGTGCGTCCGCCGAGATGGCCGGCCGCGTAGGAGATCACCACCGCCACGAGAGCTCCCGCGAAGGCAACGATGGGGATCGGATCGAGCATGCCGGCGCCATCGCCCACATCGCTGGTGATCGCGATGGTCGCCCCGAGACCCGCTCCCGCCGCTATCCCCAACAGGTAGGGGTCGGCGAGGGGATTACGAAACGCACCTTGGTAGGCCGCGCCGGTGACCGAGAGGGTCGCCCCCACAAGCAGGCCGAGCACCACTCGAGGGAGGCGGATCTCGTTGACGATCGCGGCATGGGTGGTGGAGAGCCCCGAGTCGAGGTGAACACCGGGGATCCGGTCGATCAGTTCGGCCAGCACCCGCAATGGAGCGATGTCGACCGGCCCGATGGTGAGGCTCGCCACCACCGCCCCGACGACCACGGTGAGCGCACCGACGAGGGCGCGAGCGGTGAGCCGAGACCCCTGGAGGCCTTCGTCCTCCGCCACGACGAACTCGCCGGTGTCGGTCACGGGACTTGCCGCATCAGGCTGCTGCCGCCAGTGCGGCGGCGATCGCGGCGGCGAACTCCACGATCCGCGGCCCCCACCGGGATGCAACATCGTCGCTCAACTCGATCACGTTGCCGTTCTGCACCGCAGACATCTGGTCCCAGCCCGGTCTCTCCGCAACGGTCGCGGCATCCTGGCCACAGCAGATTGTGTCGGCGAGGAAGACGAGTTCGGGGTCGGCGTCGACGAGGAACTCATCGCTCAGCTGGGGGAACCCGAACGCGGTCCCGTTATCAGCAGGATCGGCCACGTTCTCCAGGCCGAACAGGCCGTAGATCTCCCCGGCGAAAGTCTGCGAAGTGATCGAGAACAAGGTGTTGTCGAGCTCGTGGTAATAGGTGACACCCGCACCGTCGGGGGCATCCGCAACGAGCTCTTCGATCTCTTCCTGCATCGCTGCGATCAGATCAGCGGCATCACCGGAATGACCCGTCACCGCGCCGAGTTCCTCGATCTGTGCGTAGGCATCGGCGACGCTTGCTGCGGTGCCATGCACCAGGGTGGCAACACCCACCGCGTCGAGGCCCGATACGAGATCACCGGGATCAAACGAGATGATCACCAGGTCGGGATCCAGTTCGGCGATCGCCTCCACGCTCGGGGAGAAGCTGTCAATCACGGGAAGCTCGTTGGCAGGGAAGTTCGAGAAGCCGTCGACCGCCACGAGAAGGTCGGAGGCTCCGATGGCAAACAAGGATTCGGTGCTCGTCGCAGAGAGCGACACCACGCGTTCGGGCGTGGACGAACCGCTCTGGTCGTCAGTGGCGTCGCCGTCGTCGCCGCACGCTGCGGCCAGCAGCGCGAAGGCGAGAATCAGGCCCAACATTTTCTTCATCGGATGTCCTCCTTGTGGCTCGAGTGAGTGGCACGAGCGACAGGGCATCCGGTCGCACGAGCCGTCCCTGTCCTCGAGGGTCGGTTCGCTTTGGCGTCCACCGGAAGGCGACCGGACTCATTCCCACCGCCGAGGCGAGGGGACATCACCGTTGCGGGACAGTGCCGGGATCACACCGGCTTCGCTGTCCGTTGAACACCGCCGAGTCTAGATGCAGATGAACCCGCAACCCTCAACCCGACCGAAGCCTGCCCCACGACCTAGGGTTCCGGGCACCAACCCATCTGGAGAGGAGGACCCCATGACCCGTCGACTCACCGAGTTCAGCCACGGCGCTGGTTGAGGCTGCAAGCTCGCCCCCGGCGAACTGGCGCAGGTCGTGCGCCGCCTCTCACCAACTGAATCTCCCGATCTGCTCGTGGGCGCTCTCACCGGCGACGATGCCGCCGTGTGGCGCCTTTCCGCGGATCGCGCCCTGGTAGTCACCGCCGATTTCATCACGCCGGTCGTCGACGACGCCCGCGATTGGGGACGCGTGGCCGCAGCCAACGCCGTCTCAGACGTCTACGCCATGGGCGGCACTCCCCTCCTCGCTCTCAATCTGGTGTGCTGGAACACCGACGAACTCTCCAACGACCTGCTCGGAGACGTCCTTCTCGGCGGCCACGACATCGCCAACGACTGCGGCTTCATCATCGCGGGAGGGCACACAGTCGATGATCCCGAACCGAAGTACGGCATGGCGGTGATCGGTGAGGTTCATCCCGACCGAATGCTCACCAACGCAGGGTTGCTGCCCGGCCAGGTGCTCTTGCTCACCAAGCCTCTGGGCATCGGCGTGATCACCACGGCTCTCAAGCAGGGCGTCGTCGGCGATGCCCCGGTCGAAACTGCGGTTGCTTCGATGGTTCAGACCAATGCTGTCGCGGCCCGCGTAGCGGTGGCCGCCGGAGCCAGCGGCGCCACCGACGTCACCGGGTTCGGCCTGCTCGGCCACGCCGGCCGCATGGCCGAGGAGTCCGGGGTCGACCTCACCATCGATGTGAGCCGGGTGCCGATCATCGCCGGCGCCCGCGACCTGGCCGCCGAGGGCATCGTGCCCGGCGGCACCGGCCGCAACCTCTCGTGGGTGGCCCAACACCTCGACATCGACCCTGGTGTCGATCAGGTCGACGTCACCCTCCTGGCTGATGCGCAGACCAGTGGAGGGCTCGTGTTCGGCATCCAACCGGATCGAGCCGCAGACGTGATGTCCGAATTAGCGAGCTCCGGGCACAGTGCCGCGGTGATCGGTCTGGTCCGACCAGGCACGGGTCGAATCGCGATCGTCCAGGACTAGCAGCTGAGACATGAGCTTCGATCCTGCCATCTACAAGGTTTCGATTACCGCGGAGTGGCAGAAATCCGCGGCCGGCTGGCATCGGTGGATCCCCCTGATCAACGCCTGGCTCGAGGACATCACCGAAACAATGCTCGACGAGGCTGCCGTAACGGTCGGCTCGCGGGTGGTCGACATAGCGGCGGGCGATGGAGGGCAGTCAGTGGCTGCCGCGCGGCGGACCGGACCAAGCGGCGAGGTCCTGGCAACTGATATCGCCGCAGAATTCGCCACGATCACCACGGAGGTGGCGGCGAGGGAGAGTCTCTCGCATCTCTCCGCCGAGGTGATGGACGCCGAGTCGCTCCATGGGATCGACGACAACCGATTCGATGCAGCTATCTCGCGGCTCGGGCTCATGTACCTGCCCAACCTCCACGGCGCACTCCGCGAGATCTCTCGAGTGTTGGAGCCGGGCGGACGCTTCGCCGCGATCGTCTTCACGAGCCCCGAGCACACTCCTTTCTTCTCGTTACCGAGCCGGATCATCCGATCCCACCGCGGCCTGCCCGCCCCCGATCCCACCCTGCCCGGGCCCTTCAGTGTCGGTGCACCGGGACTGCTGCTGTCGAAGTTCGAGGCCGCCGGCTACCGCGACGTGCGGGAACTGATCGTGGATGCTCCCCTTAGATTCGACTCGGCAGCCCAGTGTGTTCAGTGGCGGCGCGAAGCATCGGGCACCGTTCAACAGATGCTCGAAGGCATGGAGGAGTCGGCCAAGTCCGAGGTCTGGGAAGAGATCGAGAAAGCTCTGCGGCAGTATGAGACGCCGTCCGGTTTCGAGTCGCCATGCCAACTGCTGATCTGCTCGGGACAGGCCTGAACCGCGCTCCGCGCCGTGAGACAATCTGCCCGTGCCGATCCGTCCCTACGCCGAAGCCGATCTCGATGCAGTCCTGGAGATCTGGCACGAGGCGTCGCTGATCGCCCACGCTTTCCTCCCTCCAGAGTTCTTCGAGACCGAGCGCCTTGAGATCGCGAATCGTTGGCTACCGGTAGCGGACACGATCATCCACGAATCCGAAGCCGGGATCGACGGGTTCCTGGCTCTCATCGACAACGAGGTCGGCGCGATCTTTGTTCGCCCCGAGGTCCAGGGCCACGGTGTCGGTCGATCCCTCATGGATGCGGCCGCGCGGACACGCCCGTACCTCGAGGTCGGTGTGTTCGAGGCCAACCCGATCGGGCGCCGCTTCTACGACGCCTACGGATTCGAGTTCGTCGCGCGCCAGGTGTGTGAGGTGACGGGCGAACCAGAGCTACGCCTCCGGCTGGAGTCGGGCCCCTTCGGTGTCAGAACTTCGCCGCCGCCGTGAGCTTGCGGATCAGGGGCTCGAAGTGGTCGAGCGGCAGGGTGTCGTAGTCGGGATCGAACGCCTGCTGATCCCAGTCGTCGGTGAACTCTTCACACAGGGCGTACCAGGACTCCTCACGGAAACCATCTCGTAGGTTCGTGGGCACATCGAAGTGGTGGTAATAGTGCCGACCCTGGAAGTCCTGGTGGTTGCGGATCGCCTGGTACACGTCGTCGCGCACATACGGCTTGATCATCTCGGCCGAGATCTGGCCATGGTTCGGCACCGAAATCGCCTTGCCCACATCGTGCATGAGAGCTCCGAAGATCATCTCCTCATCGGCGCCCGCCCGCTCGGCCATCGTGGCGGTCTGAAGGCAATGGGTGAGCTGGTCGGTGATGAACCCGTCACTGATCTCGGCCAGCGACTCGAGGAGCACAATCATGCGCTCCGCCACCCTCCCCTGGTTCTCACTGGTGGTCCTTCCGATCACGGCCCACTGCTCGGCGGTGGATTCATCCATCCGCCGGAAGCTGTCGGGGTTGACGTCGGCGGGTGACTCAGTGACGGCCATCGGATCGTTCCTCTCATCGGCGGCTCGGCGATGCTAACTGTCGGCTCGCCGCGGTGCCCTTCACACTCCTAGGGTGCGGGCATGACACGACCTGATGTGGTGATCGTCGGGGGTGGCATCGCCGGAGTGTCGGCGGGTGCTCATCTGGCCGACGCAGGACTCGCAGTGGTGCTCGTCGAGGCCGAAGCGACCTTGGCGTACCACACCACTGGACGTTCTGCGGCCCAGTACATCGAGAACTACGGCAACGACACGGTGCGCCGTCTCACCCTCGCCAGCAAGTCCATCCTTGCGTCGCCGCCGGAGGAGTTCGGCGACGGTTCGGTGCTCGGACCCCGGCCCTTGTTGAAGGTCGGTCGAGAAGATCGAGTTGAGGAGCTCGCAGCCGAGGTGGCCGAAGCCCAGGCGCTGGTGCCATCCACCGAGTTCATCGACGGCGACACCGCTCGGTCGATCCTTCCGATCCTGCGCGACGACATCGCCGGCGCCTTCTACGAACCCCTCTCGATGGACATCGACGTGGCAACACTCCACCAGATCTACGTGAGATGGTTTCGAGCCCGCGGCGGCGAGATCCGTACCTCATCACCGGTCACCGCTCTGGCTCCGAATGGCGAGGGCTGGAGCGTCACAGCCGGTTCGGAGACGATCCAAACAGGCGTCGTGGTGAACGCGGCGGGTGCCTGGGGAGATCGCCTGGCCCAACTGGGCGGCCTCTCTCCTCTCGGCCTTCATCCCCTGCGTCGCACCATCGCGATAGCGGCCATCCCCGACCACTACGACACCACCCATTGGCCGCTCACCTCCTTCGAGCCTGCCGACGGGCCCATGAGGGGGTACGCCAAACCCGAGCCCGGCGGACTCCTGGTTTCTCCGGCCGACGAGACACCGTCTGAGCCATGCGACGCCAAGCCGGAGGAACTCGACGTAGCCATGGGCATCGCCACACTCGCCGAGTGGACCACCCTCGACGTCCGCCATGTTCGGTCAACTTGGGCCGGGCTTCGTACGTTCACATCAGACCGCACACCGGTTTCGGGCTTTGCCCCTGATTCACCCGGTTTCTTCTGGCTGGTGGGTCAAGGCGGATACGGCATTCACACTTCCGAAGCTCTCGCTCAAGCAACCCGGGCCCACATCACGCGTGAGTCATTCCCTCGCGCCCTCACCGACGTCGGGCTCACCGCGGCCGATCTTTCAGCCGACCGCCCAACCATCGCCGGCCCACTCATTGCCGGTCACTAGACCGGGATCGGGCAAGCCTCGAGTTGGTAGGTACGTAGCCGGAGACGAAGGGTGTAGACGAGAAGGCCGACAGCGGCCAGGCCCACAAACGGTTGGACCGGCGCCCACCACGAGAGTGCACCCGACGTGCCGATCAGGGCCACCACCGCCTGGTTGCACACTGGGCAACCAACCGCGAGGAACGACACGAACCCGCCCCATACCGTTCGGGTGTCCTGACTTTCAGCCACCTCCGAGCGGGGAACCCGGATCGCGAATATCAGCCCGATCAACCCGGCTGTAATCGTAAGGATCACATAGTCGATCGGCCGGGTTTCGACCGGCCGCCCGAAGATCGGCGTGTCGATGAGGTCCGACGGCACCGCGATCACCACCGCCGCGATCAGGGCGTAGGGAATCGCCCTCAGCCACACCGTCGACGGCAACTGCCGCAGCTGTTCCAACACCAGAGCGACGCTAGCCCCTGTTCCTGGTCGCTCCCAGTCTCCCTGATCGGATAGTTCCCACGCGAACCCATTCCGTTCGGGCCCTCTTGCCGCCTACTGCTTGACGAAGATCCTCACCGTCTGGTGGGCGTAGGTCGCCACCTCGTCCCAGCCCCCAGTTTCGAGCCGCTCGAGCGAGACGTCGTGGAAGTCCGCGGAGTACTTCGCGTCCCATATCAGCACCGTGCCGGCGGTCAACGCCTCGGGAGTGTTGCGCTCGTCCCACGGCTCGAGCCGCGCCCCCACAGCCTTGTCGTCGAGGAAGTGGGTGACGGCCACATGATGCGCGAGCCAGTCCTCATCTGCCGCGTTCGCTTCCACCCATTCCGTAGCATCACGGAGGCCCCGACCCAGCCGACCCTCATCCAACGGCGGCGCGATCCACTTCCACTCGGTGTCGAGTTCCGGTATGCCTGCCACGTCGTCGTCTGGGTCCTGAGCCTGTCGCTGGGGCATCGCCAGACCACTCCAGATCACCAGCGGGATGATGACCCACAGGACTCGAGTGCCGAACCGCTCCCGTAGTCCCTCGACGCCTCGCAACGCCACCAGTCCGATCCACGGCGCCATCGGCATGATGAAGAGGTAGTACCCGCCCGAGGCGAACAACCCCCGCCAGTAGATCACGCTGTGCATCACCAGATAGACGGGATAGGTCACGTAGAGCACCAAGTCCCAACGCCCTTCCCAGCCCCGTCTTGCCAGCCCCGACACGAGCAAGATTGTCACCGGCACGCCGGCCCCGATCAGCAGGTGCTGTAGGTAGAGCCACGGCGCACCTGACGCGTAGCGCTCGGTCGGCTGCGAGTCGAAGAAGACCTCAAAGGGAAGTTCGCCACGCACCCGCCAGGTCAGAGCGTTCACAACCACGATCGGCAACGCCGTCCACATCCCGAGCACCACAGCGCTCGGCAACGCCTCCCATGCTTCGCGGACGCGTCGCTCGACCAGATGACGAGCGAAGCCGCCGTCCGCGAACACCACCCACAATCCCCACAGGACCGCCAGCGCGATCCCCTCATGGCGTATGAGTCCGAGGGCGCCAAAGCACAGCGCCGCCAACACCATCCGCTGCCGAACCGCAAAGAAGATCCCTGCGATCCAGACCAGCATGAACGGCGCCTCGGTCAGTACCGGGTAGCTCAGCTCGGGGAACCACCATTGGAACCAGATCAGCAGCGGCAAGAGCCAGACTGCAGTCAGGTGGAGCCGCTTCGCTTCTCGTCCGGTCAACCACACCGCCACGGCGGAGAGGGCCAGCGTCCACAGGCGGGCCGCGGTCAGACCGAAGTACGAGGGAACGAACTGGATCAGATTTCGTCCCGGACGACTCCACGGATGCAGCAACTCCCGCGGATCGTCCCAAACGCTCCGGGATATGAAGTAGTGAGACAGCTCGTCATCGATGATCCATCCTCGATCCATGACGAGTCGAGAAAGGCTCCAGCCGAAGCCGATCGCGAAGGTGAGCCAAAACCAACGACCCATCGATGAACGCTCCGGTGAGCGCTCCTCCCGGCCGTCCGAAGGCATATCGTCGTCTCGCACACCCGCAACAAGCAGCTGACCTTGTGTTGGCGAGTTGTCGGCTGCCCCCATGGCGAGCAACCCTACGGCCGCACTACCGCCCTCGTCGGATCAGTGCGCTCCACCCTGATCACGCCCATCGCGCTCAGCCGGGGAAGGCGGTGTAGAGCATCACAACGTCGAGTAGTTGGGAAGCGCAATAGCCGGCCGCAGCCTCAACGGCAGCAGCGAGCGCTTCGGCGTCGTCGATGTCGGCGAACCGACTCGGATCCACCTCGCCATCCGTGTCCAGTGCTCCAGCCGATGGCCCGTAGATGTTGTAGATGGTGAGCGCGTCGCTCACCATCAGGACCACCCACACTTCGAATAGGTCGGGCTGGAACGTCTGGCCCACCGCTATGCCCGGACCCCATCGCCCAGACGCGCTCTGGAAGGCATTGCCACCGGCAGTCAGAAGCTGATCGATGGTGATCTGTCCGTTCAAGAACAGGATCATCCTCAGAAAGACGTCGTAGCTGCCGCAGGGACCGTCGACCCTGGCCGTGATCTCGTAGGTGCCGGGGGCCGGCGACGTGTCGCCTGACTCTGTCTCAGTCGCGGGAGGAGGGTCGACCGGCGTCTCATCGGAGGGTTCGACCTCAGCTGCATCGCCCTCGACTTCAGTGGTCTCATCCTCCGTCGCCTCCGCCTCCGACTCGTCGGCTGAGGCCTCGATCACCGGCTCAACCGCGGCGTCGGGCGGGGTCGAGTCGCCCGTGAGAGAGACGACGCCAAAGGTGCCGGCAGCGGCCACCGCCACGGCCGCAACCACCTTGGTCCGCCGATTGGTTGAGGGCCTACGCGCTGGCGGCCGATCGGCCTCGCCGACATTCATCCTGCCGCTGCTCGCCAACGGGCCGAGAGCCTGGGCGACGGCTTCGGCTCGCGTCGTGGCATGGAGACCGAGAATGCCATCGATGTACTTGGGATCGTTGGCGTACTCGAGGGCCTGGCGATTGCCTTCGAGAGCATCGGCCTCATCACGACTCGGCCCGGACAGAGATGACGTGATCACTCTTGCGTTGCCGACGTCAACCTGACTGGCATGGCCGTTCCAGATCACGTGCGGGTCACCCCCGGAGTCGAACTCGACCGAGGGGATCACGTCGATCGTCAGGATCGAGGTGGCGGGCGGTGTGGAGTCATCGCTGTTCTCACGGCGAGGAAGCAACGACCCGTCGGCGGCTACCCGCACCGTCACGCTGATCTTCTGGCCGATCAGCACGGGCTCGGCCTTGCTCCCGGCGAAGCTGTCCTCGTACACCGTGACTTCGGCCAGTCCCGCGATTTTCACGCCGGCATCCTGGGCACCGGCGTACACCTGACGCTCGGCGACCCTCTGAGCCGCAGTGATCGAGCGAGACGTGCCGCCACCTTGTTGTTCACCAGCCATGATCGCCCCCTGATCGACACTAGCGAAGCTGGCCCACTGCGGCCTTCGGGGCTACTGTTCGTCCCAGTTGACGCGCCGCTGACGCATTTGCGAGGGGGTGGAGGCATGCGCACCAAGGTCAGGAATCTCCTCATCGTTCTCGGCTGTTTCTTCGCGCTGGCCTCCGGGTGCGAAACCGACCCGGAAACCGGCGAACTCATACAGTTCGATGATGAGGGGAATCGGATTGATACCGATGAGGACGACCTCGGCCCCTCCGAGACTGAGTTCGACGACGGTCTCGAGGACGATGAATTCGGCGACGACGAGGAGTCCGACGTTGACGAGTCCTTGGAGGACGACGGCGAATCCTTGGAAGAAGACGACGACTCGATCAACCCATCGGCTCCCGAGTTCTGCGACGAGGTGAAGGAAGACAGCTGCGAATGGGAGCCAGCGGTCCATGAAGACGTTTGGGGGGTCTACGGCGACTTGGAACCGGCGAACGATTGGCAGACCGTTCCAGAGACGTCACATCGAGGCGACAACCCCAACCCGCCGCTGACGTTCTTCATCGTTGATCTTCCCGATGGAGTGGTCGATGCGCCTGGCGAATGGGCGCTCCTCGGCGTGGAGGTCGAAGGCGCCGCACTCGAGGGATTCACCGACGGGTTCAACCCCCGCGACCCAGGCTGCGCGCCCGAAGCTCCCGCCGAAGCCGGTGCGTTCCTGACCGAACCGGGCAGGCGCAACGTGCTCAGCGTCGACGGCTGGTCAACCTGCCTCTTCGAGACCGCTCCGGGCGGTTCGCTCTTCGCCTATGCCTATGAGGGCAACGACAGCGGACTCTTCGACTACTGGTTCCAGACGACGTTCCACGATGGGCCGTCCGATTGGTTGATCGACGTCGAGCGAGACGGGGTGACGGCCCACAGTCCCGATGGCCGTGGGTTCCCGATCGTCGGCGATTTCGACGGCGACGGCATAGACGATCTTCGCTGGACTGACGCGGTGCCCTAAAACGGCGAGAATCCCCGCCGTTGCAGGGATTCTCAGGGGTCGGGCTGAGAGGATTTGAACCTCCGACCTTCGGTCCCCCAGACGGGGAAAGGGCTCTGCCCGATTCCGCGTGATTCCGGGGTTTTCGTTGCAATCACAGGCGAAACCGACTCTCAACAACACACACGAATACGCACGATTTCGCGGCCATACGCGGGGTCGTGCGGACAGTTTGCGGACAGTTTCCGCACCCAAACCATTTTGACGTCCCGACGGCGACCTTTGCGAGAACACCGCCGGGACGGTCACTTTCATGACAGGAGAATTGTATCCAATGGGTACCACCAGCAAGAAGACCGTCACCATCATTCACCCAGAGACAGGCGAGGAGATCGAGGTCTCCCCGAAGACCGCCGAGTTCGCAGAGGTGATCGACAACATCACCCTGGCGCTCAGGGAGGTGACCCAGATCCTGCGAGAGGCTGTGGCCAGGTTGGACGAGCCGAAATGCTGATCAAACCACTCCCGGAGAACGCCACGAAGCTCGAGGTCGCCCAACATGCGCTCGATGCGTGCGAGCAGTTCATCGAACTCGCCGACCCGACCGATCCGATCCGCCGAGCGCAGATCTACCTGCTACGGGATCTCTTCGAAGAAGTCCGCAACCAAATCGCCGAACGAGACGGCTGAGGGGCCGGTGGTCTTCAGCCGTCGGGATGGGCGCTGGCTACGATGCAGTCTCGTGGCATGGGTTCTAGGAATCGGTGGAGTGCTAGGAACCTTGGTGTTCGGAGCCGTCGTGCGCTGGGGGCCGAACTGGCTTACCGTTCGTGGTGACCGGCGTGCCCGACGGCTGGAGTCGATGGCCGGGGCGCATGGGATGGCCGCGACCGTATTACCCGACCTTGCCGCGCAGAGATTCGTACTGCTGCCGGACGTGCAAGCCGCACGCGAGTACGACCTCGTTCGAGATCGTTGGGAGCAAGCCGCATCCGCGTTAAAAGGGGCCGCTCTGATGGTCGACAAGACGACCGGGGACCTGGCCGTCCGCCTGGTTGACGAGGCGAATACTGCGATGAACTCCCTTAATATCCTCTTGGCGGTGATGTACATGCCTGCACTCCAATCCGCCGGACTCCCAGAACTGAACGAGAGGCACGCTGAGAATCTGAAGACTGCAATCGCTACGTTGGACGAACTCGGTGCGGTTGTCTCAGGCCGATCAAGCTAGCGACCCCGCCACTGGACCGAGAGTGTTTCGCACTGTCGAAGGAATCAAACTTGGGGGTCTGCTCGCGCTTCGCCAACCTTGGCGAGCGCCCCGGCTAGTCGAGTCAGGTAGCGGTGAGTGTTCATCAGAATCAGCCCTGCACCATGGTCAGTGAATGCATGCTCGATTCCATCGTCTGAGCCAGACCGAGGGTGAACTCCATAGTTGCGAAGATCACGCAAGTACGCCCCATGGCTGTGCATCTCTGCGATTTCCGACGCACTAGCGGCGCCGGCACTTCGCAGTCCCTCGGCGGAGAGCCTGATCACGCCCGCCGCGTTGTCGTTGTCGAGGGCCTTGGGCAAGCCCTTGACACGCTCTCTGAGTGCCTCACCCACCTGGTACCACGCCCCCTCACTGACTAGGCCAAGCAAGTTGATGCACGAAAGGAACAGCCCCCGCCGATACGATTCGAGCGCTTCATCGAGACATCGCAGCGTCCTGTCATGGAGGTTCAGAGCGGTGAGGTCAGCGGAGAAGATATCGACGTCGAGCAACGCCGTCGCATCCATCTGAGTTCTTCGTGTGAGACCGTACTGGCTTGCAAGTCGAGGCCGTGACCGATCAACTTTGTACCCGAATCCTCTCCCGCCTTGCTGGATGGTTACGTAGGCAGTGGTGGTCGTTTCCAGCTCGGCAAGGACTCCTGAGTCAGCGAGTTGGGCGAGAGCTTCCTCAGCGGCGTCAGTCAGCCGAACGCGCATGATCGCCGGATGGGTCGCATCAAAGTGCCACGTGTCATCAGCCATTTCCGGTACGTCAACGCGCTCGTCCTTGTTCTGCTTCGGCATAACACCAGCCGCCGCCAACGACGCTGAGATCAGATCGGCCCGCGGCTTGGGCCCACTCGCCAAGGCTTCGAGAATGCGACCCTTCGCTCTCATCACTTCGGCGGCGGTGGCCACCACCAGACCGTCGAGCTCGTCGCTGTGGTTCTTCTTCAGGTTCATGCGCGAGACCATAGTGAGCACAGCGGTGGATGGTGGGGCGTTGCTCGGCCCGGAGGAATCCAAAGCTCCGGGCCGATCAACGCATCTGGGGGCTGGCGCCTACCGGGGCCAGTGGACGTACCAGAGGGTGGAGTTGCGGTCGGGGTTGCCGAGGGCTTCTTCGAGGGTTTCGACCTTGTACCAGTCTGTGCGTGGCGCTGGTGGGGGTCCGATGCGGACCGCGGCGTACTCGTTGCCTTGTTTCTCGATGGTGAGGTCGCGGCCGTGGTTGACGTCTGGTTTGGGGTCGCGGGATTGTCGCCATCCGGGGAGTGGCCAGTGTCGTTTCACGATGGTTCAGGGGCCGACGACGTCGGCGTTGACGAACGCTCCGGGGTGGGTGACGCCGAATCCGAAGCGGCCTTCCACTCGCCAGCGAATCGAGTTGGTGGCGAAGTCGTCGTCGACGGCTTCGGAGAACGAGACGGAGATCGGGCCGCGGGCGGCAACGAACGCGGCGTCGGGATCTCCAACGAGAACCTGGCCGGCGGTGACTTCGGTCGACACGACGACGCGAGCGCCCCAGAGCTGGCGCTTTGTGGCATCGGTTGGGGGCGAGCCGGGGTGGTAGGTGGCCTGGCTGGCGAGGAACTCCACGGCTTCCCAGTCGGCGGGGTTGATGACGAAGGCGATCTTGTCGACGTCGTCGATACCGGCGTTGACCTGGAGCTTGGTGAGCGCCTTGCGACACGTCGTGAGTGCATCGGTGTCGAACGCTTGTGCCTGGACTCCGGCCGTGTTGAAGATCCCCTCGAGGTTCGGGTCGATGGCATCACCGTTGAGTATCTGAGCGTCGAGACCGAGCATCAGGCCATAAATCATCTCCACGGTCAGGAACCGCTCGAGATCCTTTTCGTCTTCGAGCCACTGGCGAGCGATCTTGCCGGACAGGTGAGCGATCGTGGTGACCGGCGCTGTGATTCGCTCGGTGCCGTAGGTGCTGGTCGGCTTCAACGCGCCGACCGATACCGGGGCCGCGAGGTTGGTGCGGACGTTCTGGCGCAAGAAGCTGAACTGGTCGCTGTCGACCATGCGGATCGGGAACAGCGACGCGGCGAACCGAACCGGGCCCTCGGGCAGCATGTGAGTGATGCCAGGCAGCTTGGTCGGCTCGACCGTGACAATGTTCGCAATCTGGAGCGCCGGCTGCAGCGGGTTGTTGGACGGGGCCGACGAACCGACATCGATCATCTGGCCACGGTGACGCAGCTGATTGATGACCTCTTCAGCGAAACCACCCCGAGTCACGCTGGACGCGCCTCCCGATGCGTCGAGCCGGTCGAGCTCGGCGAGCGCGACCTTGTCGCTGTCGGCTTGCTCGGCCTTGGACCGGAGTTCCTTGGCCTCGGCGATGAGCTGATCGAAGGTGGCCTGCTCATCCACCGTCAGGCGCCGGTCATCGGTCTTGGCGTTGTCGTGAAGGGCCTCGGCGGCGGCCTTCGCAGTCCGGTACCGGTCCCACAGCTTGGGTTGAATCTTGGAGTTCTGAGTCATGGCCGACAGGCTTCCACCCCTGTCAAGTCTTCTCGGTCGAGGCGTCGAGATCGAGCCGGGCCAGCGTCAACGCAGCACTGAGATCCATGCCGCTGGCCTCAGCGAACTTGGCCGCCCACGCCGATAACGCGAGAACGGCGCCGGTCAGCGCGTCGGTGAGATGCTCGGCCGCTTCGGGTGTCTCGACCAGCTTCGCCAAGTGCACGGTCAGGGTGTTCTCGGCAACCTCGCTCGAGTCGAGAGAGGCCTCGAGCATGTTCAGCGCCATCAGCGCAGCGACAGGCGTGACGGCCGGGCCTTTGGGGTCAGATGTGGTCATCGTTCAGCCTTCTGTTGGTGGTTTGACGGCCCGGAGAGAAAGCCTCCAGGGCCAGGGAAATTCGGCCGGAGAGAAACGCAAAAGAGAGCGGGGTCTTCCGGGGTGCCAGAGGCCGTCGTGATCTGAACGCCCCTCCCCTCACTGGGTCGTTTCATGCGGCACGCTCCGAGATGATCACGGCCCGCTCCGCTGGAGTCGTTCCGCCGAGTATTGCGATGTCATCGCCGAGGTCGATCGCCCACTCCAGACACTGGGCACGAACCGCGCAGCCGTTGCACACGCTGAGCGCAGCCCTCCTGTGATGCAGGTCGGTGAAGTCGAGCTCAGAGCGGTGACAGGCGGCGATGAGATGCCAGCCAGGGCGGTGACGAACCAGAAGAACGGCGAGCTGCTCAAGCGCCCGCTGGTTGTCCAGGTCCGTGCCGTCGAGCACCGCGGCGAACATGAACGCGACCGGCCTCGAGGGATGCGGCCAACGAACCGGCCACTCACGAATCGGCATGCGGGTGCGTCCCTTCACGATCAGCTCGCCGCTCGTCTTGGCAGCGACGGGTGTACTCCGCGGTGACCTCGCTGTGAAGCGATCGGAAGACCGGCCCGGGAAGCTCAGAGATATCTGACCAATCGATCGGGTCGTCGAGCTCAGCATCAGGATCGAAGCTTCGAAGTGCTCTCATCGTTCGTTGCCTCCAGTGTCTGTGCTGTCGGTTGTCATGCGGCTATGGCTTTGCCTTGAGCGATCAGCTCGTCAGCAGAGCTCTTGGGTAGCGAGGTGAACGCGCCGGCGTTGGGTCCGTTCAAGATTCGGACGTCTACCCTCTGGTCGGCGATGTCAATCGTCGACCCGTTGGTTATCTGCGTTGGTTTCTTTTCGTAGGTCTTGTAGGTCGTGCCCCGCTCAGTGGGGCAGGTGTCCACCGTTCGTTGGGCAGGTCCCTCACCGTTCGTTGGGCAGGTAGGGGTGCCCGCTGAGTGGGGCAGGTCCGCGTCGTTGATGGTCTGTAATTCGTCAGAACCTGCCCCGTCCAGTGGGGCAACCTCCCTCGGATGACCTGCCCCGTCCAGTGGGGCAGGTTCTGGAGGAGGGGTTGCCCCACCCGCTGGGGCAGGTTCCGTGTACTGGCCGAGCTCGTTGCGAGGAGTCGGAATCGAAACCGGCTCCAACTCGGGGCCGGTTTCGGCCAGATTCCACCACGGCGTCAGCGGGAGGCTCAGCGAGATCAGCTTCGAGCTCCCACGGCCACGGTCCTCGAGCAGCCACCAGCCGCCGGCCATCCCCTCTTCGAGGTAGACCGCGACGCTGTCGCGCTTGAGATTGAGTTCCGTCGCCAGCCGCGAAACCGAGACCGTCGTGGAGGCGAAGTCGCCGCGGTCCTGATCGTACGTCACGTAGGTCGAGATCAGCAGGCCCACAGCGAGCCCCGTTGAGGCCGTGTTGCGCCGTCCGAACACATGCCGACCGTGAGCGCGAAACTTGCGCTGCCACGAGAACACGGACTGCAGCGGCTCCACCAGCTCACCCTCGTCATCTAGCTCCCACGACCAACGCGGGAAACCGACCTCAAGTAGCTCACCCCGGAACTCACCCTCGAGAATCATGGGACCCTCCGGTCAGCAAGGCGATGGAGCTCCTCAAGATCCGCCCGGGTCCGACCACGACGCCCTACGGGACTAGCCCCATAAGAACGACCAGACATCAGCCAGCAAGCTCTGCGATGTCGACCGAGTCGTCAAACCCGAACTCCAACGCGCCGCCAGGGTGCGGCCGGTCGACGAGATTCCCGACCGGGATCTCCACGAGTGTGGGCTCTTGCGTCTCGACAATCTCACCACTACCGACGGCCTCGAGACGTGCCTCATCAGTGCCGCACTCCCCACAGACAGGAACACACCGGCAACGTGTCATCCTCGACCCAGCCGCAAGGCAGTTCTCAGGAAGCGATGCACCACAACGCGGACAATCCCCAGCGTCAACGGCAAGAGTGATCTCGGCGACCTCGTCCATCACCATGCCAAGATCGGCCAGGCACGACGGCCGAAACGGATGAGCTCCCGAGAACGACACGATTGACTCTCGCTCTGATTCCATCACGCCGCCGGCTCACGCCGCGAATCGATCCACGCGTCGATGTCATCAGCTCTGAACCGGAGCTTCCGGCCGATCTTCACCGCTCTTGGGCCATCGCCGCGGTAGCGCATCGAATGCATGGCAGCCGGCGTCATCCCAAGCCTATCCGCCACCTGATCGATATCTAGAAGGTTGTCGAGGTCACTCATGCAGTGCTCCATCCATGTTGACAGCTACTTGACATCTTCTGCCAGTTCACGGACACTTGCGAGGCATATGGAAGCCGAATTAGATGACAATCACCTTGAGGGCCTCCGTCAGTTGCTGCAGGGTCCTGGCGTCTCGGCCCCCGAACTGGGCGAGAGAAACCAAAGCTTCCTCACTGAATTCGGAGACACACGCACGGCGATCGAGTGGGGCACCGGCGGTGGTAATCCGTGGATCGACTACCGAAACGACAGCGGCCGCGGAGTTGGAGAAGGCCCGAGAGTTCGACCTGACTACTTCAGGGAACACGCAACCGATCACCTGATCGCACTCGCTGCCTGGAGCCCCGACACCGGTGCCGTCGAGATCGGGGGAGTCAGTCTCGTCGTTCCGCTCGACATCTGGGCACTAATCGGCCTCGAAGACGGGCTCTGGGTGCTGCTGCAAGTTTGGGTCGGTGGAGGCGGGGTTGCAATTTCAGAGATTCGGTTCTTGATGGGCGACTACTCCGACATCAGCATTCCTGAAAGTCTGCCAATCCAAAGTTGGAAGCGTGAGATCCTTCTGAAGGCGAACGAACTTCTTCTCACCGGTGCTAGCCCACCTACCGGCTACCGGCGGGTCCACCAGGTTCAACCTCGGAGCGACTCCCCCACTGGAGAGGTGTTGCAGCGAGTCGTTGAATTGCGCGACAACTTCGGCCGGTCATTCGAGCAGATAGGACACGAGGTAGATCGGTCGAGCCGGACAGTTCGCCGGTACTACAAGCGAGCGAAAGGAGACGCCACATGACCGGGTTCATTGAGAATCGGGGCGTCTACAAGCGGAGCGGGAAGACGCGTTGGACTGCCCGCTACCGAGGGGCCGATGGTCGGGAGCGGGCGAGGTCGTTCGATCGCAAGGAGGATGCTCGGAGGTGGCTGAGCCTGAAGGAGGCGGAGGTCACGACCGGTGATTGGGTTCCTCCCGAGCGGGCTCGGCGGTCGTTCGGTTCGTTGGCTGATGAGTGGCTTGAGCTCCACACCGGGAAGCCGTCGACGGTGGCCGGCTACAAGAGTGTTCTCAAGGCGCATCTGCGGCCGCGGTTCGGTTCTCGGGAGGTTGGGTCGATCGAGCGGCCGGAGATCCGTCGGTTCGTCGCTGACCTGGTCGACGGCGGTCTCGCACCGAACTCGGTGCGGAACATCTTGAATTGCATGAAGGGTGTGTTCTCGCATGCGCTCGAGGCTGGAGCGATCAAGGCGTCGCCAGCGGCCGGGGTCGCTGCTCCTCGAGGTGAGCGTCGAGAGATGGCCGTCGCTACGGACGCCCAGGTGGCCGCTCTCGCCGACGCGGTGCCGGCGGAATACTCGACGCTGATCTACGCGGCCGCCTACATGGGGCTTCGTGCGGGCGAGCTGTCGGCTCTCAGGGTGGGTGACTTGGACTTGATGCGGGGTCGGGCTCATGTTCGGCGTTCGGTGGCTGAGGTGCACGGGAAGCTCGTGTATGGCACTCCGAAGTCTGGTCGGGAGCGCACGGTGTCGTTGCCGCCGTTCTTGCGCGACATGTTCGCTCAGCACATCGCCCCGGTGGCCACCGATCCCTCTGCGCTGGTTTTCACCACCGCAGAGGGTTCAGCGGTGAGGATCTCGAACCTTCGTAGCCGAGTGTTTCGACCCGCGGCGGACGGGCTTGGTCTCGAGTCGCTGCGCTTCCATGACCTGCGCCACACGTGCGCCGCGTTCCTCATCGCATCCGGAGCACACCCGAGGGCGATCATGGAACGCCTCGGACACTCCTCGATCACCGTCACGATGGACACCTACGGCCACCTCCTCCCCTCCCTCGACGACGAGCTCACCGATGCTCTCGAGGCCCGGTACCGGAGTGTGTCGTGATGGAGCTCGCTGGCACGAAGCTCACTTTTTTTCGCGGTCCCATGATGTGGTACGCGTTGTCGTTCGTGCCGGTCACTCTGACGCAGCTGCTTTTCGAGAAGTACTCGGTAGGTCAGCCGGCGAGGGCCATCGTGGTGGTGCTTTGGGTTGCTGGTCTAATCGCTATGACGAACGTTCCGCTCGCGGTGGTGCGCCTCGTGCGCGGGCGTCAGCACCAGGACGAAGAATGATCGCCGTGCGGACAGTTTGCGGACAGTTTGGGGAGGTGGTGCCTTTGGTGAGCGGCTGAAAAAGCCAAACTCCCGCACCGTTGTGCGGGAGTTGAGTGGTCGGGCTGAGAGGATTTGAACCTCCGACCTTCGGTCCCCCAGACCGACGCGCTAACCAAGCTGCGCCACAGCCCGTGAGCAAGAGATCGTACCGCTCCACTCCTCCGCTCCCACCCCGTCCCAAACCGTCCCCCCACCAAAATCTCTGAGCGCTTTCGCGCGCATAACGCGCGGAAGCGCTCAGAAAAACCGGGATGCGAACGCGCTCAGAAAAGGAGGAGGAATCCTTGGGCTAGTCGCCAGAGCAGATAGACACCTGCCACACCCACCCCGACCCAGAAATGCCAGGGAGTCTTTGGGGGCGCATGATCCACCCCCGGCGTGCCCTCGAGGGGCGAACCACAATCGGGGCAGGAGCCGTCGGCGCCGACCGACGGCGGGGTCCAGTTCTTCTCGCACGACTCGCACCACGGCATGACCGTGCAGGTTAGGCCTGTGGACGGGCTCAGTCGCGCCGGATTGCCATGATGGCTGTGTCGTCGTCGATGACGCCCCCGGCATGATCCTTGGCCGCATCGATGAGGGCCTTACACAGCACGTCGGGGGGCGCATTGAGCTCGCGTTCGGCGGTCTTCACGATGCGGTCCTCACCGAACTGGGATCCCCCGGCGCGGGCCTCGGCGAGACCGTCGGTGTACATCACCACCAGGTCGCCACTCTCCATCGGGATCTCCCGAGAGAAGTAGTGAGCCTTGGGGTCGAGCATGAGAAGTGGTCCGGTGGACCTCAGGGGCAGGACGCCGTCCTCCTGGAACAGGAAGAAGGGAGGATGCCCGGCCGATGCGTAGCGAAGAGTGCCTGCTTCGGTGTCGAACACGATCACCGCGGCGGAGATGAATTCCTCGTCGCGATCGCCGGCTGCGAGCTGAGCGTTGAGCTCCTCGAACGCCTGGGCCGGATCGCGGAACTGACGCAGGAACACCCGCAGGAGGTACTTCGCCTGGAAAGCGGTGATCGACGACTCGATGCCGTGTCCGGCAACATCGCCGATGACGGCGGCAACTCGCGTGGGCCCGACTCGGTGAACATCGAAGAAGTCGCCCGCCATGAGGCCCGAACCCGCCTGATACACCCGGCCGATCTCGAAACCGCTGAAGTCGGGGACCTCTTCGGGCGCGAGGCGTGCGGCCCAGGCCTTGGGGGCCAGTTGCTCTTGTTCGAGCGCTTCGCCGGCGCGACGCTCGAGGTCGTAGCGATTGCGGGCCATGCGGGCCTCGCGAACCGACAAGCGGGCCCACCACAGCGACACCGCCGCGGGGATGATCATCACGCCGAAGACGGCCATGATCTCGGGATCGTCGATGTAGGCCGCGGCAGCCGCAGCGGGTGCCAGCAGGGCGTAGACGATGACCGCGTGAGCTTCCTTGCGGTACGACGCGAAGGCCAGTGAGTGGGCCTCGACGTCGACGTTGAGATCGGATTCGATGAGGCGCACAACTCTGAAACGCAGGCGAGCCGACCGGACAGAGACGATCGCGGCCAAGAAGCAGAGAGCTGCTACAGAGGTCAGGATTATGGTTGTCACCGGTTCTCCTCGGAGAGGTCGGTTGTGGAATGGTACCCGTACACAATGACAAGGGTTGTGTCAGGGTCAGTCGCCGCGGCGACGAACCCGTATCTTGATCGGCGTAGCTCCAAGGTCGAAAGCCTCTCTCAACGATCGCTCGAGGTACCTCAGATAGGTCTTCGGCATCTCGCGGTTGCTGAACAAGGTAAACGTCGGCGGATCGGTGGCTCCCTGGGTTGCGTAGAGCACCCGGGCGCCGTGCGGAGCGGGCTGGGCCACCTGGGCGGCACGGATCGCCTTGTTGACATCACGGGTCGGAATGCGGGTGCGATAGTCGCCCACCGCGGCCTGAAGCGACGGCCACAACCGCGACACTCCCTTGCCGGTGAGGGCCGAGATTCGTAGCACGGCCGGATCGCCCAGGAATGAAAGCTTGCGCTCGACGGCGATCGCGATCTTCCCGCGTGCCTCGGTGTCGAGCAGCTCCCACTTGTTGAGCAGGATCACGATCGGGCAGCCGGCCGCATCGACCCGCTCCGCCAGGCGCTGGTCCTGATGGGTTATTCCCACCGTCGAGTCGATCACCAGCAGGGCCACGTCGGAGCCGTCGACGGCCTTCAATGCCCTGACCAGGGAGTAGTACTCGGTGTCTTCGTCGATCCGGGCCTTGCGCCGCATACCCGCGGTATCGACGAACCTGATGGGGCCATGCTCGGTCTCCACGAGGGTGTCGATCGCATCACGGGTGGTGCCGGGCCGGTCGTGGACGACAGCTCGCTCCTCACCGATCAGGCGATTGAAAAGGGTGGACTTGCCCACATTCGGCCGACCGACCAGAGCCACCGAGAAGAGGTTCGTATCGTCGGAGGACGCAGGCTCGGGCTCATCGTCTGATCCTTCGGGAAGAAGCCTGATCAGGGCATCGAGGAGATCACCGGTGCCCTTGCCGTGAAGCGCGCTCACCGGGTAGGGGTCGCCCAGGCCCAGGCCCATGAATTCCCAGATGCCGACCTCGTGAGTCTTGTCGTCGACCTTGTTGGCCACCACCAGGACCGGTGTTTCGGTACGTCGCAGAACCAGCGCGACTCGCTCGTCTTCGGGCGTGACCCCAACTGTGGTGTCGACGACGAGCAAGACGACGTCGGCCTCAGCCATCGCCTGCTCCGACTGGGCGCTCACCTTGTTGTCGAGGGAATCGCCGTCGGCCATCCAACCGCCGGTGTCGACCAGGGTGAAGTTGTGGCCGAGCCACTCGGCGTCGACGGTCTTGCGGTCGCGGGTGACGCCGGGTCGCTCCTCCACGATTGCCTCGCGGCGACCGAGGATGCGGTTGACCAGGGTGGATTTGCCCACGTTCGGTCGACCGATGATTGCTACAACGGGTAGACCACTCATCGTGTCAGTGCCTCTCGAAGCGCGCCGCCGTCGGTGGACACGACCTCCACCGGGCGGGGAAGGTCGGCCACGCTGGTGCCGTCGAGGAACACTCCCCGGCTGAGGCACACATCTGGCAGAAGGTAGCGATGGCCTTCGGGTTGGGTGCTCAATACCCGGGCGATGTCTTCTCCGACCATGAGTCCGGTGACGCCGATGTTGCCGCCGAAGTACTCGTTGGGAACTTCGACCACTCGGGCATCGGCTCGACCGGTGGATGCCACCAGCGGCTCGACGATCGGAGCGCCGAGGCTGCCGCTGAGCACCGCGACGGGAGCGTCGCGTCGGGGGCCGACCATCACCGAAACCGGTGCCGACGCGCCTGCTGTGACCATCTCGGCCGGCGATCCGGTGCGAGGAGCGCGATAGCCGTCGGCCGGTGCACCGTCGACCCATGCGAAGAACCCCGCTCTGGGGCCTGAGGGTTCGGTGGACGAATCATCGGCGAATTCGAGTTCGAGGGTGCGGGCCATCCCAATACCGTCCTCATGCATCGGGAATCCCTCGTAGGTGCTCGGGGCGGGGAATGGCCGCTCGGCCATCAGGTAGTACTCGTCGGCGGCGAACACGAGTCGGCGGCCGACCGCGGCGAGGAAGGTCTGCTGCCACTCGGCGACGATATCGACCACCCGTTGGGCTTCGTCGATGGTGTGGACCCGCATGCGTGGTTCGCTGGAGAACTTGGAGATTCCGAGCGGGACCACGCAGATGCTGGCCAACTCCGGGAAACGTTCGAGCACACCGGCGAGGGTGTCGTCGAGCACGTCGCCATCGTTGACTCCGGGGCAGACGACGATCTGGCCGTGCACCTCGATGTCGTAGTCGAGCAGGGCACGTAGCCAGCGCAGCGACACCGCGCCGCGACGATTCTTCAAGATGTCGGCTCGCGTCTCGGGGTCGGTTGCGTGGATCGATACGTGGAGCGGCGAGAGCCGTTCGGTGATGACCCGTTCGAGGTCGAGTTCGGTGAAACGCGTGAGGGTGGTGAAGTTTCCGTAGAGGAACGACAGGCGGTAATCGTCGTCTTTGAGATAGAGCGAGCGTCGCATTCCCTTGGGGAGCTGGTGAATGAAGCAGAACTCGCAGTGGTTGTCGCAGGTCTGGACCTTGTCGAAAACCGCGGCGTGAACCTCGGCCCCTAGAGGCTCGCCCGCTCGCTTGTTGACGACCAGGTCGAACTGGCGATCTTCCCTGCACACCACGAGCTCGATCTCGGGTTCGTCGGTGAGGAGTTTCCAACGGATCACATCGCGGGGAACCTCGCCCGCGATGGTGAAGATCTCGTCGCCGGCCCGAAGGCCGGCACGTTCGGCGGGAGACTCAGGCTCGACCGCTACGACACGGGGAATGGACACCTCAAGAGGCTATCGGCGCCCACTCCGCGGCGGCTCTTTCATCGAATTGGTTGCGATTTCAGCATTTTCATGTTATTTCATGTGTTGTGAGTGCTCTCGATAACCTTCAAAGTTCATGACCGGAGTGACCGTCTCCAACCTCGATGGTCGGACCCTCGCGGTGAAACAGGCCGCCGACCATCCCGATGCCGAGGCCCGGCTCCGCACCGAGGCGGAGCTCCTCACTCGCCTCGATCATCCCGGAGTGGTGCAGCTGGTGGAGCTCGACGAGGGTCCGCCCGTGCGCCTTCTCACCGCTTTTGTGGGTCCCGACTCTTGGGCCCGACAGGCTCCGGCAGATCCGGCGGAGATCACCGAGGGTTTGGCGAAGGTGGTGTCGATAGTCGCCGACCTCCACGACCTGGGCCTGGCCCACGGAGCCATCCGCGCCGAACATGTGCTGGTGGGTGGCGACGGCCGGCCCGTCCTCTGCGGACTCGCCGACGCGATCAGCGATTCTGAGGATGCCCTGATCGACGACTGTGTCGCCCTCGCTGAGCTGATCAGAACCCTCGATGCTCACAACTCAGACCCCGGCCGGGGCGAGCTCGAGACCGTGGCTCGCCGCCTCGAGACTGGTGGAGGCGCACGCGCCGCCACCCACCAGCTCGATGCCCTCAGCCGCCCCAACCCGAGTGTGGCGGATACCACGAGCCGCCCCAGCCCCAGGATTCTCGCCTTCACCGCGGTGGTGGTCTTGGCGGTGGCCGGCGTCGTGGCTCTCGGCACGGCCAACTCCGGCCAACCCGTGGCGGGCGCAGGCCCAGTGGCGGAGACCGCACCCGTCGCCAGCCCGATCCCGGTGCCGCCGCATCCAGACGAAGAAGCGACTCCTCCGCCCTCGTCGTCACCTGATCCCCCGGCGCCCTCGGTGGATCTCGACGCACCCGTGCTGGTGCATCAGGGCAGGCGCTACGGCATTGGTGCACCGGGCGACCTGACCGTCGTCGGCGATTGGACCTGCACCGGAGCCTCCACACCCGCCCTGCTCCGACCCAGCACCGGGGAGGTTGCGGTCTTCGCCTCATGGCCCACGCCAGAAGAAGCTGTGGACGCCACCTTCCTGGTCGTCGTCGATGGCGCCGAGAGTCTCGAGGTCGACGCCAACACTGGCTGCGACCTCCTCCGAGCCCGTACCCGTAGAGGCTCTCAAATCATCACACCGGAGTTCCCATGACCCTGAAACTGCTCTCTCGATCGATCACCCTCCTTCTCGCCGCCGTGGCCGGCATGGCCGTAGTCCTCGTCGTGCCCGGCTTCACCCATCCCTCGGCGGCACAGCCGGGAGCTCTCATCGATTGGTGGGAGAGTGTCGGCACCCCGTCGGCCACCCTGGTCGTGCTACGTAGCGTGATGCTCGCTCTGATGGGCTATGTGGCAGCAGTGGCACTCTGGGTAACGGCAGCAGCAATCGCCGCGCTCGGTGCCCGTCCTCCTTCGGTTCCCCGACTCGTTCCCGCCACTGTGCGGCGTTACCTGGCCGGCGGAGCGGTCGCCGTCGCGGCGTTGGTCCCATCGTCTCTCGCCGCCGAGGAAGGGTCTCCCATCTCTCTGGTCGACCTCGGGCCCGTCGAAGCGACGATGAGCGTGGTCGATCTCGGGCCGGCCTTCCTTGCTGCGACAGACACGCCAACGCTCGAGAGAGCAACCGAAAATACCTGGGTGGTGAGCCGGGGAGACCATCTGTGGTCGATCGCAGCCGAAACGGTCTCGGATCACACCCCCGACGCGTCGGATGAGGAGATCGCCGACTACTGGCGACGGCTCATCGGTGCCAATCGTGATGCAGTGGGATCCGACCCCGACCTGATCAACCCGGGCCAGAGGATCGTGCTGCCCCCGCTGTGACTCAGGGCTGGAAGCTGAGGCCGAGCGAGTCGAGCCGAGGACCGGCGCCGTCGACACCGGTGCCGAGGATTGCCGCCAGAGCTTGGAGATCGTTTGAGCGGATGGTGAGCACCCGGCCGTTGAAGTCCTGGCGCTGGACCTGGATCATGGTGAGGTAGCGGTTGAGCATGCCCGCTTCGGGTCCCGAGAGAGACTCGAGTCGGGTGAGGTCGATGGTGATCGGATCGCTCTCGCGCCGTCCCGATGCGTCGGTGAGGTCGATTACCGAATCGCCGCTGGTGGCTATGCCGAAACTCGGACCCGCATCAGTGGGGAGGAGCTGGTCGACGGGCACGTTGTAGAAGCGGGCCAGGCGCTGAAGACGCGGCACCGAAATGGCGCGCTCGCCTCGCTCGTAAGCCCCGAGCACGGAGGCCTTGAACTCCTGGGTCGAGGCAGCCTCGACCTCCTGCAACGACAAACGTTTCTGTCGACGAATAGCGCGCAGTCGCTCCCCCACGCGCTTGCTGTATTCCTGTGTCATGTTTATTTCCGACACTCGCCTACACCCTTTTTGCAGAAATCCTTGTCAGAGCCATCCCACATCCAGAGATGGTATGGCTACTCACCGTGAGATCGAATCCTAGGCCAAACTACCCATTCCCGGCAATGTTGGCGGCTAGACGAGATGCTCGCGGTGAGCGGCCAACAGAGTAGCAGCCGCAAGTGCGGCAGTCTCTGATCGTAGGACAGGTCCTCCCAGGCCAACTCGTGCCAGTCCACACGCGCTCTCGGCCTCGCTCCATCCCCCTTCGGGTCCAACGAGCACCAGCGGAGTGTGCAAGCTCACGCGAGATCCGCCACGCTCAGCCATCACCGCGCCGTCGAGAGTAACGATCTCGCTGAACGCAGCCGGATCGTGCACGGTGGGTAACCAGGCTCTTCGACACTGCATCACGGCTTCGCGGGCCACCCGCCTCATCTTCTCGGCATTGCGGTCTGCCTTGGCTTGATCCCAGCGCACCACCGATCGCTCCGCGGCAAAGGGGCGGATGTCGTCGATGCCTAGTTCCACCAACTTCTGCACCACGAATTCCGGCCGCCCGCCCTTGATGAGTGCGAACCCGACCCCCAGACGCGGAGACGGTTCGGCCACCACAAACACGTCTCCGGTGGGTTCGGGCTCTCCGCTCGACCAGACGCATTCTCGCCATCGGCCCGCTCCGTCGCCGACGGTGAGCGGCTCGCCCACCCGTAGGCGCAGGACCCGTTCGAGATGGTGGCGATCATCGCCGCCCAATGTGGGGGCGGCCACCTCGGCCACCAGGGCGTGGGGGCCGTGCGATCCGTCGGGGGGCGGATCACCGATGTTCACGAGAATGCAGACCTGATCTTCGAGAACAGGCCCTGACCCGGCTCAGCGACATCCTCACCGCGTAGTTCAGCGAGTTGTCGGAGCAGGGCATCTTGTTCGTCGTCGAGGGAGTCGGGCACGTCGATGACGACCCGAACCCTCAAGTCGCCCCGGCCACGGCCGCGCACATGGGGCACTCCCCTACCGCGCATCCTGAACACTGTGCCCGACTCGGTGCCAGATGGGATCACGAGATCCTCGGACCCGTCGAGGGTTTCATAAGGAATGTGAGCGCCGAGGGTGGCCTGGGTGAACGGCACGTAGAGGTCGTGCACCAGGTCGTCGCCGTCGCGGTGAAACACTGGATGAGGGCGGACGCGGATGTGGACGTACAGATCGCCGTTGGCGCCACCGCGTGGACCAGCGGCACCTCGTCCGGAAAGGCGCAGGGTGGAACCGTCGTCGACTCCCGGAGGCACCTCCACCGCGTAGGTGCGCTGATCGATGGTTCGACCTTGAGAGTCGCAGGTGTTGCATGGGGTGTCGATCACGTGACCGAGGCCACCACATCGCCCGCATGCACTGGCGGTGACCATCTGGCCGAGGACCGACTGGCGGACCCGACGCACCTGGCCCGATCCACCGCATTCGTCACACGTGGAGGGCGACGTGCCGGCCTCCGCTCCGGAACCATCGCAATCCTCGCAGCGAACCGCGGTGCGCACCGTGACCTCGTGGTCGCCGCCGAAGACGACTTCCTCGAGGTCGAGATCGACATGGGCTTCGAGGTCTTCGCCGCGAGGCGGACCGGACCGTGCCTGGCCTGCCCCACCACCGAATACCGAGCCGCCGCCGAAGAAGGCCTCGAAGATGTCGCCGAGACCGCCGCCCCCGAACGGGTCTCCCGCGCCGGGCGAATCGGTGCCGAAGCGGTCGTATCGCGACCTCCGCTCCGGGTCTGACAGGACCTCATAGGCCGCCGCGATCTCCTTGAACCGCGTCTCGGATTCTGCGTCGTCGGGGTTGAGGTCTGGATGGTGGGTGCGAGCGAGCTTCTTGTAGGCGCGCTTCACTTCCTCATCGGTGGCGTCGCGCGCCACCCCGAGAGTCTCGTAATGATCTGTCGACATCAGCCTTCGCCCAGCGCCCGTTCGAGTCTGCGGCTAACGACGGCAACCGCCGAGAGCGCTTGTGAATAGTCCATGCGGGTGGGGCCGAGAACGCCGATCGTGCCCGTCGCCTCACCGTCGACGATGTAGGGCGCAACCACTAGGGAGCATTCCGCCAACGGTTCTACCCCTGTCTCTTCGCCGATGACGACGCGCATTCCCCGGTCGAGCACGTCGCGGATGAGCGATACCACCACGATCTGCTGTTCGAGGATGGTGAGGACGTCGCGGACCTGCTCGACCGCTTCGAACGCCCCTGCCATTCGTGATGCGCCACCAACGTAGAGTTCGGCCTCGCGCCCGGCGGCGCCGAGGGCATCGACCGCGGCCTGCAGTAGTGGATCGTCGCCGAGTCCGCCGACCCCTGAGGCCAACTCGGCCAGGGTATGGCCCTCGACCGCTTTGACCAGGCGACGCCCGGCATCAGCCACGATCTCAGGCGTGAGTTCGGTTACCACCTCGACAGTGCGCTTCTCCACCACACCGTTGGAAAGAACCGCCACTACCATCGCGATGTGGCTCGAAAGGTCGATGAGTTGGGCGGACCGGATCGTGGCCTGCTCGGCCGACGGGCCCACCACCACGGCGGTCCAGTCGGTGAGTGCTACCAGGAGGTCGGAGGTGCGGCTCAGCATCAACTCGAGTTCGCCATGGGCACCGGCGAAGAAGTTGCCGACGTCGCCCTGATCGATCGCATCCAGGGAGGGCTCGTCGCTGCGTAGGAGATCCACGAAGAACCGATATCCCTTGTCGGTGGGGATGCGGCCCGCGCTGGTGTGGGGCTGGGCGAGATATCCCGCCTCTTCGAGCGCGACCATCTCGTTGCGGATCGTGGCCGACGACACATCGACACCGGTGGAATCGGCGATTCGCCCTGATCCGACCGGCTGAGCCGTGGCGATGTACTCCTCGACAACAGCCGAGAGAATCGTGGCCTTGCGGTCGTCGAGCATCAGTTGAGCCTATCGGCGCTGATCACGGCGATGAGAGCAGAAGGTCGCGCCGAGCAATCATGCATCAGTCGTCGAGTTGGAGCGCACTGATGAAGGCCTCCTGGGGTATCTCGACCCGCCCGATCGACTTCATCCGCTTCTTTCCCTCTTTCTGCTTCTTGAGCAGCTTGTTCTTGCGGGTTACGTCGCCGCCGTAGAGCTTCGCGGTGACATCCTTGCGGTAGGCCTTCACGGTGCTTCGGGCAATGATCTTGCCACCAATCGCAGCCTGGATCGGAACCTCGAAGTTCTGCCTCGGGATGAGTTCTTTCAGCTTCTCGGCCATCTTGCGGCCGTAGTCGTAGGCCTTGTCCTTGTGCACGATCATGCTGAACGCATCGACCGGCTCACCGTGGAGCAACACATCCACCCTTACCAGGGCGTCGATCTCGTAGCCGCCGGGCTCGTAGTCGAGACTCGCGTAACCCTGGGTGCGACTTTTCAGCTGATCGAAGAAGTCGAGAACCACCTCGGCCAGGGGCAGGCGATAGTGGATCTCCACCCGCTCGGGGGAGAGATAGTCCATCTTCACCAGCTCGCCCCGTCGGGTCTGGCAGAGGTCCATGACCGTGCCGGTGTAGTCGGTGGGAGTGACCACACTCGCTCTCAGGTACGGCTCGGCGATGCTGACGATCTCGGCCGCCGGCGGAAGTTCGGAGGGGTTGGACACCACCTGCTCTGAGTCGTCGCTCTTGGTGATGTGGTATTCCACCGATGGGGCGGTGGAGATGAGCGAAAGTCCGAACTCGCGCTCGAGTCGCTCCCTCACGATCTCCATGTGGAGCAGGCCGAGGAAACCACAACGGAACCCGAACCCCAATGCACCGGAGGTTTCCGGATCGTAGGTGAAGCTCGAGTCGTTGAGCCTCAGTTTTTCGAGGGCGTCGCGGAGGTCGGAGTATTCGTCGCCGTCGATCGGGTAGAGGCCCGAGAACACCATCGGCTTCGGTTCCTTGTAACCCTCGAGGACCGAGTCAGCGGGGCGTTTGTCGAGGGTGACCGTTTCACCCGAGCGAGCCTCACCCACATCCTTGATGCCCGCTATCAGGTAGCCGGTCTCGCCGCTGCCGAGCTGGTCGACGGGGAGACTGTCGGGGGTGCGCACTCCGATCTCATCCACATCGTGGGTGGTGCCGGCGTGCAGGAAGCGGAGCTTGGCCTTGGCCGGCAGGACACCGTTCACCACCCGTATCGACGACACGACGCCGCGGTACTGATCGAAGTGGGAGTCGAAGATGAGCGCCTGAAGAGGTGCATCGGCGTCGCCGGTTGGCGGAGGGGTGGACGAGACGACCGCATCGAGAAGCGCTCCGACCCCGTCGCCGGTCTTGGCCGATATGCGCAGGATGTCCTCGGCGGGGATCCCGAGCACGTTCTCGATCTCGGCGGCATAACGGTCGGGCTCCGCGGCGGGGAGATCGATCTTGTTGAGGCAGGCGACAATATCTAGATCGTTCTCGATCGCCAGATAGCAGTTGGCGAGGGTCTGGGCCTCGATCCCCTGGGCGGCGTCGACCACCAGGATCACGCTCTCGCAGGCGGCCAGCGAGCGGCTCACCTCGTAGCCGAAGTCGACGTGGCCCGGCGTGTCGATCAGATTGATGACGTGGTCGTCCCACTCGAGGCGCACCGACTGGAGCTTGATGGTGATGCCCCGCTCGCGTTCGAGGTCCATCGAATCGAGGTATTGGGCGCGCATGTCGCGCGCGTCGACAGCACCGGTGAGCTCCAGCATGCGATCGGCGAGGGTGGACTTGCCGTGATCGATGTGGGCGATGATCGAGGTGTTGCGGATCCGCTCAATGTCCATTTCGCGGTTGACGTTACCGAGCTTCGGGTGCGATCCGTGGCGCGGTGCCGGTAGCATTCTGGGTCGGTCACACAGGCCGTTCGTTCGCTCATCAGTAGGTAGCCGTGGCCAATATCAAGTCGCAGATCAAGCGCAATCGTCAAAACGAGAAGCGCAACCTCGCCAACCGCAAGGTTCGGTCCGAGATCCACACCCGCACCAAGTCTGCGGTTGCCGCCCTCGATGAGGGCGACGACAACGCTGAGGAAGCGGTGAAGGAAGCAATCAAGCGCCTCGACAAGGCCGCCCAGAAGGGCGTGTTGCACAAGAAGAAGGCCGCTCGCAAGAAGAGCCAGCTGGCCAAGCGTCTCGCCCAGCAGGGCTAGTCGGTCATCGCCTGCCGGTGAGGCGGGCCAACCGAGCTACCAGAACTTCCACCACCAACTCTGGTGGCCAGTCCTTGGTGCCTCGCAGCGACATGTCGGCCTCGGCGAGCAAGTCGATGGCCTGGCTGAGCTTTTCGGTTCCCAGCTTTCGTGCCTGTTGCATCGCCTTCTTGGCCGGGAACGTCGAGCCCTTCATGCCCAGGACCGCGGCGGCGTCCTTCTCGTCGCGTGCTCCGGCGCCATCGAGGCGCAGCATGTTGGAGTAGCGGCGATGAAGCACCGCCAGCAGGCGAAACGCGGCTCCGTTGCGTTCGGTCGGCGAGCCTGATGGAGGCACGAGCCGGGGCAGCAGGGCAAGTGCGCCGGCGACGTCGCCCTTGTCGATGGCGTCGTCGAGGGCCCATGGAACCGTCGAGCCCTTCTCGCCGCCGAAGGTCGCTACGTCGTCGAGAGAAACCGTTGCTCCACTCCCGAGCGCTCCCTCTAGGGTTCGCAGCAGGCCGATCACGCGGCTCCGGTCTTCGCCGAGAAGTTCGTCGATCGCGGAGATCGCGGCCCGGTCGAACTCCAGTGATGACGCCTCTAGCTGATCGCGTAACCAGTCGGCAGCCGCCTTCCCCTTCGGAGCCGCCGTGCGCACCATCCCCGCTCCGGCTATCTCGGCAGTTTCCTTGAGCTGCTTCGGCAGGGCAGGCATGCGGTCGACCTTCGGCTCCACCCCACGTTCCCAGACGAGCACGAGGTCGGTGGTGTCGAGCGGCTCGCCGAGCAGGGCGACGATCGCGGCGTATTCGTCCTTCTTGGAGAAGCGGCTCAGGTGGCGGCCCACCACAACCCTTCGATCGGTGAGAAACGGCGGAGTGCGGGCGGCGTCGAGCAGGCGAGCAGGATCCCAACGTCCGTCGTCGGTGCGGTAGTCGGCCTCGGTCAGCAGCTCGAGCATGAGGCCGCGATCGCCGTCGCCGACCAGTTCCTCGATCTCGCGGGACACGGCCTCACCGACAAGGATCGGATCGTCGCCGATGATGAGACGGATTGTCATGGTGTCGGCGACCCTACCCGGCGGCCGCGTTCATGAACGCGGGCGGGGCCCGGCTCATCGTGACCTCGATCCGGGGATCCACGGTGGCGACGGTCACCACCACCCCGCCGAGAGTGATCGTGTCGCCGCCTCGCACTGTCTTCGCCCCCGGCACGCGATGTAACGGAGGGGCCACGATGAGCAGATTCTCGAATCGTTCACTGAGCGCCACCACAGCGAGACCGTCGCCCGCGTCGCCGTCGACGGCAACCACGAGGTCGGGCCGTCCCGCCCCGGCGACGCGCAGCGTCTCGAGCACCGAGCGTGGAGCACCGGGGTCGGTGAGTACCACCACCGAGTGGCCATCCATTCGCCTCAGCTCGACCCCTTGACCAAGAGCGCTGATGCCGGGCGACGGACGGGGTGTCGAAGCGATCGACATCACACACATGAGGATCGCGGCGCCCGCGGCGGCCACCCGGACGGGCCTGGTGCCGATCACCACGGCGATGGCTGCGATCATCACGATGGTCAGCGCGGCGGCTCCCAGCGTCGCCTGCGGCCCGCCGGCCGCTCCAGCGGCGACTCCACGAATCCACCACAACATCACGGCGGTGGGCGCGTGGATGAGGGCGGCGGGCCAACCACCGAAGATGCCAGCTACGAGACCCCCCGTGAAACCCCACATCATGACCGGCCCCGACACCGGACCAGCCAGCAGGTTGGCGGGGAGGCTGGCGAGCGGCATCGGCCCGAAGGTGGCAACGAGGAGGGGCGACACGGCCAGCTGGGCGGCGACAGTGGTGGCGAACGAGACGCGGAACCACATCGGCCCGGCGAGCTTTGCCGCTAGGGGCTTGGAGAACCACACGATGCCTGCGGTTGCGGCCGCCGAAAGCTGGAACGCGAGCACGTGGATCAGGAAGGGGTCGACGACAAGGAGGCCTGCGATCGCCCACGACAGGGCCCGCCGACCATCCACGGGGGTGCCGAGTGCGCCCGCTCCGATCCCTACTCCCGCCATCGCCACGGCTCGGAGAACGGACGGTTCGAACCGGGTCAACACCGCAAACAGCGCGAGCACGGCCAGCAGCACGACCATCCGCTGTCCGGGTCTGCGCCCGGCGACGAGAGGGGCCACCACCGCAAGGACAAACGCCACGTTTTGACCGGACACGACAAGAAGATGGCCCAGCCCAGCCGCTCGGAAATCGTCGGCGGTTGCCGGGGTCTGAGCTCGATCGTCGCCGATCACCATGCCCAGGAACACCGCTCGGGCCGGACGGTCGAGCGCCTCGGCTCCCCCGCTGAGGGTGCGTCGGATCGTGTTTGCGAGTGCCGCGATCGGAGAGCCGGGGGCGTGGTCGAGAACTGCGGTCACGTTGATGCGCCCTACTTCGTGGCGCCATCGCGCCCAGTCGTCGTCGGTGTCGATCGGGCGAATCGAACCCGTCACGTGCACCTGCTCCCCGGCGAGAAGGTCGTTGAGTCTCCCGGCGACCGGGCCGTGGGCGCTGACTGCCATACGACGTGAGTCGAATCGCGCGGTGAAGCGAACACCGTGAGAGCCCGCCGGTCGGGGATCGTCGAGCAGGGTCAACCAGCCCTCGAGGTTTCCTGCATCGGGTGGGTCGAGTCCGACGAGAGCGCGGTGACCCATGAAGCTGGTGAGGGCCAACATCGCCAGGGCCACCGAGACCGGGTGGCGGATCCAGAGAGCAAGTCCCAGCGCCACCAGGACGCCGATCACCGGAACCGGAGCGAGCCACAGGCCACCCGCCACTGCCCCGACGAGGGCGACGTGGCCCATCAGACCGAGGCCTGAGACCTGAGTTGGGCGAGCTTGGCCGGACCGATGCCGGCAACGTCGAGTAGATCATCGACGGATCGGTAGGCGCCCTCTCGGTCTCGGTGTTCAACGATGGCGGCAGCCAGGCTCGGACCGATTCCCGGCAATAACTGGAGTTGGCCGGCGTCGGCCTGGTTGATGTCGACGATCGGACCGCCACCCGGCGCCGCGCCCTTGTCGGAAGAGTCGGATCCGCCAGATGGGAGAAGCACCCCCGGCTCCTCCTCTCCGATGCGTGGCACCCAGATGCGTTGCTCGTCCGCCACGAGAAGAGCCAGGTTCAAACGGGCGCTGTCGGCGTCAGGAGCGAGTCCTCCCGCCGCCGCGATGGCGTCGATCACTCGTCCACCAGCGCTCACCTCGTGCACCCCTGGCACCAGCACCGCACCGTCGACGTGGACCACCACAGGCCCGGGAGCAGTCGTGGTGGTGGTGGCCGAGGCGATGGAGACGCTGTCGATGCGCGGGAGTGATTCCTCCGCCGGTGGCGGAGCCGGGGGCCTCAACGCCCACCAAGCCCCCAACGCTGCGGCCACGAGCATCGCCACACCCCCGAGCAGGGCAATGGGTGTCGCCCCGAGTCGGTCGGCCAGAAGCTCGGGCGCGCGGCGCCATGAGAACTCAGGTTGGTGTGGTGTTGGCTGCGCTTCCACGCGACGCTCCCAGAAGGGGGGTCTCGCGGGGAAGTCGAGGTTTCGAACGGTAGCGGCCGTACCGGCAGATCCGGCATGCCCGCCGGGGCATTAGAACAGGGCGGCGCTCAGCTTTCGGCGCCAGTCGCCGGTGCGGGGATCGTCGCTGCCCAGCACTTCGAGCAGGTCGATGAACTCTTGTCTGGCGTCGTCGTCGGCCTTCACCCGGGGAAGAAGCTGACCGAGGCGACCATCGACATCGTCGGGCACGTCGCCGGCGCGAGCCACCGCTGCGAGTCGACGAGTCTCAGGCGATTCGGGGATTCGTTCGAGGAGAGCAAGACCCTCCTCCGCTCGGTCGCTGTCGATGAGGAGAGCGGCCAACGCCACGACCGCGTCGGGGTTTGCGCTTTCGAGTTCGAGCGCGGCTCGTAGAGAGGCTTCATCGCCGGCCTCGAGGAGTTGCTCGACTTCGGACAGCTCGACCGGACCCACCAGGCGCTGCACGAACTCGCGCACCTGATCCTCGCCCTGGGCGCCCATGAAACCATCGACCACCTCGCCGTCCTTGAGGGCGTAGACCGCAGGAATTGACTGCACCTTGAAAGCCTGGGCGACCGCGGGGTTGGCGTCGACATCCACCTTGGCGAGCTCGACCTGGCCGTTTGTCTCGGCCACGACCTTCTCGATGATCGGCCCGAGCTGGCGGCAGGGACCGCACCACTCGGCCCAGAGGTCGACTACTACAGCCACCTGCTTGGATCGCTCGACTACTTCGGTTTCGAATGTTACATCAGTTACATCAGCCATCGTTCTTTGCAACGTATCGGGACCCCGTGAGATTCCCGGCCCACTCCCCTTGTGGCTCGATCTGCGCGTAGCCTCGGGTTCATGACCATCGGTGCTCGATGAGCCGGCCCACCAGTCCGGAGAATATCTACACTCTGCTGCGCACGACGGAGCTCGACCAACCGGCCCTGCTCGTGCATTTCGAGGGATGGATCGACGCGGGTCAGAGCGCAGGGTTGGCGATATCGCACATCCTCGAACAGATCGACCCGCATGTGGTCGCACGGTTCGAAACGGAATGGCTCCTCGATCATCGTGCTCGCCGTCCCACCATGCACGTGGTCGACGGCGTCAATGTGGGACTCGACTGGCCGACGATCGAGCTCGCGGCCGGACAAGACAGCGACGGGAACGACGTGCTCGTTCTTCACGGAGCCGAGCCCGACCACAACTGGCGCACATTCGTCGATGCGGTTCTGGAACTGGCTGATCGATTCGGTGTGAGACGGATGCTCGGTCTCGGCGCTTATCCCGCTGCGGTGCCTCACACCCGGCCGTCGAGGCTGTCGGTCACCGCTTCCACTCCGGAGATCGCGGGCGAGGGGTTCACCGGCGCCACCCTCGATGTCCCTGCCGGAGTCGAGTCGGCCCTGGAGCGCGCCTTTGAGAGGGCCGGGATCGACGCACTGGGGGTTTGGGCGCAGGTGCCCCACTATGTGTCGGGGGTGCCCTATGCGGCTGCCGCGCAGTCCTTGCTCGAAGGATTGGAGACCGCGGCCGGGCTCACCTTCGACGGGTCGAAGCTAGCCACCGAGGCGATCGCCACGAGGAATCGCCTCGATGCTCTCGTGCGCAGCGAAGACGGCCACGGGGAGATGCTCGCCCAGCTCGAGGATCAGCACGACCAACTCACCCAGGCCGACATCCAACTACCCACGTCTGATGAGCTCGCCGCCGAAGTCGAGCGCTTCCTGCGCAGCCAGGACGACAGTCCGCCCGACCTCCAGCCCTAGCGTTCGACCAGGCTCCAAAGGGTCCCGCCGCTGAACTCCGCCACGAGTTCCGTCGCCGCCGCCGCCCTCGCTCCGGACGGCAACAGAAGGTGCGATGTGTTATCGCTGACCTGGGCATATGTCGCATCCAGCCCGGCCTCCCACGCAAGGGCGGCGATCAGGTTGGGTGACACCCCTGCTGTCTCCACGGCCAGTTCATCGATCGGATCGCTTTCGGCCAGTGCCGTGGAAACCTGTCCGGCGATCGAGCCGTCGTGGAGCTGGTCGAGCACTTCGATCCCGCTCAGCACGCCCACGCCGATGCTTGCGGCGGTGATCAGCATCATGAGGGTTGCGCCACCGACGCGCCACGCGCCCCACATGGCTAGTCCCACGACCAGAGCCACCGCCGCGGCTGCCCCCGGCTCGAAGATGTCGTTGCCGAAAGGGGCCCCACTCACCTCGGCCCCCAGCATCATCACGGGAGACCGCGGGGTGCTCCAGTTGTTGCCCGGCCCGGTCCAGGCGGCCACGATCCCGGCCACGATCGGCGTGCCTACGAGGATCGGAGCCGCCGTCCTCCATCCGATCCGTCCCAACGCCACAACTCCGGCCGCGACCAGGAGTGGTGAGGTGACCTCCACATAGCGACCGTGCAGCCAGGCATCGGATCGCTCGACGCCGGTGAGGAACCAGCCCGCGACGGCCACG
>JAJCXY010000019.1 GCA_029263215.1 Acidimicrobiales bacterium
TCGTGTGTGTTTCGTGGCTGAGTAGTTGTTGACTGCGTTTCGTGAGGATCGCCAGATGCCGTCGGGTCCTTGGGTGGCGTCTAGTCGTCCTCGTTGTGCGGCTTGGCGCAGTGCGGGCACGGAGAATTGGTCGTCGGCGAGGGCGGCGAGGGGAACGAGTCGTGCTGGTCCGGCGACGTTGGGTACGACGAAGCGGTTGAGGTTGTCGAGCATGGCCCGGGCGATGATCTCGCCGAGTGCTCCGTGGTCGCCTTCGTCGGCGCGTTGGAGTGCTCGTAGGTAGGCGTCTCGTTGCTTCTTGAAGATGACGACCGGGGGGTATCCCAGGCGGACGAGCACGAAGTTCAGGGCGAGCCGGCCAGCTCGGCCGTTGCCGTCGATGAATGGGTGGATGCATTCGAAGCGGTGGTGGAGTTTCGCCAGTTGTTCGGGGAGCGGCACGTCGAGTTCGGTGCCAGCGGCGACGGTTTCGCCGAGTGCGACGACGTCGGTGACCCAGTCCGCCAACAACGCGGGGACCTCTGTCCACGTCGGTGGTGTCATGCCGCCGTCGAACGGTGTGATCTCGTGCTCCCGGAAACCTCCCGGCGACTCGGCATCGGTCGCGTCGGGATGTGGAGCGACGGTCCACACGGGAGTCATTGCCATGTAGTGGATCCGGCGGACTTCGTTGAGGTTGATCAGGTCCCCATCGCTCCAGTCGTCGGGGTCGAGCGCCTGCCCATACACCCAGCGGGCGGCGTCGCTGTAGCCCTCGACCTCCATGTACTCCCTGAGCGGCTTTGCCCCGACTGCGCGTCGCTGATCGAGCAGCACGGCGACTTCACCCAAGGCGAGCGTGTTGCCTTCGAGAGCGGTTGAGTGGTGGGCTTCGAGGTGCCAGATATCTGACCAGACCGTCTCGGACTCCTTCGGTGACGGAAGCCCGCCGAAACGATCGTTGAGTTCTTCGAGAGCGCTGGCGAGTCGCCGGTAGATGGTCTCCCTGCTGGGTCGTCCTCGTGCCATTTGCTGTCGATCCGTTCGATGCCGCAGAAGTTGAGCAGGCGGTTCGCTGATGAAACCAACTTATCAAACTGCCTGAGTTGATACAACGGGCGGGCATCGAAACGAACTTATCAACTTCGGTTGGCGTCCTCGGCAATCTGAGTGCCGTCAACACGCGCAGCTGCGGCTAGTTTGCGAACCATGGCGCAACCGGGACACGAAGGGGCGGATGAGGAATTGGGCGCCCTCGTGGAACGGCTCGATAGCGGCGAGGCGCAACGGCTCCTTTTGGACGCTGCGGCGCGACACGGCGACGTGGCGCGAACAATCCGGCTGGCAACAGCCCGGCCGGCAGATCGGGCTGCGACCCTGCGCTCAGAGTTGGATGCGCTGAGGACTCGACGGCACCTGGACTATCGCGAGTCCATGGAGTGGGCGCACGAGGCTGGCACGGTTGTCGACGAGATCACGGCTGCCGCGCAGAACACTCCGTCGCGGGAGCTGCTCAAGCTGGTCGAGTTGGCCATCAACCGAGTGATCAAGGTGATCCTGAGCGCTGACGACTCGTCGGGCATGATCGGCGACCTCGCCCGACAGCTCCTGGAAGCTCATAAGCAGATCTGTGACGCCGGTGTCGCCGATCCGAAGGCGTTGGCAAAATGGATGGTGCGGTTCGGGTTCGATGACCAGGATTTCTTCACCGTCGACCCGGTCCGCTACTCGACGGCGTTGGGCGACAACGGTCTCGCCGCCTTACGACGCGCCGCTGATGACCGCTCGACTGGACCCGAACCGGACTTTGCAGTGCGTTACACCCAGGAGCGGTTGGCCGTGCTCGATGGCGACGTCGACAAGATTGTCGCGCTACTCGGCGGTGATCTCACGGCACCACACCAGTTCATCCGGGTCGCCGAAGCAATGCTCGAACTCGACCGCAGCGACGACGCGCTGGCCTGGGCCAACCGTGGCATCGAATCGACGAGCGGGTGGCAGGTCGCGAAGCTCTACGACATTGCAGCCGGAGTGTTGATCGAGCGAAACGACGAGGCTGCCGTGCTCGAACTCCGACGAGAGCAACACCAGCGCATGCCAGGCGCAACGGCCTACGCGCTGCTGAAGCAGGCGGCTCGATCAGTCGACGAATGGGAGCTCGAACTCGCCGGAGCCCGCGTAGTTCTCGCGGAGCGCGACCTCGGCGAACTCGTGGACGCGCTGCTCACCGACGGAGACATCGACGCAGCGTGGAGCGCGGCGACGGCTACTGACTCCGCCGATCTTGATGATCACCGGTGGGCGCGCCTTGCCGAAGCTCGCGAGCCTACTGATCCAACCGGCGCCACGAGCGTCTACCTCCGTCTCGTCGAGTCGACTCTCCGCACCGCCGATCGGAGGGCATATCGATCTGCGGCGAAACAGCTCAGGCGAGCGAAGGGCTCGGCTGCTTCAGCCGGTCTGTCCGAAGAGTTCGACGGACATCTAGCCGCGCTGCGTGAGAAGCACCGCCGCCGCCCAAGCCTCATGGCCATCCTCGACAAGGCGGGTCTAGGGTAGGCGTGTGCGCCCGGATGCAATGTGTCGGCACGGCCCAAGGGGTGTCGCCTTGCTAATGGTTT
>JAJCXY010000020.1 GCA_029263215.1 Acidimicrobiales bacterium
CTCGACGGCTCACCTCGATGCTGGCTACAACCCGCCGTCGCGGAGACGAGACCGTTGCCGTCGTCACCGGCGCTACCGTACGCGTCGATGAACGCCTCTCTCGACGATCACCGTCTCGCGGCCGAGTTGGCCGAGGAAGCCGGCCGACTGCTGCTTGATCTCCGGGCCAGACTCCATTCCGAAGGTGCACCACCAGCCGTTCTGAAGGCCGAAGGCGACCGCCAGGCCCACGAGCTGATCATGGCCGAACTTCGATCGGCCCGCCCCGACGACGCCATCCTGAGCGAGGAAGGCAAGGACGACTTCGCCCGACTCGCAGCCGAACGCACCTGGATCGTCGATCCTCTCGACGGCACTCGCGAGTTCTCCGAGGTCCCCCGCACCGACTGGGCCGTGCATGTGGCTCTGGTCGCCGACAATCGCCCGATAGCCGGTGCCGTCGCCCTGCCCGCTCTCGGGAAGGTCCTGTCCACCGCCGACGTGCCCGTGCTCGGCACCGAGCCGGCATCCCCACCTCGCATGATCGTTTCCCGAAGCCGGCCGCCCGCCGCGGCCACCCACGTCGCCGAAGTCATCGGGGCCGAGCTCGTCGAGATGGGCTCGGCCGGCGCCAAGGCGATGGCAGTGGTTCGCGGCGACTGTGAGATCTACGTCCACAGTGGCGGCCAGTACGAATGGGACTCCTGCGCCCCGGTGGCGGTTGCGGCCGCAGCCGGCTGCCACACCAGTCGCCTCGACGGATCCGAACTGCTCTACAACCAGCAAGACGTCTACCTGCCCGATCTGATTGTGTGCCGGCCCGAACTGGCTCACATCGTCCTCGATGCGTTGGCGTCGTTCAGAGGCTGAGCGAGACTCCACCAGTGCCTCACACCCCCACCGATCTCCACCTCGGCGCGTTCACCGACGAGGCTCCATGGCAGATCAATGATCGCCCCCTCCGATGGTTGGATGATGTCGACTCCCTGCGCACCGCCACTCGTCGTCGGCTACCCGCCCTGATCACCCCGTCGCGACGTCCGCCAGGCCACCGCTCGCTCACGGTGCTGCGCCATCTCGGCATGGCAGTGATCAAGTGGGGTCTCACCGGACGACGCCGCGGTGGTCGAGAATCGATCGCCGATCTTTCCCGGCGCATGCGCCTGGCCGCGGAAACCCTGGGACCCACCTACATCAAGCTCGGCCAGATCATCTCCAGCGGGGAAGGGATCTTCCCGCCCGAACTGGTGGCGGAGTTCATCAAGTGCCGTGATCAGGTGCCGGCGGAGGACTTCGCCGCGGTGCGCAATGTCGTGGAATGGGAACTCGGTGCGCCTCTCGAGGAGGTGTTCACCAGCTTCGACCGCGAACCGATCGCCGCCGCTTCCATCGCTCAGGTTCATGGCGCCACCCTGGCCGACGGCACCGACGTGGTCGTGAAGGTGCAGCGCCCATCGGTCGATCAGCTGGTCCACGACGATCTGAAGGTGATGGCCTGGCTCGCTCCGATGCTGGTCGGACGCATTCCCGTCGTTGCTCTGGCCAACCCTCCGGCGCTGGTGGAGGTGTTTGCCCACACGATCAGCGAGGAACTCGACTTCAGGATCGAGGCGGCCAACATGCTCGATGTCGCCCGGGTGTTCGCCGAGCTCGATCAGCGCCAGTTCGTGGTCCCCCGCCCCCACCCCGAGCTGGTGACCCGGCGCGTGCTGGTGATGGAGCGACTCGACGGATTCCGTTTCGACGACGTCGACAGCTACGACAGCCACGGGGTCGACACCCATGCGGTGGTGAGGGCCGGGATGATCGGGTTCATGGAGGGGGCACTCATCCACGGGGTGTTCCACGGTGATCTCCACGGCGGAAACATCTACGTCAGACCCGACGGACGCACTGCCTTGCTCGATTTCGGGATCACCGGGCGCATGACCGAGAAGCGTCGCCTCGCCTTCGTGAGGCTCATGATCTCGGGCACCATGAACGACCCGCTTGGCCAGCTCGCCGCCCTACGCGACCTCGGTGCCCTACCCGACGACACCGACCTCGACGCCGTGGCGAGCGACCTCGGCCTGCTCGACGAGGTGGTCGACCCGATCACCATGAACGCCGACGAGCTCGTGGGCGAACTCCAAAGAGTGGTGAAGGCTCTGCTTGGCTACGGCGCCCGGATGCCCAAGGAGCTGATGCTGTTCGTCAAGAACATGGTGTTCCTCGACGGTGCCATCGCTCGGCTCGCTCCCGACCTCGACCTATTCGCCGAGATCGCTCACGTCGCCACCTATTTCGCCACCACCCATGGGGTGAAGCTGGCCAACGAGGTGGGGATGGATCCCTCTGCCTACGACTTCGATGCCGATGGCATGCGAGCTGCTTTCGGCGTGGAGGGAACCGTCGAGACCATGACCTACCGAGACCTCCAGCAACGCCGCGAGACAATCCGCCGACGCCTGCGCACGCGCGCCTAGGGTCGCCCGATGCGCCTCGTCGTCGCCCGCTGCACCGTCGACTACGACGGCCGGCTCCAAGCTCACCTCCCCGCGGCAGTCAGGCTCGTGATGGTGAAAGCCGATGGTTGTGTCGCCGTTCACGCCGACGGAGGTGCCTACAAGCCGCTCAACTGGATGAACGCCCCCAACCGGCTCAACGAGGACCCCGAAGCGGGGGTTTGGACGGTCACCAGCCCCAAGGGCGAGGTGCTCACCATCACCTTCGACGACATCATCTCCGACTCCTCCCACGAGATGGGTGCCGATCCCGGCCTCCAGAAGGACGGAGTCGAGGCCCACATCCAGAAGCTGCTCGCCGACGACCCCACGGCCATAGCCGACGGGCTCAGATTGGTCCGCCGGGAATACCCCACCGATATCGGGCCGGTGGATCTGATGTGTCGAGACGCCGACGGCGTCGCGGTGGCGGTGGAGATCAAGCGAAGGGGCGAGATCGACGGTGTGGAGCAACTCACTCGCTATCTCGAATTCCTCAACCGCGACCCCATGCTCCGGCCCGTCCGGGGCTTGTTCGTCGCCCAGGAGATCAAGCCTCAGGCCAAGGTTCTCGCCGCTGATCGCGATATCGGCTGGGTTGAGGTCGACTACGACGAGCTTCGTGGCATTGAGTCTCCCAACCTGAAGCTTTTCTAGCCCCTGACGCCAGTAACCTCGGCCGCCATGCGGACGACGCTCGCGCTGGTGGCCGCGGTTGTCGTCGTTTTCCTAGCGGGATGGTGGATCGACGATCAACTGTTGGGCAATGACGTACCCCGACGCGTCACGGTTGCAGGCGTCGATATCGGTGATCTGGCCCACGACGACGCGATCACAGAACTCGAACAGGCAGGCCTCACCGACCGAGTGATCGAGCTCACCTGGGCCGACACGTCGATTCAGCTCACCGCAGGTGAGCTCGGTGTGATGATCGACTCCGAGGCGGCGGTGGAGGAGGCCGAAGACCGCGGTGCGGCGGTCGCTCAACCATTCAGGTGGGTGCGCTCGCTGTTCAGCGACCGCAGGGTCGACATCGTCTACACCATCGACGCCGACACCCTGGCTTCCAACTTCGGCACCGGATCCGATTCGGCTTTCCCGCTCGATTTCGGTCGACCCAGCATCGAGCTCGTCGACGGCGAGTTCGTCGAGGTTGATCTGGTGGAGGTGCCGCTAGTTGATGCCGCCCTGCTCGAGTCTCTGGTTCTCGCCGCCGCCCGCGAGTCCTCCGGGTCGATCGCCCGGATCGCCGTCCCCGTCGATGGTCGCACCGACGTCGACGTCGGTGGTGCCGATGTCATTGCCAGAGCGGCCGCGCTCACCGATCACGGTCTGAGGGTGCAGCTGCTCGGCTCATCTCGAACCAACTATGTGGCGGCCGACACCATCAAGGGATGGCTCGTCTTCGGCGGAACCCGCGACAACCCCACAATCGAGCTCGATCCCGAGGTCGTTCAGGAGTCACTCGAGGCCCGAGAATGGGGCTTCGAGTTCGCTGGAGAAGAGGCCGGGTTCGTGGTCGACAACGGCGGCGACGTCCGCATCGTGGGGCCGGCGGGGATCGGCTGCTGTGCCGAGGACACCACCGATCGGCTCATGGCCGCACTCAGCGCCGACGACCGCTCGGTTGATCTCCTACCCACCGGCGACGACCCGGAGCGTGGGGTGGCTTGGGCCGAGACGCTGGGCATCACCGAACTCGTCGGAGAGTTCACAACCCACTTCAAGCCGGGCGAGAGCCGGGTCATCAACATCACCCGCATCGCAGAACTCACGCGAGGCGTCGTCATTGAGCCCGACACCATGTTCTCGGTCAACGAATTCGTGGGGCGACGCACACGAGACAACGGCTTCGTGCCCGCGGGCATGATCGCCAACGGGGTGTTCCAGTCGTCGGTCGGAGGAGGCATCAGCCAATACGCCACCACCCTGTTCAACGCCGCCTTCTTCGCCGGCCTCGACTTCGGCCAGTACCAGAGCCACTCGATCTACATCAGCCGCTATCCCTACGGTCGCGAGGCAACCGTTTCGTTCCCGCTGCCCAATCTGGAGATCGTCAACAACACCCCCTACAGCGTGCTGCTATGGCCCACCACAACCGCGAGTTCCATCACGGTCCGCCTCTTCTCGACCCAATGGGCCATCGGCGAACAGACCGGTCAGAGCGAGGGGCGAGAGGGTGTGAGCTGCACCCGCGTCAACACCGAACGCACGCGCACTTTCGTCGAGGACGGACGCACCGAGATCGACAC
>JAJCXY010000021.1 GCA_029263215.1 Acidimicrobiales bacterium
CGGGGTTCGGTGGCGAGCCGGCCGACGAGTGTCACGTTGTTCATTGGATGTCTCCTTGTTCTTGGTTGGTTCCCGGTGGTCCGGGGTGTTCGGGGGTCTCAGCCGTCGGGCTGTAGCGGCGACGCAGCCCGTAGGGCCTTGACCTTCTTTTCCGGGGCCTAGCGAGGCCGAACGCAGTGAGGGAACGGCGACGGAGTCGGTGCCGAGTGGTTTCGGGAAAGGGGGTTGCGTCGGTGCGTGCCCGGCGGAGCATGACGCCTGGACTTACCTCGGGCCGCCAGAAGCAACCTCGAAGGGGGCCGGCTATGGACGGGTGTGGCACGGGCGGGTCAGTAGTGGCGGTCTCGGCGATGGTGCCGGCGGTCTGCTGGTGGGTGTCGCAGCAGTCGACTGGGGCGGGGCGCTTTGGGCGGTGTGGTCGTCGAGTGCTTGGTGGTGGCGCTGTGCGACGGCGCACTTCTTCGTTGGTTGTCGTGGTCTGGTCGCCGGTGGTGGCTCGCTGGGGGAGACCTGATCGGCGTCGGAGCGTCACGGGGCATCGAAACGGCGGCTGGCTGGTGCGGGCCATTCGGGTCGTGACCGAGTGCTCGGAGCTGGCAGCGGCTGGGGCTTGGCGGGGACGGGCCGGGTAAGGCGTGGTCATCGGTTCACCCGGCTTCGCTGGTGCTATGGGAATCCTGCGCTCGAGGGTTCGAGGTATGCCTGGTTCCAGTGTTCGGGCCACAGGCAGGCGGGGTGTGATCCGACGGCGATAGCGGCGCGGTCGGCCTGTTCGGCGGGGACGCCGTGGATGGCCCAGCGGTGAACGGTGCGCCGGCTCACTCCGATACGCACGGCCAAGGTTTCGATTGTTTCGGTGCGTGCTTGGGCGGCGAGGGGTTCGAAGGGGTAGCGGACGCCGGCGGGTCGGCTCATGCCGCTGCCTCTTCGGTCTTCGGGTCGGCGAGCGATTCGAGCAGGTCGACTGCGCGCTGTGCGGCGGCGGCCGTGCGAAACAACGCTTTGGGGTCGGCGTCCAATGCCGTCAGCCAGTGGGCCAGATACGCGGCGTGGTCGGGTCGAGGCTGCGGGGAGATGCCGAGACGGGCGCATGCGATCGCTGAGCCGAGTTCGGCTACGAGTTCCTCGGCGGCGTACTCGGGGCTGTCGAAGGGGTGGCCGAGTTCGGGGCGGTTGAGGCGGCTGGTGTGGCCGGTCCAGTGGACGTGTTCGTGCAGCACGGTGGAGTAGAAGGCGGCGGGGTCGTCGTACTGGTTGATGCCGGGTACGTAGATCCGGTCTGGGCCCGGCGCGTAGTAGGCGCGATCGCCGCCGTAGTGAATATCGGAGGCGATAGCGGCGATCCATTGATCGGTTGGGGTGTCGGTGGTGCTGACGGGTTGGGCGTCGTAGCCGTCGACCTGGTGGGCGTTGAACACGGCATACACACGCGGCAACAACCGTCGGGTCTCACGCTGCTCACCCTCGGTTGGGGTTGGGGTCTGGTTGTTGTCGGTGGTCTTGTGGGTGACCCACTTGATGACCTGGGCGGATCGTTCGCCCTTGCGGACCTGGGCACCGTGCTCGGCCCATTGCTTGTAGGTGGCCCATTCCCCTGTGGGGTAGCCGTGGTCCAAGGCGTCGAGGGCGAGGGTTACGACGTTGGCGCCGTTGTAGATGGTCTCGGTGGTGGCGTTGCGGGCGTTGAGGAGGTCGCCGAGGTCGTGGGTGTGCCAGGGCATGGCCCAGGTGTCGTGTGATCCGGTGCGAATCATTTCGACGAGCCGGCCGGTGATGGCGGTGGCGTGGTCTTGGTAGTTCATTGATCATCTCCAGGTGGTTCGCAGATGCGGACGCAGCGCTGCGCTGCGTTCGCTGGAAGCGACCCCGCCGGGTCGGCACGCGGTGTCCAGCCCTGGCCTTCGACCCGCAGGGTCGGAAGATGTCTGCTTCGGCGCAGCCGCATAGTGGCAATGGGCTTTACGCCGAAAGCGGGCCGGTCCGGCACGGCCCCTGGCCCGACCCGGCACCTACCATCACGAAGTGGTCTCTGGCGCAACACGGGCAAGCGGTGGCAACACGGGCAAGGGGCTTGCTTCGTCTCGTTGGCTACGCAAGCACCAAGGTGGTGGCGCCTGGGTGGTGGAGATGTCAGCTGGCTTGGCGGTACATGTCGGCGAGGTCGATGGCGTGGGCCAGTCGGAGTGGCTGCGGCCAGTTACGGGTGAGGCGTTCTGGTACCAGTGCGATGGTGCGGTAGAGGGTGAGGCAGGGGTCGCTGTTGGGTTCGCCGGGCGCGATGTCGAAGTGACCGAACCCGAATCGGGTGAGCCGCTCGAGTGACCGGATGAGCGGCGAGCTGGTACCTGTGCCCTTACCAAGCCCGAGCCTGACAGCTAGTTCCAGCGCTGGAGTGACGCTCCAGTTCGAGTCGTCAAGGAGGTCGCCGAGGTGGTTGAGGATGCAGGTGGCGGTTGGTCCGATGATGGGGAGCCACCAGCGTGCCCGGTACGGGTGGTCGATGGCGACGTCCCCGGGTTCGGGGTGCGGTCGATCGGTGAATCGGGTGGCGATCTGTTCGATGTTCATGTCGGGCTCCTGAGGGGTTGCTTGGTGCCTCCGAGGGTTGAGGGCGAGCCCCGACTTCCCCGACGAGGCTCGCCCTCTGATCAGTCCCCGGTTTGGTTCGGGGTTCGGCTGTGGAGCCGTTGAGCCGTGCGGTGTTGGTGGGCGGAGCAAGGTGGAGCCCTCGCAAGCGCAGCGCGAAGGAATGACCTTCGCAGTCCGCCGGCCCGTGGGGCAGGGTCCATCAACAGCCAAGACCCGCACCGAGGCCGAGGCCGGAGAGAGTGCATCGTCGGGGTCACTGTGATCGTTGCTCTCGGGGTCCGGCTCCACTGCCCTTGAGGCCCTGCCGTGCAGGGGCATGAGTACAGCAACCGACTCGCAGTGTCCTTCGGCAATACTGAACAGGTGGTGACCTCGACGGACTTAGCGAAGCTGGCTGCTAGTGGTGAGTCGAAGATGGTCGAGTTCAAGAAGCCGACGGGCACCCGCAACGAAGCGACGCGCGCTCTGTCCGCGATGCTCAACGGCGCTGGCGGCACCGTTCTGCTCGGCATCGGCGACGACGGGCTCGTGACTGGACAAGATGTCACGGAGAAGTGTCTTGAAGACGTGACCCAAGCGTGCAAGCCGATCCGGCAGGAGTTCCCGCCAAAGACAGTGGCCCGAGGTTGTCGCCAACAGCGCCACTCAGCGAACAATCACACGATGCCGAGTCGTCCTGCTGAGTCGGCGACAGCAGGGACAAGAGGTCCTGCGGGGGTCGAAGGAATCGAGGAGCAGCCGTGATCTCAGATGTGGATCTGCGCCTCAATCATCAGTTCATAAGAGCGTTTGAGTCGCTGCGAAAGGCAGCCGGTCACCGTGAGATGAGCGACGAGGCTCTCCACGTTGTCGCCAAGAGGTCGGGCATCTCCTTTGAGGACTTGCGCGTCGCTCGTCATCTTCGTAACGCGCTCGCACATGACGAGCCTGTCAACCGGGAGAGACTTGCGCAGCACCTGAACCTTCTCACCGAGTCGGCCGGCGAAGCCCGGTCTACGGACCGGCCCCCTCGGTTACATGGCGGACAACGTGCATTTCGACTACACGGCTGGCGAGACCCTGATATCGAAGAGCAGATGATCGCCAATGGGTTCGTCAGCATCGGCGGCGACGAGATCGGTGACCTCGCCGGCGTCGACGACCCTGAGTTGATCCGATCCGCCCTGACGTCGAGCATGACTGACCGATCCGCGAGAGCGATCAACATCTTCGTCGGCTATTGGCGGCGGTTTCTGTGGGAGGCAACGGCTGGTGATCTGATCGTTCTTCCGACTCAGCACCTTGGTGTTGCCATCGGCGCTCTGGTCGGGCCGTACTTCTATGTCAAAAGCGCTCGACCGAAAGCGAAGCACAGGCGCGAGGTCGACTGGATCGCCTTCGACATCAGCCGCGAGGATTTCGACCCAGATCTTCTGAGGACAATCAGTGGGCGCCATACGGTTCAAGACTTCAGGGCGCCAAATGCAGTCGAAAGGCTCAAGGCGATCGCGCAGACCGGGTCCGATCCTGGTCCCTCGCTAGCCCGCTAATGTCGACGGCGCCGGTGTTGCCCGTGGAGTTCGGCGGACGTGTTGTCTGGACTCCCCCCGAGGACGACCAGCCTCGGTTCAGGCTCGGCGTCGGTTGACCAAGGGGAACCCTCGACCTCGTAATGGCGATAGCTTCTTGGCGTTCGAGAGCAGGTGGCGGCAACAGGCCCGGTACGCGTTGGAGGAGTGGAGGAAGTTTCTTGCCCAGGCGACAGATCCCAGGTGTTTTTTGTCTCGAAGGCAATTGGTCAAGTGACCTTCGTGACCGCTCATCGGTGTGGCCGTTGCTCGAGTTGCTCGAACGGCAGAAGACGATCGAGGCGATCCATCGTGATTGCGGAACCGTCGATGAGTTCGTGCACTACCTCGATACCTGGACCCAAACTCGTTACGAGAAGTACCGCCTGCTGTATCTCGGCTTCCACGGCAAGCCGGGATTGGTGTGGATCGGTAGGAAGCAGGTCGAGATCGAACAGATCGCCGAAATGATCCGCGGACGAGCGAAGAGCTGCGTTGTCTACTTCGGTACGTGCAGCACCGTTGATGTGCCGGCCAAGAGGCTTGACAGGTTTCTGAGCGCGAGCGGAGCGAAGGCCGTTTGTGGCTACACCGAGAGCGTCGACTGGCTGGAGAGTGCTGCATTCGATCTTCTTCTCATCGAAGCACTCACTCGCTACCGCCGAATGGATGCTGCGGAGAAGTGGCTTCGAAAGGAGTATCCCAGCACTGTTCGAAAGCTGGGTTTCAAGATGCGTCGGCGCTAACGCAATGGGCGCCTCGGCTGCCTCGAGAGTCTCCGCGGATTCGGTCGATCGGGCTCAGTCCCACAAGATCATTGCACCCGGGATCTCGCGTAGATCGAGTTCGGCGCACACAGGGCAGAGCCATGGTGCGGAGCCCCTGAGCGGAACCGGCTTGGCGCCGCATTCCTTGCAGAGTGTCCGCTCGTCTTCGGTGACGTGTACATCGGAGGCACGCTCCCAAGGACGCGACAGCGTTGTCATTCCGCCATGAGCGGGACAGCTTGCTGGGAGCTGTTCGACCGCCGCCATCCCGACACCGATGAGAAGATCGTCACTCTCGAACCCGCACTGCCCACACCCGTACCGTGCCGCCTCACCCATCATCATGCTCCCGTCTACTCAAACTGTGGTGTTTCATCCTCAGCGCGACGACGGGAGTAACGGGTGTCAGCTTGGCTGTGTTCTCCCGTTCATTGCTGATCATCTCGATCTCACCGCCCCAACAGCCGGAATTCATCATCGATCTCGTCGAGCAGCATCCACCACCCGTTGTCAGGCTGATGGACCACAGCGGGAAGGCTGCTGAATACCCGCAGCAGCTCGGCGTCACTCGGCTCAGATGAGTCGTAGTCCACTCCCCGCCGCAGACGCAGCGTCACGTCCTCAAGGCCGAGCTCGACCTGCCAGAGGACGTCGGGATCCCAGAAGCAGATCACGGATTCGGAGTCGTCTCGACGCCAATCGTGCAGTGCCGCGAGTCGCTCAACGATCGGATCTCGCCAGTCTTCGGCTGGTCGCCAAGGTGTGCCTTCCGTCTCCATGATCGTGGTGGCCGAGGCCCCCCAGCCATCCTCTGACTCGGCCCACCTGATCGACATGCCCCCTTCGTAGATGCGTGCGATGGCGGCCTCAGGAAGTTCGCGTGGCCCCATCGGGATGATGTCGAATGTGGTGCCCATGATGCCCAGAGTACCGTCGGGCTGTGACGCGCTCGACGGGCCCTGGGCCCTCTGGGTGAGCGATTCGTGCTCAGTTGGGATGCAAGCCAATCGATCCCTAGATCACTGTTTCTCGCGGGATACGAGTGCCTCGTTGACCCGGTGCCAGCCAACTTGGAAGCGCGAACCGACAGCTCCCGCACATGCCAGCGGCGCTCGATGGGAGGTGGGGAGCCATCCACGGCATGAGATGAACGGGCGTCACTATTTGCTGGCGAGTGGCGACAAGACCCGCAGTGTCGCCCTTGGAGTACCAGTAGCCGAACTGAGATCTTGTGGGACTGGGTGAGATGACCATGGCCGGGCTGGTGGGGGACCGACCGGGAGGTGTTCGACCTGTGTTCCCTTTCGGCGGAGAAAGGGGGCGGATAAGGCCGAGCCCGGTCGGTCCCGTTCACGCCGACTCGGCGGCGGATCCGAGTCGGTGTGACCAATCGGGATCTTACGCGGCCTATCCAGTGTTGTGGAGTTAGCGTTGGACGAGTGCCCGACCGCCGCGGGTGGTTGCACGAGCCGGGCATTGCCGTGGCGGGCGACCGTCTCGATCATGCAGGAGTACTTGAGTTCAGCCCGCTTCAGCGCGCGATGAAGTCAGTGTCCGAGCTGTCACCCGCTGGCTTGTCGACTGGCAACGGGTCTCGGCTGATCCAACCGGGGTACTGCTGAGCGCAGGACCGTTGGTTTGGCTAGCCTCGAAGTGAGAAGGCGGGGGACATGTCGTTTCTGGTGAGGAAGCAAGGCGGCGATTGGCGTCAGCCGACGGCTACGGCCTACCCGGACGAGGCCACGCTCCAGGTCCTGTTGGCGGACTCGCCGGATCTCCTGCCGGTCGACGAACCAGTGTTGGTCGTCAGCGAGTTCTCGGTCCCCAATATCGGCTCCGCCGATCTCGTTGGGATCACGGCGTCGGGCGGTGTGGTCATCGTCGAGTGCAAGTTGCGGGCAAACCCACAGATTCGTCGGGAGGTAGTGGGACAGGCATTGGCCTACGCAGGCGGGATCTGGCGGATGGATGCCGACAGATTTGTTCGTCAGTTTGAGGCCAAAGCCGGTGTGTCTCTTGCAGAAGTCGCCCAGGAGCTTGGTGGATCGTCGGCAGCAGACGTCCGGGAGGCCGTCGAGTCCACCCTCGAGCACGGCAACTTCCGAGTAGTCATCGCGGTCGACGAGATCACCCCCGAGCTGCGGACAATCGTCGAGTTCGTAAACGCTCACACTTCTGAGCTCGAGTTCGTGGCTCTCGAGTTGGGGTACAGCCGAGAAGACGAGATCGAGATCATTGTGCCGACTGTGTACGGCGCAGAGGTTGCTGAAGCGAAACGGCCCGCTGGCTCCAGCGGGAGGCGCCGCTGGACCTTGGGCGACGTGGAAGACTCGTTTGACCAACAGGAGTTCGCCGAACTCAAACCAATTGTGGGTGCGTTGGTTCGACATGCGCGGGAACACTCCGTGAAACTGAATCCCGGATCCGGTAGTAATCCCGCGGTTGCGTGCTACTACGCCGTGGAAGGCACTCCGACGTCGTGCTGGGCGCTTCATGTCAACGAGTCTGATCCCACCATCGTCCTCTCCTTGGGAGCCATTCAAGCTCGATCACAGCAGCACGCGGCCGCTTTCTTGGAGAAGCTCAAAGAGCTTCCGGGATTCGAGTCCGTCACCGACTTCGGTCCGAACGACCTCGCGAAGTACCCATCCGTCCGACTTGACGGACTCGGCATGGAAGGTGCGGCCGCTCTACTGGCAGCGGTCGACGAACTACGAGACCACTGAGCAGGGACCCGAGCGGACCAATCGACGGCGACGGCCAAAGCTTGGGTCTGCTGGAGGCGTGCATCCGGCGAACGACTGTGATCGCGGACGAACAAGAGGACGGGTAGGCCTGTCATAGCGTTCCCGCCCGACACTCTCGAAAATGTCAGAACCGCCGCTGATGCCGATGACCGATGCGTCTCGTCATGGATCCGACGCGCCGTCGAACACGAGCTGGAAACCGAGACCGCCTGAACGGCCCACATGTACCATCCATGTACCAGCACAGCGGTAAACACCAGGAAGCAGAGGGGAACAGCGGGGAGAACAAAACCGTTCCCCACCAGGGGAAACACCCATTCGCAGGGGCTACCGGCGGCTAGCGCATAGGTCTCATAACCCGAAGGTCGCAGGTTCAAATCCTGCCCCCGCCACCAAATGTCCTGGTCAGCCGAGTGCTGGCCGGGGCTTCTACCGTTTTCGGCTGGTGTTCTTCCGGGTGTTCTACCGGGCACCTCCGGTAGAACAGCCGATGAGGCCTTCGAATGAGCAGGCGGCTTCGGCTTGCATGCCGGGTAGGACGTGTTGGTAGGTGTCGATGGTGAAGGCGGGGGTGGCGTGACCGAGACGTTCGGACACGACCTTCACGGGTACCTGGCCTTTGATCGACAGGGTGGCGTGGGTTTGGCGCAGATCATGAAATCTGATGATGGGGAGCCCGGCGCGGCGAGCGATGCGTTCGAAGGTCTGTGAGATCGAGTGCGGGTGGACCGGGCCGCCGTCTGCTGCGGTGAACACATAGCCCGATGGCTCTTTCCGGTCGGCTCGTTGTTCGGCTGTCTGCCAGGCGTGCCAGCCGGTGAGGACGTCGACGGTGGTGGGGCCGAGGTTGATGCAGCGGCGGCTGTTGGTGGTCTTGCCCCGTGATTCGTGCAGTTCGTAGCCGATAGCGACGAATCCCCGGTTGATCGACAGGGTGGCGGCGTCGAAGGCGACGTCGCCCCAGCGCAGCCCAAGTAGTTCGCTGCGACGCACACCTGTGCAGGCGGCGACCCAGAGGGCGGCGAAGCATCGATGCCCGGCCGCGGCATGAAGGAATGCTTGCAACTGGGCGGCTGTCCAGGTTTGGGCTTCGTGTTTGGGGATCGACCGCAGCCTCGGGCCGTGAGCAACGATGGCGACGTTTCGTTTCAACATCCCGCGGCGTACGGCGTCGCTGAGCGCGCCGCGGATGATGAGGTGAATCTCCAACACCGTCTTGGGAGCCAAGGCTCTGGTGTCCGTGTCGGTGGGGTGGAGCTTCGACTTGTATAGCGCTTCGAACTGGGTGACCTTGAGGCGGCGGATCGGGACCGTCCCGAGGGCGGGGAGAATGTGGCGTTCGATCTTGCGTCGATACCCGTGCCAGGTCGATTTGGCCAGGGTGATCTTCTTGCCCGGCAACCACTGGGTCGTGAGATATGCGCCGAAGGTCAGCGATCGGGTGTCGTCGTTTCGGCCGTCGACATCGGCGGCGAGCCGTTTGGCGAGCTTGGTGGCTTCGGCCTTGTTCGTCCCCGCCGGGTGCCACGTGCGGAGTTCTTTGCCGGTGATCGGGTCGAGACCCTCATAGATGACTGCGTAGTACCGGTTGCGCTTCTTGGCGACATGGCCCTTCATGACTGCTCTCCTTCCGGGGGCCTGACGATCAGGCACCCGGTAGAACAATCGGTAGAAGCCGACCTGATGGATCGACCCACACATCATCCGCCACCCCGACATGCCCCGGTGCGCTTCAAGTACCTCTGGGACACGATCCAGGACGGCCAAGAGATCTTCGCCTATGTGGTCAGACCGCGGCCGCGACGGACGGCATCATTCGACAAATTGACCAGATCCAGAACGCAGCAGCAGCCGCAAGCGCGGCGGTGGAGTCGATGACGGCCTCGCTGAACCTGTTGGGGACCAACGCAGGGGTCATCGCCGACGCCGTCGCCGAGCAGCGCGTCGCCCTTGGCGACATGGCCGAGTCGAGTGCCGCAGCCGCGACCGCGGCCAGTGAGGTGACTGAAGGCGTCGGAGTAATCACGTCGTCGGCCCAGCTCACCACCGATGCCGCTTCCGACCTGACGGGCGCCGCCCTCGAGCTGTCGGAGATGTCTGGCGGCCTTCAGGTAACGGTGACCGATGTCGCCTTGAGCATCAGGGAGCAATAGCCCGACAGCTTCGTCGCTCGTCGAACTGCGCACAGCCGGTTCGGACGAGACTCGAGCCCCGCCCGACTACCGGGGTACGTTGGCTAGTTCGGCCAGTTCGGCGTCGTCGAACAGCAGTGCACTGACAATGGACGCCAGCTCCACCTCTGAGACTGAGAACACTCGCACCACCGTGCGGCCTTCACCATCGGTGCTGAGTCGTGTCGCCAAGATGGCATGGGGGAACCTGACCGCGGTAACGGTGTCGGTCACGTTTCCCTCGTCATCGAATCTGACACGGGTTGCCTCGATGGACCCGGTCGGCTCGGCGCACAGAACCTCCGCCAGCAGAGGCGCCAATATGTACCGCCCGTCGCCACTCTCATAAACCACCGGGGGATCGAGCGCCGCGAGCACGTTCAATTCCTGCTCGGCCCGGTGGGGCTGTCCGTAGAGGTCGTCCAGACCACTGGGGTCCAGTAGGGCCAGCCCGAGAACGCTCCGCTGGTCCAGGACATCGCGATCAGCCTTGCCACTGATTTCAGCGAGGCTTTCCCATGTCATCGGGTGGTGGCGAGCCATGGTGCCGACCAAGAACTGGCCGACGGGCGAGATGCGCATGTCAATCGACACTGAGTTGACGGTTCCGTCGCCGATGCTGCTACTGATCGCGCCGATCAACGATATGCGGTTCACCGGGAACGAAACTTCCACACGATCATCACCGAAATGGGCCACGACGCGGTGGCCCGCCACCAAGGCAGCCGCCATCGACTTCTCTCCCGCTGGGCCGGCGAAGTGCAAGTCCAGCGTCTCTTGGGGTTGCGCCAACGTGGCAAGGGCCAGCCCGACAGCCGCGTTCGGCCTTCTGCTGCTGCCCTCCTCAACAATCAGACCACTGTGCACGAGTTCCTGTTCGGTGGTCGACCCCTGAGGATCCGAAAGAGCGCTCACCAGTGAAGAGCCCGGGTGTGGCTCTATACCGATCAGCTCAAGGATCGCCGCCGCCTCGATTGGCCGCATGGTGACGGTCGTGTGACTCATCGTCTACCAGCCAATCCATTGCCCGAACTCGTGTCCGAGTTGCCCGCCCACCGCGGCGATGTCGGAGGCGTACTGGGACGGGCTATCGACCATGGCGCCAAACTCGTGTGCCATCTCGGAGTAACCCTGGGTGATCATGCCGTAGTCACCCTGTCGAGAAGTCGTCTGGAAATGATCGACCGCCTCGCTGATGGCTTCTGACGGGTTGTGATAGACGTCACCGGCAATCCAGCCGACGTCAACACCGACCCCGGCCGCGGTGCGACCCGGATCCTGGTACGCCTCAGAAGTACCACGGGCGATGTGATCCCAGCCTCTCAGCACAGCATTGCTGTCTTTTCCTCCGTCCGCGATTCCCTGCTGGAAATCAGTTGCCCGCTCGTTCGCCACTGCTGCGTTGTCATCCACCCATTCCCCCGCCGTTCGGGTGGCGTCGTTGACGTCCTCGCCGGTGATGTAGTCGGCCCCTCGGACATAACCTGCGAACGGGTCGAAGCCTTCGCGTTTGCGCACGCTGTCGACGAAGTCGCTCACGGCCCCCTCTTCGCCGCTGAAGACGGCCCGGGTTCCTTGATAGGCGGTGCGTACCGTGTTGGCCGCCATGCGGTCGGGCATCAAATTGTCGAGACCATTGGGCAACAGCGAACCGGCAGCCACAGAGCCGCCGACGTTGGTGACCATGCTCGGTGTCATTGTCATTCCGCCGAATCTGCTGTCCGGCAGTGCATCCATTGCGGCGTTGCCCGCTGCGGTCTGAGCGGCGCCGACCCCGAGAGCCTCGCTAGGCGTCATCCCGTGTTTCGTCACGTTGTCGTGGTAGTTGCCGGCCGTTTCCACTGCCGCGCCCAAGCGAGTCGCGGCCGTCGATGCTGAGGGGCCGGTGTCCAGGGGGCCGGTATCGGGGACCGTGGTGTCGGGGACCGTGGTGTCGGGAATCGTGGTGTCGGGAATCGTCGTAGGCGCACCCCCATCCGGCACCGTGGTATCGGGAATCGTCGTAGGGTCCAGGGCGGTGCTGCCGGGCTCAGTCCCCGGTGTGCCGCTTCCCGGATCGGCGGGCGGGCCCGATCGCCCTGGCGGCGGTAGTGACGACTCGGTGCTCCCGCGCGGAGCGGAGGAGTCAGGCTCCCCCATCATCCGGTCGATGATGTCCTCGCTCGGTGTCGGGGTGATGGTGTTTCCCCTCGAGTCGCTTTCGGCGATGTCACGGCCGTAGTTTTCTGCGTCGGGGTGAATGAACTCCGGAGCCTGGCCCGGAGAACCTCCTCGCGTGCCCTGTAGCGGTCGGCCGTCCATCGTCCGCATGACGCCTTGGTTGTCAATGGTGCCAACCTGCTGACCGTCGGGACCGTACAGCTCCCCGTCGAGGCCTGCTCCCACTCGGTCCCATTCGGCCCGAACACCACCCGTGAGTTGGGTGCGGGCGCTGGGTAGCGCATTTCCTGCCCCCTCGGCGGGCCCTTGGTTCTGTGGAAACGTTCCGTCTCCGGTTCCCGGCACCGGGACGCTCACCTCGGGGCCCGCTCCGATGCTGCGAGCGCTTGGGTCGGTGCTTCCTGGGGGCCGCTGCGCGGTGATCGGGTTTCCGTCGGGATCGATGTATCGGTCTCTGCCGTAGGCGTCTTGACCGGGTATGCGCTGTCCAACGGGCCGACCGTCTGCGTCGAGCAGGCGACCGTCGCTGGTTTCAACGCCCCGAATGGGCTCTCTGACCGTCTGGCGGGGCTTGTCAATGATCTGGCGGCCGCCATCGGTGGTCTCGACCACTGTCATCGGGTTGCCGTCGACGTCCACGTAGGTGGTGCGAGGCTCTCCGTTCGGACCGGTGTCGTCGATGCGCTGGCCCATTACGTTGCCGTCGGCATCGATGACTTGTCCATCGACGTCGTGTCCAATGACCGAAGTCCGGCCAGGTTCCATCGAGTGGACTCCCCGTGGACCACTCGGAGACATCGGGTCGTACCCGACGTAGGTGTCGGCATTCGGGCCGGCGGTGACTCCGATGATCCGGTCACCGGTGATGTCGACGGCCGGTACAGCGGAGCGCCCATTCAAGTCAACCATTGTCACTCGACCATTGGCGTCGATGTCGGTGGGGTCCCAATAGCCGATGTGTGCTCCGGTTGCATCGACAACATGGCCACTGGGCAGGAACCCGGGGGGCGGAGAGAATCTCGGTGCATCACCGACGGGCAAGTTGGCCGAATCCGGCAGCGGTGCATCACCGACAGTTGTGTCGAGCGGCGCAGTGTCAGTGCCTGAGTCGGGCCCATCGAGCGGCGCAGTGTTGGTGCCAGTGCCGGGGCCATCAAGCGGCGCAGTATTGGCTCCAGGATCCACCGGCGTATCCAACGGCGCAGTGTTGGTGCCAGTGCCGGGGCCATCAAGCGGCGCGGTATTGGCTCCAGGATCCACCGGCGTATCCAACGGCGCAGTGTTGGTGCCAGTGCCGGGGCCATCAAGCGGCGCAGTATTGGCCGTCGGATCCACCTCCGCGTCCAACGGCACAGTAGTCGCCGTCGGATCCACCTCCGCGTCCAACGGCGCAGTATTGGTGCCAGTGCCGGGGCCATCAAGCGGCGCAGTATTGGCCGTCGGATCCACCTCCGCGTCCAACGGCACAGTAGTCGCCGTCGGATCCACCTCCGCGTCCAACGGCGCGGTGTCGGCGGCTGGTTGCGTGAACCAGCCTGGGGTGTTTGACGACGGGGGGCCATCAGCCCCAGCGCCGATCGTGTCCGCATCTCCGCCGGTTTCTGCGGCGCTGGAGGTCCCTTGGTGGTCGGGTTGGTACCCGGGACCGTCACTGAAGTCAGTGGGGGTACCGGCAGCAGGCGTGGGTGGAGGAGGCGGCGAAGGTAGAGATGAAGGTTGCGTGGTGCCGCTGGTTTCTACGGTATTGGAGGTCTCTTGGCGGTCGGGTTGATACCCGGGACCGTCGCTGGTTTCGGTAGGTGTACCCGGACCCGGCGTGGGTGGAGGTGTAGTGCTTGTCGACGTGACCCCGCCCATGGGGTCGCGGTGGACGGTGGTGGTCGAACCGTCAGGGGCAGATCGCGTTTCGGTTGTCGCCCCATCGGCATGGGAGGCAACGCTTGTTGAGGACCCATCTGGGTTGGCCGCGCTGATAGTGGACGTTCCTGCTTGTTGTGGTGGGGTCACCGACTGTGAAGTGACGTTTCCGTTGCGGTCGTAGTTGGTCGTTGTCTCGGTTCCGTCGGGTCCGACATCGATACGGGTTCGTGTGCCGTCGGGGTTCGCTGCCTCGACGCTCATGGTTCCGCCGCCGGGCGGTGGCGGGTCGGCACTCGGATCGCCAAAGTCGCTCTGGGATCCTGCGTAGCGTTGCCCGGCGCTACCGAACATGTCGGTCAGAGCCTGGCCGGCCTCGGTCAGCGTCAACCCCGACATGATCAAGGCGGTGAATGCCGCGGCGATACTGGCGCCGATGGCTTCTTCGTCGGTTATGACTTCGTCATCGGGTCCGTCGTTTGACGATCCGGATCCATTCAACGGATTCCCGTCTTCGTCCACTTCTGTGGGGCGCGATCCGTCACCCGTCTGTGGTGGGTCGCGGTCCAGGTTCTCCCCGCCCTCGGCCGACACGATCTCGGGGACCGGCACGTTATTGTTGTCCACCTCGATCAACACCGGATTCGACACCGCTTGATCGGCCAGGGTTCCGGTATCGACGACCTCCACCACACCGCCGGCGCGGATCTCAACGCGAAATCCCTGTGCACCCGACTGGTCGTCGCCGCACTGCGAGAAGTTCCTGACCCAGATCTGGAACTCGCCCGAAGGGGTGCCTGATGCCCACGCGATGTTCTCGACGAACGATCCCGATCCCACGGCGCAGCCGGCGTTGCTGTCAACCGATAGTTGTCCGCCCTGCGAGCCGCTCGGCGCTCCGTAGTAGATCTCGGAGCCTTCAGGCTCGACGACATAAAGGTCCAGGTCCGCGGGTCCCGACCAGGTCAGCGTGACCTGGACCTCACCGGTGAGTAGCTCGGGGCCCTCGCCTTGGGCGTCGGCAACATCGGGGACCGACACGAACAGCAGCCCGATGACGAACAGAGCGAAGGCCGTCGCGCCCCCGCTGCCTCTGACGGCCTTCTCGGGGGCGCGACGTCCAGCCATGACTCCCAACCCCACCGAGATGGAGAACAGCGCAATTGCCTGTCCAACCCTGAACACCCCGGTTCGAGCGCCCAACCCGGCCAACTGCATTCCAATGAGGCCCGCCGACCACAGGATGATCCCCCAAACTGTGCGCTTGGCCCACAGCTGGGTCTCTCGCTGAGACACGACTATCTGCTGTCCCTGAACAAACCCCGCAAGACCCCCACCGCCAATGACGATGACTGCCGTCACGAGCGGGGTATGAGCGCCGACGATGACCCCCATGATCACGACGCCGCCGACACCGACTGCCACCCGCGCCCACTCCAGCCGCACGCGGATGCGGACCTCGCTCGCGGCGCCTCGCAGCGCGAAGAACATCACCGTAAGGGACAACCCCGTACTGAGGATGACTATGACCTTGCTCAACGCTGCCATCTACCGGCCCCCAGGTACTTCGAGTCTTCGATCAACAAGGGCGTGATATCGCTACCTACAGTTCTGCCACATTCGTTGCATCAACCCAGCACCGGACTGGGGAGCCGGGGGACTGTCGGTCCGCGTGAGGCCGCTGTCATTGGAGATTGTCGCGGAGCGACGGTCGATTGCTCGTCTGGCAAGTCGGCGATCGATTCGCTTGACTGGAACGGTGGACAGACCTCACGATGACACCCCACAGATTGAGTACGAATGCAGAGGCTGTGGCCAACGACGACGCGGCCGCCTAGGTCGACTGCTTCGATGCCCGGCGTGCAAGGGCACCGAACAACCTCCCCAAGAAATGCCACGGAAGCCGATTCGGCGCGACTTACTAGCGTCGAGCCAGACTTACCCGACAAGCCCGAGCGTTTGCCTCATCGCTCGGCACACATCGACCCTGACCAGCAGATACTTTGCGCCTGAATCTCGAACAGCGCCTGCGGGTCGCTCGAAGCGACGAGGAGAGCGAATCTGATCGAGGTAGCACTGAGGTAACAGCACAACCGTAAACAGCGGGGAGCAAGGGGGAGTAGTGGGGAACATCGACACCGCAATAAATGCCCTCTGAACAGGGCGAATGGTCGAAGTTGCAGGTCAGACCGTGTGGGCCAGAATTCTCATAACCCGAAGATCGCAGGTTCAAATCCTGCCCCCGCCACCAAGTGAGAGGCCCGGAAACAGTGCGTTTCCGGGCCTCTTGTTGTTGAGGGGCGGAGTACCCCGAGGCAGTGGTCTCAGCTTCCGGGCATGGAGAACTGTTCGAAGATCGCACCGTTAGAGGTAGCGGCTGCGTGGCGTTCGCCGATCACGGCTTGATACTCCGCTGAGTTGTACCAGGCGTTGGCCGCCTCCACGGACTCGAACTCGAGCATGACGGTCTGCTGGCCGTGCCACTCGCCTTCCAGCACGTCGACGGCCCCGCTCGCGATTCGGGGGATACCGCCGTACTGCAGGACGGTGGGCACCGCCTTGGCCGCGTAAGCCTGGAGGCCATCGGGGTCGGTGATTGCTTCGGTGAAAATCATGTAGGCAGCCAAATTCTCTTCCTTTACTTGGTGTTCCGCAACCATTCCATGCTGAGGTCGAGTCGGCCAGCGCGTCCGCTGGCATGCAGAGGGGGTTGGGTTGGTCAGCGGAGATTTGGAGGACGTTCGGCACGCTCGGTCGCCTGCTGGTTCTGGCAAGTGGGCTTAAGGTGTTGGCTAGTTGCCCTGACCTGGCCAGGCGGCACTGTTGTCCGAGGCGATGGATGCGCCAATGCAGGGCCCGATACTCTGGCGGCGTGTGTCGGAGAACGAAGTGTTCATATTGTGGCCAACCCTCTTGGGCAGGATGCGGCGCCCACGTCGAGCAGGTGTTGAGTGATGTCGCCGTGGACGACCGCTGCCAGTGTGCGCCAGGAGCGGGTGGCGGCTTCCTTCAGCGACTCTTCGGTCGTTGAAGTTCTGGCCAGTCGACGCTGGCGTTGGGATTGTCGGGTGGCGGATCCCGGCCGCATCATTCACAGTTGGGTCGCAGCCGCTCCTGATGCCTAGCTGTCGCGGTGGCTCTTCCAGGTCTCGTAGTCGACGACTGGCAGTCCGTCGGCTTTCCAACCACCGAAGCCGGTGACGATATGGGAGACCTTCTCCATGCCCAAGTCCTTGAGCAGCTTCGCGGACAAACTTGTCCGCCCTCCGCCCGCTCAATAGAGGACGAACTCGATGTCTTCTGCGAAGACCGGCTTGAAGTACGGCGACCCGGGCGACACCCAGAACTCGAGCATTCCCCGTGGGCAGTGAATCGCTGAGGGGATTACTCCTTCTCGTTCGAGCTCGCGAATGTCGCGGATGTCGACCAGCAGGGCGCCCTCTTCATCGACGCGCCGCTTGGCTTCGGCGGGGGTGTGGTTGTCGATGTGTCGGCGGGCTTCGGCGACCATCTCGTCCACTGACTTCACTGCCACGTCGACTCCTCTGGGCTGGCGATGAGCAAGCATCGCACAGAAACCGATGGGGTCCGGATCGAGAACGCGGAAGTGGTCCTCAGCGGTCGGACGAGTTCCTCGCGCCGGCGGTCACCAGTTCGGCGACGCGTTCGGCGAGATCGGCGGTGATCGGTTCGCCGGTGAGAAGGAGCCTGAGCCAGATGGGTCCGATGACCGTCTCGATGATCAGGTTTGGGTCGGTGTCGGCGGGAAGGTCACCCCGCTCGATGGCTCGTTCGACGATCGGGATCGACACCGCCAGCCGCTCGGCCCAGAAGGTGTGCATCGAGGTGGTCAACTCTTCGGAGTGAGCGGCTGCGGCGACGATCGAGCGGCTCCTGCGTGATCCGCCCTCGGAGCCGATGTTGGCCACCACCGAACGGGCCAGCGCCTGGAGGTCGCCGAGGACGCTTCCGGTGTCGGGGATCGGCACGTTCTCCGCGGAGTGGGTGCGGACCGCGTCGGTGATGAGCTGGGCCTTGGTGGGCCACCTCCGGTAGACGGTAGTCTTGTGGACATCGGCCCGGGCTGCCACCTCGTCGACCGTGAACTGGTCGTAGCCGACTTCCATCAGTAGCTCGGCGGTTGCTTGAAGGACCGCGGTGCGTACGCGGGCGGCTCGGCCACCGGGACGCTGTTCGCCTACGCGGGGGTGGGTGCTGGTCATGTGGGAACCTTATCGCATTGGGGGTTGCGTTTAGATCCTAGACGGCGTTTACTATGAAACGCAACATCAGTTGCGATAACTGAGCGCAGGGAACAGAAAACAAGATGCGACACAACCTCGACACCGAAATCGACATCAACGCCGCCCCAGAAGCCGTCTGGGACATCCTCACCGACCTCGACCACTACGCCGACTGGAACCCGTTCATCGTGTCCGGCCACGGCAAGGTGGATGTGGGCGAGCGGCTCACCAACCGCATGCAGCCCCCCGAGGGCAAGCCAATGACCTTCAAGCCGTCCGTCACCGTCGCCGAACCCAACCAGGTCTTCGAATGGCTAGGTCACCTCGGACTCCCCGGCATTTTCGACGGTCGTCACCGCTTCGAGCTCGAGCCGACCGCATCGGGCACCCGCCTCGTACAAAGCGAGCAGTTCAGCGGTGTACTCGTGCGTTTCATGCGCAACTCACTCGACACCCAGACCCACGCGGGATTCATCGCCATGAATGAAGCGCTCAAGGCTCGCGCCGAGGGCTCAGCCCAGGAGCAATCATGACTCCCCCCACGATGGCAGGATGGAACCTGGCCCTTCGTTTCGGCCTCGAACTCGGAGCCTTGTCCGGCCTCGCCGTGGCAGCATGGAAGCTCACATCGGGCCCGACACGTTGGGCATCAGTGGTCGCCGTGCCGGTCGCTGCGGCGGTGGTGTGGGGTGTGTTCAACGTCTTGGACGATCCCAGCCGCTCCGGTGCCGCACCGATCGAGGTCTCGGGCTGGACCCGCCTCGCGCTGGAACTAGTGATTCTGGGTGGAGGGGCAGCAGCCGTTCTCGTCGCCGGACGCCCCTATGTCGCTGCGATCTTCACGCTTCTGATCGTTGTTCAGTACGCGACATCGTGGCGCCGCATCGAATGGTTGATCGAAGCCTGATCCTGCTGGGTCGCGGGTCAGCCGGCCACCCGTCTCATCAGCCACTCCAGCGGTCCCCGGCTCGCATAGCGGCGCCACGCCCACGCGAAGGCAACGGCGGTGAGGCTGAACACGAGGCCGGTGCCGACGGCCCATTGCAGGCTCTGGTCATCCAGTCGGCCCGTTGCCTCGAGGGTTCCCATGCCGATGAAGACGTGGGCGAGGTAGATGGTGAGCGCGAGTTGTCCGGTGGACACGACCGGTTCGGTGAGCTTCGACGAGAGATGTTGGCCGAGCCAGATGGACCCGGTGATGACCAGGACAGCCGTCCCTGCACCGGCCACGAGGTAGAGCGGTAGAGGCGGAATCGGCTCGACTGAGAACAGCCACCGCCAGCTGGTCTCGTCGAGTTCATCGAGGCTCGAACCCTTGGGGCCGAGCACGATCCATGCCGTAATCTCGGTGACGGCGACGAGGACCGCGGCACGGATCGAGAGCGTGCGCCGCCAGGCTGCGTCGCGGAGATTGGTGCGGCCGAGCCACATTCCGAAGAGGTAGAAAGCGACCCAGGGAAGGACGGGATGGAAGCCGTCCACGAACAGGTTGCGCAAGAAGCCGCTGGGTGTGGCAATGCCTTCGTAGGAGTAGTCGTCGAGGTTCCAATTGGTAAACGGGTCGAACGTCACGATGAATACGAACGAGATGGCTATGGCCGAGGCGGCGAGGATGAGGAGCTGGCGTCCGCTGGCGAACAGAACGGCCGCACCCACTGCGAGGTAAAGCCCGTAGTAGTGGAGGATGTCGGCGGGCCAGATCGGGTAGAACGCCCAGCCCAGCACGAAGAGGAAGAGCGCACGCTTCGCCAGGGTGAGTCTGGCCTTGCGTTGTTCGGCGAGGTCGCTGCCTTCTCGGGCTCGACGCGATCCGAGGCTGGCACCGATTCCGGCAAGGATCACGAAGGTGGCGGCGGCCCGACCGTCGAAGACGGCAGCGACGGATCGCAGCCACTGGGGGCCACTGCTCTCAGCGCTCATCGTGACCTTGAAGTTGACGATGACCATGCCCACGATGGCGAAGGCGCGAGCAATGTCGAGGCCGATGATCCGGCCTCCTCGACCTGTTCCCGCTGGTGCTGGCGCTGGATCAGCCATTTTCGAGGGAGGTTTCGCGGTGGTAGCCCTTGTAGGCGAGATGGCCGACTCCGCCAATCGTGAGGACGATGAACAGGGGGCTCGTCAGTACATGGGCCAAAGGTTCGCCGAGGAGAACGAGCCCCCAAACGATCGCAACGGTGACGACGATGTCGATGGTGAGTTCCTCCGCCAGCTTGTTCATGTCCTCATGATAGTGACAGTGACTGTCAGTTCAACAGTGAAGTGCAGGTTTCGATAGACTGAGACCATGGTGGGGAAGCTCTCGCTACGACAACGAAACCGGCTCACGACGATGCGAGCGGTCCAATCGGCCGCAGTCGCCATGTTCGAGATCGATGGTTTCGACGCGACCACGGTCGAATCTGTCGCCGAGCGCTCAGGTGTGTCGGCATCGACCATCTACCGCCAGTTCGGAACCAAAGAGAAGCTCGTGCTGTGGGACGAACGCGACCCTGTGGTCGACGCCGAGTTGGTCGAGCGACTCGGTCGCCAGTCGGCGCTTGAGGCCTTCAGGGATGCAGTAACCGTTGCACTGGTCGATCGCGACGACAGCGATCTCTTCCTGCGCCGACTCAGGCTCATCTATGCCGAGCCGACCATCTTGGGGGCGGCGGCCCAGCAGGAGCACTCAGACCGCATCGAACTCGCCGAGGCCTTCGCCGCCACCGAGCGCCGCAAGAAGGTGACGATCGCCGACGAGATCACCGCCGCTGTCTGCTTGGCCGCACTCGATGTGGCGTTGGACCACTGGCAGAAATCCAACGCAGAAACCGACCTGGGCGAACTCATCAGCCAGACGATCGCCGGGGCCGCCTCGCCTGGGTAGCCAGGTGGTCGCGGGCCAGGTCAGAGTGGACGGTGCCCTTGTTCTGGGCCAGCTTCGCGATCCCCGAGATCTCCGTCACCTTGGCCTCGACCGGAGATGACGGTTGCCAGCGGGTGACTGTCGATCAGGTATGGGGGTCACACCGGGCCCGCCCGGCCGGACCGTTGGGGTTGATCACCCGGTGAGACGATGGTGGTTGAGCGTCGAGCAGGGAGGCGGGCCGGATCGGGCGGGGAACCGCATTGCCTCCACAATTCGGACACACATCGGCGAGCGGACTGTCGGGCCCTTCGATACACGCCGCACACCAGGTGCATTCGAACGTGCAGATACGCGCATCGGGTTCGTCCGGCGGCAGGTCGCGGTCGCACCATTCACAGTTTGGTCGTAGTTCGAGCATCGTCTGGCGCCTAGGTGCCGCGTTCGTTCTTCCAGGTTTCGTAGTCGACGGTGGGCAGGCCGTCGGTCTTCCAACCACCGAAGCCGGTGACGATGTGGGAGACCTTCTCCATGCCCATGTCCCTGAGCAGCTTCGCGGACAAACTTGTCCGCCCTCCGCCGGCTCAATACAGGACGAACTCGATGTCCTCGGCGAAGACCGGTTTGAAGTACGGCGAGCCCGGCGATACCCAGAACTCGAGCATCCCCCGCGGACAGTGCATGGCTCCGGGGATCACACCATCGCGTTCGAGTTCACGAATGTCGCGAATGTCGACCAGTAGGGCGCCCTCCTCATCCACCCGCCTCTTCGCCTCGGCTGGGGTGTGATTGTCGATTTGGAGGCGGGCCTCGGCGACCATCGCGTCCACTGATTTCACTGCCACGTCGGCTCCTCGGATTCAGAGATCAATAAGGATCGCACAGATCGGCACCCGGAGGTCCGCGAATCAGTCGCTGCGGATACGCGACGCCGGCTGGTAGTTGGGTCCGGCGGTGATGTCGACCCGGCTCAGCAACTGCTCACACGAAGGCTCGAAATCGTCGGCGAACCGTACGGCCGCGGACTCGCCGAGCAGGGTCCAGGGAAGTGTTGTGAGCCGGTCGGTCTCGTCCTCGAGATGCTGACGCAGCTCGATTCCGTCCTCGGTAACCACGCCGTCGACGGCGAGTCCGCGCGCCTCCAGCAGGGACCAACCCTTGGCGGTTTCCTCGTCGGTACTGCCACGAGAAGCCGGGAGCCAGTCCTTCTCGTAGCCGACCCATGAGTTGTGAAGTATCGACGACTCGGCCCCCGACAGGTCGGCCGCGGCAACCAGTGCCCAGTGAGTGTCGCCCCTCCACTCCCTCACGCAGTTGATGGCGTGCCACCCCGACAGCACCGGATCGGTGGGCCGCTCCATCCTCAGATGGGCACCGAAGAACACCCGTCCGAGCCGGGGAAGCTGGTCGACCACAGGCCACAGGTCGGGGCCGATAGCAGCCAACAGTTCGATCATCTCGGGCGCATGCGCGGCCAGGCCTTCGAGCACGGCCTCATCGCGGGCGGCCCACACCGCTTCGTAGGTGGTGTGCTGGTCGACCAGGTCGAGTGCCAACGCGATCCCCAGCGGACTTATCGATCCGAACGCGGCCACGACAGCTTCGGGGCCGGCCGGCCCGAGCGGCGCGGCCCTCGCCGCGATGTAGCCGAGCTTGCCGGGCAGCCCCAGAGCTTCGAAGCGGATGACAGCACCCGGATCCCAGAAGATCCAGCCGATGGTGGTCTGGACCGAGCGTGCGTTGCGGCGACTGATGGCCGTCCAATCCGTCATGGCCGCCGACCGTAGCAGCGTGGGTGCGGAGACGAGGGTGACGATTTCCGGACCCCGAGTCCAGGGTGCTTGAATGGGCGAACAAGCTCGACGTTGTAACCGGGGGTGTCTCTTGAGTGTCGACAGCTATGCGTTTCTGCCGCGGGCCTTTCGGGCGATGTTCGAAGCGGAACCCCAGCTTGACCACGAACCGGTCTGGGCCGAGATGAAGGTCCCGCTCGACCAGGCCCGCGTGGGTCTCCTGTCGAGCGCAGGCATCTTCTTGGCCGAGACCCAAGAGCCGTTCGATGTCGAGCGTGAACGACGTGAACCAACCTGGGGCGACCCGACCCTTCGCATGATTCCCGATGGCGTGGCCCAGTCTCAGATCGATGCCACCCATCTCCACATCAACACCGCCGACCTGCTCACCGATCTGAACGTCGCCCTGCCCATCCACCGACTCAACGAACTCGCGGTCGAAGGCGTGATCGGTGAGGCCGCTCCCGAACACTTCTCGGTGATGGGGTTCCAGGAGGAGGGAGCAGATGAATGGCGGACCGTGACCGGGCCCGATATCGCGGCTCGCTGCCATGCCGCCGACATCGATGCCCTGATCCTCGCCCCCGCTTGACCGGACTGCTGCAAGAACGTGCCCGTGTTGGCCCGTGTGATCGAAGAAGCAGGTATCCCGACCGTCACGGTCACGATGATGCCTGTCCTCTCAGAGAAGTACCGCTCCTCGCGGATTCTCGGGGTCGAGTTTCCCTTCGGCCATTCCTTCGGCCGGCCCGGTGATGGCGAGGTGCAAACTCGCGTGCTGAGGAACGCGCTAACCCTGCTCGCTGAAGCCCCGGTTGCCGAGACCCGGGTGGATCTGGGCGAGAAGTGGCCCGGCGACCCGAAGGAGGCCTATAAGAATTGGCAGCCGTCGGAGCCCAGTCCGATCGTGGCGCATACCATCGACGCCATCCGCAAGGCCCGTCGCGACGCGGCGCGAGGGTGACGACAAGAGGTTTGTGACGTTGATGGATGCTCTGACTGTGGCCGAGGTTCGAACCGAGGTCTTGGCCGACCCTTCCAACCCTCAACTCCTGGTGCACGTCACCACCGAGGACGGGATGGTCGGCGTCGGTGAGACCTGGTGGGGCACCTATCAGCCCAAGTCCGAGCCAGGAACTCCAGTGCTTCCCATCGCCGCGATGATCGATGCCGTGCTCGCTCCTCTCTGCTTGGGCCGCGACAGCACCGACATCTCGGGGATCTGGCATCACCTTGAGCGTCAGACGTCCCAATACGGCGCCGAAGGAATCGTTTCCACCGCCATCAGCGGGATCGATCTTGCCCTGTGGGACCTCCTGGGTCGGCGTCGCGAGGTGCCGGTGTGGCAGCTGCTCGGCTCGCTCCAACACCAACGCGTTCCCGCCTACGCCAGCCTCCATTGGCTGGGCGACGTCGAGGCGGTCCGTCGCGACGCAACCAACGCCATCGAAGCCGGCTTCGGGGCGGTCAAGCTGCACGAGGCCGACGCGGCGATCGTGCTCGGTGCTCGCGAAGCCCTCGGCCCCGACGTGGCCATCATGGTCGACATGAGCGGGCGGGTCGACGAGGCAGGGGCCCTGGCATTCGCCACAAAGGTGGCAGGCGCAGACCTGACCTGGATGGAAGAGCCGATCTACCCCTACGACGATCACGCCACGTTGGCGCGCGTCCGGGCCCAGGTCGACATTCCCATGGCTGCGGGCGAAAACGTGTTCAGCGTCGCCGGGTTTGAGCGTCTGCTCCGCTCCGAAGCGATTGATGTGTTGCAGCCCGACCTCGTCAAGTGCGGCGGTCTCACGCCAGCGCGGGCCATCGCCGATCTGGCCGATCAGCACGGCGTCGCGCTGTGCCCCCACAACTTCTCACTCGGTCCTTCACTGTCCGCCAATATCGCCTGGGCGTTCACGTCAGAGGCGACCCGGTGGGTCGAGGTGCCCTGGCTATCGCCGGGACAGGAGTTCCCCTCCGACACGCTGATGCCGGCCCTGGCCGACGGCCATCTGATTCCGCCCACCGAACCCGGCCTCTCGGGCTGATACGGAGATACCCATGAGCACCCATCTCGACCCACCGTTTCGCGCCGATCATGTGGGCAGCCTGCTCCGACCAACCGTTGTCCACCGGGCGCGGGCCTGGACTGCGGCGGGTGAGATCACCGCCGACGAACTCCGCGGGGTGGAAGACGCAGCCATCGCCGATGCGGTCACCAAGCTCGAAGCCACCGGAATGCTCAGCATCACCGACGGCGAGTTTCGCCGCGCCTGGTTCCACCTCGACTTCCTCGAGAAGCTCGACGGCGTGGAGGTGACCGGCAACATCGCGTCGAGTTCAGACTCCGCCGACACGGTGCACATGACTCCGCCCAAACTCTCTGTCGCCGGCAAGCTGCGCCACTCCCGCAACATCCAGGTCGACGACTACGAATACCTAGCCTCGGTAACGAGCCAGACGACAAAGGTCTCCATCCCATCACCGACGATGGTGCACTTCCGCGGCGGCCGCGCCGGGATAGACATCGACGCCTACCCCGACCTCGAAGAGTTCTTCGCCGACCTCGCCGCCTGCTACCGAGCCGAAATCGAGGCCCTCTACGAGGCGGGATGTCGCTACATACAGATGGACGACACCAACCTCGCTTACCTCTGCGATCCGGTGATGCGCCAGGGGGCGGTCGACCGCGGCGACGACCCCGACGCCCTGCCCCACGCCTACGCCGAACTGATCAACGCCGCCGTCACGGGCCGCCCCGACGACCTCACCGTCGCCATCCACCTCTGCCGCGGCAACTACCGCAGCACCTGGTTCGCCGAGGGCGGCTACGAACCCGTCGCCGAGGTCTTGTTCAACGAACTCGACGTCGACGCCTACTTCCTCGAATACGACGACGAGCGGTCGGGCGACTTCGCCCCCCTCCGCCACGTGCCCGAATCGAAGACCGTGGTGCTCGGCCTCATGACCAGCAAGCGGCCCGAACTGGAAAGCTACGACGAGCTTGCCGGGCGGGTCGGCGAGGCAGCGGAGTATGTGCCGATGGGCCAACTCTGTCTCAGCCCGCAGTGTGGATTCGCCAGCACGGTGGAAGGCAACGCACTCACCGAAGACGAGCAGTGGGCGAAGCTGAGCCATCTCGTAGGTGTGGCCGACCGCATCTGGGCCTGACGACAGCAGGGACACCAAAGGACCTTCGACCCTGAAACGCGCGCCCCGGACCGAACGAACATAAGGACCAACCTGGCCACCGGAATGAGGCCAATTGGAGTCCCACACAACCGAAGCCGGTCTTTCACCTGAAGGACAGACGATTCTCGAGACGGTTCACCGATTCGCGCGCGACGTGATGCGTCCCGCTGGCATCCAACTCGATCAGCTCGCCGACCCCGCCGATGTGATTGCTCCAGACTCCGTGCTGTGGGACGTCCACGCCGGCTACCGCCAGCTCGGCGTCCACCAACTGGGCGACTTCGAAGAGTTCGAACCCGCTGAGTTGTCGCTCCTGTCGGCGGCCATCAACGAAGAACTCGGTTGGGGCGACAGCGGCTTGGCCATCAGCCTCTCGGTCAGTGGCTTCCCCCGGTTCTTCGGTCCCCTCACCGGTGACGACGAACTGGTCGATCGCTACTTCGGTGCCGACAGCACCTCGATCGGTTGCTGGGCCATCACCGAGCCCGACCACGGCAGCGACACCCTCAGCTTCACCGAGGCCTCGTTCGCCGACCCCGCGGTGAAGGCGAACTGCATCGCCCGACGAGACGGCGACGACTATGTGATCAACGGCACCAAGGCGGCCTGGGTTTCCAACGGCACCATCGCCGACGTGGCCGCCCTGTTCTGCTCGATCGAGGGCGACGGAGGGTTCGCCAAGGGCGGCGTTGGCGTAGTTCCCCTCGATGGGCCCGGCGTGTCACGGGGCCGCCCCCTCGACAAGCTGGGCCAGCGGGCCCTGCCCCAAGGCGAGATCCACTTCGATGAGGTGAGGATCCCGGCTCGCTGGATGGTGATCGACCCGGAGGTCTACCTCTTCACCGTGGAATCCGTGCTGGCCATGGCCAACGCCCACATGGGCTCCACATTCGTGGGAGTCGGTCGTGCCGCCTATGAGTTGGCGCTCGAATATGCCCACGAACGGGTGCAGGGCGGGGTTCGAATCTCCGACCATGCCGCGGTGCGCACCCGCCTGTTCAAGATGTTCACCAAGGTGGAAGCGGCCCGCTCTCTCGCCCGGCGGGTCGGGGCCATGGGCATCGACGGGCCTCCCGAGGTCAAGTATTCGATCGCCTCCAAGACCTTCTGCACCACCGCAGGGTTCGAAGTAGCCAGCGAGGCGCTCCAGATCTTCGGTGGGAACGGACTGGCCCGTGAGTACCCGATCGAAAAACTTCTCCGGGATGCCAGGGCGTCGATGATCGAAGACGGCTGCAACGAGATGCTCAGCATCGTCGGTGGCGCAAAGCTCTGACTGCACAGGAGGGACACCAGAGATGGAACTACGTGAGGTGATGGGACGACGCCGGTCGATCCGGTTCATGCGGCCCTACCAGCCGGTGGAGCCCGAGAAGATCCAGCTCATGTTGGAGGCAGCCCGCCGGGCATCACACTGGGGCAATGTCGGGGGCCTGCGCGCCATCGTGGTGTACCGCGATTCGGCGCCCCAGGAAACCATCGACGCTCTCTTTGCACCCATCGCCGGCTACCAGATCCGCCGTGCGCCGGTCACGATCGTCTGGTTCTTCGACGCCAACGCGGTCGACGAGCAAAGTGATCGCCTCCGAGAACTCCTCGCCGCCGGTGCTCTCGGTGTGGGCGACAACAAGAAGTCAGACCTCGAGGACAAGATCATCCCCTTCTTCGACGGCATCCGAGACATGCTCAAAGGGGCGGGGATCAACGAGGTCGATTGTGGCCAGGGCATCGCCCAAGCCACCCTCATGGCCTACGAGCAGGGCCTCGGAACATGCTGCCTCGGCACTGCCGACACCGAGGAGATCCGCGAGCAACTCGGCCTCCCCGACGGCTGTCGCGTACTACTCCTGCAGACCGTCGGCTACCCGGCCGAATCGTGGGAAGCCGGAGGGCAACGGCCCCGCCAACCCTTCGAAGATCTCTTCCATCTCAACGAATACGGAAACCCGTTCCCCCGTTCCGACGAGGTGATCACAGAACTCACCGAAGACGGATTCTTCACCCGACCAGGCCCCCTCCCCTGGAGAGAAGCCGAGCTCGAGTTCCTCAAAGACGCGCTCGACGTCCCCGGCAGCGGACTGATCTGATCACCCTTCAAGACCCCCGACAGGTAGGGCCCCCACGATGAAGACCAACGCAATCGTCGCCGGTGTGGGGATGACCACCTTCGGCAAGCAGCTCGACCGCGGCCTCAAAGCCATCGGCGGTGAGGCCGTCACCGCGGCCCTCGCCGACGCCGGCATCACCGGCGACGACCTCGACGCCGCCTATGTGGGCAACGCCGCGGCCGGGCTCGTCACCGGTCAGGAATCGATCCGGGGTCAGGTGGTGCTTCGAGGGATCGGGCTCGGGAAGCTGCCGGTGATCAATGTGGAGAACGCCTGCGCATCGGCATCGACCGCCGTCAACCAGGCCGCGGCGATGGTGAGCGCCGGGCTCTACGACTGTGTGCTCGCGCTTGGAGTCGAGAAGCTCTACCACGAAGACAAGAGGAAGTCCTTCGCCGCGTTCAGCGGCGCAGTCGACGTCGAGATGCTCCAGGAGTTCATGGCCGGTCTGAAGAAGCAGGCCGACGCCGCGGGGGCGAGTTCCGCAGCCGAGGGAGCCGGCGAGAAACGTTCGATGTTCATGGACATCTACGCCGCGGTGGCCCGCAACCACATGGATCGCCACGGCACCACAGTCGAGCAGTTCGCCGCAGTGTCGGCCAAGAACTCACGTCACGGACACCTCAACCCGCGCGCCCAGTTCCGTCAGGAACTCACCGTGGCCGATGTGCTCGCCGAACCAATGATCGCCGAGCCGCTCACCCGACCGATGTGTTCCCCGATCGGCGACGGCGCTGCAGCCGTCGTGCTCGTGAGCCCCGAACGGGCCCGCCGGCTGGGCATCGACAAGCCGGTTCGAATCCGGTCGACCGTGCTCCACTCGGGGTGGGATCGTGGCCCCGACGACGAAGATGTGGCGCGCCTCTGCGTGACCGAGGCCTATGAAGAGGCGGGGATAGGACCCGACGATTTGAGCCTCGTGGAATGCCACGACGCGAGTGCGCCGGCAGAGGTCATCGCCTACGAAACACTCGGCCTGTGTGCCCCCGGGGAGGGCGGCAGGCTCGTCGAGGCCGGCGAAACCACGATCGGAGGCAGGGTTCCGGTGAACACCTCCGGCGGTCTTCTACGCAAGGGTCATCCGGTCGGGGCCACCGGGATCGCTCAGATCGTGGAGCTCGCCGAGCAGCTCCAGGGCCGATCCGGAGACCGCCAGGTGGAGGGCGCGTCGGTGGGCCTGGCCCACAACGGCGGCGGCACCATCGGCACCGACGCGGCGGCCATGTGCGTCACCATCCTCTCGAACTGAGTGGCCGCCATGCGTGAACGCAACGACCTCGTCCTGGCCGACATGATCCACAGTCGAGCGCTGGAGTCGCCCGACCTCGACGTATTGACCTTCGAGCATCTGAGCCTCGACGGAGGCGCAACCCCCGACGAGGTCCGCACTTTCGCCGAACTCGATCTCAACGCCAACCGACTGGCTCGGGCCCTCATCGACCGGGGAATGGAACGCGGCGATCGGTTTGCCCTGATGATGCGGAACCATCCGGAGTTCGTCGAAACCCTGATCGCGGCGTCGATCACAGGAACGGTTGCGGTGCCCATCGATCCCCGCACCAAGGGCGACAAGCTCGCTTTCATGCTCAGCGATGCGGCGTGTCGAGGTGTGGTCTGCGGCGACTACGCCCTTCCCGCGGTTGGTGCGGCACGCTCTGTGCTGGGTGGGGCCGGCTGGGTGCTGGCTCTGGCCACCGGCGACCCCGAAGCGCCCGCCCTCGACGATGTCGGCGCCACCGGTTCGATCGCCACCATCCTCGCGGGGCCCGAGATCGGGGTGGACGTTCGTCTTCAGACGTCCACCGATCCCCTCCAGATCATCTACACCTCCGGCACCACCGGCGATCCGAAGGGAGTGGTGTTTCCCAATGAACGCTTCGGCCTGTTCGCCATGCTCGGCCTGCTCCTCGGCTACGGCCCCGATGACCGCCCTTACACCGGTCTCTCGCTCACCCACGGCAACGCTCAGGCTGTCACCCTCGCTCCCGCGCTGAGCATGGGTCTGCGGGCGGTGTTCAGCCGACGATTCACCAAATCGCATCTCTGGGATGTGTGTCGCCACTACGGCTGCAGCACTTTCAGTCTTCTCGGTGGCATGGTCACCGCCGTCTACAGCGAACCACCGCAGCCCGACGACAACGACAACCCGGTGCGTTTCGTCGTGAGTGCCGGGATGCCTCCCGCGATCTGGGAATCGTTCGAGGAGCGTTTCGCGGTGTCGGTGTTCGAATGGTACGGAGCGGTGGAAGGCGGCGCTGCCTACAAGCCGATCGGAGAGGGACCGGTGGGCTCCTTCGGCCGGCCCATGGCCGGCCTCGACATGAGGATCCTCGGCGACAACGACGAGGAGTGCGCGCCGGGCATCGTGGGGGAGATCTGCTCGCGGCCGGAGGGAGGCGGATCGGCCGAGGTGGAGTACCACGGCAATCCCGAGGCATCGTCGGCCAAGACCCGCGGCGGCTGGCTCAGGTCGGGCGACATGGGCCATACCGACGACGACAGGTGGTTCTTCTTCGACTATCGCAAGGGCGGCGGGTTGCGCCACAACGGAGACTTCGTCAACCCCGGCTTCGTTGAGAAGGTGCTCGCCGAACACCCCCAGATCAGCGACGTGTTCGTCTACGGGGTCACCGCCGCCTCGGGTGCACCGGGCGAGAAGGATGTCGTCGCCGCGGTGACCATCGTCGATCGAGATCGGTTCGATCCCGCCGCGGTGTTCGAGTCGTGTCGGGCTGGGCTCGAGTCGAATTTCGTTCCGAGCTACCTGCAGGTGGTCGACGAGATCCCCAAGACCGCGTCGGAGAAACCTCAGGAGCGTTTCCTGCTCGAGGCCTTCGCCACCGATGCCGATGGCGTCTTCGCCCGTTCCTGAGCGAGCGTCAACCATGGGCCCCAATGTCACCGTGCTCGGCGGAGGCATCGGTTGTGGGCGCTTGGCCGGACCCCTCGCAGCCCAACTTCCGCCCGGCGACCTCACCCTGGTGATCAACACCGCCGATGATCTCTGGCGCTACGGCCAGCGGATCTGCCCCGACATCGACACCAACCTCTACACCTTGAGTGGCCTCCTCGATTCGGGCCGCGGCTGGGGTGTGCGCGGCGACACCTTCCACACCATGGACCGACTGAGGGCACTGGGCGACGACCCCTGGTTCAACGTCGGTGATCTTGATCTGGCCACCCATTTGATGCGCACCGGCCTGCTGGACGAAGGCCGCACTCTCACCGAAGCGACCACCCTGCTCGCCCACCGGCTCGGGATCGACACCCGGATCCTGCCCATGACCGACTCTGAGGTGAGTACCCATCTCTCCGTTGGCAAGCAAACCCATCCGTTCCAGGAGTGGTTCGTGAAACTCGGCGCAGCCGGGCCGGTGGAGAGGGTTGTCTACGAGGGCATCGAGGGTGCGGAGGCGACGCCAGAAGTGCTCGGGGCCATCGCCGATGCCGATCTCGTGGTGATCGGGCCCAGCAACCCGGTGGCAAGCATCGAGCCGATTCTCACCCTGCCCGGCGTCGCCGACCTGTTGGAGGTTCGTCGACGGTCGGTGGTGGCGGTGAGCCCGATCGTCACGGGTGTGGCGATCTCCGACAGTGGTGAAGCCCATCGGGCCAAGGCTCGTTGTGAGCAGATGAGGGCGCGGGGTCTTTCCCATTCAGCCTCCGCGGTGAGTGAGATCTACGCCCGGCTGGCGGCAACGTTTGTGCTCGACAACGCCGACCGCGACGAGCAGGCAGGAATCGAAAGCAGTGGTCAGCAGGTCGTGCTGGCCGACACCATCGTCTCCGACGAAGCGAGAGGCCGGCGACTCGCCGCCACGATTCTCGATGTTGGGGCCACCCTTACATGAGGCACCAGACCAGATGACAGCTACCTCGTTCACCTCCACCCGAATCCTGAGTCGCTCGGCTCTTGGCACCACCCTGCTGCTGATCGCCATCGGTGGGTACACCCGCGGCAGTGGGAGCGGATACGGCTGCGAAGACAGCTGGCCGTTGTGTCAGGACGGCCTGCTCGGTGGCGTCCTACCCCGAGCCGAATACCACATGGTCGTCGAATGGACCCACCGCTGGATCGCGGCACTGGTGGGGCTTCTGGCCATCGCCACCGCGGTAGCGGCATGGCGGCGCCATCGCGAAGAGAGCGCCATCGTCGCACCGGCCGTAGCGGCGGTGGGGGTGATCGGTGGCCAGGCGTGGGTCGGGCGCCTCATCGTGACCAACGACCTCGATGCCGATCTGGTGTCGGTCCATCTCGCCATCTCGATGCTGGTGGTGGCCTTGCTGACCATCGTGGTGGTGAACACGGCAGCCGAGCCGTCAGCGGCCCCTCGGCCCGACAACCGCCAGTGGACGATCCTGCTCGCCTCCGGCGCCGCCGGTGCCCTGACCGTTCTCCTGCTCGGCTCCTACGTGCACAACCTCTACATCAGCGGCTGGCCGCTGGTGGGCGATGAGCTTCTCCCCCGATCAACGCATCGCCTCATGATCGTGCACTACCTGCACCGGGCTCTGGCCGGGGTGGGCATCATCTATCTCGTGTATCTGAGCCGGCAGGCCGTTCGGCGCAAGCGTCCGCTCACCGAAGGCGCCCTCGTGCACTACGCCGGCCTCGCCTATCTGGTCAACGTGCTCCTCGGTGCGGCCAATGTCTTCACCCGCGTCGACTCGAGTGTGGTGATCGCGGCCCACCTCCTCATGGCTGCACTCGTGTGGACGACGCTGGTGGCCGCCACCACGATGGCGCACTCCGCTCAGCGATTGCGAAGCGCGAGCGCCACTGCCTCCACCCGGTTGTGAACACCGAGCTTCGACAAGATGTGCTGGATGTGATTGCGCACCGTGGCCGGCGAGACGAACAGCTGCTCCGCGATGGCCGCACCATCGAGACCCTGGGTGAGGAGTTCGAGCACCTCGTGCTCGCGTGGCGTGAGTACGTCGAGTTCGCTGCTACGGGGGGTGGCGCGGGGACTCAGATCCTGAACGCGCTCGATGATCACCCGCTCGAGTTCGGGAGGGAGAGAAACCTCTCTCACGAGGTGGACCAACCGGCACTGATCGCGGATCTCCAGGGGCGGAACAATGGAGGAAGCACTCAACCAGAGACTCCTTCCGGTGGCCGACAGGCCCAGCACCTCCTGGGTCTCGACCAGTTCATCCGCCTCGCCGGGCAGAGCCGATGGGCAGTCTCCGTCGCACACCGTGTCGCCGCAGCGGTTACGCCAGCACAGGATCTCGTGACACGGCCGCCCCAGCGCTTCAGAGGCGTCGTAGCCGAGCAGGGAGGTGGCGGCGTCGTTCCAGGCGATTATTCGCATCTCGCCGTCGATCGCGACCATCGCGTCGGTGGTGCGGCCCAGCACTTCGAGCAGCTCGACAAGCGAGCCCTCGAGTCCGGGTTCGATCGTCGTGACGCTCCCCATGAGTGACACGACAGTAGGGTCGGCCGGGAGCCTCGTCAAAGAGACAGGTGCTGGCCCGTCGACTCTCGCAGGACGGCAAGGATGCCACCCGCGGTGAGAATCTCCCGCATCTCCTGAGGCAGTGAGTCTCCGGTGAGTTCTGAACCGGTGTCGGTATTGCGAACCAGCCCCGAAGACAGATCGATCTCCGCTCCCTCACCCTCGGAGAAAGCCTCATGGACCCCGGCACAGACAAGCACCGGCAGACCCACGGCAACCGCGTTGCGCATGAAGATCCGAGCGAACGATTCCGCGACCACGCAGGCCACGCCCAGAACCTTGAGGTTTTCCGCCGCCGTCTCCCGGCTCGATCCACAGCCGAAGTTGCGGCCGGCGACGAGAACGTCTCCCGACTCGACCTCTCCCGCGAAACTCGGATTGATCGACTCCAGGACGTGGAGCTTCCTCACCTCGACCGGATCGATGGCGTAGGCACCAGGAGACAGAAGGTCGGTGCTGATGTCGTGATCGAAGCGCCACACCCGTCCGGTCATGACTTCGCCGGTGCGCACATTGTCAGCCATTGGTGGACTCCGCTTCTCTCGGATCGGCGATGCAACCGGCCAGGGCCGAAGCGGCCACCGTTGCGGGCGAAGCGAGATAGATCTCGGCCTGTGCGCTTCCCATTCGGCCGGGAAAGTTTCGATTGTGGGTGCCGATGCAGCGCTCGCCGGGCCCCAGCAGGCCGCCGTGTCCGCCGAAGCAGGGCCCACAGCCGGGGGCCATGACGGTGGCGCCGGCCTGGATGAGCGACTCGAGCGCTCCGGACCTCGTGGCCTCCTGAAGAACACGGCGCGATGCTGGAGCCACCAGGAGACGGATTCCGGGGGCGATCTGCTTGCCGGCGACGATCTCGGCCGCGGCCTCGAGATCCTCGATGCGGCCGTTGGTGCACGAGCCGAGGAAACACTGATTGACCGTGAGCCCGACGACCTCTTCGATCGGGCTGACCCGATCGATTTCGTGGGGCAGGGCGACCTGGGGCGAGAGGTCCGACAGGTGGATCTCGTGCACCTCGGCGTAGCTGGCGTCGGCATCGGGGCCGAAGGGGTCGCTGCCCACGCCGCCGTGCTCGCGGAGATAGCTGTCGGTGACGTCGTCGGCCGCGAACATTCCGAACTTGGCCCCCATCTCCACGGCCATGTTGGCCACGGTGAGGCGGCTCGACATATCGGCGTTGGCCGCGGCCGGACCCCCGAACTCCATCGACCGGTACTGGGCCGCATCGGCACCGAACCGGCCGGCGAGGTGCAGGATCACGTCCTTCCAGGACACCGACGCCATGAGGTCGCCGGTGAACTCGAAGCGGAGGGTCTCGGGAACTCGAAACCAGAGCTTGCCGGTGGCCAGGGCATAGACCATGTCGGAAGTGCCGATGCCGGTGCCGCCGGCGCCGAGGGCGCCGTAGCTGGTGGTGTGCGAGTCGGTTCCGACCACGAGTGAGCCGGGCCGGATGTGGCCCCGCTCCGGCAGGAGTTGATGGCAGATGCCGTCGCCCGCGTCGTAGAACGAGTTGATTCCGAGGCGGGCCACGTGGTCCCGGATCTTCTGATGGACCGCGGCCGCTTCAGCCGATGGTGCGGGAACCAGATGGTCCACCACTACTACCGCCTTCTCGGGATCGAAGACGTCGGCCACCCCCACATCGAGGAGGGTGTCGAAGACGCCGGCCGCGAAGATGTCGTGCAACAGGGCCAGGTCGATCTCGGCAACCACGAATTCCCCCGCCTGCACCTGATCCTTCCCGGCCGCCTCGGCCAGGATGCGTTCGGCCATCGTCATGCCCATGGGTCGCTGCCTTTCTCAGCCCGCGCCGACGCTGCGGCCACCGCAGACGTAGAGGGTCTGGCCGGTTACGTAGGACGACTCGTCGGCGGCGAGGAACAGGGCCGCGTTGCCGATGTCGGCCGGTGTGCCGATGCGGCGGGCCGGGATGGTCTTGACGAGTCGTTCCTGCACCTCCTCCTTCAGGCCCCGGAAGAGGGGGGTGTCGACCAGAGCAGGGGCGATGCAGTTGGCGGTGATGCCGAAGCGGGCCATCTCGAGAGCCAGGGTGCGGGTGAGGCTGATGACCGCTCCCTTCGAAGCCGCATAGTTGGCCTGACCGGGTCCGCCGAGCCAGGCCCGCGATGTGATGTTGATGATCCGTCCCGACTCCTGTTCCATCATGATCGGGGCGACGGCCCGACAGGTCAGGAACTGGGATTTCAGGTTCACCGCGATGACGGTGTCCCAGTCGTCCTCGCTCATCTTGGCCAGATAGCCGTCGCGCGCGGTGCCGACATTGTTGACCAGGATGTCGACTCTGCCGAACGCATCCTTGGCGGCGGCGATGAGGCTCTCGGCCCCCTCAGCCGTAGCAACGTTGGCGACATGGCCGATCGCGCCGTCGCCGATATCGGCGACCACCTCGTCGACCCTCGCCTGGTCGAGGTCGTTGACGACGACCCGCGCCCCGGCCTCGGCCAGCACCCTCGCGATTCCCTCGCCGATGCCTTGGCCCGATCCCGTGACGATGGCTACTCGATCCTTCACATTCACCGTGCTACCTCCATGATCCTTTGGGTTTTGGTGGGAGCGGTCATCTCAGCGCCCCTTGAATTCCGGTGGCCGCTTCTCGTTGAAGGCGAGGATCCCTTCATCACGATCCTCGCTCGCCCGGAGGACGGCGTGGCTGGTGGATTCCAACTCCAAGCCCGTCTCCAGATCGGTCTCCGACGCCCGGTTGACGAGCGCCTTCACCCGGTCGTGGGAGAGCGGAGCCCGGCCCGCGATACGCGTGGCCAACTCCATCGTGCGCTCCATCAACTCGTCGTCGGGCACGACGCGGTTGACGAGGCCCATTCGAAGGGCATCGGCGGCGCCGATGTGATCGGCGGTGAACATGAGTTCCTTCGTGAAGCCGGGCCCTATCAACCTGGTGGCCCGTTGGGTGCCGCCGGCGCCGGGGAGACTTCCCACCTTGGCTTCGGGGAACCCGAGCCGGGCTCCCTCGGTGGCAACTCTCAGGTCACCGGCCAGCGCCAGTTCGAGACCGCCTCCGAGGGCGTAGCCACGAATGGCCATGATCACCGGTACGTGGAGATTCTCGAGGCGTCCGAAGACGCTGCGCACCAGAAGTCCGAGAGGATCGTGGATCAGGCCGGCATCGAACTTCTCGCCTCGGCTTTTCAGATCGGCTCCGACGCAGAATGCCTTCTCCCCGGTGCCGGTGACCACCAGCACGCGGGTGTCGGCATCGGCTTCTATCCCATCGAGGATCTCACCCATGGTCTCCAGCATCCCGACGGTGAGCGAGTTGAGCGCTTTGGGCCGGTTGAGGGTGAGCACCCCCACCGCCCCTTCGCGCTGGTAGAGCACCGGCTCCTCTTCGGCTGGGGTCGTTTCGTCGCTCACTAGGTTGTTCCTTTCGGTACACCGCTCACGATTCCGCGGTGGAGCAGGTCTCGGATTTCGTCGTCTTGGTAGCCATATTCGTTCAGCACCGATTCGGAGTGTTCCCCCGGTAGGGGCGGCGGTGGGCCGGAGAGATCGCAGGGCGTCTCGGAGAATCGGCCGGGGAAGCGCGGCGTGCTGATGGTGCCTACCGCCGGATGGTCGACATCCACCAAGGTGCCTGATGCGACGACGTGATCTTCGGCGACGAGTTCGGGGTAGCCGAGGAGGGGACCACACAAGATGTCGGCGTCTTGAAGGGCCTGGATCCATTCGTTGGTGGTCCTGGTTTGGAACAGGGGCTCCAACACCTCGGTGAGGGCCGGCCTGCCCGCCACCCTCTTCTCGTTGGTGTCGAAGCGCGGGTCGGTGGCCAGTTCGGGTCGACCGAGCACCCCGCAGAGGGCGTGCCATCGTTTGGGGGCGTAGGCGGCCACCATCACGTGGCCGTCGGCGGTGGGGTAGGCCTCGTTGGGTGCCGCGTACGGCGCTGCACTGCCCAACCTCTGAGGCGACTGCCCGCTCGAGAGGTACATCGACAGGGGTACGACCTGGTAGGCCATGAGAGAGTCGAGGAGCGAGACGTCGACGCGTTGTCCTCGGCCCGTGGTTTCGCGAGCGAAGAGCGCGGCGAGGATCGACTGGGAGGCGTAGACCCCCGCGGCCATGTCGGCGGCCGGAACACCGACCTTCACCGGTGGCCCGTCGGCAGTGCCCGTCACACTCATGATTCCGCCCATGGCCTGGGCCACGCCATCGACGCCGGGTCGGTCCCGCCACGGCCCACTCTGACCGAAGGCGGAGATGGCCGCGTAGATGAGCCGCGGGTTAACCGCGGTGAGGGCCTCGAACCCGATGCCGAGGCGGTCGGCCACCCCGGGCCGGAAGCTCTCCAAGGCCACATCGCAGTGGGCTGCGAGTCGGAGGACGACATCGGAGCCGCCCGACTTCTTGAGGTCGATCACCACACTGCGCTTGTTGCGGTTCATTCCCAGGAACGCCGCGGCGACACCTCCCACGAAGGGAGGGCCGAGACCACGACCCCATTCACCGCCGGGTGGTTCGATCTTGATGATGGTGGCGCCGAGGTCGCCCAGCGCCATGGCGCAGGTGGGCCCCGCGGCTCCCTGGGAGAGGTCGAGGACGGTGATTCCCTCGAGGGCGCCTGTCATCGAGAATCCATTTCGAGGGATCGCAGCGGCCGGGCGGAGCCGGTGGCTCCGCGTACGGCGAACAGGGCAAATTCCGAAGCGATCTGATCGGGGGTGTGGGAACCGCCGGGCCAGTACCAGCGCACCACCGAATTGCACATCCCGAGTATCCCCTTCACCGCCAGGTCGGCGTCCTGGGGGAGGAAGTCGCCCGACGCGATGCCTTCTTCGAACATCTCTCTGAAGATCTGCTCATAGTCGTCGCGCGCTACGACGTGGATGGCCATGAAGTCTGGAGCGAGATAGCGGCCCTCCTCGATGAAACAGGCGACCGCGTCCTGATCATGAATCGCCTCGACCGCATGGATGGCGACGGCGCGGCACATCTTCTCGGCAATGGGGAGGTCTGAGTCGGCCACCGCCTGCACCAGGGGAGCCACCCGATTCACAGTGAGCTCGATGATCTCCGACAGGAGAGCCTGCTTGCTCGGGAAGTGGTGGTAGAGGCTCGATTTGGTGATCCCCACCTCGACCGCGAGTTCGGCCATGCTCGTGCCGTTGAAGCCCTTGCGGCGAAAGAGGGCCGCGGCCTCGGCCCGAATCCGTTCGCGCGTGGTGGGCTCTTCGTTCATGTCGTGGCCCCCACCAGACCCATTCCTGCTTCGAGGGCGTCGAGGTTCATGGCCTTGAACTTTGCGGGCACCCGGGCCCCGACGGCCTGGCGCAGGGTGTCGGCGTCGATGAAGTCGGCAACCTGCTGAAGCACGCCGAGAGCCACTACGCCCGTCGCCAACACGCCTCCGGAGACAGAGCGGGCCGTTGCGACAACCGGGAAGATCGTGGCCGAGCCCGGGGTCGAGTCGGGAGCGCAGTCGCGGTCGACGATCATGCGGGTGTCGTCGTCGAGTTCGGGCCGGTACTTGGTGTAGGCCTCGTCGCTCAAGATTATGAGCAGGTCGAGGTTGTAGGCGAGGGGGAAGCCGATCTCCGCGGTGTCGATCACCACATCGGATCGACTGGCGCCGCCCCGCGACTGGGGCCCGTAAACCTGGCTGTGGGTGGCTGTCTTTCCCGAGAGGATCGCGGCTTCGGCGAGAATCCTGCCGGCGGTGACGACGCCCTGGCCTCCGGCTCCGGCGATGCGTATCTCACTACGACTCATCGGTGTCGCCTCCTCGGATCCCCGAGAAGATCGGGCGGACCTCGCGTTGGAGAACGCCGGTGTCCATTCCCGGTGGTGGCTCAGACGAGGGCACATGGTTGACGAACCGCTTGGCCGCCAGCGGTCCGGCCACGGCCACATCGCGGCTGGTGAGAGACACGAGCATCTCGGCCCCGCCTCCGGCCTTGTTGTAGCGCCCGAAATACTCGGGACAATCGCTCACCACCTCGATGAAAGAGAACCCGGGGTGGGTGATGGCATCGGCCATCACCTTGGTCATCTCGATGGGATTGGCGGCGAGAACCCTCGCTACGAACGATGCGCCCGCCCCCTGCAGGAGTGCGCAGGCATCGAAGGAGGCCTCGGTGTTGCCCGACGGGGTGGTGGACGCCACCGCACCCTGGGGGGTGGTTGGGGCGGCCTGGCCACCGGTCATCCCGTAGATCGAGTTGTTGAGCAACATGACCGTGATGTCGATGTTGCGGCGGGCAGCATGGATGAGATGGTTGCCGCCGATGGCGAGGCCGTCTCCGTCGCCGGTGACGACAACCACGTCGAGTTCGGGGCGGGCCAACTTCAGCCCGGTGGCGAAGGCGGGCGCTCGTCCGTGGGTGCCGTGGAGGGTGCAGAAATCGGCGTAGCCGGCCAGGCGGCTGCTGCAGCCGATTCCGGCCACCATTGCCACCTTGTCCTGTTCGAGTTGGAGCTGATCGACTGCTTCGAGAAACGATCTCAGCACGATGCCGTGGGCACAGCCCGGGCAGAGGACGTGGGGCATCGCCCATTCGCGGAGGTAGGTCTTGATGTCGGTCATGGCTGCTTCCGGTCGGCCTCGACGTTTGTGATCAAGGCGAGAAGGTGGGCGGGGGTCATCGGTTCACCGTCTGCTCTCAGATGGCCGACGATTTCGGCCTGGCCCTGGGCGGCCCGTTCCACCTCGCCGATCATCTGGCCGAGATTCATCTCAGCAACGATGATCGTGTCGACCTGCTCGGCGGCTCGGGCGATGTGCTCAGCTGGGAACGGCCAGACGGTGCGGGGGCGGATGAGTCCGGCCTTGATGCCGGAGGCTCGGGCCTCCATCACGGCCTCTCGAGCCGATCGACCGACTATCCCGTAGGCGAAGATGGCGAGGTCGGCATCGTCGATCATGAAGGTTTCGACGTCGACGATCTCGTCCTCGTGATCGTCGACCTTGCTGTGGAGCCGCGTGAGCAGGGCCCCGGCGACCTGGGAGTCCTCGGTGGGGAAACCCCGCTCGTCGTGGGCCAGCCCGGTGACGTGGAAACGGTAGCCATCACCGAACGCAGCCTGGGGCGGAACGCCGTTGGGCGTGATGGCCTTGGGTCGGAACTCCTCGGGGTCGCCTTCGGCACGGACACGATCGGTGATCTCGAGGGCGTCGGGGAGCACCACGCTTTCGCGAGTGTGGCCGACGATCTCGTCGTAGACCACGATCACCGGAGTGCGGAATCGTTCGGCCAGATTGAAGGCCCGAACGGTGAGTTCGTATACCTCGCCCACCGACGACGGGGCGAGAACGATGGCGGAGTGGTCTCCATGGGTACCCCAGCGGGCCTGCATCATGTCGCCCTGTGAGGGCGATGTCGGCATTCCGGTGCTCGGCCCTCCCCTCATGACGTTGACGATTACGCAGGGCACCTCGGCCATCACCGCATAGCCGATGTGTTCCTGCATCAATGAGAAACCAGGGCCGCTGGTGGCCGTCATGGCCTTCGATCCAGCCAGGGATGCGCCGATGACGGCTGCGAGGGAGGCGATCTCATCCTCCATCTGCACGAACACACCGTCGGCGCCCGGAAGAAACCGGACCATCTGTTCGGCGATACCGGACGACGGCGTGATCGGGTAGCCGCCGTAGAAGTTGCATCCAGCTGCTACCGCTCCAAGCGCGCACGCTTCGTTGCCTTGGACTAGTTGGGCTTCAGCCATTGGTGGTCACCGCCTCGGCCATCGGCGGCCGGATAGAAATGGCAAAATCGGGGCACAGCAGTTCACAAAGCCGACACCCCGTGCAGGCATCGGAATCGACGATTCCGAGCTTGCCGTTGTTGTCGATCGCGAGGCAGTACTCGGGGCAGACCCGTGAGCAGATGTCGCAGTCCTTGCACCAGCTGTGGTTGATGTCGATCTGGTGGGGTCCGGCGAACCCCTCGGGAGAGGGAGTGGCAGCCGGAGCCTGGGCATCGGCCACCTCTCGACCGGCTCTGAAGGCGGCAAGGTTGATCTCTTCGGTGCCTCGTGGCACGAGGCTCTCGATGGCTGCTTCCCAGTGGGAATCGTCGATACCGCAGAAGGCGGCGACCGTACCGAGGATCACACTGTTGGCGGCCCTGATGTTGCCGAGTTCGGAGGCGGTGGAGCTGGCATCGATGAGTCGGGTCTTGAGTTGGCGGTCGAGAAACAACTCGGGGTCGATGCCCGGGTAGGCGGTGGTCCAGTTGCGTCGGTCGTCGCACGCACCGGGGGGCACGATGGTGCGGAGATCGACCACCACTGCGCCTCCCTCGCGGACATAGTCGACCCACCGGATGGCCTCGGCCCACTCGAACGCGGCGAGCACCTCGGCACTCGCTCGCGGTACCAGGGGGCTGTCGACGCCGGGTCCCCAGCGGATGTGGCTGAAGACGGACCCGCCTCGCTGCGCCATCCCGTGGACCTCGCTCTGCTTGATGTCGTGGCCGGCGCGCACCATGGCGTCGGCGACGATCATCCCGGCCAGAATCACGCCCTGGCCGCCGACCCCTGCGAGCACCAGGCCTTTGGTCTCGTCAGTCATCGGTGGCGGCCTCACGGTTGGTGTCGGACAACAGGACAGGTACGGGAACGGGAACGATGGCGAGGGGCGGGCAGAGCTGGGCGCACAGGGTGCAGCCGGTGCAGGTGATCGGATCGATCACGACCTTGCGTCGTCCTTCAAACAACTCGTCGGTCCAGACGATCGACGGGCATCCGATGGTCATGCACGCCTGGCAGGCGGTGCACTTGTCGGAGATCACCTCGTAGGGCTGATCCCTCACCTTGATCGGTGCTTCCACGCAGGGACGGTTGGTGATCACCACAGAGGGACCCACATAGGCCATGGCGGTCTCGATCGCGTTGTAGGTGGCGGCGAGATCGTAGGGATCCACGACGGTGGTGTCCTTGACTCCAAGGGACTTGCACAAGCCCACCAGATCCACCGGGGTGGAGGTGGCGCCCTGCAGCGTGATGCCCGTGCCGGGATGTTCCTGGCCGCCGGTCATGGCGGTGGTGCCGTTGTCGAGAATGAGCACCGTGATGTTGGCATCGCTGTAGACGGCGTCGGCCAATCCCTGGATGCCCCCGTGCATGAAGGTGGAGTCGCCGATGGTGGCCACCACCGGACCCTGGGCGCCACCGGAAGCGGCCATGCCGATCGCCATCCCGATGCTGCTTCCCATGGCCACGCACGTGTCCATGGCGGCGAGTGGTTCGAGCGAGGCGAGCGTGTAGCAGCCGATGTCGCCGGCGACCTGCACGTCGAGCGCCCTGGTGGCCAGATAGGTGCTGACGTGTGGACAGCCTGCGCACAGCACGGGCGGGCGGGCGACGGTGGCGACTTCGAATTGGAAGGTCGTCTCTGGAGTCGGCATGACTCCGGCGGCGGCGAGGCCCTCGGCCACTGCCTGAGGGGAGAGTTCGCCGGTGCGACTGAACCAGCGTTTGCCCTCGACCGCGATGCCGAGCCGTTGGACCGCCTCTTCGATGACGGGTTCGAGCTCTTCGACTACGAAGACCCTGTCGACGCTGTCGCAGAAGGTGCGCACCGCTTCCTCGGCCAGGGGGTATGAGCCTGCGAGCTTGAGCACGCTTGCTTCTGGTGCGACCTCTTTCACGTAGGTGTACGCGGTGCCGGCGGTGATGACGCCGAACGAGGCGCCTCCTGCCTCGGTCGTGGTGAGACTGGGATGGTCGAGAAAGCGTGCGACCTCTGCCTCGCGCTCGAGGAGGAGTGGGTGCCGTGAACGAGCGTGGGCGGGAATCATCACCGCCTTGGTCGGGTCGGCGATGAACTGCCGCGGCTCCACGTCGAGGCGTTCACCTACCGCGACGAGGCTGCGGGTGTGCGACAGCCGGGTGGAGCTGCGCACGATGACCGGTGTGTCGAATCGTTCGCTGATGTCGAACGCGAGCCGCACCGAGTCGAGG